>CAWIKJ010000018.1:0-254467 GCA_963836745.1 uncultured Actinomycetota bacterium
CCACGAGCCCGGTCACGATCTGGCGGGTGAGGAAGAGGAAGAGGATGACCAGCGGGGCGGTGGTGATGGTGAGGCCGGCGAAGACGGCGCCCCAGTCGGTCTGGTACTCGCCGAAGAAGTTGGTGAGGCCGACGGGGAGGGTGTACTTGTCGGTGCTCCGCAGCAGCACCAGCGGGAAGAAGAAGTCGTTCCAGAGCTGGACGAACTGGAAGATCGCGACGGTGGCGAGGGCGGGCTTGACCAGGGGCACCATGACCTGCGCGAAGATCCGGAACTCGCCGGCGCCGTCGAAGCGGGCGGCGGCGTGCGGGTCGGGGCCGGCCGGGTCGGCGCGAGGGTGGTGGTCACGACAGCTCCGCCTCCCGGCGGCACAGGAACCGGTTGGCCACCAGCGCGACGCCGAAGAGCAGCATCGGGAAGCCGACCCACTGCCAGGCGTTGATCAGGATCACCACCGGCAGCGCGGTGCCGGAACATTGGTGAGTTTCCTACCAAGTCGTCGGGAGGTCAATGGTCGGAGAAATTCTCCGGATCCGTGAACCGATCCGGCCGTTGGATGGCACAAAGAGGATGTGACAGTCGACCAGCAGGCACCGAGCGACCGCGAGCTCCTCGCGGACGTCGCGGCCGGTGACCGGGGAGCGCTCCACGAGCTCTTCCTCCGCCACCAGCCGTGGCTCGCGGCGCGGGTGCGCCAGCGGTGCAGCGACCCCGACGTCGTGGCCGAGGTCGTCAACGACACCTTCCTGGTGGTGTGGCAGAAGCCGGGCAGGTACTCCGGCGACGGGGAGGTCGCGGCCTGGTTGTGGGGGATCGCGATCCGCACCCTGCTCCACCGGCTGCGGCCGCGGAAGTCCGTGGTCGAGCGGCTGTCAAGAGCATCCGCCAGGAGCACTCGCCGTCGGCCGAGGACGCCGTCCTGCTCGGGGTCGAGCACGGCGACGTCGGGCTGGCGATGCAGCGGCTGTCACCCGAGCTGATGGCCGTCGTCCAGGCGACGGTCCTCGACGGCCTCTCGACCCGCGAGGCCGCCGAGCTGCTGGGGATCCCGGCCGGCACCGTCAAGAGCCGGATGAGCCGGGCCCGCACCGAGCTGAGGGAGGCACTGCTGTGACCACCGAACCCCGAGAGTGGCACGCCGGCGAGCAGGAGCTCGCGGCGTACGAGAGCGGTACGGCGCACCGCGCCCTGGCCGCCTCGGTCGAGGCCCACCTGCTCCGGTGCGCGCACTGCCGCGCCGACGCTCGCCGCCCGCACGCCGGACGCCGAGATCGACCGGGCCTGGGCCCGGCTCGCCGACGACGTCGACCGGCCCGGCCACTGGTTCGCCCGGTCGGTCGTCGCGACGCCGGCGCTGCTGCAGGCGGCGCTCGCCGCCGTCGTACTCGTCGGGCTGGTGCCGTTCGTGACCGCGATGGCCGCGGGCGACGCGGGCGTCGTGTCGCTGCTGGTGCTGGCGCCGCTGGCGCCGATGGCCGCCGTCGCGGTCGCCTACCGCGACCGCGTCGACCCCGCCGGCGAGATCAGCCTCGCCGCGCCCAGCGCCGGGCTCCGGCTGGTCACGGTCCGCGCGCTGCTCGTCTCGGTGGTGGCGCTGCCGCTGGCGTTCGGCGTGCTGCTCGCCGTCGACCGCTGGGCCGCCGACGTCCCGATGACCCTCGGCGCCGCCTGGTGCCTGCCCGGCCTGGCGCTGGCGGCGCTGGTGCTGCTGGCCGGCACCACCCGGGTCGACCCGGTGCAGGTCGCGGCCGGGCTCAGCCTCGGCTGGGGCGTCGCCGTGGTCGGCACCGTGACCGTCCGCCGCAGCCTGCGGCCGGAGGTCTTCATCGACCTGATCGCCAGCCCCGCCGCCCAGACCACCGCCCTCGCGGTCGCCCTGGCCGCCCTCGCCCTCACCGTCGTCCGTCGGGACGCGGTCGCCTACCGGAGGAACGCATGACCATGACCGACACCACCACCGCCGCCCTGATCGAGGTCACCGACGTCGTCAAGCGCTACGGCCGCCGGACCGCCGTCGACGGGATCTCCGTCTCCGCCGGCCGGGGCGTGATCGGGCTGCTCGGGCCCAACGGCGCCGGCAAGACCACGCTGCTGAAGATGGCGGCGACCGTGCTCGCGCCCGACTCCGGCGAGCTGCGGCTGCTCGGGCTCGACGCGGCCGACCCGCAGCAGCGCACCGAGATCCGGCGCCGGCTCGGCTACCTGCCGCAGTCGCCCGCGCTCTATCCCGGCTTCACGGCCTTCGACCTGGTCGACTACGTCGCCATCCTCAAGGAGCACACCGACCGCGACTGGCGTCGCCACGAGGTGCGCCGGGTGCTGACCCAGGTCGGCCTCGAGGACGTCATGCACCGCAAGATCCGCCAGCTCTCCGGCGGCATGCAGCAGCGCGTGGCGCTCGCGGCCGCGCTGATCGGCAGCCCCGAGCTGCTGGTGCTCGACGAGCCCGCCAACGGGCTCGACCCCGAGCAGCGGCTCGGCCTGCGCTCGCTGATCTCGCAGTCGAGCACGGTGCTGATGTCGACCCACAACGTGTCCGAGGTGAGCGCGCTGTGCCACCGCGTCTACGTGGTGTTCGACGGCCGGGTCCACTTCACCGGTACGCCGGCCGAGCTGGCCGGCCTGGCCGTCGGCCGGGTCTGGGAGGACGACCGGCAGGACCCGGCCGCCATCCGCAGCTGGCTCACCGCCACCGGCAGCTACCGCCACCTCGGCGACCCGCCCGCCGGCGCGCAGGAGGTCGACCCGACGCTCGACGACGGCTACCTGCTGCTCGCCCGGCACGAGCACCGCTGATGACCGCCTGGCTCGTCCCGACGGCCCGGGCCGTCGGGTGGTTGCCGCTGGCCGCGGTCGCCGGTGTCCTGGTCGGGATGTCCGCCCTCACGGCGTACGTCGACCGGTGGCCGCTCGGCATGGTGGCATCGCCGCCGGCGCCGTCGCCGCGGCGACCGTGGCGGGGCTGCCGGACCGGGCCGCCGACCTGATGGCGGCGCTGCCGGCCTCGGCGGCGACCCGGCGGGCGCAACGACTGGTGCTGCTGGTCCCGGCCGCCGTCGTGGTGTGGCTGGGCTACCTGTGGCCGGGCCAGACCGGCGCCCCGGGACCGGGCTGGCCGCTGGCGCCGATGCTGGCGCTGCTCGCGACCGGGATCGCGGTCGGCGGCGCGGCCGGGGTCGCCGTACCCCTCGCCTGGTCCGCCGCGGCACGCGTCGGCGGACAGCTCGACGAAGACCTCGCGGACGTGCTGCTGGCCTGGCAGCACCACCCGTGGATCGTGATCACCGCGGCCGTGGCCGCACTCGTATGGAGGAGAACCACATGAACGACATCATCACCCTCGCCCGGCCGCGCGTCGCCGCACCGCGGCCGCCGACCGCCGAGCTGGCGCGGGTCGAGGCCCGCCGGATGCTGCGGCACCCGGCGCCGTGGCTGGGACTGCTGCTCTCGCTCTGGTGGCTGCAGGGCGTGGCCGCGGAGGACTGGGCGAGTGCCCGCTACGAGGGGCTGCTGACCGCGCTCACCCCGCTGCTGCTCGGTCTCTCCATGGCGGCCGTGACGACCTTCGGCCGGGAGCGGGCCGCCGTGGCCGAGGACGCGCCGCTGGGCACCGGCGGCCGCGCCGCGGCGCGGCTGCTGGGCGAGCCTGCCGCTGGTCGGGCTGGTGACGGCGATCGTCGCCGGCGCCGCGATCTACCTGCGTGCCTCCGGTGGCGTCCGGCTCGGCGACGAGCCCGGCCTGACCAGGCACGCCCACTACTCCCTGCCGGAGCTGCTGCAGCCGGTGCTGCTGGCCTGCTTCGCGATCGCCCTCGGCGCGGCGGTGGTCCACCTGGTGCGGTCGCAGCTGGCGTCGCCACGTGCTGGTGTTCCTGTACTGGTTCCTCGTCGGTGGCACCTACTGGCTGTTCCAGGGCCCGGTCGTCCACCTGCTGACGCCGCTGCAGGTCCAGCCCAACCTGGTCGAGGTCGGCCCGGCCGACGCCGACCCCACCACCTTCCCCTCGGACTGGCTGCTCTCGGCGCCGGGCGAGTACCAGGACCACTGGGCGCGGATGGTGGTCTCGCCGCAGCTCGCGGCGTGGCACGACCTCTACGTCGTGGCGCTCACCGCGCTGCTCGTCGCGGCTGCGGCACCGGGCCGGCTGCGTCGGCCGCTGCTCGTGGCCGGCGGCGTGCTCGCCGTCGGTGCGGTCGTGATGCAGCTGGTGGTGGCCCCGTGAGGCGCGCGCTGACCGGCGCCGTCGGGACGGCGCTCGCGCTGACCGGCTGCGCGGCGCCGTACGACGGGGACGGGGAGGTGCAGCGTGGCGTTCAGCGCCGCCCGGCCCACGTCGGCGGGAGCCACCCCGGTCGTGGTCGACACCGATCTCGGCGGGGACGACCTGGCGGCGTTGACCTTCCTGCTGCGGCACCCCGACGTCGACGTCGAGGCGATCACGGTCGCCGGCGGTGGCCTGGTCGGGTGCGACCGCGGCGTCGACCTCGTCGCCGACCTGCTCACCCTGCTCGAGGAGCAACCGGTGCCGATCGCCTGCACGGCGCCGGCATCGGCGGCCTGACCTTCCCCGAGGAGTGGCGAGAGCTCGCCGCGACCGGGACCGGCATCACGCGGTCTCCCGCCACGCGGGTGGCCGAGTCCGGCCCGGCCTCGGCGCTGGTCGCCCGGCTCGCCCGCCGGGACGACGGCCTGGTGCTGGTCGCGCTCGGTCCGATGACGACGGCGGCCGAGCTCGCCTCGTCGGCGCCGCGGGCGTTCGCCCGGCTCGCCGGCGTGCACGCGATGGGCGGCTCGGTCGAGGGGGAGCCGGTCGACGGCGTCGCCGAGTGGAACGCCGCCGCGGACCCTGCGGGGTTCGAGGCCGTCCTCGCGGCCGGCGTACCGGTGACGATCGTGCCCGAGGACGCCATCCCCGAGGGCACGCCGGACGTCGTCGCCTCGGCGCCGGTGGTGTCCCAGGTCGCGGCCACGATCGACTACCCCGCCTGGTGGGACCTCGCGACCGCCGCCGCCCTCGTCACGGGTGGCGCGGAGACGACGGCCGGACGCTGGGTCCTCGACGACACGGTCCCCGGGCGGCTGGTCCGCGAGGGGGACGGTGACGTGCGGGTGGTGCGGTCGCTGGACGCCGAGGCGCTGGAGGCGGCGTACGCCGAGGCGCTGGGCTGAGCCCAGGCGGCGACGAGACGGTCGGACGCCAGCCGCTGCAGGACGTCGGGGCGGTTGGAGATGATGCCGTCGACGCCGAGGGACGAGGGCGCGGTGGAGGTCGGGGTCGTCGTCGACGGTCCAGACGAGGCAGTACATGCCGGCGGCGTGGACCGCGTCGACGTAGGCCGGCGGTGGCGCGGCGGTGGCGGGGGTTGACGTGGCGCGGCCCAGGTGGCGAGGCGCGGGGAGCCGGCGGACGCGGCGGGTGGCCGAGGAGGCCGACCGGGATCGTCCGGCTCGAGCCGGGCGAAGTCACGCATCACGCCGTGGTCGAAGGACTGCACGACGAGCTGGCCGGCGGCGACGGCCGGTCGGTACGGGCGCGGAGGGTGCGGGCGACGTCGGCGGCGATGCCGGGGTAGCGGGCCGGGGTGCTTGACCTCGAGCAGCAGGCCGGTGCCGGTGCCGCCGAGCGACGTCGAGGGCCTGCGCGAGCGTGGGGATCCGCTCGCCGGCGTACACCGGGGAGAACCACGAGCCGGCGTCGAGCGTGGTGCAGCTCGGCGGTAGGTGACGTCGGCGACCCGGCGGTGCGCGACCGGTGGTGCGGCCGAGGTCGGTGTCGTGGACGAGCACCAGGACGCCGTCGCGGGTGCGCTGCACGTCGACCTCGGCGAGGTCGCAGCGCAGCTCGACGGCGGCGCGGAGGGCGGCGAGGGTGTTCTCGGGGGCGTAGGCGCTGGCGCCGCGGTGGGCGATGGTGAGGACCGGTGAGGGGGTCACGGCCATGAGGCTGGGTGAGCCTCATGGCCGTGACGTGACGGGCGGGTGGACGCGCTCGGGAACGCTCGCGGAGGACAGCTCGCGAGCCTCAGGGTCAGAGGTCGAACGGACGCAGCACGGCGGAGACGCCGTGGGCGATCTGCCGGTTTCCCTTGTTGATGTTCTTGGCGGCCGGGATGACGTAGGCGTTCTTCGCGTCGCGGTCCTTGTCGACCAGGAAGACCCGGCCCGACTTCTGCCGGTAGTCGACCTTCAGCTTGGCGCCGTTCGCGGTCTCGAGCTTGGCGCCGTCGGCCTTCTTCGCGGCCCGGTAGGTGATCGGAGCGCCCGGGACGACGTGGTAGAGCAGCACGCTCTCCACCGTGTCGACGCCGACCGTGGAGAGGAGCTCGTAGGTCGAGGCCTCGTCCTCGGGCTTGGTGCCGGCGACCTCCTCGACCAGCCGCCGGAAGGCGCGGTCGGTGGGGGCGAACGCGGTCAGCTTGACGGTGCCGTCGGCCAGCAGTGCGACCGGGCTGTCGGGCTTGGCCGCGATGACGTCGTTGACGGCCTGGTCGAGGATGTCGAAGTCCTTCCAGCTCTCGTCGAACTCCAGGCCGTCGGCCGCGAGGACCTCGGCGAGGCTGGTGGTGCCGCGGGGAGCGGCCTGGGCCGAGGCGGCGGGGGTGGTGAGTGACGCGGTGGTGACGGCGGCCGTGGCGAGGGCTACGGCGGTCACGAGGTGCTTGCGCATGGTGCTTCCCTCCTGTGAGTGGTGCGTGGACCTCCTCACCATAACTAAACAAGAACCTAAACACAATATTGAGATATGGTGGAGTCATGCGTACGCCGAGCAGCGAACGAGGTCTGGCAGCATCGGGCGTTGTGGCCACGCCCTCGGACGACACCTTGCTGACCATCGGCGAGCTGTCCGAGCACACCGGCCTGTCGCCCCAGCTGCTGCGGACGTGGGAGACCCGGTTCGGCTTCCCGGAGCCGACCCGGCTGCCCAGCGGCCACCGTCGCTACACGGGCGCGGACGTCCGCGCCGTACGCCGGGTGCTGGAGGAGCGGGACCGCGGCACCCGCCTCGAGCAGGCGATCGGCGTCGCGCGCCGCGCCGAGGACGTCACCCAGAGCGGTTCGATCTTCGCCTCCCTCAGCCTGCGCCACCCCGAGCTGACGTCGTACACGCTCAAGAAGAGCACCCTGCTGGCGCTGTCCTGGGCGATCGAGGACGAGGCGACGGCGCTGGCGTCCCGCGGCGTGCTGGTCGGGACCTTCCAGCGCGGGCGCTACTTCGGGCAGTCCGCCGAGCGCTGGCGCGAGTTCGCGCGCACGGCCAGGGGCTCGCTCGCGATGGCGGACTTCCCGGAGCACGACGACGAGGCCAGGCCGGCGCTGGTCGCGCTCGCGCCGGACTCCCCGCTGCTGCGCGAGTGGATCGTGGTCCACGACGCCCCCACCTTCGCCGCGGCGCTGGTGGCGTGGGAGCTGCCCGGGCAGGGCGGGTTGCCCGACGCCGACCGGCACTTCGAGACGCTCTGGACGGTCGAGGGCAGGGTCGTCCGCGACGTCGCCGTCACGTGCGCCGAGGCGGCCGCCTCGCTGGGTTCGGTCGCGGCGCGGGACCTGCTGCGGCTGCTGGAGGAGTCCGTCGACGCCGCCGGCCACCTCGCTGCGCAGCGCCAACGCCGTCTTCAGCAGGATGGTGGCCTACACCGACGGGACAGCGCTGCGGACCCGTCGGCCCGACGGCGGCGAGTGCCGCGAGCCTGAGCGTTCCGCGCCGCGGATGTCCTAGCCTGCGGCCATGACCCGTGACACCAGCGCCGTCGGGGCCCTGGCGGCCCTGTCATGGCGTGGGTGGGTCGTGCTCCACGAGCTGGCCCGTCCCGGCCGGCGTCGCGGGACGCTCGACCACGTGCTGGTGGGACCGGGTGGCGTCTTCGTGGTCTCCCGCACGAAGTGGCCCGGACCGGTGTCGGTCACCGGCGGCGAGCTCCACTGGTGGACGCCCCGCCGACGTGACGTCACCGACGTGGCCGAGGCCGCCGCCGACGTGCTCGCGCTGGTCCCGGACGTGCCGGTGCAGCCCGTGCTCTGCCTGGAACGGCACGCGCCGGTCACCGGGTGGGCGAGCAACGTGATGCTGAGCGCCACCAGCAACGTGGAGGAGATCCTCACCAGCCGACCGCCGGTCCTGGGCCCCGAGCAGGTGCAGCAGGTCGCGGACGTGCTGAAGACCCGGCTGCGACCGGCGCCACCCGCCGCGGCGCCCTCGGAGGCGCCCTCGGTGCGCGGCGCCATGCCCTGGCCGGTGCGGGTCGTGCTGCAGGCGGTGACGTTGGCGCTGGCGGCGCTGCTGGTCATCGGCCTGCTCCAGACCCGGGTGGTCGACGAGATCTCCGCTGCCGTCGACGACTTCATCACCGAGGTCGCGACGGTGGAGGACCCGCCGCCCGACCGGAAGCCGGCCGAGGAGCAGCCGCGCGAGAAGCGCAACGGCACCGGGCCGGGTAGCGGGTTGTTCCTCAGGCGGACTCGGCCAGCACCTCGTCCACCGGGATCGGGACCAGGTCGACGTCGCACGCGCGGTGGACCACCTCGACCGGTACGCCGGCGATCCGGCCCGCCTCGTAGAGGGCGGAGGCCCAGGCGCGATCAGCCCCGGTGATCCCTCCGTCGCCGGGACGCGAGCGCAGGAAGGCGAACCGGCCGTCGGGAACGATCTCCTCGCGCAGCATCCGCAACATCTCGGCGAGCCCGGTGAGCTCCTCGCCCTCCGGCGGGTGCACCGCCTCCTCGATCTCGGTGAGGTGCGGGACCGGCCGGCCGTCGGGGTCGAGCATCATCAGCCACACGCTGTGGCCGGAGAAGCCGAGCGGCTGCATGAGCGTGGACCACGCCTCGTGGAGGTCGGACTGGGATCGGATCGTCGGTTGGAAGGTCATGGCGTCGAGCCTGCCCTCGCCGCGCGATCGCGCGAACGGTCATCCACAGGCACGCGGACACGATGGCACGATGGCGGGGTGGACCGCACTGAGTTCGACCGCTTCGTCGAGGGGCTGGCCTCGCCGATGCAGGTGGTGACGACCGTGGCCGGCGACGAGCGGGCCGGGTGCCTGGTCGGGTTCGCCAGCCAGGTCAGCATGGAGCCGCCGCTGTTCCTGGTCTGCCTCTCCGACAAGAACTGCACCCACCGCGTCGCCCAGGATGCGGAGCTGTTGGCGGTGCACCTGCTGGGTGCCGACCAGCGTGACCTGGCCGAGCTGTTCGGCAGCGAGACCGGGGACGAGGTGGACAAGTTCGACCGTTGGCCGTGGCGCGAGGGGCCCGGCGGCGTACCGCTGCTCGACGGGTGTCCCCGGGTCCTGGTCGGGCGCGTGGTGGAACGTCACGCGTGGGGCGACCACACGGCCCACCTGCTCGAGCCAGTGGTGGTCGACGTCGGCGAGGGTGCGCCGGGCCTCGCGTTCACCGACGTCGAGGACCTCGAGCCCGGTCACGAGGCGTGATCGGCGTACCACTCCTTCACGCCGGTGGCGTCCTCACCTCGTCGCAGCAGGTCGGCCATGACCCGCATGGGCTCGTCGACGTGGCGGAAGAACCGCTGGTAGCCGGCGCACAGGTAGTTGAGCCCGGGCTCGCCGTCGGGCGTGGTGAGGAAGCGGTCCTTCGGGCAGCCGCCGTTGCAGGCGAAGCGGACGTCGCAGTCGCGGCAGTACTGCGGCAGCGTGTCGAGCTTGGCGTCGCCGAACGCCGTCTGCTGCGGCGAGGCGACGAGCTGCGAGCAGGGTGCGGCCCTCGGCGATGTTGCCCAGCAGGTAGTCCGTCCTCGACGTAGTGGTCGCAGGAGTAGAGGTCGCCGTTGTGCTCGAGGGCCAGCGCGGTCCCGCAGGTCTCGGGCGTGGACGCACATGCCGGCCTGGTCCATGCCCAGCCAGTGGGCGAGGGTGGTGTCGAACATCTGGACGAACACGTCACCGACGTCGTGACGGACCCACTCGTCGAAGACCTCGACGAGGAAGTGTCCGTACTGCTCGGCGCCGACGGTCCGGTGGGTCACCAGGTCGCCCTGCTGCGGTAGAGCGGGCGCCGCCGGAGCGCGTTCAGCGGTCGGCCGGCGGGAGCAGCTCGGGGGTGGCCCGCTCCACGATCGGGATGAACTGGATGAACTGGACTCCGAGCTCGTCGCGCAGGAACGTGTAGACCTCGCGGCCGTGGTCACCGTTGGCGGCGTTGACGGTCGTGAGCGCATTCCACTCGACGTCGTGCCGCCGGAGCACGTCGATGCCGCGCATCACCCGGTCGAAGGTCGGCTTGCCGCCCTTGTCGACCCGGTAGGCGTCGTGCATCTCGCGCGGGTCCGTCGATCGACACCCCGACCAGGAAGCCGTGCTCGCGGAGGAACGCTCCCCACTCGTCGTCGAGCAGGGTGCCGTTGGTCTGGATCGTGTTGAGGATCCGCTGACCGGGTCGTGCGGAGCTTCTCCTCCAGGTCGAGGGTGCGCCGGAAGAAGTCCAGGCCCATCAGGGTCGGCTCACCGCCCTGGAAGGCGACCACGACCTCGTCGGCTCCCTCGTGGGCCGCGAGGAGCTGGCTGAGGTAGGCCTCGTGGACCTGCGCGATCCATCCGGAAGTCGCTGCCCGGGTAGAGCTGCTCCTTGGACAGGAAGAAGCAGTACTCACAGTCGAGGTTGCAGATGGCTCCGGTCGGCTTCGACATGACGTGGAAGGCGACCGGCGACGCGGCCGGGGTCATGTGACCATCACCTGCACTACCATCAGGTCCGGGTGGTCCTCGGGAACCACCTCTGTGTCGCCGACCGTGGCGCCTCACCCACGGGGGATGACCGCGACGCGAGGACGACCGTGGACGCGAGGACACCCAGCGACGACGCGTCGTCGCTGCCCTGTGCGAGGCACTGGCGCCGTACCCCTGGCGGCGCTTCACGCCGGCGCTGCTGGCTCGGTTCGCCCTTGCCGCCCGCGACCGGCAGGAGCTGTCAGCCGTGCTCTCCGTGCTGCCGGGTGCTGCCGTGGGGGGCTGGGAGCGGCTCTCAGCCGGCCGATCGCTCCGACCCGCGGGTGACGGGGATCGTCGGGCTCCTCGCCGACGTCCGCTGGGCCGAAGCCAGCCTGCTCGCGACGTGCCGCCACCTCGCGCGGCGTCCTCGGCCCTGAGCCGAGGACACCGCAGGCTCCTACTGTCGGCCCATCGCCATGCGTACTTCGCTCTCGCTGTCGGTGATGAGGTCACCGGAGACGTCGATGACGACCTCGCGCAGGGTCCCCGTGAACCGGAACGGTGACGTGTAGTCCGGGGTGACGGGGGAGCCCGGGTTGTGCCCGCAGCTCAGTGCACCCGGGTTGATGGCGAAGGGGATGGTCACCGGCGCCTGCTCCTCGGCGACGAGGGTCCCGTCCACGTAGAGCTGCATCCGGCCAGGTGTGCCACGGCCGTTCGCCAGGTCGGGCTCGCCGGTCGGCTCGAACTCGAAGCGCAGCTCGTGGGCACCGGGCGAGACCGGTTCGGGTGACGTGACGCGGTGCATCCCGCGGCCGAGGTAGTTGTGGACGTAGTGCAGCCTGTCCTCCTTGAGGAAGAGGGAGTACCCGCCGGCCGCGGTGCCCTGGCAGAGCAGCACACCTTCGGCCCCTCCTTCCGGCAGCTCCACGGTGGCCGTGATGCTGTGCGGTCGGTTCAGCACGCGGGCGCCGGCCCAGAACGGGATCGACTGCGTGTTCGGCCGGTAGGTGTAGCGCTCCCGTGGCACGGAGACCAGGGGCTTCTCGGCGGCCATGCGGGCCAGGCCGCTGCCGTCGACGGGCATGACTCCGTACTTGCCTGCCTCGACGTACCAGGTGCCGATGAGCGCGATGAGCTTGTCCCGGTGCTCCGCGGCGACGTCGTGGTTCTCGGCGAAGTCCTCGGCCACGTGGTAGAGCTCCCAGCCCGTCGCGTCGAGCTCGGTGAGCTTGTCCGCCGAGATGGGCTGCCCGAAGCCGAGTCCGGCCTCGGCGAAGGAGGGTCCGGGCCACGGGCAGACCGCACGCCATCCGTCGTGGTAGATGGCGCGGTGACCCAACATCTCGAAGTACTGCGTGTGGTGGCCGCTGGCTGCCTCGGCGTCATCCAGGGTGTGCGCGAAGCTGACACCCTGGATCGGCGACTGCGTGACGCCCCTGATCGTGGCGGGTGGCTCGATCCCGAGCAGGTCGAGGAGGGTCGGGACCATGTCGACGATGTGGGCGTACTGCGTGCGTATCTCCCCCGCGGGCTTGATGCCCTGCGGCCACGAGACGATGAACGGGTCCGAGGCGCCGCCGCGGTAGGTCTCTCGCTTCCAGCGACGGAACGGCGTGTTCCCGGCCCAGGTCCAGCCCCACGGGTAGTGGTTGAAGTGGTTGGGGCCACCGATCTCGTCGATGACCCTCAGGCTGTCCTCGAGGGACTCCGGGGCGTTGTTGAAGAACTGCGCCTCGTTGGTGGTGCCGGTGGGGCCGCCCTCGGCGCTGGCGCCGTTGTCGGAGATCACCATGACGATCGTGTTGTCGAGCTGCCCCTGCTCCCGCAGGAAGTCGAGCAGCCGGCCCAGGTGGTGGTCGGTGTGGCTGAGGAAGCCGGCAAAGACCTCCATCATGCGGCTGAACAGCCTGCGCGCCGGCTCGGGCTGGGCGTCCCAGTCGGGGACATCCGGGTCGTGCCGGGAGAGCTCGGCGTCGGCGGGGACGATCCCCAGCTCCTTCTGCCTCGTGAAGACCAGCTCGCGGTAGGCGTCCCAGCCGTCGTCGAACCTGCCGGCGTACTTGTCCGCCCACTCCCTCGGGACGTGGTGGGGGGCGTGCGTGGCGCCGAAGCAGAGGTGGAGGAAGAACGGCTTGTCGGGATCGACCTGCTTGGCGTCGCTGATGAACTGGATCGACCTGTCGACCAGGTCCTCGGTGAGGTGGTAGCCCTCCTCAGGGGTCGCAGGCGGCTCGACCTGGTGGTTGTCGTAGACCAGCTCGGGATACCACTGGCTCGTGTCCCCGCCGAGGAAGCCGTAGAAGCGCTCGAAGCCGCGCGCCAGCGGCCAGCGGTCGTACGGCCCCGCCGCGGTCTCCTGGCTGCTGGGCGTCAGGTGCCACTTGCCGACCATGAAGGTGCTGTAGCCGTGCCCGAGCAGCATCTCCGACAGGAAGCCGTTCTCGAACGGGATGACGCCGTTGTAGCCGGGGTAGCCGGAGGCCAGCTCGGTGATGGCGGCCATGCTGTTGCTGTGGTGGTTGCGACCGGTGAGGATGCAGGAGCGGCTGGGCGAGCACAACGCCGTGGTGTGCATGTTGTTGTAGCGCAGGCCGTCAGCGGCGAGGACATCGAAGTTCGGCGTCTCTATCGGGCTGCCGTAGCAGCCGAGCTGCCCGAAGCCGGTGTCGTCGAGGACGATCGTCAGCACGTTCGGAGTGCCCGGGACCGCGCGCGTGGGCCTCGGCCAGGCCGGCTCCGAGTCGTCGACGGTTCTGCCGATCCTTCCGGGAAAGGCCGAGCCCGGGTCGTACTCGTTCAGCGCCATTGCACACTCCTCGCGTAGGAAGACGTCGTACCCACGCAAAGCCACGGCGGGGCTGCTGCGCATCACCCGGGGTGGGTGAGCCGTACGTCGGTCACGTGCCGGGGCGATCCGCACGCAGGAGCCTGCGCCCCGCTTGCCGGAGGCGGACGGTGCCCAGGCCTGGCGCGTCGCATGCCGCGTCGGCCACTCGGACGTGCGGAACGGAGAGGTGGCGGGTCGCCGCCTCCCGGACTGGATCTGCTGACGCCGTGTCAGCCTGACCGGTCATCGTGGTTGCGCGATCAGCAGACGCATGGTCCGCCTGGACGAGCTGGGTCTCGGTAGAAGTGGGCGGCAGCAGGGCAATCTGGGGCACATTCTCTCCACAGAATCGTCTCATCGGGTGTCCACAGGCGCGCGGAGGTGTCGCCGGAGGCCTCTAGCGTGGTCGCATGAGTCAGGAAGCCGTCCCGATCGAGCACCCGCTGCGGCGGTGTGTCTCGAGGATGGCCGCGGTGGTGGACGAGGCGATCGACTCGGATCCGATCTACCTGACCACCGACGCCAAGGCCTCGGTGCTGGTCGACCTGTCGCGCGTGATCTCGCGGCTGGAGGGTCTCCGGCTGCGGGTGCTCGCGGCCGCGGGAGACGTGGCGGAGGAGGCCGGGGCGCGCTCTGCCGGGCAGTGGTTGACGCGTCCGGCTGCGCTCGATCCGGTGGAGGGACGACGTCTGCAGCGGCTTGCCGACGGGGTGACCAAGCGCTGGGCCCGGGTCGGTGCGGCTGTGACGGCTGGTGCGGTGTCTCGCTCGCAGGCCGAGGTGATCGTGCGAGCGCTGGACGAGCTTCCGAAGGACGTCGAGCCTGAGCTGCGGGTGCGGGCGGAGTCCCACCTGGTCGAAGCGGCGGCCGAGTTCACGCCACGCGAGCTCAAGGTTCTGGGACGCCGGATCCTGGACGTCGTGGCGCCCGAGGTCGCGGAGGAGCACGAGCGTCGCGCGCTGGAGGACGCCGAACGTCGGGCCCGTCGGCGGATGCGGGTCACCCGGCGCGACCTCGGCAACGGCCTCACCCGCGTGACGGCCGACCTGCCGACGTTGCACGCCGACCTCCTGCTGACGCAGCTGCATGCCTACGCCTCTCCCCGTCGGGACCACCTCGAGGACTGCGGGCTCGCGAAGGCGGACCGGCGTGACCCGGAGTCGGGGGAGCGCCTGCCCTACAGCCGGCTACTGGCCGAGGGGTTCTGCAGCCTCCTCGAGCGACTCCCCAGGGACGCCACCCCACGACACGGCGGGGATGCCGCCACCCTGGTCGTCACGATCGACCACGACCGCTTGCTCAGCGACCTCGGCGTCGCCCGGCTCTCCAGTGGCAACGCGATCAGCGTGGGCGAGGCGCGACGGCTGGCGTGCACCGCCGGCATCGTGCCGATGGTGCTCTCGGGGGAGTCACAGCCGCTCGACGTCGGCCGCAAGAAGCGGTTCCACACCCCAGCGATGCGCAAGGCGCTCGCGGTCCGCGACCGCGAGTGTCGTGCTGACGGGTGTGACATCCCGGCCGCCTGGTGCGAGGCCCACCACTCCATCCCGTGGGCCGACGCCCGAGGACCGACCAACGTCGACGACGGTCTGCTGCTCTGCTCGTTCCACCACCATCGCGCTCACGACAAGTGCTACGCCCACGACCGGATGCCGAACGGCGACCTCAGGTTCCACCGGCGGACGTAGGCCGTGCCTGTTGCGGCGATGCGCGTGAGGAATCCGCGGTAGCCGCCCGACGTCGGATCCGGCCCGGTATGCAGCCGCCCAAAGTGTCGAGCAGTTCCTCGAGCTCGCGTTCGGTGGAACACGTCGTCCAGGACTGACTCGATCTCACTCACGAGCAACGGCGCGAACCGGGGCTCCCCGGCGAGAAAGGCGTCGACGACCTCGTCCTCGGTGCCGTCCAGATCCCAGTCCTCATGAAAGTAGGCGCCCATCAGGTGGTACAGCGCTGGCGTGTCCATGGAGAGTCATCCTTCCTTAGGGCTGAGGGAATGCGGTGTGGACGCGGAAGCCGTCGGGCATGCCGGGGTCCCGATACAGGACGACTCGGACGCCGTGGACGAACTCGGGGTGCCGCCGGTGGACACTGATCCCGGTGGGCTGCGGCAGCCAGGTGTCCAGCCGGAGCTTTCGAGCCCTCGGACTGCGAGCCACCGCTCAATCTCCCGGCGCGATTGTCCCGCAGGACGTGAGCTTGATGATCGTTCTCGGCTGTCGGCCTGGTCCTCGAAGGATGACGCCGCGTGCTCCGCGCAGCTGACGCGCTCTTCGCGCAACTCGCTCGCGGTCTTCCCGACATGACGACTCAGCGTGTGGCTCCCGGAGTGCTCGTGCCTGGCGAGCCAGCCCGGCTGCCAGCGAGCGGTGCCCGAGAGTCAGGTGCCCGGCCTCGGACCGGGCCGGGACGCCGAGGAAGCGCTCGAGCCGGAGCCGCCTCGCCCGGATCGCGTCGTGGGTGAGGCGGACGGAGGCGGCGGTGCTCACGGTCAGGGTGCGGAGGCTGGCGAGGATGGCGGCGAAGCGGGGGGAGAAGCCGGCGACGCGGGCGGCGATGGCGGTGGCGCCGCCGGCGGCACCGATGCCGGCCGTGACGGCGCCGAGGGCGACGCCGATGACGATGCCTTCGACGACGATCGCGAGGATCTCGTGGACGAGGGCGAGGATCTCGGCGCGCTTCTGCTCGACGGCATCCGCGTGGGCGTCGCAGTGGGCGCCGAGTCCGGCGCAGGAGACCGCGAGGCCGGTGAGGGTGTCGCGGAGGTCGGTGGTGGCCGCGATCGCGAGCGGGATCTCGGGAGAACGCTGCGTCTCGAACGCCGCGCACGCGATGGCGCAGTCGGCGGCGAGGTCGTCGAGGCCGGCCGCGGCGCCGCGCCAGGCCCGGCCCGCCTCGCGCAACCGCTCGACGTCGGCGTCCGGCCACACGAACCCCTCGACGTGGTCGAGCACCCACGCCTGCTGCGGGGTGAGCAGCGGTGCGTCACCGCCGAGCGAGGAGGGAGGGGTGGCGCGCAGGACGGTGAGGTACGACGTCGGCGGCAGGTCGAGCGCGGCGTCGTGGACGACGGCGCCCGGGGTCAGCGTCGCCGCGGCCTCGGCGTGGCGGTGGTTGGCGAGCGACCCGTTCGTCAGCCGCGCCAGGGTCGCGAACGCAGCGGCCACGTCGGCGAGTCCCGCCAGCGCATCCCCGGCGGCAGCGTCGTACGCCGCGGCGAAGTCGGCCGCCGTGGCGTCGTCACCGGCCATGCCGCCGAGCCCGTCGAGCCGGGCGACCAGCGCGTCGTGCTGACCTGCCGCGGCCCGGTTGCCGGTCAGCAGCGCACCGGCTGCGTCGGCGTACCCGAGGGACTCGATCTCGAGGATCATCCGAGCCGCCGCCACATGGTCAGGTTGGTGTCGGCAGCCCGGAGGTAGTTGTCGTGGGCGGTGTCCGCGGCCGACCGCATGTCCGCCAGGGCGGCGCGCATGACGGCGAAGCCGTGGTCCCAGTGGGCGTGCGTGTCGGCGTGGGCGTCGGCCGCCACGCCGTCCCAGTGCTCGTGCAGCACGGTGATGCGTTGGTCGAGCAGCGACGCGAGCTCCTCGAGCTCGACGTGCGTGGCCCGGAGCCGCCGGACCACGTCGTCGATCGCCTCGAGGTCGGCGCGGTACATCAGCCGAGCCGTCCGAGCAGATCGTGCGACTCCGCCGCGGCGACGTCGTCGACCGTCGTCAGCTCACGCCGGGTGGTCCCCAGCGCGGCAGCGATCGACGTCAGCGCCGCCTGCACCTGGTCGGCACCCGCGCACCATTCCTGCCAGGCCACCGCGAACGCGTCCGCGGCGTCACCGCTCCAGCCGCCGTCGAGCAACCGCGCGACATCGTCGCCAGCACGACGACGGGAGGCGGCGAGGGTGCCGATCGCGTCGCCGACGTCGGCGACCACGGTGTCGAACACGTCGTACCCGAGAAGGACGTCCATGCCCATGGAGCATGGTCGAGATCGCGGATCGCCGGCGTCAGTTATCCACAGCGTCAGCTGTCCACAGGCCCGCTCAGCTTCTCCAGCCGGGCCTTCAGCGCGGGGACCCGGTGAGAGTTGCCGGTGAGGTCGACGTACTGCTGGCCGAAGATCGCGAGGAGGGCGTCGTCGAGGCGGCGGACCGCGCCGGCGGGGTGGCGGTAGCCCATCTGCCGGATGACCGCATCGGGGTCGACGGAGGTGAGGAGGCCGGCCAGCTCGTCGAGGGAGGTGATGCCGAGCTCGAGCAGGAGCCCGGCGATCCAGCCGTAGTGGTCGGTGTGGGACCAGCCGGCGTCGGAGTACTGACCGGCGAGGAACGCCGCCAGCTCCTGCCCGGAGATCCGCGGGTCGACCGGGTCGGCCGCCGGGGTCTCCGCGGGGGCGGCGCCCTGGAGCCGGGCGCGGATGGCGGAGAACTCCTGGTCGGCGAGCTCGAGCAGCCCGGCGGCGAGGGTGAAGCGTCGGTCGAGGTCGGGCGCGTGCTCCTCGGGGACCGTGCCCTTGTAGCGGATGTCGTGCTCGAACTCCGCCCACGCGTGCTGCAGCACGGTCCGGACCTGGATGCTGGCGCGGTGGCCGACGAGGTCGTCGTACGACGCGGGCGGTGTGTCCGTCACCTTCACCAGCAGGTGCCGGCTGGCGTAGCCGAACCGACCCTCGCTCGCGGTCTCCTCACCCATGTCGCGGTCGTCGAGCAGCTGCAGCTGGTCGTCGAAGAGGTGGACCACCGCGTCGACGTCGCGGTGGACGTAGGTGATGACCCGGACGCCGATCTGGTCGGTGATCTCGGTCATCGGGTCGGTGTAGAGCGGCCGGTCGTCGACCGTGCGCGCGGCCTTGGCGGCGAACGACGCGACGCTCTTGGCGCGGCCGTCGACGGTCAGGTAGTTGATGCCGGCGTCGTCGAGCAGCGTGGTCACCATCTCGACGTACCGCCGGGTGGGTTCACGCAGGCTCGGTTGGAGCAGGGCGTAGGCGCGCACTGCCTCCCGGACGGGGGCGTCGGAGTGGGCGGCCATGGGTACACCCTGCCGCACACGTGAGCACGGCGACGCCACCCACGACGAACCAGAAGGTGCGGATCCCCGATCCGAACCCCTCCAGCGGGAACGGGATCGGCACGCCGAGGAAGCCTGCGGTGACGACCGGGCCGATCACCAGGAGCACGAGGAGCCCGGCGAGGACCGACCCCGGCGTGGGGTGGGCGGGACGTGCGGAGAGGGCGCCGAGCCCGGTGGCCAGCAGGATCGTGGCGGTCCCCAGCAGCCACCAGCCCGGGCGCGAGAGCGCCAGGCCGCCCGGGCGCAGGGCGATCACCGCGACCCAGAGCACCAGCGGGATCAGGGCGGCGAGGTGGCGGGTGGTGGCCCGCCAGGTGGCGCCCCGCGGGGTGACGGCGACGACGGAGGTCGCCGGCTCGTCGAAGAGGAACGCCGCGGACGCGGCGAGGGCGGCCAGCAGGGCGGGGAGCAGCAGCACTGCGGTGCCCGGCCACCGCGCCAGCAGCAGCGCCGCGACCGCAGCCGCCGCGCAGCAGCCCAGGACGGGCTGCCACGCGACGCCGCGGCGCAGGTACCACCAGCGCATGGTCAGTCCGAGATCTTGTAGGGGATCGGCTCGGAGGTGACGTTGTCGGAGGAGCCGGTCAGCACGGCCAGCGCCAGGCAGGCGAGGCCGACAGCCACGACCGCGCCGATCGCCGTACGCAGCCCCGGAGTGCGGGCCGAGCGGTCGTGCCAGATCGCCACCAACGCCGCTGCGGCGCAGAGGCAGAGCAGGTAGCCGAGGTAGAACAGCGGGTGGCCGGCGAACAGCACGGCTGTGCCGTCCTCCATCGAGCCGGAGTGGAACATCGCCCACGGGACCCAGAGCCGCAGCTCGGAGCGCTCCCCGTAGCCGATCGGGAGCTGCGCGACCATCGTGACCACGACGGTGACGACCACGACGACCGCGGCGGCACCGGGGAAGCCCAGCCAGCGCCCGGTGAGCACGCCGAGCAGCCCGCCGCCCAGGCACGCCACCGGTCCCAGGGCGAGCAGGATGCTCCAGACCTGCCAGTCGGGCATCGTGCCGAACCACCACTCGCGCGGGTGCACCCCGATCACGCTCGCGGCCGCGACGAGGGCGAGCACGAACACCAGTCCCGCCAGCGCGGGGACCCAGCAGGCGATCGCCAGCGCCGTCGTACGACGTGCCTCGGTGCCCGGAGCGGTGCCCACAGCCTCGACCGCGACCTCGGTCGAGCGCGTCAGTCGCGACGTTGCGATCAGGCTCGTCAGGCCGATGAAGAAGGCGGGGATCACCGGGATCGAGAGGACGTCGCCGAAGTGGGGCGCGTCGTCGAGCAGGACCATCAGCGCGAGGATCGCGAACGCCAGCACCACGCCGACGATGAACACCGGGTGCCGCGCGAGGCGCCGGGCCTCGATCGCGGCCATGGCGCGATGGCCGGAGACCCCGGATGCGGGCAGGGAGATGCTGGTCATGGCGTACTCCTTCGAGATGGTTGAAGCGGGTCAGGCGGGCGTGTGCTGGTGCGCTGCTGCGCCGAGCATGAGGAGGTAGGCGTCCTCGAGGCTGGGTTCGGCCGGGACGGCGCCCGGAGGCGGCGTACCTCCGACGACGTGGTGGCGGCCGGTGCCGGTGCGCCAGCTGACCCGGGCGTCGGTGCCCGGCTCGTCGGCGAGCCACACCTGGCCGGCGGCGGTGGCCACCATCTCGGTGACCGGGCCGTCGAAGCGGACGGTGCCGCCGGCGAGCACGACGACCCGCTCGCAGAGCGCGGCGACGTCCTCGGTCTGGTGGGTGGAGAGCAGGACGGCGGAGTGGGCGCCGATCACCGACAGCCGGCGCCGCAGGTCCGCGCGCTGGCTCGGGTCGAGGCCGGTGGTGGGCTCGTCGAGGGCCAGGATCCGCGGCTCGCCGAGCAGCGCCTGCGCGAGCCCGACCCGCCGCCGCTGGCCGCCGGAGAGCTTGCGGACCTTCTTGGTGGCGAGGTCGGTGAGGCCGACCAGCTCCAGCACCCGACGTACCTCGCGCTGGCGGCGGTCGCGGTCGTTCCACTCCTTGAGGACGGCGACGTACTCGATGAAGCCGAACGTCGTCATGTCGCCGGGGTAGCCGAGCTCCTGCGGCAGGTAGCCGAGCTCGCGCCGGATCGCGGTGACCTCGGCGTGGGAGGCGTGCGGGTCGCGGCCGAGCAGCCGGACCTCGCCCGCGTCGGCGGCGATGGAGGTGGCGACGATGCGGAGCAGCGTGGTCTTGCCGGCGCCGTTGGGTCCGAGCAGGCCGGTGACGCCGCGGTCGAAGGTCAGGTCGACCGAGTCGAGGGCGCGGGTGCGGCCGTAGGACCTGGTGACTCCGCGGAGGTCGATGGCGTTCACAGGACGGCTCCGATCCGGCGGTCCGCGCGGGTGCGGACGAGGAGGACGGCGCAGGCCAGGGAGGCGAGCGCGAGGTAGACCAGCTGCTGCGTCGCCTCGACCGGCCACGTGGTCGGCAGGCCGCGGAGCGAGAACACGACGACCGCGCACCACCCCATCGCGACGACCGCCGCGCCGGTGCGCGGACCGACGAAGCTCGAGACCGCCAGCATGATCGGGATCAGGGCGAGCGCCGGCCCCAGCCAGGCGCCGGCGATCCACGCCGGCCCGGGTACCAGCAGGCCGAGCAGCCCGGTGAACGGGAGCACCGTCGCGAGCACGGCGAGGGTGCGGGTCAGGATCAGCCGGGTCCGGCCGTACGGCGCCGTCACCACCAGGGCCTCCAGCGGGTCGTGCTGGGAGCCGTACGCCGCGGCGACCCCGATGACGGGGACCAGCGGAGCGACCAGCAGGAACGGCGCGAGCATCCGGCCGGACGAGAGGCTCGCCGCCAGCGTCGCGAAGGACAGCGCGAAGAATGCGCCGACCAACCAAGCGGAACGCAGCGAGGCGGTGGCCGCGAGCAGCACCGAGGTCGGCTCGGGCAGCCCGCAGCGTCGCGCCACCCGGATCAGGAAGGGCTGCTCGGGGCTCTCGACCGCGTCGCGGACCCCGGCCCAGGCGAGCTCGAGCGGGCGGACCTCCACGAGGGTGGCGATGGTGGCGCGGCACTCGGCGCAGCGGGCGAGGTGCTGCTCGACCGAGGCGCCGGAGATGGCGTCGACCGCGCCGGCGACGTACGCCTGCAGGACAGCCGGGTCGGTGTGCCAGGTCTGGGTGTGGGTCATGACCGTCCCTCCTGCGGTTCGGCGGCGTCGAGGGGCGCCGCGCAGCTGCGCCTTGGCCCGGTGGAGCCGGGTCTTCACGGTGTTCTCGCGTACGCCGAGCAGCCGGCCGGCCTCCTTGGTGGTGAGCCCGTCGAGCACGACGGCCTGCACCACCGAGCGGAACTCCGGCGAGAGCCGGCGCAGCGCACCGGCCAGGTCGCCGTACTCGACCCCGAGAAGGACCTCGTCCTCCGCCGACGGCCCGGCGACCACCGGAGCGGCGGCCTCCCAGTCGGGCAGCAGGACGAGGTCCTTCCGTGACCGCAGGCGCGACACCATCTTGCGAAAGGCGATGCCCCACAGCCATCCCGCGACCTCCCCCTCGCCGCGGTAGGTGCGAGCGTCCTTCCAGAGCGCCACGAAGGTGTCCTGGAGGACGTCGACGACCACCTCGGGGTCGTTGCACCGGCGCATCAACCGGGCGTGCAGCCACGGTGCGTGCCGGTCGTACAGCTCGCGGAGGGCACCCGTGTCACCGTCGGCGACGTCGGCGACCAGCGCCTCGTCGGGGGTGTGGATGCCCTTCATGTCCACACTGTCGCACCGGGACGTCCGAATGGTTCCCGATCCGCGACGTAGATTCGGGGGATGTCCCTCGACGTCCTGCTGGCACCCACGACGGCCCGCGGCGCGCGGTGGAGCGTGCGGGTGACCGACGTCGACAGCGGCGCGGTGGTGGCGGAGCACGAGCCGGGGCTGCTGCTGCGCACGGCCAGCGTCGGGAAGGTCTTCCTGCTGGTCGTGGTGGCGGAGCAGATCGGGGCGGGCGGGCTGGACCCGCGACAGCCGGTGGACCGCCGCACGGTGCCGCCGGTGGCGGACTCCGGGCTGTGGCAGCACCTGAGCGTCGACGTGCTCCCGCTGGTCGACGTGGCGCGGCTGGTCGGGACCGTCAGCGACAACTGGGCGACCAACGCGCTGCTGGACCTGGTGGGGACGGAGCCGGTCCAGGAGTGCGCGCGCCGGCTCGCGCCGGGCGGGTCGATGCTGCACGACCACGTGCGTGACGAGCGGGGACCGGAGCACCCGCAGACGTTGAGCGAGGGCTGCGCCAGCGACTGGACGGCGATCCTGCCGGCCCTGGACCCCCAGGTGCTCGAGTGGCTGGCGACGAGCGTGGACCTGTCGATGGTCGCGTCGGCCTTCGGGCTCGACCCGCTCGCGCACCGGGATGACGGCCGGATGCTGCTGCGCAACAAGACCGGGACGTCCGACGGCGTACGTGCCGACGTCGGCCTGGTCGACACCCCCGGCCACCGACGCGCGTACGCCGCGATCGCCAACTGGGACCCCCACGGACCCGACCTGCGTGACGCCGTGCTGGCGGCGATGCGGGGCATCGGCGAGCTGGTGCGACCCGGCTAGGCCACGACGCGACGGAGCGCGAGCCGCGCCAGCGGCCGGTAGGGGAGCACGAGCAGGGTCGGCGCGTGGATGTGCACCCACGCCCGGGATCCCGTCGCCAGCTCGTCGACACCGTGCTCCATCCGCAGGCCGAGCGGACCGACGCCGACCCGCCACTCCCAGCGTCGTCCGACAGCATCGACCTCGAGGATGCGGAACGGGACCCGGACCAGCAGCGGGCCGTGCACGACCCCGGTCGCACCGGTCCGGATCGGGTCGTCGGCGGCGTCGACGTCCGTGATCTGGGGCGCCCAGCCCGGCCACTCCGCGGGCGAGGTGTAGCGCCGCCACACCTCGGCGGGGGCTGCGGGGCCGTCGGCGGAGACCAGCACGTCAGTTCAGGACGACGATGCCGACGGTGAGCGCGGTCGCGAACCCGACCCACGCCAGATAGGGGACGAGCAGCCAGGCAGCGAGCTCCGACGTACGTCGGAACAGCAGGATCGTCGCCGTCACGGCGACCAGCAGCGCGACGATGTCGATCAGGGCCGCGACGTAGAGGTCGGCGGCGAAGAACAACGGCGTCCACAGGGCATTGAGCACCAGCTGGACCACCCACAGCGTCAGCGACCTGTCCCAGCCGCGTTCGCGCCACACCAGCCACCCGGCGATCGCGATCATCAGGTACAGCACGCTCCACACCGGCCCGAACAACCACGACGGCGGTGCGAACGGGGGCAGCTCCAGGGCGCGGTAGGTCTGCCCGGCCGAGCCGGCCGCCAGTCCACCGACCACCGCCACCGCCGTGACGGCAGCCAGGAACGGCGCCAGACCCAGCCAGGACGGCGTACGACGGGTGGTCAGCGAGGTCGTCATCGGCTCCAGTCTGCCGGGCGGCTGGTTAGGGTGGACGCGTGAAGATCCAGCGCACGGTCGAGACGACAGCGACTCCTGCCGCGGTGTTCGCCTACCTGAGCGACTTCACCACGACCACCGAGTGGGACCCGGGCACGATCACCACCGAGCGGGTCGAGGGTGACGGCGGCGTCGGGACCGTCTACCGCAACGTCTCCGAGTTCAACGGCAAGCAGAGCGAGCTCCGCTACGAGGTCGTCGAGGTCGTCCCCGAGCGCCGGTTCTCGCTCCGGGGTGAGGGCAAGTCGGTGCACGCCGACGACACCATGGAGTTCGAGCCGTCCGGCACCGGCACCCGCGTCACCTACACCGCCGACATCCGCTTCAAGGGCCCGCTCAGGCTGGCCGAGCCGCTGCTGGGCAGGGCGTTCAAGAAGCTCGGCGACGAGGCCGAGGCCGGGATGCGCGAGGCGCTCGCCAGGCTCTGAGCCCCTCAATCACACGGGATGGCGCCGAGCCGCGCCAGCCCTTCGAGGTCGCCGGGGCCGTACGACGTGCGGCCGATGTTGGCCTCGGCCATCAGCTCGCCGGCGTCGTCGACGTGGTCGAGCCCGACCAGGTGGCCGAACTCGTGGTCGACGATCGCCTGCAGGTTCGCGCGTTCCAGACCCTGCGACGGACCGCCGAACACGGCGGTGTCGAGCGCGATCGCGCCGGTCACGTAGTAGGCGCGCCCGAAGCCGCCGTCACTGGCGAGGCTGCCGCCGACGCCCGCCGTGTCGCCGCTGAGCTCGGGGTACGCCGTCTCGTCGGTGAAGCCGATCACCACGGGTCGCCGGGCGCCCCCGAGGATCGGCCCGAACGGTTGCTCCTCGGTGGTGCCGACGTACTCGAACCGGAGGCCGGTGGCCGCCGTGGTGTGCCGCGCACCGGTCTCGATCAGCTGCTGCCAGTCAGCCGGGGCGCGTTCGATGTTCACGACGTACTCGATGACGTGGCACGGGTCGTAGCCGACGGGGTCGTCGGACCCGCGCTGGGTCCGCACGAACGCGAAGGATCCCTGCCCCGGCTCGAAATCCCGCGCGGACAGCTGACGCTCGGGCCCCACTCCCGCGAGCCGGCGCACGGTGTCGAAGGGGCCGCCGGGCGCGAGCAGCAGCACGGCTCCGAGCAGCACAGCGGTGATCGCCAACCCGACGACGGTCGGCGACGCCTCGCGTCTCCCCCCTGACCACGACACATCTGCAGTATCGCCCCAGAGTGGAAAATCCGGATGGCGTTGTCGAATCCGGTGGCGGTCGTCCGTCAGGGTGGTGAGGTCGCACCCGCGGCCCGAGATGAATCCCTGAGACCAGGAGGAACACCCGATGAGCCGCTACCTGATCCTGCTGCCGGCACCCGAGGCGGAGTGGGCGACGCTGCCGGAGTCCGCGCACGAGGCTGGCATGGCCTCGCACGGACAGTTCCAGCAGGACCTGCGTGCCGGGGGCCACACGCTGGTGACGGTCAGCCCGCTCGAGCCGTCTGCGCAGGCGACGTCGATGCGGCCCGACGGCGACGGGGGAGTGCTCGTCACCGACGGGCCGTTCACCGAGTCCGTCGAGCAGGTCGTCGGCTTCTACCTCGTCGACACCGACGACGAAGCCGGCCTGCGTGCGGCCTGCGAGCGTTTCGCGTCACGGGGCGAGCACATCGAGCTCCGCCGCCTGGCGACCGACTGAAGGGGGCGTGACCATGAAGCGCTACCTGGTGCTGCTGGCCTACGAACCGGGCGACTGGGAGAGCGCGTCGGCGGAGGAGCAGCAGGGCTACGCCGACGCCCACCCGCGTTCGAGAGCTACGTCGACGAGCGCGGCCGCCAGCTCGGGTCGGCGCCGCTCGCGGACGCCGACACCGCGACCACGGTCCGCCACGTCGACGGCGGTGCCGGTCGTGTCCGACGGCCCGTACGTCGAGACGGTCGAGATCGTCGGCGGCTACTACGACGTCGAGCTGCCCGACCTCGACACCGCGATCGCGGCGGCGCGACTGCTGCCGGCGGCGTATGCGGTGGAGATCCGGCCGACGGTGACGATCGAGGGCTACGAGCACCCGCGATGATCCCCACGGTCCTCGAGGCGGTCGTGCGCGAGGAGTGGGGGCGGCTGACGTCCCTGCTCCTGGCGCAGTACCGCCGGCTCGACCTGGTCGAGGACGCCCTCGGTGATGCCGTCGAGGCGGCCGCACGTCGCTGGCCGACGGACGGGGTGCCGGACAACCCCGCGGCGTGGTTGCTGACGACGGCCCGCCGGCGGGTCCTCGACCGGCTGCGTGCCGAGTCGATGGCGCGGCGCAAGCAGCCGCTGCTGGTGACCGACGCCGAACGGCGCCAGGACGGAGGTGGCGCGATGGCCGACCCGGGCGACCTGGTCGAGGACGACCTGCTCCGGCTGGTCCTGATGTGCACCCACCCCGCGCTGGCCGCCGAGTCGGCCAGTGCGCTCGCGCTGCGGCTGGTGCTGGGCGTCAGCACCCACGACATCGCGCGGCTCTTCCTCGTCAGTGAGCCGACCATGGCCGCGCGGCTGACCCGCGCCAAGAAGAAGGTGGTCGCGGCCGGTATCCCGTTCGCCGTCCCGGCCGCGGACGTGCTCCCGGAGCGGCTCGAGACCGTCGCCCACACCGCCTACCTCGCGTTCACCGCCGGCTACGCCCCCGGCAGCGGGCCGGACCTGCTGCGCGCCGAGCTCGCCGGCGAGGCGATCCGGTTGGTGCGGGTCGTGCTCGCGCTGCGGCCCGGTGAGGCGACGCTGGTCGCGCTGCTGGCCCTGATGCTGCTGCAGCACAGCCGGCGCGACGCCAGGGTCGACGAGGCCGGGACCCTGGTGCTGCTCGCCGACCAGGACCGCGGCAGGTGGCGGCGCGACGAGATCGACGAGGCACAGGCGCTGCTGGCCGACCCGGTGCTGTCCCGACCGATCGGTGCCCTTGCCGCGTCGTACGTCGTGCAGGCGCGGATCGCCGTCGAGCACGCCACCGCGCCGGACTGCGACGCCACCCGCTGGGAGCGGATCGTCGGGCACTACGACCTGCTGCTGCAGCTCGCGCCCAGCCCGAGCGCCCGGCTCGCGCGCGCGGTCGCAGTGGCGGAGGCCGACGGGCCGGCCGCCGGGCTCGACGCACTCGCCGGCCTCGAGATCCCCGGCAGCCACCGGGTCGACGCGGTGCGCGCCGAGCTGCTGACCCGGTCCGGCGACGTGGCGGCGGCGCGAGCGGCGTACGAGGTGGCGATCGGCGCCTGTCGCAACGACGCGGAGCGCGCGCACCTGGTCGGGAAGCGCTCGGCGCTCAGGCCTTGACCGCGCCGGCGTCGTTGGATCAGCGGGCAGCGAAGGCGGGCGGACCGCCCTGGAGCGCGCGGCCGGCGGCTTCGTCGTCGGCGAAGAAGTTCGGCGTCAGGTCCTCGGCGTCGTAGTAACGGTGGAACACCTCGGTCTGGGAGCTGGACATCGGCGGCACGATCCAGCTCCAGTCGGCAGGGCAGCTGCGACCAGTCTGCTCCTCCCGCTGCAGGTGGGTGAGGAACCGGCGGGACTCGGTGTGGTGGTCGCTGATGGTCACGTTGTTTGCTCGGAACGAGTGCAGGACGGCACGGTTGATCTCGACGAGGGCCCGGTCCCGCCACAGGGTCGCCTCGTCCGAGGTGTCCAGGCCGATTCGTTCCGCCACCTCCGGGACCAGGTCGTAGCGATCGCGGTCGGCCAGGTTGCGGGCTCCGATCTCCGTGCCCATGTACCACCCGTTGAAGGGTGCGGCCGGGTAGGAGACACCTCCGATGACCAGCCGGTTGTTGCTGATGACCGGGACCGCGTGCCACCGCAGGCCCAGGTCGGCGAACCAGGTCAGCTCGGGGTGCTCCAGCGGGACCTCGTGCACCACCTGGCCGGGGAGCCGGAACATCCGCGGTCCCTCATCGACGGTCTCGACGACGAGCGGGAGCACGTCGAAGGCTCCTGGGGACTCGGGCGGTCGCCACCCGTGCTTGATCAGTGTGTCGGTGAAGGCTCGGTAGCGGGGGTCGCCGAGGGCCTGCCCGTCCGGCTGCTCGTACCCGGCGTACCGGATGAGCTGCTCGTTCCAGATCCTGGGGGCAGGTCGGGACGGGGTCTCGGGGGCGAACACGCTGATCATGGGCCGGATCCTCCCGCCGTTGTGGGCCGCCCGCAGATGCTCGAAGCAGTGCCCGGCCACGCCGTCGGCGTCGGAGACCCTCCTCAGGTCGCGTACCTGCAGACTGCGCCAGTACAGCCGACCGATGCACCGTGCGTTGTTGCGCCAGGCGACCCGGGCGCCGAAGGCCAGCTCCTCAGCGGTGTGCGCATAGGTCCCGGTGGTGTCGATCTCCCGCAGCACCGCGGCGATCCGCGGCCCCATCGGCCCGGCGTGCGGGTTCTCGGCGCGAAAGAGCTCGAGGAACTCCACGGCTTCGGCCCGATCCACCTCGACGTCAGCGCCACCGGAGGTCCGTTCCCCGCCACGTAGGCCGACCGCGGAGCCGGGCGGCGCCGTGGGATAGGCCGACCCGGTGTGGGCAGGGCAGGCCTCGTTTCGCATGGACATGTCACTTCCTTCGGGGTGGGGGCTGCCCAGAGGACCGGTCAGCGCGAGCCAGCAGACTCCGGCCCGTGTCCGTTCCGGGAGGGGGTCTTGGTGTCCGTCCAGTCGTCGAGCAGCGGGTCGCTCGGGCGGAGGGACGCCGCCTCGGAACCCGGCTCACCGAGGGAAGGCGCGATCCCGAGCCGGTCGACCTCGGTGGCGAACGAGTCCATGATCGACTGCATCTGCGCCTGGGCCGACTGTGCGTACGAGCTGACCTGCTGCCCGGCCGCGTCCAGGGCCTCCTCGACGATCTTGCGCTCGTGCGCGCGGGCCTGGCCGATGCGCTCGCGCGCGTCTCGGCTGACGTCCTGGACCATCTCCTCGGCGACGAGCTGTGCCTGGCTGAACAGGTCGACCACCTGCGCGTTCACACGGTCGCCGACCTGTTCGTACTCGTCCAGCTCCCCCTGCACCCGCTGCAGCTCCCCGCGGAGACGTTCGTTCTCGGCCCGAGACTCGCTGAGCTCCTTCTCTGCGGCGTGCACCTGGTCGGCCAGCACGTCCAGGTAGGCGTACACCTGGTCCTGGTCGAGGCCGCCCACCATCCGGCGCTGGAACGTCTCGTCCCGGATCGCCTCGGGCGTCTGGTGGTGCGGTGAGGTCTGGCTGTTGTCGGTCTTCGTCACCTGGTGTCTCCTGACCTGGTCAGTTCTGGTTCGGCGGAGGCGTGGTCGTCCGCCGGGTAGTGGAAGTGTTCGTACTTGATGTGCTCGGGGGGCATGCCGGTGGCGGCCAGCTTCTGCAGCGTGTGCCCGACCATCTGCGGCCCGCCGCACACCATCGCCGTGCGCCCGTACAACGCCTGCCGGGCCGCCACCGTGCCGACCATCCCGCGCGTTCCGGGATACGACGGGTCGTCCGACACGACGGCCGTGTATTCGAACCACAGCCGCTCGCGGGCGAGCTCCCGCAGCCGGGGGCGGTCGTAGAGGTGCCAGGCCATCCTCACGCCGTGGAGCAGATGGACCCGTGGGGCGATGCCCGACCGCTGCCATTCGTTGTCGATCTGCTCGAGGACGGCGAGGAGCGGGGCGAGACCGGTTCCCCCGGCGACCATCAGCAGGTCCCTCTGCTCGTGTGCCCGTCGGGTCAGCCGGTCGCCCACCGGCGCCCCCAGCCTCACGGTGTCGCCGACCTTGAGGGACCGCACCACCGTCGGGCTCACCTGGCCGCCGTCGATCTGTTGCACGAGGAGATCGAGCGATCCGTCCGGGCGTGGAGCGTTGGCCGGGCTGAAGTACCGCCACTGCCGAGGACGTTGCGGAACCTCCATGGACACCGACTGGCCAGGCGTGAACGGGAACGCGCGGCTGGGCTGGACTCGCAACTGTGTGAGGTCCATGGTCCGCCGCTCGACGGAGACCACCTCGGCAGCCCACCAGTCAGGACTGGACTCGGAGGACGTCTCCGCCGCCTCGACCATGATCCGTGCGATCACCTGGTAGGCCGACGCCCAGTCCTCGGCGAGCTCCTCGTCCCATGCGGACCCCAGGAAGTGCTTGAGGGTTGCGCACAGCGAGGCACCGACCGCGTCGTAGTGCTCAGCCACGACCGCGTACTTGCGATGATCGTGGCCCAGGTACTGGAGGAAGGCTGCGTCCTTCTCCATCTGGTCGGCGTGGCTGACGATCCGGCCGAGCGCGCTGACGAACTTGTCGCGCTGACCCGACATCGAGAGCGGGAACATCGACCGCACCTCGGGATGGGACACGAAGAGGTGCGAGTAGAAGTACAGCGCCACCTGCTCCCCGTGCTCCGTCACGCGGTCCCAGCTGCGCTGCAGGGCGTATGCATCCATCGGGTTGCGCTACCCGTTCCGCGGAGGCAGCTCCTCGAACGGAAGGGGTGGCCCCTCTGGGGGCCTCAGGTGTCTCCGGTGCATGGGGGCGCGAGCGCACGGGTGCTGTGTTGACAAAGGGTTCCCTCCCTGTTTGTACCCCCGTCCGTACCCCCGTCTGCCCTCCCCACCCTTCCCCGCATCCTCCCTCAAGGAAGCGGGTGTGTAGCCGAAGAGATGAGAAGTAAGCCGTCCACAGTACAGCCGATCGGCGCGCCGGCCAAGAGGGCAGCGACCGTCAGTCGAGGTCGCTGGCGTCGTCGGGGACGTCGACGGAGTTCTCCTGCAGGACCTCGATCGGGATGACCTCCAGCGCTCGGTAGTTGGTGGACGCGAGCACGATCGGCGCCGCGACGCCGGCGTCGTAGGACTGCCGCCAGCGTCCCGCCACGACGCACCAGCGGTCACCCGGCTGCAGGCCCGGGAACTGCCACTCCGGCCGCGGGGTGGTCAGGTCGTTGCCGACCGACCGCTGGTGGGCCAGGAACTCCGGCGTCATCACCGCGCACACCGCGTGCAGCCCGGGATCCAGCGGCCCGCAGGTGCAGCTCCCGTCGCGGTAGAACCCCGTCATCGGGTCGTTGCTGCACGGCTCCAGCTCGCCACCGAGGACGTTGCGCTGGGTCATGGAGCGAGCATGTCACGCGCGGCGTGCGCCGGCGTAGATCTGCTGTGTCCGCTCCGCGATGGCCCCCCACGAGAAGGCGTCGATGGCCCGCTGCCGACCGGCGCGACCCATCGCCTCGGCGCGCTGCGGGTCGCTGACCAGGGAGGTGAGCGCGTGGGCGAACGCCGCGACGTAGCCGTCCGGGTCGAGCGGTGTGCCGGTGCCGTCGCCGGCCTGCTCGATCGGGACCAGCAGCCCCGTCCCGCCGTCGACCACGACCTCGGGGATGCCGCCGGTCGCGGTCGCGACGACCGCCGTCTCGCAGGCCATCGCCTCGAGGTTGACGATGCCGAGCGGCTCGTAGATCGACGGGCACGCGAACACCGTGGCCGCCGAGAGGAGCGCGACGACGTCGGCGCGCGGCAGCATCTCGCGGATCCACACCACGCCAGTGCGGGACCCGGCGAGGTCGGCAGCGAGGCCCTCGACCTCCGCCTCGATCTCCGGGGTGTCAGGCGCCCCCGCGCACAGCACGATCTGCACGTCCGGGGGCAGCTCCGCGCACGCGCGCAGGAACAGCGGCAGGCCCTTCTGCCGGGTGATCCGGCCGACGAAGACGACGCTCGGCCGGTCGGGGTCGACGCCGAGCTCGCGCACCCGGTCGGGTGCGTGGACCGGTGCCCAGTCCTCGGTGTCGATGCCGTTGTGGACGACCTGGACCCGGTCCGGGTCGAGCGCGGGATAGCAGCGCAGCACGTCGTCGCGCATCGCGGCGGAGACGGCGATCACGGTCGCGGCGGACTCGTAGGCGGTCCTCTCGACCCAGCTCGACACGGCGTACCCGCCACCGAGCTGCTCGGCCTTCCACGGCCGCAGCGGTTCGAGCGAGTGGGCGGTCACGACGTGCGGCACGTCGTGCAGCAGGCCGGCGAGATGGCCGGCCAGGTTGGCGTACCAGGTGTGTGAGTGGACCAGGTCGGTGCCCGCGCAGCCGTCGGCGATCGCGAGGTCGACGCCCAGGGTGCGCAGCGCCGGGTTGGCGCGCGCCAGGTCAGCCGGGTCGGCGTACGACGCCGTCAGCTGCTCGTCGCGCAGCGCGCCGAACGCGTGCACGTGGGTCTCGAGGTCCGGGAGCCGCCGCAGCGCGCGCACCAGCTCGGCCACGTGGACGCCTGCTCCGCCGTAGACCTCGGGTGGGTACTCCTTGCTGAGCACGTCGACACGCATGCATCGACGCTACCGTCGGCAGTGGCTAGTTTGGGCGGCATGAGCCGCAAACCGAGACGCAACGTCCTGGCGATCGTCCTGGCGGGCGGCGAGGGGAAGCGGTTGATGCCGCTCACCGCCGACCGGGCCAAGCCCGCCGTCCCGTTCGCGGGCATCTACCGGCTCATCGACTTCGCGCTGTCGAACGTCGTGAACTCGGGCTACCTCAAGATCGTGGTGCTGACGCAGTACAAGTCGCACAGCCTCGACCGCCACGTCACCCAGACCTGGCGGATGTCGACGATGCTCGGCAACTACGTCGCGCCGATCCCGGCGCAGCAGCGGGTCGGCAAGCGGTGGTACCTCGGCAGCGCCGACGCGATCTTCCAGAGCCTCAACCTGATCAACGACGAGCAGCCGGACATCATCGTGGTGGTCGGCGCCGACCACGTCTACCGGATGGACTTCAGCCAGATGGTCGAGCAGCACGTCGAGACCGGCGCCGCCTGCACCGTCGCGGCGATCCGGCAGCCGATCGGGCTCGCCGACCAGTTCGGCGTCATCGACGTACAGCCCGACGACCCGACCCGGATCCGCGACTTCCTCGAGAAGCCGAAGGACCCGGTCGGACTGCCCGACAGCCCGCAGGAGGTGCTGGCCTCGATGGGCAACTACGTCTTCGACGCCGACGCGCTGGTCGAGGCGGTCACCCGCGACGCCGAGCTCGACAACAGCGCCCACGACATGGGTGGCGACATCGTGCCGGCGTTCGTGCGGCGCAACCAGGCGGCCGTCTACGACTTCAAGAACAACGAGGTGCCCGGTGCCACCTACCGTGACCGCGGCTACTGGCGCGACGTGGGGACGATGGGCTCCTACTACGCCGCGCACATGGACGTCGTCAGCCCGCTGCCGATCTTCAACCTCTACAACTTCGGCTGGCCGATCTACACCTCCTACGGCCCGCAGCCGCCGGTGAAGGTGGTGCAGGGCGCGGGCGGCCGTGCGGCCGAGATCGGCGACGCGCTGCTGTCGCCGGGCGTCGTGGTGACCGGCGGGGCCGTGAACCAGTCCGTGCTCTCGCCCGAGGTGCGGGTCGAGGCCGGCGCCGAGGTCAGCGACAGCGTCCTCCTCAACGGCGTCACCGTCGGTGCCGGTGCGGTCGTGCGCAACGCGATCCTCGACAAGAACGTCGTGGTCCCGCCCGGCGCCGAGATCGGCGTCGATCCCGAGGCCGACCTCGCGCGCGGCTTCATGGTCGAGGACGGGCTGACCGTGATGGGCAAGGGCCAGGAGTTCCCGCCGGGCTAGAGGAGGCCGGCGGCGCGGGCCGGCTCGGCGTAGGCGAGCGCCAGCGAGTCGACCGTCTCGTGGGCGTTGAGGCCGCTCGGGTTCGGCACGACCCACAGCTCGGCGCCGGCCCAGTCACCGGCAGGGTCGTCGGGCTGCCGCCCCGGCGCCGCCCGTCGTACGCCGAAGGCCGAGCGGTACGCCGTGATGCCTGCGACCGCGACGACCCGCGGCCGGACCCGGCGGACCAGGGCGGTCAGCGCCCGGCCGCCGGCGTGGAGCTCGGCCGCGCTGAGCTCGTCGGCGCGGGCGGTGGCCCGCCGCACCAGGTTGGTGATGCCGATGCCGCGGGCGGTGACCGCGGCCCGGTCGGCGTCGGTCATGCCGGCCGCCGGATCGATCGGCTCGGTCAGGATGCCGGCCCGGTGCAGCGCCGGGTAGAAGCGGTTGACCGGGTGGGCGAAGTGGGTCTGCGTCGCCGCCGTCCAGAGGCCGGGGTTGATGCCGACGAACAGCAGCCGGACGTCGGGACCCGAGCAGGTCCGGCACCTCGGTGTCGCGGAACGCCTCGAGCTCGGCACGGGTGAAGCGGGGCACGCGGCAAGGCTGCCATGCCGGAACCGCGCCCGGGCCGCTAGCGTCCCACTCCCATGACGACTCTCGGACGACCCCTGGCCGCCCTCCTGCTCGGCGCGCTGCTGCTCGCCGGTTGCGGGGAGGAGTCCGCGACCGACCACCGTCGAGCCCTCGATGTCCATCGGTGACCCGGTGCAGGAGCCGACGGTGGTCGCCCTGGTCAGCGAGACCGACGCCGGCGGCCGGGTGACGGCGGCACCGGTGCCGGTCGGTGACGCGGCCGCGCTGAGGGACTTCGCCGGACAGTTCGACGGCCGGATGTCGCGCGAGCTGAGCGAGGCGGTGGACGGCGCGACCGTGCCCGACGGGCAGACCCTGCTCGCGACCGTGGTCGACATCAGCTGCGTCCCGCCGCTCGACGTCCGGGTGAAGGTCGTCGACGGCGGCGTGACCGTCCAGCCGCTGAAGGAGAAGCCGGTCGGCCGGGCTCCCCAGTGCTTCGCGCCGGTCACCACGGTCGCGATCGTGACCGCGATCGTCTGATCAGCGGCGGTCGGCGGGTGCGTCGTAGATGACACCGATGCCGTCGGCGATCTGGCGCTGCACGCCGTCCGAGGGCCGGTTCAGCACCTTGAAGGCGTCCTTCCTGTTCAGCCCGGCCATCGTGGTCGAGCCGCCGCCGTCCATGTTGAGGGCCGACTCGGCGCCGAGCTTCTTCATCAGCCGGGCCAGCTCGACGAGGGTGTAGCCGCGGCTGTGGCGCTGGCGGCCGTCGATGACGAGCAGCAGCACCTTGCCGGTGTCGCGGTCGATGCCGACGGCGGTGCGGGGGTGGAGGATCCGGTCGTCGCTGACCTTGATCGCGCGCTTGCGCAGCAGCATGCTCTCGCCGCTGATCGCGAACACCGGGTCCTTCGCGAGCCGCCACTGCAGCGTCGCCTTCACGCCGACCCGGAGCTGGGACAGCTGCTCCGCGCCGAAGCCGCGCCCGACCAGCACCGTGCCGTCGATCTGCTTGCCGGCGCTGAGGTCGGTGGTGTTCGCGACCACCCGGCCGCTCTCGACCACCACCATCCGGACGTCGTGCTTCTGACCGTCGGTGATCGAGTAGCCGGACGTCGTACCCCACTTCGGGTCCCACACGCCGATCGCTCCCGCGCGGGCGCGGGGCGAGTTCACGTTGGTGAGCTCCATCTGCGGGATATTCGAGGATCTGCGCGTCGAGCGGCATCACGCCGATGGAGGGCCGGCCGGAGGCGTCCATCCAGAACGCGTTGTTCCAGGTGTAGCGGGCGGCGTGCAGGAAGCCGCGCTGCCGGTCCTGCCCGACGCCCAGCGGGGCCCCGGTGTCGAAGATGTCGAAGAACCCGCCGTTGACGCCGACCACCGCCCGGTCGCGGGAGAGCAGCTCGGTGAGCGGGCCGCGGTCGGGGACGAGCTCACCCGAGGCGTAGTCGATCGAGACGCCGGGCTTGGCCGGGTCGATCGTCGTCAGGTAGGCGCGGATCTGGCCGCGCGAGTCGGTCTGGTCCCAGCGCCGGAACTGCACGCCGGGCGCGATCCGCCACGAGCGCTCGTTGCTGATCCGCGGCTTCGAGCGGAGGTACGGCGGCACCTCCTCGGCGATCTCGCCGGCCTCGCCGTCGGAGGTCTGTCGCGGCTGCCTCCGTCCCGTGACGCGAGCGCGCCGCGGGCGTCGGGTCGGTCGGGTGAGGGGTCTCCCGGCCGGAACGTGAGCACACACAGCTGCCGCGAGCAGCACGACGACCAGCAGTCCGACCCGGAGACGCATGGGCTCCAGCGTAGGTCGGCTACGGGGTCACGACGGGGAGGTGCGCCACCGTGTCCTCGAGCAGCACCACGCCCGGCGTACGGCTCTGCGCGCCGCCGAAGACGTCGCTCACCGCGCTCACCATGACGTAGAGCGTCTGACCCGCCGGGACGTCGACGGCGACCGCGGGCAGCTCGAGCCGCCGCTCCTCGCCCTGGACGACACCGTCGACGTTCAGCGGGTAGACGTTGTTCTGGACCAGCCTCGCGGTGGCCGGGCTGGTGCCGACGGCGAGGCCGTAGAACGCCCGGTTGGTGGCGCCGACCGTGGTCAGGCTCCCGGTGAGGTACGACGAGCCGGCGACCCGGATCGGGCCCTCGACGACCGGGTAGGAGAGCCACGGGCCACCGGACGCGGGGGTGGCGACGGTCCCGACGTCGACGGCCGTGTCCGGGCGCACCGACGACACCGTCGTGCACGTGTTGCCCGCGGTCGCGAGGTGGTAGTCGCCGTAGCCGTCGAGGCCGCGGTCGCGACCCTTGAGCTGCTCGTCCATGAAGCGGATCGCGAGGTCGGTGAAGTCGCCGCCGGCGAGCGCCTCGCTGCAGGGGTCACCCGAGGGCGAGTTGCCGGGCGGGACCGCGACGGAGGCACCGGGCAGCACGTGCCCGCCGTTGTAGCCGACGAAGATGCTCTGCCGCCGCGACTTCCTGCGACAGCGCGTGCCGCCAGTTGTCGAGGCCCTGCTGCAGGCTGAAGAGGGTGTCGGTGGCGCCCTGGCCGAGCAGCACCGGGATGTCGAGCCGGCGGCCCTGCGACGACGTGCCAGCTCGGCCCGTTGCGCCGGAAGTACCGGTTCATGTCGACGCCGCTCGGGCCCGGACCCGTCCGGCCAGGTGCCGGTCGCCGCGCCCTCCGCGAGCGCCTCGACGATCTTCGGCTCGAGCGCCTGCGTGCGCCTGCGCCGCGAGCGCCCAGCAGCGTCGCCCACTGCGTGCGCGGCACGTCCTGCGGGCCGAGGCTCTCGGTCAGGTCGTGCCAGGTGATCTGCGGTGCCAGCGCGTCGTAGACGGGCTTGCCGGTGCGCCGCAGCTCCTCGAAGGCGCCGAGGAACTGGAACCCGCCGCCGTAGGAGCCGCCCATCGCGCCCAGCCGCGGGTCACCGGGGCCGTCCTGCTTCACCCAGCGCAGCCGCGAGACCATCCGGATCAGCCTGAGGTTGTCGCGACCCTCGAAGCGCGGGTTCTCGACGTGGGCGTAGCCGCCGGACTCGCCGAAGCCACGCTGGTCGAACGAGAGCACGCCGTACCCGGCGTCGAGCCAGCGCTCGAAGGCGGCCGGATCGGTGGTCCGGGAGCCGCCCCAGCCGTGGCTGTGCATCATGAACGGCACCTTGTGGCGACGGTCGGCGCCCGCCGGCCGGAACACCGTCCAGCAGATCTCGACCTTCTCGTCGGTGCGGGGTTCCGGGACGCTCTTCAGGCAGCCGTGGGTCACGCGCACCGGGGCGGCGGCGACGGCCGTGGCCGGGCCGGCCAGCGGCACCGCCAGCGTCGACGCGGCGAGGGCGAGGGCGAGCGAGGACGCGAGTCGGCGCAGCATGCGGGTTAGTCTGCCCGGCGTGGCAACCCCCTGGAACGTCTTCGTGGAGGGGGACAACCTCGCGGTGCTCCGGGCGCTCGACCCGGCGAGCTTCGACCTGGTCTACATCGACCCGCCCTACAACACCGGCAACGACTTCGCCTACCACGACCGGTTCGGCCACCACGACGCCTGGCTGGACATGATGCGGCCCCGGCTCGCGGCCGCCCGCGAGGTGCTGCGCGAGACCGGCGCGATCTTCGTCAGCATCGACGACAAGGAGGTCGCGCACCTGCGGCTGCTGCTCGACGAGCTGTACGGCGAGGGCAACTTCCTCGCGCAGGTCGTGGTCAACCTCAACCCCAAGGGCCGTCAGCTCGGCGGCGGCTTCGCGACCAGCCACGAGTACCTGCTCGTGTACGCCCGCGACGCGGCCCGTTGCGTGCTCGACGCGCGCAGCACGGACACCGTCGACCCGGCCGACTTCCCGCTCACCGCCGACGACGGCCGCCGCTTCCGCCTGCTCCCGCTGCGCAACACCAACAAGAAGTTCAACCCGGTGACCGCACGCACCCTCCACTTCCCGCTCTGGGGCGACCCGGCGACCGGCGCCGTGCGCACCACGCCGTTCGACGGCGCCGTCGAGGTGCTGCCGGTCTTCGGCGACGGGACCTCCGCGGTCTGGCGCTGGTCGCGACCGCGGGTCGACGAGCGACCCGATGACCTGGTGTGCCGCACGGTGGCGGGTCGACTGGGGGAGCGGATCGACGTGTTCCAGCGCGACTGGCTCGACGTCGGCGCCGCCGAGGGGAAGCGTCGCAAGAAGCTGCGGACCATCTGGCTGGCCTCCGAGGTCGGCTCGACCGACACCGCGGTGGCCGAGCTCAAGGAGATCGTCGGGCACGTCTTCGAGTCGCCGAAGCCGACCGGGCTGCTGCGGCGGATCCTGCACACGATGCCGGCCGACGCGGCCGTCCTCGACTTCTTCGCCGGCAGCGGCACCACCGGGCACGCGGTCGCGCTGGCCAACGCCGAGGACGGCGGCACCCGGACCTGCCTGTCGGTGAACTCGGCCGAGCCGACCCGGCCCGGCTCCAACGCGCACGCCGCCGGCCTGCTGACCGTCGCCGACATCACCCGCGCCCGACTGCGTGCCGTTGCCGAGACCGTGGGCGGCGGGTTCGACGAGCGCACCCTGCCTGCAAGGATGACGCCATGAGCACGCGAGTCGCCCTCGTCACCGGCGCATCCAGCGGCATCGGTGAGCGGACCGCGCTGCGGCTGCACGAGGCGGGCTTCGAGGTGTACGCGGTGGCCCGGCGGCTCGAGCTGATGCAGGGCCTGGCCGACGCCGGCATCCACGTCTTCGCGATGGACGTCACCGACGACGAGTCGATGACCAGCGGCGTCCGGCGGATCATCGACGAGCAGGGCCGGATCGACGTCCTGGTCAACAACGCCGGCTACGGCTCGTACGGCGCCGTCGAGGACGTGCCGATCGACGAAGGGCGTCGTCAGTTCGAGGTCAACGTCTTCGGGCTGGCCCGGCTCACGCAGCTGGTGACGCCCCACATGCGCCGCGTCGCGGCCGAGCCACTGGCGCGGCGCTGCCGGATCGTCAACGTCTCCAGCATCGGCGGGAAGTTCTACGAGCCGCTGGGTGCCTGGTACCACGCCACGAAGTTCGCGGTGGAGGGCTTCAGCGACAGCCTGCGGCATCGAGCTCGCGCCGTTCGGCATCGACGTCGTCATCATCGAGCCCGGCCCGATCCGGACCGAGTGGAGCGAGATCTCGCGCGCCAGCCTCACCGCGACCAGCCCGGCGGCGCCTACGAGCACCAGGCCGCCAAGGTGCGCCGGGCGATGGAGCGCGGCGACCGGCCGCCGACCGCCAGCAAGCCCGACGTCGTGGCGAAGAAGATCGTCGCCGCGGTGCTGGCGAACACCCCGCGCGCCCGCTACCCCGTCGGCCGCGGCGCCGGGACCCTGGTGCGCGCCCGACGGTTGCTGCCCGACGCGGCGTTCGACTACGTCGTCAAGGGCGCCTACGGCCTGCGCGGCCGCTCCGGGCGCGCGACGCCGTCCGAGACGTCCTGACTCAGACCCCGGCCGCCTTCTCCAGCGCCTTCAGCTCGTCGTCGAGGAACGTCAGCAGTCGCTGCAGGTGGGGGACGGTCCGGCGGCAGCCGGTGAGCCCGAAGCACATCAGGCCGTCGTACGACGTGCAGGTGATGTTGAGCGCCATGCCGTTGATCGGGATGGACAACGGGTAGGTGCCCAGCAGCTGCGCGCCGTTCCAGTAGTGGGTGGTGCGGGGGCCGGGGACGTTGCTGATGATGACGTTGTAGGGCGGCCGGACGATGCCCTGCATCCGCAGCATCGGGGTCAGGATCGCCGGGGCCTGGCCGAGCGCGCTCATGGCCAGGATCTGCACCGGCGTCATCGACGACAGGCCGTCCTTGCCGGACTTCATCGAGGCGTGGACGCCGGCCAGCCGGTCGGCGGGGTCGGCCAGCTCGGTGCCCATCTTGACCATGATCGAGCCGACCGCGTTGCCGCCCTCGGTCGACGCGATCTGGGACTGCTTGGCGTTGAGGCCGACCGGCACCATCGCCACCAGGCCCTGCTCCGGCAGCTCGTCGAGCTCGAGCAGGTAGGTGCGCAGGGCGCCCGAGCACATCGCGATCACGACGTCGTTGATGGTCGTGCCGGTGGCCTTGCCGACGGCGCGGAGCCGCTCGACCGGCCAGTCCTGGGCCGCGAACCGGCGGGAGCCGGTGATGCTCTGGTTGAACATCGTGCGCGGAGCGTGCAGGGACAGGGCGGAGGTCTCGTTGCGGATGGACTTGTTGAGGGTCCGGATCAGCGCGGCGGGCAGGCCGGCGGCCTCGGCGGTGATGCCCAGGGCGGTGCGCATGGCCTGGACCGGCACCTCGGCCATCGGGGTCTCCGCCTTCGCCTGCTCCTTCGACACCTTCGACCGCTCGGGGCTGAGGCCCCACGGCGCCGGCATCCCGCGCTTCTCCGGGTCGGTGGACAGCACGCTCGCCAGCAGCCGCATCGCGCTCACGCCGTCGACCAGCGCGTGGTGGGTCTTGGTGTACATCGCGACCCGACCGTCGCGCAGCCCCTCGATGACGTGGGCCTCCCAGAGCGGCCGTTCCCAGGCCAGCCGCGTCGAGTGGAGCCGCGAGCAGAGCTCGAGCAGCTCGCGGACCCGGCCCGGCCTGGGGAGCGCGCTGTGGCGGACGTGGTGCTCGATGTCGAACTGCTCGTCGGGCCGCCACACCAGCTGTCCCGCCGTACGGGCGGAGCGGTGGGGGTGCTTGAGGAAGAGCGGCGCGATCTCGTCGACGTCACGCATCTGCTCGAACATCTCGCGCACGTAGTTGCGGCCGGCTCCCTCCGGCTTCTTGAACAGCTGCAGACCGCCGACGTGCATCGGCATGTTGCGGTTCTCGGCGAGCAGGAACGCTGCCGACGACGGGTCGATCGGTGAGACCACACTGGCTCCTTCGGGTTGCCGCAGATCCTTGCCCCTCGCGACCACCGCCACAAGGGCGTGTGTCACTGTCGGGCGCGTGATCACCGTGCGTCGCTCACTCGTCCGTCTGCTCGCCCTCGTCCTCGGGCTCGGGGCTCGTGGCGGCACCCGTCGCCGCGTCCGCGGAGGAGTACTCCGCGAAGCTCCGGCGTGCGATCGCCGAGCTGCCGGTGGCACCGAGGTCCGCAAGGGCTACGCGCGCGAGAAGTTCACGCACTGGATCGACGCCGACGCCGACGGCTGCTCCACCCGCGACGAGGTGCTGCTGGCCGAGTCGACCAGCTCGGTGACGGTCTCGGACTCGTGCACCGTCGAGGAGGGGAGCTGGTTCTCCTACTACGACCGCGAGACGTGGACGGACCCCTCCGACGTCGACATCGACCACCTGGTGCCGCTGGCCGAGGCGTGGGACAGCGGGGCTCGGCGCTGGAAGCCGCGGGTGCGCACCCGGTTCGCCAACGACCTGCGCGACCGTCGCTCGCTGGTCGCGGTGACCGACAGTGTCAACCAGTCCAAGGGTGACCGCGACCCGTCGGGCTGGGTGCCCGACCACGGGCGTTGCCGCTACGTGCGCGAGTGGGTCGTCGTCAAGCACCGGTGGCGGTTGCGCGTGAACCGGGCCGAGAAGCGCGTGGTGCGCGACCTCGCCGAGTCGTGCGACAACGACCCGATCCGGGTCCGGATCGCCCGCTGACGGACCGGTCACCGTCCACAGCCGAGAACGGTCCGCGGTTCTCCACAGCGGTCCCGGCCTCGGCCGGGATCGTCTCCCGCTCTCCCTAGCGTCGGCGTCGCGCCGGATCGACCGGCGTCAGGACGAGGGGGACATCCATGAGGGGCTTGATGACCGCGGTGGTGGCAACGGTGGCGCTGATCGGCGGGATGGGCGTGGCGGTCGCGACCGTCGGCACCGACCCGACGACGATCGTGGAGGTGGAGGGCGACGCCGCCAACGGGTTCGGCATCCACTACTACGACGGCAGCGCGATCTATCCGCCGACCGACTCCGAGGCGAAGGCGGAGTGCGGTGAGTACGACACGCTCCGGGCCCGGGTGAGGTGCCGCACCGAGGTCCGGACCTGGTACCGCGACCTGGCCGAGCTGCAACGGTCGCTGGAGTGGGCCGGGACGCAGTAGCTCCCGTGCCAGCATGACCCTGTGACCCGTCCCACCCGTGGCGACCGCTGGGTGCTCCACGTCGACCTGGACATGTTCCTGGCGGCGGTCGAGGTGCTGCGTCGGCCCGAGCTCGCCGGCAAGCCGGTGGTCGTGGGTGGCCGCGGCGTGGTCACCGAGCGCGCGGTGGTCTCGACCGCGTCGTACGAGGCGCGGGAGTTCGGGATCCGGTCCGGGATGCCGCTGCGGACGGCCCACAAGAAGTGCCCGGACGCGGTGTTCCTGCCCGTCGACTTCCCGGTCTACGAGGCGGCCTCGGCCGAGGTGATGGCGGCGCTGCGCTCCCTGGAGTGGGGCGGGGTCCCGGTGGTGCTCGAGGTGCTCGGCTGGGACGAGGCGTTCCTCGGCGCCGGCCCCGGGCACGGCGAGCTGGGAGATCCGCGCGCCTTCGCCGACGAGGTGCGGGAGGCCGTGCTCGCGGCCACCCGGCTGCACCTGTCGGTGGGCGTCGGCAACAACAAGCTGCAGGCCAAGATCGCGACCGACTTCGGCAAGCCGCGCGGGGTCTACACGATCACCGACGAGACCTGGTTCGACGAGATGGGGGACCGGCCGGTGCGCGCCCTGTGGGGCATCGGCGCCAAGATCGCGGGCCGGCTGGACGGGCTCGGGATCACGACGGTGCGCGAGCTCGCAGCGTCCGACACCCACCTGCTGGTCGGCGAGTTCGGCCCGACGATGGGGCCGTGGTTCCACCGGCTCGGACGCGGTGTCGACACCAGCCCGGTCGACGCGACGCCGTGGGTGCCGCGGGCCCACGGTCACGAGGAGACCTTCCAGCGCGACCTCGAGTGGCCCGAGGTGCCCGACGCCGTCCGGGCGCTGGCGGCCCGGGCCCTGGCCAGCATCGACGCGGAGGGCCGGCCGGCGATGCGGGTGCACCTCAAGGTGCGCTACCGCAACTTCTTCACCCTCACCCGGTCCCGCAAGCTGCCCGAGCCGTCCCGCGACCCGCAGGTGGTCGGCGACGCGGCGGTGGCGCTGCTCGACCGGGTCGAGCAGGACAAGCCGGTGCGCCTGCTGGGGGTCCGGCTGGAGATGGTGCCGCCGGAGGGCGGCTACTGACGCAGGTCGGCCACGGCGGCGAGCCACGGCTCGGCGGTCGCGGCGTCGAACGGGGCGTCGCCGCGCTGTACTGAGGTCTCCACCCACGCGCACGAAGCCAGAGCGCCCTCGATGATCTCGGCCGGGTAGCCGAAGCGGACCCGGTGGTCGGCGAACTCGTCCTCGTCGTCGATCCAGACCCGCCCGCTCACGCCCTGGACCACGTCGAGGTCGAGGTCGACCGAGCGGATCACCACCCCGTCCCAGACCGGCGCGGTGGCCATGTCGACGTAGAGCCGGAAGTCGGTGCCCGGGCCGTGGAAGGCGGCGATCCAGCCGCGCTCGGCGAGGTGGTCGGCCGGCACCAGCCCGACCTGGTGGTTCGGCATGGTCACGTCGACCCCGGGTCGGGTGAAGCGGGTGCCGGCGGGGAAGCCGATCCAGTCGCCGTGGTCATCGCTGCCGAGGTAGAACCCGGCGAACTCCCAATGGGGGCGGTCCGGCCACTTCGTCATCTCGCAGCGGACCGGAGTCCCGGGTGCGAACCTCATGACAGGATCACACCATGGCCGCGGCTTCGCCCCTCGATCGCCTCTGGTCCCGCGGTCGGACGTCGATGGCGGCGCGCGTCAACCGGACCCGCTCGAAGCTCTGGCAGATCGGCCAGTGCGCGCTCGCCGCCGGCGTCGCGTGGTTCATCGCCGCCGACGTGCTCGGCCACCCGACCCCCTTCTTCGCGCCGATCGCGGCGGTGGTGAGCCTCGGCACGTCGTACGGGCAACGGCTGCGGCGGGTGGCCGAGGTGACCCTCGGCGTCGCGATCGGGGTCCTCGTCGCCGACCTCATCGTGGCGGCGACCGGCAGTGGCTGGTGGCAGCTGACCCTGATCGTCGCGCTGGCCATGACCGCCGCGTTCCTGCTGGACGGCGGCCAGCTCTTCGTCACCCAGGCAGCGGTGCAGTCGATCGTGGTGGCGACGCTGCTGCCGGACCCGGGGCAGGGAATCGGCCGGTGGAGCGACGCGCTCATCGGCGGAGCGGTGGCACTGGTCGCCGCCACCGTCGTCCCGGCGGCACCGCTGCGGCGACCCCGTGAGCAGGCCGCCCTGGTGCTCGACAAGGTCTCGGCCCTGCTGCGGGCCGCGGGCGAGGTCATGGTCGACGGTGAGGTGGAGCCGGCGCTCGACCTGCTGGCCGACGCCCGCTCGACCGACTACCTGATCCGTGAGCTCCAGCTCGCCGCCGACGAGGGGCTCGCCGTGGTCGCCAGCTCCCCGTTCCGGGTCCGGCACCGGCCCGGCGTACGCCGGATGGCCGAGCTGGTCGACCCGCTCGACCGTGCCCTGCGCTCGACGCGGGTGCTGGTGCGGCACACCGCCGTGGCGGCCTACCACCGACGACCGATCCCCTCGGCCTACGCCCGGCTCGCCGACGAGCTCGCCGACGCCACGGACGCGGTGGCAGCCGAGCTGCGGGAGAACCGGATGGCGGTGGCGGCGCAGCCTGCCCTGCTCGCGGTCGGGCATGCCACGGGTCAGGTCGAGCGCTCGGCGGTCCTGTCCGCCGAGGTCGTGCTGGCGCAGCTGCGCGGCGTCATCGCCGACCTGCTGCTGCTCACCGGGATGGACAGCCTCGAGGCGAGCGACTCGCTGCCGCCGCCGTCCGGAGCTGAGCGCTCGTCAGGCGGGTCGGGCCGGCAGCATCTTCCTGGTCGCCGCGGCCACGACGTCCTGGTAGCGCGAGCCGGTGAGCTTGGCGAAGTGGTGGAGTGCGTGGGCGTCGAGCCCGACCAGGCAGCGGGCCTGGTTCTTGAGGACCGCGCGGACGATGATCTCGGCCGCGCGCTCCGGCGTCATCCGGGCCAGCTTCTTGTCGAACAGCTCGACGGTGGCGCGCTTGTCGGCCTCGCCGACGACGCGCGAGTTGCGCGCGATGGCCGTCTTGATGCCGCCGGGGTGGACCACGGTCACGCCGACGGGGTGGCCGTGCATCAACATCTCCTCGCGCAACGACTCCGAGTAGCCGCGCACGGCGTACTTCGTCGCGTTGTAGAGGCTCTGGCCGGGGATCGAGATCAGGCCGAAGAGCGACGACAGGTTCACGACGTGTCCGTCGCCCGACGCGATGAGGTGCGGCAGGAACTCCTTGGTGCCGTGCACGACGCCCCAGAAGTTGATGCCGACGATCCACTCCATGGACGTCGTAGTCGAGCTCGGCCACGTCACCGGTCAGGGAGACGCCGGCGTTGTTGACGACCACGTTGACCCGGCCGAAGTGCTCAGCGACCTCGGTCGCGTACGCCGCGAAGGCGTCGCGGTCGGCGACGTCGAGGCGGGTCGAGTGGACCGCGCGCGCGCCGACGTTCTTCACCAGGTCGACGGTCTCGGCCAGGCCGGTCTCGTCGACGTCGGAGAGTGCGAGCAGCGAGCCGCGGGCGGCGCAGTCGAGGGCCAGCGCGCGGCCGATGCCGGATCCGGCGCCGGTGATCACGACGACCTTGTCGTCCAGGGTCTTCATGCGTTCACCTCTTCGCGGGTCGGGACCGCGGTCACGTCGTACGCCGCCGGGTCGAACTGGGAGAGCAGGTTGCGGAAGGTGAACGTCGTCCGTGGCCACACGATCGTGTTGCGGCCCTGCTCGTCGAGGTACCAGCTCGAGCAACCGCCGCTGTTCCACACGGTGCGGCCGAGCCGCTTCTGCAGGTCGGCGTTCCAGCGCTCCTGCGCGTCGAGCCGCGGCTCGACGGTGGCGTAGCTGTTGAGCTCCTTGGTGCGCAGCGCGTCGCGCACGTACTCGATCTGCGACTCGATCATCAGCACCATGCTGGTGTGACCGAGCGCCGTGTTCGGCCCGACGATCTGGAAGTAGTTGGGGAACCCGTGGACCGTGGTGCCCTTGTAGGCGGCCATGCCGCCGTCGGCCCAGGTGTCGGCCATCGAGAGGCCGCCACGACCGTGGATGAGGTGGGAGATCGGCTGGTCGGTGGTCTCGAAGCCGGTGGCGACGATGAGCACGTCGATCGGGCGCTCGGTGCCGTCGGCGGTGACGACCGAGTGGTCGGTGACCCGGCTGATCCCGTCCGTCACGAGCTCGACGTGGTCCGAGGCGATCGCGGGGTAGTAGGTGTTGGAGATCAGGATCCGCTTGCAGCCGATCTGGAAGTCGGGCGTCAGCCGCGCGCGCAGCTCCGGGTCCTCGATGCCGCGGGCCAGGTTGGCGAGCGCCAGCTTCCGGGCGGGGGCGGCCAACCGGGGCTCGAGCGTGAACCCGGGGACGTAGGCCTCGCGGGCCCAGTAGATCGCCTCGCGATAGAGCTTCTGCACGAGCGGGACCCGCTTGAACAGGAACCTCTCGACGCCGGTGTAGGCCCGGTCGTTGCGGGGGAGCACGTAGGGCGCGGTGCGCTGGTAGACGTCGAGGTGGTCGACGACCTTCGCGATCTCGGGGACGATCTGGATCGCCGAGGCGCCGGTGCCGATGACGGCGACTCGCTTGCCGGTCAGGTCGACGTCGTGGTTCCAGCGGGCCGAGTGGAAGATCTCGCCCCGGAAGCCGTCGATGCCGGCGATGTCGGGCAGCTTCGGCTCGACCAGCCCGCCGGCGGCGCTGATCAGGTGGCGGGCGGTGATCTCCGCGTCGGCGGTGGTGACGACCCAGCGCTGGGTGTGCTCGTCCCAGCGGGCGTCCTCGAGCGCGGTGTCGAAGACGAACCGGTCGAGCACGCCGGCCTCCCGGGCCACGCGCCGGAGGTAGGCCCAGATCTCCGGCTGCGGGGAGAACGACCTCGTCCAGTCGGGGTTCGGGGCGAAGGAGAACGAGTAGAGCTGGCTCGGGACGTCGCAGGCCGCGCCCGGGTAGGTGTTGTCGCGCCAGGTGCCGCCGACGTCGGCGCCGCGCTCGATGACGAGGAAGTCGGTCTCGCCGTCCTCCTGCAGCTTGATCGCCATGCCGAGGCCGGCGAAGCCGGCGCCGATGACGAGGTGATCGACCGAGCGCGTGCCCTGCAGCGTCGTGTTCATGGTGCGACCGTACTGGCGTTATTGAACGAGCGTCAATAAGATGGCGCCCGTGAGCCGGCCCACATCCACGTCCTCGGGGACCCGCACCCGACTGAGCCCCGACCAGCGCCGTACGCAGCTGCTCGACCTCGGCGTGAGCCTGCTCGCGACCTGCTCGCTCGACGAGCTCACCATCGACCTGCTGGCCGAGGAGGCCGGCATCTCGCGCGGGCTGCTCTACCACTACTTCGGCAACAAGCACGCGTTCCGCGAGGCCGTCGTGCGGCGGGCCGTCGACGACCTGGTCGCCCAGACCGCACCGCCACCGGGCGGCGAGCCGCTCGACCGGCTGCTCGCCTCGGTGACGGCGTACGTCGACTACGTCGTGGACAACTACGAGGGCTACGCGTCGATCGTGAAGGCGGCGCAGGGCGGCAACGAGGCGCTGCGAGAGCTGTACGACGAGGCGCGGACCGCGCTCACCGACCGGATCTTCACCGAGGACGCTCAGGGCGAGATCATCGCGGACACCCCCGGGGCGCGGCTGATGGTGCGGGGCTGGGCGGCCCTGGCCGAGGAGCTGGTCCTGGCCTGGGCGGCCGATCCCGCCGGCGTGACCCGCGACGAGCTGCTCGGCGCCGTCGCCGGGTCGTTGCCGGGGCTGGTCGACCTGGTCCGCTGACGGGTGGGGGAGAATCGTCGCGTTGTGGACATCACCTACCCGCCGGAGCTGCCGGTCACCCAGCGGCGCGACGACATCGCTGCCGCCATCCGTGACCACCAGGTCGTGATCATCGCCGGCGAGACCGGATCGGGGAAGACGACCCAGCTCCCCAAGATCTGCCTCGAGCTGGGCCGGGGTGCTGGCGGCACGCTGATCGGTCACACCCAGCCGCGGCGGATCGCGGCCCGCTCGGTCGCCGAACGGATCGCCTCGGAGCTGAAGACCGAGCTGGGCGACCTGGTCGGCTACCAGGTCCGCTTCACCGACCGGACGTCGAAGGCCGGCCGGGTCAAGGTGATGACCGACGGCATCCTGCTCGCCGAGCTGCAGCGCGACCGGCAGCTGCGGAAGTACGACACGATCATCATCGACGAGGCCCACGAGCGGAGCCTCAACATCGACTTCCTGCTCGGCTACCTCCGGCGGCTGCTGCCGCGCCGGCCCGACCTCAAGCTGATCATCACCTCGGCCACCATCGACGTCGACCGGTTCGCGGCCCACTTCGACGCCCCCGTCGTGGAGGTCTCCGGTCGCACCTACCCCGTCGAGGTCCGCTACCGCCCGCTCCTCGAGCTCCCGGAGGACGACGACGAGGGCGAGCCGATCCAGCGCGACCAGACCGAGGCGATCCGCGACGCGGTCAAGGAGCTGGCCGCCGAGGGTCCCGGCGACGTCCTCGTGTTCCTGCCGGGCGAGCGCGAGATCCGCGACACCGCCGACGAGCTGGCCGACCTGCCCCGCACCGAGATCGTCCCGCTCTACTCCCGGCTCTCCGCCGCCGAGCAGCACCGGGTCTTCTCCTCCCACCCGATGTCCGTACGACGCGTCGTGCTCGCCACCAACGTCGCCGAGACCTCGCTGACCGTGCCCGGCATCCGCTACGTCGTCGACACCGGCGTCGCCCGCATCAGCCGCTACTCGGCGCGCACCAAGGTGCAGCGGCTGCCGGTCGAGCCGATCAGCCAGGCCTCGGCCAACCAGCGCTCGGGGCGCTGCGGCCGGGTCGAGGCCGGCATCGCGATCCGGCTCTACTCCGAGGAGGACTTCGAGGGGCGCCCCGAGTTCACCGACCCCGAGATCCTGCGCACCAACCTGGCCAGCGTCATCCTGCAGATGACCTCGCTCGGCCTCGGTGACATCGCCCGGTTCCCGTTCGTCGAGCCGCCCGACCGCCGCAACGTCAGCGCCGGCGTACAGCTGCTCGACGAGCTCGGTGCACTGCGGGACGAGCGGCTGACCCGGATCGGCAAGCGGCTGGCCCGGCTGCCGATCGACCCGCGGCTCGGCCGGATGATCCTCGAGGCGGAGCGGATCGGCTGCCTGCGCGAGGTGCTGGTCATCGCGGCCGCGCTGTCGCTGCAGGACCCGCGCGAGCGACCGGTCGAGATGCGACCGCAGGCCGACCAGCTGCACGCGCGGTTCAAGGACGAGTCCAGCGACTTCCTCACCTGGCTCAACCTCTGGCGCCACCTCCGCCAGCAGCAGCGGGAGCTGTCCTCGTCCGCGTTCCGGCGGATGTGCAAGCGGGAGTTCCTCAACTACCTGCGGGTGCGCGAGTGGCAGGACTTCGAGTCCCAGCTGCGGCAGGTCTGCCGCGAGATGAGGATCGAGCTCGGACAACCCGCAGACACCCCCGACGCCGACGGAATCCACCAGGCGCTGCTGTCCGGCCTGCTCTCCCAGATCGGCCTGCTGGAGGAGCGCGACCGCAAGGACGCGAACGGGCGGAAGGCGATGCGGGAGTACCTCGGTGCCCGCGGCGCGCGGTTCGCGATCTTCCCCGGCAGCGGCCTGAAGGGGAAGAACCCGCAGTTCCTCATGGCCGGCGAGCTCGTCGAGACCGGCCGGTTGTGGGCGCGTCAGAACGCCGCCATCAAGCCGGAGTGGGCCGAGACGATCGGCGCCCACCTGGTGAAGCGGACCTACTCCGAGCCGCACTGGTCGAAGAAGCGTGCCTCGGTCGTGGCCCAGGAGCGGGTCACCCTCTACGGCGTACCTCTGGTCGCTGACCGGAGGGTCAGCTTCGGCAAGGTCGACCCGGCGCTCTCGCGCGAGCTCTTCATCCGGCACGCCCTGGTGTACGGCGAGTGGCAGACCCGACAGAGGTTCCTCACCGAGAACCGGCGGCTGCTCGAGGAGGCCGAGGAGCTCGAGCACCGGACCCGCCGCCGCGACCTGGTCGTCGACGAGCACACCCTGTTCGACTTCTACGACGCCCGGATCCCCCCGGACGTCGTCAGCGGTGCCCACTTCGACCAGTGGTGGAAGACCGCCCGGCGCCAGCAGCCGGACCTGCTGACGTTCGACCCCGCGATGCTCACCCACGACACGGTCGAGCAGGTCAACGAGGCCGACTACCCGCAGCAGTGGCACTCTGCCGGATCCGGTGGGGAGGGACTCACCTTCCCGATCAGCTACCACTTCGAGCCGGGCGCGGCCGACGACGGCCTCACCATCGACGTCCCCGTCGCGACCCTGAACCAGGTCTCCGCCGAGGACTTCTCCTGGAACGTCCCCGGGCTGCGGGAGGAGCTGGTCGCGAGCCTGATCCGCAGCCTGCCCAAGCAGCTGCGCGTCAGCTTCGTGCCGGCGCCCAACACGGCTGCGGCGTTCCTGGCCGCCGTACCGCCGGGCGAGGAGCCGCTGCTCGACGCGCTGGAGCGGTACCTCCGCTCCACCACCGGGGTCGTCGTGCCCCGTGAGGCGTGGGACTGGTCGAAGGTCGCCGAGCACCTGCGCCCGACCTTCCGCGTGGTCGGCGAGGGCGGGGACGAGCAGGGTCGCGGCAAGGACCTCGAGGCGCTCAAGGAGCCGCTGCGGCCGCAGTTCGCCGCCGCCGTCGCCGAGGTCACCGCCGACACCACGGCCACCGGTCAGACGACCTGGACGTTCGGCGAGCTGGCGCCCGAGCAGACCTGGAAGCGGGCCGGCCACGAGGTGCGCGGCTTCCCGGCGCTGGTCGACGAGGGCGCGACCGTGGGGCTCCAGGTCTGCGGCTCGCCCGTCGGAGGCCGACGCCCGGCACCGGCTCGGGGTCGCCCGGCTGCTGCTGCTCGCTCTCCCGCAGCCCGACCTGCTCGCAGGCCTCGACAACGCCGGCAAGCTGGCGCTGGCCGGGTCGCCCTACCCGACGGTCGCCGAGCTGGTCGAGGACTGCCGGCTCGCCGTCGTGCTCGCCGGGGTCGACGCCCGCCCACCGGTCCGCGACCGCGCGGCGTACGACGCGTTGCTGGCCGACACGCGGGCCACGCTCGAGCCGCGGATGCACGAGGTCCTCGCCACGGTGACCGACGTGCTGGGCCGCTGGCGGCGTGCCGACCGGACCCTGTCCGGTCGCGCCGAGCTCGCGACGCTGCCTTCGATGACCGACATGCGCGACCAGCTCGCCCGGCTCGTCCACCGCGGCTTCGTCGCCGAGGCCGGACCCGTCCAGCTGCGCCGCTACCCGACCTACCTGACCGCGCTGGAGCAGCGACGCCAACGGCTCGACGAGCAGGCCGGCCGGGACCGGCAGCAGCTCGACCGGATCGCCGACCTGCAGGAGGCCTACCTCCACCAGGTCGCCGCCCTGCCCGAGGGCCGACCCCCGTCGGCGGCGCTGCGCGAGGTCCGCTGGCTGCTCGAGGAGTACCGGGTCTCGCTGTGGGCCCAGCAGCTCGGCACGCCGCGTCCCGTCAGCGACCAGCGCATCCGCAAGGCACTGGAATCGGTCGTCTAGATTGGCCGGGTGAGCGATCGCCCGCACCACCGGCCGATGCTGCCGGGCGGCCGGCAGATCGAGGCCGCGGCCGCGAGTGTGGACCCGGCCCAGCTGCAGGAGGCAGCCGACCGCGCCGCCACCCTGCTCGTGCGCGGAGTCCGCGACAGCACCGACGACGGGGTCGCCGACCGGCTGCTGCACCTCGCCGACTCCGAGGGCATCGAGACCATCGCCGAGGTGTGGGCGAGCTCGCCGGGCGACTCCCTGGCCGGCTGCCTGTGGCGGCTCTACCTGCTCCGCTCGTGGGTCTACGCCGACCCGGACGGGGTCGCCCGCGAGTACGAGGCCGGACGCACCCGGGCCCCGGTGGCGCGGGTCGTCGCCGGCGTCGCCGACCCGCCCGGGCCGGAGGAGCTCAAGGCGATGATCGACCAGGTGCTGCGCGGCATCGCCGAGGGTGAGTTCGCCGACGTGTTGTTCCGCGCCGCGGCGTTCGCGCGCGTGGTGGCCACCGGCCGCGCCGGTCTCGCCTCGGTGGGTCACCAGGAGGTCACCCGGATGCTGGCCCTGTCCGAGCAGCTCGAGGCCGCCGGCCACGCCGAGCTGAGCCACGGTTTGGCCTGAAACCGTCAGGCTCTCTCGTTACAATGCTGGGGTGTGCCGGACCGCGGCAGCCCCGGGTCCCAACATAAGCCGCTTCGAGCGGCCACGCGCCGTGAGGCGCTCCCGGTCCGGCACACGACAACCTCAGAAGGTCGCCTCGACCGCGGCGAGAGCGGTCCGCAGCCGCTTCCTCGGCTCGGCCAGGCCGGCGACCTCGAACACCGACAGCCACGAACCGTGTCGCACCGTGCCCAGCGCGGCGTCGCGCCGGCGCAGCTGCTCGGCGCAGTCCTCCCGCCAGGCGATCATGACCTGCTCCGCGCGCCACGCCGACTTGGCGTCGCCGAAGCGGGAGACCGCCTGTGCGGCCGACGATCCGTCGGCGGCGAAGTCCCTGACCCGGGTCTCCGTCGCGCCGATGTCGTACAGCGTGGCGCGCTGGCAGTCGCTGGTCATCCGGCCCGCCTCGCCGCCGGTCGACTCGACCGACCAGCCCGCGCCGAGTGCCCCGGCGCCGACCAGGTGGGCGTCCGGGGTCTGCTGGATGGTGAGGGCGTTGCCCGTCGGCTCCGGCGGGGCGGACCGCGGCGCCACGCTGCGGCGCTCGTGCGCCGGGCGGTCGCGGCCGGGCTGCTGACGAGGCGTCGACGAGGGCGCCGCCGAGGGGGCGGGGTCGGCCCCGGCTCCGGCCCGCGGCCGCTGCTGCCGCTCGGAGCCCTCCCGCGCCGACGGGTCGCCGCCGCAGCCGGCGGCCAGCACCAGGGTGAGCAGGAGTGCGGGCGCGAGCGCGCCCGTGCGGGGGGTCCGGGTCATGGGCAAATCGTAGGGACGTGCGGCCCGTGAACGCGGGAAGACGCGCGACCGGACCGTGACTACGCATCGGTAGGCTGTCCCGGCGTGCACAGTCAGTCGAGGGTGGAGGGGGAGCGGGTGCGGTCAGGTCGGTCGAGGGCCGCGTGGGTCATGAGCCTGCTGCTCGCTGCGAGCCTGGTGGCCGCCTGTGAGTCCACCCCGGGAGCGATCCCGCCGCCCGACGAGTCCGCGTCCACCGCCGTCGACCGGTCGCTGACCTTCGGTGTGTTCGGCCCCGAGGACGAGGTGGCTGCCTACGAGTCCCTGGTCGCGGTCTACAACTCGCTCTACGACGGGGCCGAGATGTCGGTCGAGTCCTACCCCTCCCGCCAGGCGTTCATGGGCACGCTCCGCGAGTCGGGCGAGGTGCCCGACGTCTTCCTCGCATCCGGCCGGGACCTCGCGTGGCTGGAGGACCAGGAGGTGCTCCAGCCGGTCGACTCGCTGCTGCTCGAGCGGGGCGTCGACTTCGGCGACCTCTACTCCCGCGACGCGGTGCTCGCCTTCAGCGCCGAGAGCCGGCTGCAGTGCATGCCGGTCGGCATCTCGCCGATGGTGATCTTCTACAACACCGAGCTGGTCGACTTCGACGCGATGGAGGCGCGCGGGCTGCCGGTGCCCGACGAGGAACGCGTGACCTGGGGCTTCGAGGCCTTCACGGCGGCGGTGGAGTTCGCCAGCCGCCCGCGACGCGACACCCGCGGCTTCCACGTCACCCCGACGGTCGAGAACCTGGCCCCGTTCGTCTACGCGGGCGGCGGCGAGGTCTACGACGACGCGACCGAGCCGACGACGCTCGCGTTCTCCGAGGAGGACAGCCTGGCCGCGCTCGAGGAGGTGCTGCCGTTGCTGCGCGACCCGCGGCTCACGCTGAGCGACGAGCAGCTCCAGAAGCACTCGGCGATGGAGTGGTTCCGGCGGGGGAAGCTGGCGATGATCCAGGGCTACCGCGACCAGGTGCCGGCGCTGCGCCAGGTCCCCGGGCTGCGCTTCGACGTCATCGCGTCCCCCAGCATCGAGCGCTCGGCCACGGTGGGTGAGCTGACCGGCATGTGCGTCTCCGCCGACACCGCCAACCCCACCGCCGCCGCCGACTTCCTCGTCCACATGGCCTCGTCGGTCTCCGTGCGACGGGTGGCCTCCGAGGGCTACCTGGTGCCGGCCAACCTCGAGGTCGCCCTCTCGACCGACTTCCAGCAGCCGGGCCGGTCCCCGGACCACGCCGAGGTGTTCACCAACGCGGTCCGCAGCATCATGCTGCCGCCGCTGATCGACGACCAGTCCGAGCTCGAGCTGGTGGTGTCCGGGAGCCTGGACGACCTGCTGACCGAGCCGATCCTCACCGACCTCGAGGCGTTGACGGCCCAGATCGACCTGGAGTCGCGGACCGTGCTGGACCCGGAGGGCCTCGCCGAGGAACAGGCGGAGTCGGAGAGCCCCTGACGGGGTCGGCTCAGGCCTCGGCCGCGAGGATCGACTCCACCAGCAGGGGAGTGGTGAGGGCGCGCTGCCACGGGCGGGCGCCGTACTCCGTCAGCCGCTCGTCGACGGCCGCCGCCAGCGCCTCGGGGTCGCGCGTGGCCGGTGGGGTCCACAGGATCCGTCGTACGTAGTCGGGCGTCAGCAGGTTCTCGACCGGCAGGTTGTGCTCCTCCGCGAGCGCGGCGAGGGCGGGGCGCGCGGCGCTCAGCCGGCGCGCGGCGACCGGGTCCTTCTCGGCCCAGGTGCGGGGCAGCGGCGGGCCGTCGCCGCGGGGGACGCGGGTGGGGAGCTCCTCCTCGGGCAGCTCGGCGACCTCCTGGAGGGCGGCGGTCCACCGTGCCGGCGTAGCGCTCGGCGCCCCGGCCGTGGAATCCCTGCGTCTGCAGCAACGCGCGGCGCTGGACCGGCATCGCCGTGGCGGCGGCCACGATCGCGGAGTCGGGCAGGATCCGGCCCGGCGTCACGTCGCGCTCCCGGGCGATGCTGTCGCGCAGCTCCCACAGCGCACGAACCGCCCCGAGGGAGCGGCGACCACGGACGCGGTGCAGTCCCGACGTACGCCGCCAGGCATCGACCCGGGGAGTGGGGGTGAAGCCGCGCAGCGCGTCGAACTCCTCGGCCGCCCAGCCGTCCTTGCCGGACTCGGCCAGCTCCTTGCCGAGCAGCTCGCGCAGCTCGACGAGCACCTCGACGTCGAGGGCGGCGTAGACCAGCCACGGCTCCGGCAGCGGCCGGGTCGACCAGTCGACCGCGGAGTGCTCCTTGGCCATCCGGGCCCCGAGGCGTGACTCGACCAGGGCGGCCAGGCCCACGCGCGGGTAGCCCAGGAGGCGTCCGGCCAGCTCGGTGTCGAAGAGCTCGGCCGGCTCCAGGCCGACCTCGGCGAGGCAGGGGAGGTCCTGGGTGGCGGCGTGCAGGATCCACTCGGTGTCCCCGATCGCCTCCTGCAGCGGCGCCATCGTCTCGAACGCGATCGGGTCGATCAGGTGGATGCCGGCGCCCTCGCGGCGCACCTGGATCAGGTAGGCGCGGGAGGAGTAGCGATAGCCCGACGCCCGCTCGGCGTCGATGGCGACAGGTCCGGTGCCGGCGGCGACGGCCGCGCAGGTCGCCGCGAGGGCCTCGTCGGTCTCGACCACGGGCGGCAGGGGGTCCCGCAGCCGGAGCAGCGGCGCTTCCGGAGCGTCCACCGAGGGCTCGTCCGTGGGGGTGTCGTCCTCCGCCATCGCCCTCAGAGTCCCTGGCCCCGTTGGCCACGCCGGCTCGGCATGGCGGTGACGCCGTCGGGCACGGGGGGGAGCCCGGCGGCCGTGCACATCAGCTCACCCCAGGCCTCGACGTGCGTGCCGAGGTCGGCGGGGTCGTCGGTGGGCGTCCAGGACGCCCGGATCTCGATCTGGGCGGTGCCCTCGTCCTCGGCCATGCCGCCGAAGCTCTCGGTCGCCACCCGGGTGACCGTGCCCGAGGCGGCGGCGTACGACGCGCCGTGGGCCTCGAGCGCCTCGGTCAGCCAGGTCCAGCCGACGCTGGCGAGCATCGGGTCGGTGATCATGTCGACCTCGATCTCGGCGCGGGCGTAGGCGACGCACCGGAAGGTGCCGTCCCAGGCGTCGTTGCCTTCGGGGTCGTGGAGCAGGATGATCCGGCCGGTCCCGACGTCGGTGCCGTCGACGGTCACGTCACCGCTGAGGGCGAAGGCGTGCGGGGCGATCCGCTGCGGCGCCGGCATCTCCTCGCAGAGCACCTCGGGGCGCAGCCGAGCGCCCCGCATGCTCTCGACCGCCGCCCGGAACTCGGGCGGCGGTGCGCCCGCACCCGTCCCGGGGTGCGTCTCCTGCCGGACGACCATGTCCTCACAGTAGGTCCGCCCCGGCAACGCGGATGTGGGAACACGCCGGTGGACCTGCGAGGCTCGCCGTCCATGAGTGGTTCCGTCGAGGGGCTGTCCGACAGCCCGCTGCTGCGTGCCGCGCGCGGCGAGTCCGTCCCCCACACGCCGGTCTGGTTCATGCGACAGGCCGGCCGGTCGCTGCCGGAGTACCGCGCGATCCGTGAGGGCGTCGGGATGCTGGAGTCGTGCATGGACCCCGCCCTGGTCACCGAGATCACCCTGCAGCCGGTGCGCCGCTACGGCGTGGACGCCGCCATCTTCTTCTCCGACATCGTGCTGCCGCTGAAGGCCGTCGGGGTCGACCTCGACATCAAGCCCGGTGTCGGCCCGGTCGTGGCCTCACCGGTCCGGACCCTGGCCGACGTCGCGGCCATCCCGGACCTGGAGCCGGGCCACGTCCCGTTCATCACCGAGGCGGTCCGCTCGCTGGTGGCCGAGCTCGGCGCCACGCCGCTGATCGGCTTCGCCGGCGCCCCGTTCACCGTGGCGTCCTACCTCGTCGAGGGTGGTCCGTCCAAGGACCACGCGCGGACCAAGGCGATGATGTTCGGCGCCCCCGACGTGTGGGACGCGCTCATGCGCAAGATCGGCGAGATCTCCGCGGCCTACCTCGAGGTCCAGGTCGCGGCGGGGGCCTCCGCCGTCCAGCTCTTCGACTCGTGGGCCGGGGCGCTGACACCGGCCGACTACGCCACGCACGTGATGCCGCACTCGGCGGCGGTGCTCGCCCGCGCCGGCGCCCTCGGCGTACCCCGCATCCACTTCGGGGTCGGCACCACCAACCTGCTGCCGCTGATGGGCGACGCGGGTGCCGACGTCGTCGGGATCGACTGGCGCACCCCGCTCGCCGACGGGATCCGGCTGGTCGGCGACCGGGCCGTCCAGGGCAACCTCGACCCGGCGCTGGTCTTCGCGCCGACCGACGTGATGCTGGCCCGTGCCGCCGAGGTGGTCGATGCCGGTCGCGCCGCGAAGGGCCACGTCTTCAACCTCGGTCACGGCGTCATCCCGTCCACCGACCCCGACCAGCTCGCCCGCCTCACCGACTTCGTCCACGAGTACTCGACCCGCTGAGCCGGTGATCACTCCTTCGGGGTGGACTTCCTGGCGGCGGCCTTCTTCGCGGGCCGGCGGGTCGAGGTCTTCTTGGCGGCTGCCTTGCGGGTCTGCTTCTTGAGTGCGACCTGCAGGTGGTTGCCGGACGGTCGGGTCTCCAGGTAGGGCTGGTCCGCCACCAGCGAGCTGAGCTTGCTGTGGCCGAAGGTGCGCGTGTCCCACGACGGCAGGCTGCGGGCGAGGTGGTTGCCGATCGCGCCCAGCGTGGTCCAGCCGTCGTCGTCGGCGGTCGCGTTGACCGCCTTGGTCAGCACGCTCTCGAGATTGAGCTGCTGGGCCGGCTCGTCGGGCTCGCCACCGTCGTCCGGAGCGTCGTCGGGCTCGTCGTCCCGGGCCTCCTGGCTGCCGAGGACCTCGAGCATGATGAAGCGGTCGCACGCGTTCTGCAGCGAGACCGCGGTGCGCTGCCGGCCGAGGCCGTAGACGACCTTGCCGGACTCACGCAGCCGCAGCGCCAGGCTGGTGAAGTCGCTGTCGCTGCTGACGATCGCGAAGGCCTCCACGTTGCCGGCGTAGAGGAGGTCCATCGCGTCGATGATCAGCGCCGAGTCGGTGGAGTTCTTGCCGGTGGTGAAGGCGTTCTGGTGGATCGCGCGGATCGCGCGGGTGTTGAGCTCGCGGGTCCACCCGCTGAGCCGGTTGGAGCTGAAGTCGCCGTACGCCCGCTTGATCGTCGGCGTGCCGAACTTGGCGAGCTCGTCGAGGATCGCCTCCGCGTACTTGGGCGAGGTGTTGTCGGCGTCGATCAGGACGGCGATCCGGACGGCACTGGAATCGGTCTCCACCCGCCCACCCTAAGGGCGTCCGCGTCACGCTTCCGCGGTCGGGCGACGGAGCGGGTGACGGGCGGTGAGGCGACGGCCGAACACCCAGGCCGGTACGCCGAGGACGAGGGCGACGACCGCGAACGGGAGCAGCGCGCCGGAGGCGGTGGCCAACCCGGCGGCGACCTCGGACAAGGCGTCCCAGCCGCTCTTGAGGCCGGAGACGAACGCGTTGTCGTCCTCCTTCTCCTTCTTCTCGACCGGCTCCGGCTCGTCGGGCGCCGGCTCGAGGTAGACGGTGATGGTCGACAGCGTGGTCTGGTCCTCGAGGTAGGCGAGCTGGCCCTTGAGCGAGTCGAGCTCGGCCTGGCGGCGGCTCAGCTGCGCCTCGATGGCGACGACGTCGCGGATGTTCTGCGCCCGGGCGAAGAGCACCTCGACCCGCTGCAGGCTCTGCTCCTGCGCCCGGATCCGGGCCTCGGTGTCGATCACCTCGGCGGTGACGTCCTGGGCCTTGCGGGTCGAGGCGGTCACCTTCCCCAGCTCGGCCAGGTCCAACATCGCGCGGTCGAAGTCCTGGCTCGGGATCCGCAGCACGACCCGGGAGAGCCGCACCTCGCCCTCGGACGTCGCGGTGGTCTTCTCGTCGGCGATCGTCCCGTTGTAGGAGTCGACGACCTTGTCGAGGTCGAACCGCGCCTGGGCGACGTCCTCGCTCTGGACCGTCATGGTGCCGACCTGGATCACCGCGGGTTCCCGCAGCGGAGGCGCATCGGGGGCGTTGCTCGAGACCTGGTTGGCCCGGTAGGTCAGGGCCGAGGCCGACTCGTCCTGCGCGAGGTCCGAGTCGGCGCCCCCGGCCTCACCCTCGGCGGCAGGCGCCGCGCCGCTGGCGGGCTCGGCGGTCGACTCGGCGTCGCCGCCGCCGGACGAGCAGCCGACCAGGCCGAGCCCGGCCACGAGCAGGAGGGCGGGGAGGCGGGTGCGCAGTGCGTTCATGGTGCTGGGACGGACGGCGGTACCGACCGGTTCCCTAGACGGGTGATTCCAAGGGAGGTGCCTGACTCGCGCCTCCCCGCATCCCGCCTGGCGGCGTTGTCCTCGACTCGACGTGGCTCCGCCACGCCTTCGCTCGTCCGCCTTGCCAGCCGGGCGCGGGGCGACGCTCGCTTGACCGGCACCCCTTGGAATCACCCGTCTAGGGTGATCCCGTGACGAGCGAGACGGGTCGCGTCGTGGTGGTCGGCGGCGGCATCGCCGGGTTGACCGCGGCGTACCTCCTGGGCGCCGAGCGGGACGTCCTGCTGCTGGAGGGATCGCCGGAGCTGGGGGGCAAGCTGCGCACCCGTGAGGTGGCGGGCGTGGCCGTCGACGTCGGCGCCGAGGCGATGCTCAACCGGCGTCCCGAGGGCGTCGAGCTGGTGCGCGAGCTCGGCCTGCCGGTGGTCCATCCCCGGGCCACGGCGTCCGGGCTCTGGAGCCGCGGCGAGCTCCGCCGGCTGCCGCGCTCGCTGATGGGGGTCCCCCTCGACCTCGACGACCTGGCGTCGTCCGGGGTGCTGAGCGAGGCGGGCCTCGAGCGGGTACGCCGCGAACCGGCCGTCCCGCCGTCGGACCCGGGCGCCGACCGCAGCGTCGCGGCGCTGGTCGGCGAGCGACTGGGGGAGGAGGTCGTGGCCCGGCTGGTCGAACCGCTCCTGGGCGGGGTGTACGCCGGACACGCCGGCCTGCTCTCGGCGGCGGCCACCACGCCCCAGCTGGTCGCCCTGGCCCGGCAGGGCTCCCTGCTCGAGGCCGCGGCCGCGCTCCCGGCCAGCGACGTCCCGGTCTTCGCCGGCATCCCGGGCGGCCTCGGCAGCCTGCCCGCGGCCCTGGCCACGAGCGGGCGGTTCGCGACCAGGACCGACGCGCCGGTCCGGGCCGTGGCCCGGTCCGGGGAACGGTTCGAGCTCACCGTCGGGTCGACCCGCGACCCGCAGCGGATCGTGGCGGACGCGGTCGTGCTGGCCTGCCCGGCGGCACCGGCTGCCCGGCTGCTCCGCGACCTGGCGCCCGCCGCGGCCACCGAGCTGGCCGCGATCGAGGCGGCGTCGGTCGCCGTCGTCACGCACGCCTTCCGGGCGGCCGACCTGGCCGGGCCGGACGCCGGTGGCGCGTCCGGGTTCCTGGTGCCGCCGGTCGAGGGCCGCGGCATCAAGGCCGCGACCTACTCCTTCGCCAAGTGGGACTGGGTCCGCGAGCGCGGCGACGGCCTCCTCCTGCTGCGCACCTCGACCGGCCGCCACCGCGAGGAGGCGGCCCTGCAGCACTCCGACGAGACCCTGGTCGCGACGTCCCTGGCCGAGCTGGCGGCCGCCGCCGGCGTCACCGCTGCCCCGGTCGCCAGCCACGTCCAGCGCTGGGGCGGGGCGCTGCCGCAGTACGCCGTCGGCCACCTCGACCGGGTCGCGCGGCTCCGCGCCGACGTGGCGCGGGTGCCGGGGCTGGCCGTCTGCGGGGCGGCGTACGACGGCGTGGGCATCCCGGCCGTGATCGGCTCGGCCCGCCGGGCCGTGGCTGCGCTCACCGAGGCAGAATGACCTCATGGTCAAGGCACGTGACATCAACTCGACGATCCGCTACACGGTGTGGTCGGTCTTCCGGCTGCGCGACGTCCTCGGCGACGGTGACCGCGGCGCCGAGGCGGCCGAGGTCACCGACCTGCTGGCCAAGCTCGCGGCCGACGACGTCGTCACCCGCGGCGTCTACGACATGTCGGCGTTCCGCGCCGACGCCGACGTGCTGGTCTGGTGGCACGCCGCGACGCCCGAGCAGCTGCAGGACGCCTACAACCGGTTCCGGCGTACCGCCTTCGGTCGTCGCCTCGACCCGGTGTGGAGCCAGTTCGCGATGCACCGCCCGGCCGAGTTCAACAAGGGCCACGTCCCCGCGTTCATGGCCGACGAGGAGGCGCGCGGCTACATCTGCCTCTACCCGTTCGTGCGGTCCTACGAGTGGTACCTCCTGCCCGACGAGGAGCGCCGCGCGATGCTGGCCGAGCACGGCCAGATGGGACGCGAGTACGCCGACGTCCGCGCCAACACGGTCTCGTCGTTCGCCCTCGGCGACTACGAGTGGATCCTCGCCTTCGAGGCCGACGAGCTGCACCGGATCGTCGACCTGATGCGCCACCTCCGCGCCTCGACCGCGCGCCGCCACGTGCGGGAGGAGATCCCGTTCTTCACCGGCCCGAAGGTCGAGCCCGCCGACCTCCTCACCCGGCTGCCCTGAGGCCGGCCGGGCCGAGCGCGAGCCGTCATCTCTGCAGGGTCAGAAGCGGCCGAGCCGTCACTCGTGCGCGCTGGATCCTGCTCAAGTGACGGCTCGGCGGCGATCAATCCTGCACAAGTGACGGCTCGGCCCCGCTGCGAGTGGCCCGCAGGTCGTGGCGGCGGGGCAGCCACGGGACCAGCGGGGCGGTGCGTGGGTCGGAGCCGTAGGCCAGCAGGGCCAGGAAGACGCCGTACACGGGCAGGTGCCCGACCAGCTCGGTCTGCCCGAAGAGCAGCAGCGTCGCGTTGAACGGCACCGCCGCGACCAGGACCGTGACCTGGGGCAGCGCCCCGCTGATCACCAGCAGCCCGAAGAGCAGCTCCACCGCGCCGGCGACCGCCACGAAGGTGAGGTCGGAGACGGGGATGCCGACGAGCGAGAAGACGTTCAGTGCGGGGTAGTGCTCCAGCGTCTGCTCGGCCAGCGCCGGGTGGGTGAGCTTCTCGGTGAAGGCGAGCGCGATGAGCGCCACACCGACGCCGAGCCGCATCGCGAGCAGCGCGATCCGCAGGTCGCGCGCACCGGGGGCCGCGCGGCCGTGGTCGTCCGCCCCGGGCGGTACGACGACCAGGAACGCGGCGACGGCCGCGAGGTTGGCGCACTCCAGCAGCGTGACCGGGGACGACACGAACGCCAGCAGCGGACCGAGGCCCAGCACGACGGCGGCCGCGGGGCGCAGCCGGTAGCCGCTCACCAGCCAGACGCCGAGCGCGGCCTCGAGCAGCAGCAGCGTCGTACCCGTGACGCCGCCCGGCCCCTCGATGCCCGGGGTCATGAAGTGCCCGGTGGCGGCGAGCGCGAGCAGGCTGACGCCCAGGTGGATGCCGAGCAGTCGCGGCACCCAGGGGGTCAGCCGCCCGACCGGGGCGAGGACGGCGAGCTCGGGCATGGGCAGCCTGCGGGCGACGAGCCGCCACACCACGGTGACGGCCACCATGGTGAGGACGAGGCCGAGCGTCAACGGTTCGAACAGGAAGCCCCAGTCGCGAGCGGCAGAGGTCTCCTCGAACCAGGTCTCGTGCAGGGGCAGGACAGGGGACAGGGGGGCGACGAGCGTCATGCGCCCATCCTCACCGACCCGGGCGTGCCCGCACGGGGCAGCCCGACCCGATCCGACGGGACCTTGGTCCCGAGCTCACCTCAGGCGTTCTCGACCGGCTCGAGGGTGAGGCTGATCGAGTTGATGCAGTAGCGGTCACCGGTCGGGGTGCCGTAGCCGTCGGGGAAGACGTGGCCGAAGTGGGAGCCGCAGTTGGCGCAGCGGACCTCGGTGCGCTTCATGCCGTGGGTGTTGTCCTCGATGTACTCGACGGTGTCGCTGACCGGCTGGTAGAAGCTCGGCCAGCCGCAACCGGAGTGGAACTTGGTGTCCGACTCGAACAGCTTCGCCTGGCATGCCTTGCAGCGGTAGATGCCGGTGGTCTCGGTGTCGGTGTACTCACCGGTGAAGGCTCGCTCGGTGCCGGCGTCGCGGAGCACGGCGTACTCCTCGGCCGAGAGCTCCGCCTGCCACTCGGCGTCGGACTTCTCCACGTTGTAGGGCATGTCCCAACGGTAGTGCCGCGGGCAAGGCCGCCGCCTGTCCCACGTATGCCCGAAGTCACCCGGACGGAGGGTTGACCCACTCAGTCAACATGTGTTCACTGAAGGCCATGCCCTCGTGGACTGACGTGCGGAAGGCCGGCGCCACGCTGACCACCCCGCTGCACCCGGACGACTACCTCCGGCTGCTCAACCCGCTGTGGAGCGCCCGCGAGCTGCGGGGTCGCGTCGAGGAGGTCGTCCCGGAGACCGAGGACGCCGCCACGCTGGTCATCCGGCCGGGCTGGGGCTGGCGCTACGACCACCGCCCGGGTCAGTACGTCGGGATCGGCGTCCAGGTCGACGGCAAGTTCCAGTGGCGCTCCTACTCCGTCAGCTCGCCCCCCAAGCGCAAGGGCCGCACCATCTCGATCACCGTCCGGGCGATGCCGGAGGGGCTGCTGTCGGCCCACCTCGTGAAGGGGCTGGCGCCCGGCACCGTGGTGCGGCTGGCGCTGCCCGAGGGCGACTTCGTGCTGCCGGACCCGCCGCCCGCGAAGATGCTGTTCCTGGTCGGCGGCAGCGGCATCACCCCGGTGATGGCGATGCTCCGCACCCTCGACCGGCGCCGCACCATGCCCGACGTCGTCCTGCACTACTCCTCGCCGACCGCCGACCGGATGATCTTCTCGGGCGAGCTGGCCGACCTCGAGGAGCGCCACGAGGGGCTGGACGATCCACCGGCTCCACACCGACACCGACGGCATGCTCGAGCTCGCGGCCCTCGACGAGATCTGCCCCGACTGGCGCGAGCGGGAGACCTGGGCCTGCGGCCCCGGCCCGATGCTCGACGCGATCACCGAGCACTTCGAGGAGGCCGGGCTCGAGGAGCAGCTGCACCTCGAGCGGTTCTCCCTCGAGCTCGGCGGCGACGGCGGCGAGGGCGGCACCATCACCTTCCGCAACTCGAACAGGACCGTCGAGGTCGACGGCGCCACGACCGTGCTCGAGGCGGGCGAGGAGGCCGGCATCGGCATGCCCTACGGCTGCCGGATGGGCATCTGCCACACCTGCACGCTGACCCTCGTCTCCGGACGCGTGCGCGACCTGCGCAGCGGCGACGAGTACGCCCAGCCCAACGAGCAGGTGCAGACCTGCATCACCGCCGCCGTCGGCGACTGCACGCTCGACATCTGACCGACCGACCCGATCGACCGACCAGCGAAGGAGGCCGTCATGGCCATCGCGGACGTCAAGGAGTACGCCCACCTCACCGAGGAGGAGGTGGAGCAGCTCGGCCGCGAGCTCGACGCGATCCGCGCCGAGATCGAGGAGTCGCGCGGCGCCGCGGACGCGGCGTACATCAATCGGCATGATCAAGGTCCAGCGCGGGCTGGCGACCGCCGGCCGGGTGGTGCTGGCCACCACGCCCCACTCGCAGGCGCACCCGGATCCCGGGCGCGGTCGCCGGCGCGGCCCTGCTCGGCGCGGCCAAGATCCTCGAGAACATGGAGATCGGCCACAACGTCATGCACGGCCAGTGGGACTGGATGAACGACCCCGAGATCCACTCCTCGCAACTGGGAGTGGGACACCGCCCAGCCGGCCGAGCAGTGGAAGCACAGCCACAACTACGTGCACCACCAGTTCACCAACGTGCTCGGCCACGACAACGACATCGGCTACGGCATCCTGCGGATGGCCCGCGAGCAGAAGTGGCACCCCGCCAACCTCGGCCAGCCGGTCTACAACGCCCTGCTGGCCGGGCTGTTCCAGTGGGGCGTCGCGCTCCACGACCTCGACATCGAGGCGATCCGGAAGGGCAAGAAGGACCCGAAGGAGATGAAGCGCCAGCTCAAGCAGATCTGGCGCAAGGGCCGCAACCAGGTGCTCAAGGACTACATCGTCTACCCGGCGCTCAGCGGCAGCCAGTGGAAGACCACGCTGACCGCCAACGCGGCCGCGAACTTCTCGCGCAACATCTGGTCCTACATGATCATCTTCTGCGGCCACTTCCCCGACGGTGCGCTCCACTTCACCGAGGAGGAGCTCGAGGACGAGACCCGCTCGGAGTGGTACCTCCGGCAGGTGCTGGGCGCGGCCAACTTCGAGGGCGGCCCGCTGCTGCACATCGCCTCGGGCAACCTCGGCTTCCAGATCGAGCACCACCTGTTCCCCGACCTGCCCAGCAACCGGTACGCCGAGATCGCGGTCAAGGTGCGCGCGCTCTGCGACAAGTACGACATCCCGTACACGACCGGACCGCTGCACCGGCAGTACGGCCAGGCGCTGCGCACGATCATCAAGCTGTCGGTCCCCAACAGCTGGACCAGCAGCGACCAGCCCGAGCCGCCGACCCCGTCGATCGACCGCGGCCGCAAGACCGACGCCGAGCGGCAGACCCGGCGGTCCGAGCTCGGCGCCTGGTCGCGTGGAGCCGCGGAGGCGCGGGCATGACCGTGGTGACGCAGCTGTTCGCGTGGGGTGACTCGCTCGACGACCTGGTCGGAGCGCGGGTCACCCAGTGCGCGCTGAGCCGGATCTGCGGCGGCTGCGGTCGCCCGCTCGGCCGGCCGGTCGCCTTCGTCGGTACGCCGACCGAGGTGGGTCGCAACGCGTTCCACGCACCGCCGTTGCACGTGGAGTGCGCGCGCGACCTGCTGGACGAGCGCGGTGACTGGGAGCTGGTCACGACCGCCGGCTTCGAGTTCGTGCGGTCCAACCGCGAGGACCTCGACCGTCGACCGACGTTCCAGCCCAACTCGCTGCTCTGAGCCTCTCACCGCTGGGGCGCCGCTAGGGTCGGGTCATGGCGAAGACGCCGGCGGCGATGGTCCAGGCAGGGGAGCGCGAGGTGCGCGTCTCGTCGCCGGACCGGGTGATCTACGAGGCGACCGACCGGACGCCCGAGGTCACCAAGCTGATGGTGGCGGAGTACTTCGCCTGCGTCGAGGACGGGCTGATGCGGGCGCTGCGCCACCGGCCGACCGCGCTGGAACGGTGGACGTCCGGCGTACGGCCCGGCATGAAGCTCGCGACCGGTCCCCAGGACCGGGACGCCGACGCGTTCTACCAGAAGCGCGTGCCGAAGGGCGCGCCCGACTACCTGGAGTCGGTCGAGATCACCTTCCCCTCCGGCCGCACGGCCGCCGAGATCTGCCCCACCGAGATCGCGGTGCCGGTCTGGTGCGCCCACATGGGCACCTGACCTTCCACCCGTGGCCGGTGCGCAGGGACGACGTGGATCGACCGGACGAGCTCCGGATCGACCTCGACCCGCAGCCGGGGACCGGGTTCACCGACGCGGTCCGGGTGGCCGGCGTGGCACGCGAGCTGCTCGCGGAGCTCGGCATCACCGGCTTCGTGAAGACCAGCGGCAACCGGGGCGTCCACGTGTTCGTGCGGATCCGACCGGAGTGGGAGTTCGTCGACGTCCGGCATGCCGCGATCGGCTTCGGCCGCGAGCTGGAGAAGCGTGACGACCAGGTCACGACCGCGTGGTGGAAGGAGGAGCGCGGGCAGCGGATCTTCGTCGACTACAACCAGAACTGCCGGGACCGCACCATCGCCTCGGCGTACTCCCTGCGCCCCCTCCCCGGCGCGCCGGTCTCCACGCCGATGACGTGGGACGAGCTGGCCGGGGTGAAGGACCCGGGGGAGTTCCACCTGTTCTCCGTCCCGGAGCGGCTCGCCGACGGCGACCCGTGGGCCCCGATCGACGACGTCGCCCACGACCTGACGCCGTTGCTGGACCTGTGGCGCGAGCAGGGCGAGGTGGAGCTGAACTACCCGCCGGACTACCCGAAGATGCCGGGCGAGCCGCCGCGGGTGCAGCCGAGCCGGAAGAACGCTGCGAACTGGGAGGACGACGGGACCACGCGCCGCGAGTGACGGCCTCGTCAGGCGGGCAGCGCGAGGCTGCGGCGCCGGATGCCGATGACGCCGATGGCGGTGAGGGTGAGGCAGGTCCCGGCCAGGACCAGGAGCGGGGGCAGGGTGAGGTCGGTGGCCGGAACCGTCGGGACGTGCGTGAACGGCGAGAGGTCCAGCACCAGCGCGGGGAGGCCGAGCGGCGGACCGAACGTCGGGCCGAGCATCGCCGCGGTGATCACCGCAGCCCAGGCGAGCGGCCCGGCGAACCGGGGTACCAGCGCGACCACTGCCAGGGCGCACGCGCCCACGAGGAGGACGGCCGGCAGCTGCACCAGCCCGGCGGCGACCATCTGTCGGAGCTGCGCACCGGTGTCGCCGAGGACCAGACCGGCGCCGAGAGCCGTGCTGATCGAATAGGCGGCCATCAGCACCGTGGCACCACCCACGGCGTTCAGGAGGTACGCCGCGACCCAGCGGGACCGGCTCACGCCGGAGGCCAGCAGGGGCTCCAGGGTCCCCTCCGCCTCCTCGGCCCGCATCCGCAGGATGATCTGGACCAGGTAGATCGCCACGACCATGGCGGCCATCGAGGCCAGGGAGGCCTCGTACGCCTCGACGATCCGATCGGCGCCACCGAAGCTCTCGTAGAACTCCCGGGACCGGCCCTCGAGGTCCTGGATCTGCTCCGTCATCGCGCCCAGGATCAGTCCGAAGCCGACCATGCCGACCGTCCAGCCGATCAGGGCGCCGCGCTGGAGCCGCAGCACCAGGCCGGCCGGGCTGAGCAGCGACGCCGATGCGTGCGCGTGGCCCCGGCGTTGCGGCCAGACCCCCGCGCCCACGTCGCGTCGGCCGACGAGGACGACCGCGACCACCAGGAGGACGACGAGGAGCAGGAGGGACAACACCAGCGGCCACCAGTGGTTCCCGCCGAACGGCCGCATCTGCTGGGCCCAGCCGATGGGGGACAGCCACGCCGGCCACGCGCTGGTCACCCGCAGCGCCTCGGTGTCCGGGGTGCCCAGCATGTTGCCGATGCCACTGAGCAGGAACGCGACTCCGAGCACCGCGCCGGACATCCCGATGGCACCGCGGGTCGTGGATGCGAGCTGCACGGTCACCGCGGCCACCCCGCTGAAGACCGCGCCCACCGCGGCGACCGCGGCGCCGGCGGTGAACGCGCCCGCGCCCGGAAGGCCGTTGCCGACCATGGCCAGCCCGAGCAGCACCGCGAGCACGGCGTTCGCGGCGAGGCTCAGCGTGAGGGCGGCGGCGAGGTCGGCGTACCTGCCCACGACCGTGGACCCGACGACCTCCGCCCGGCCCAGCTCCTCGGCCTGGCGGGTGTGGCGCACCACCGTGAGCACACTCATCATCGCCGCCATCGCCGACAGCACCACGAGGTCGCGCACCATCACCGCGCCGCCGACCGACGGGCCGGACGTCAGCCCGAGCATCCGGAGCCCGGCGTTGTCGGTCGGCAGTGCCGCCTCCTGCGCCAGGTCCTCGGCGGTGACGAGCGAGTTCACGAACATCGCGGTGGTCGCGGCGAGGAAGCCGGTCAGCCCGAGGATCCACACCGACAGGGTGGTCAGGTCCCGGCGGGCGGCCAGCCGGGTCAGGCGGCGCGTGCCGGTCAGCGCGTTCATCGGGCGTGCTCCACCTCGGCCATCGCTGGGCCGGGATCGGCGTCGGTGTCGGCGTGGCTGGCGTAGTGCCGCAGGAAGAGCTCCTCGAGCGTGGGCGGAGAGCTGGTCAGGGACCGTACGTCGAGGTCGACCAGGTGGCGCAGCACCCGGTTGAGGTCTCCCGCGTCGACGCTGAACCGGGCCCGGTTGACGCCGAGGGCGGCGACGTCGTGGACCCCGACCCGGCCCTCCAGCCCGGCCAGCGGTCGGGCGGTCTCCACGGTGACCGTGGTCCGCGTCAGGTGGCGGAGCTGGTCGAAGGTCCCCGACTCCGCGACCCGCCCGTCCCGGATGATCGTGACCCGGTCGCACAGCGCCTCGACCTCGGACAGGATGTGGCTGGAGAGCAGCACGGTCCTGCCCCGCTCGCGCAGACCGCGCACCACCGCCTGGAACTCGGTCTCCATCAACGGGTCGAGGCCCGAGGTGGGTTCGTCGAGGAGGTAGAGCTCCACCTCGGAGGAGAAGGCGGCCACCAGCGCCACCTTCTGCCGGTTGCCCTTGGAGTAGGTACGACACTTCTTGGTCGGATCGAGGTCGAACTGCTCCAGCAGCTGGTCGCGCCGCGCCGGGACCAGGCCCCCTCGCAGGTCGGCGAGCAGGTCGATGACCTCGCCGCCGGTGAGGTTGGGCCACAGGTTCATCTCGCCCGGGACGTAGGCGAGTCGCCGGTGCAGGGTGGCGGTGTCGGTCCACGGGTCCGCGCCCAGCAGGGTGACCTCACCGGTCGTCCTGCGCAGCAGCCCGAGCAGGATCCTGATCGTGGTGGTCTTGCCGGCCCCGTTCGGGCCGAGGAAGCCGTGCACCTCGCCGCCCGGAACGGTGAGGTCCAGGTGGTCCAGCGCCCGCGTCGTCCCGAAGTCCTTGACCAGCCCGCGGGTCGAGATCGTCGCAGGGGCGTCGGTTCGGGTGCTCCCGTCCATGTGACGATTCTTCGCCGCATCACTCGCCACGAGCAGAGGCGATCCGCCCCGGACCGCGGTGACGAAGGTCCCGTGAAATGAGAAGCGACCCACTCGGAAACCAAGTGGGCCAACTCCTCTGAACCGGCGTCTGCAGCGGCGAGCGCCGGAACAATGCTCCTTGAACCCCCCCGGTGCAAGGTGCCGATCTTCAGTTGCGGTGGTCCAGGACCCCCCCGGATCTGAGACCACCTACTTGGCGTTTCGTACCCCCCGGTTCGAAACCCAGTGTCAGCGACGGAGAAGCTGACACCAGAAACCGTAAAGGCCGCCCTGCTCGCCCGCACCCACGCCCGTTACACAACTGGGTAACAAGATTCAGAGGCCGGTCACGCCCTCGCCGCCGCCCGCCTGTTCGTCGAACGTCTCGTGCTCCAGCAGGTGGAGGCAGGGGACGCCGATCTTGCGCCGTGCCCGGGAGGTCCAGTCCAGGTGGAAGAACTCGGCGACCACGTGTGGGCGGGTCAAGATGATGGCCTCGCGGCCGTCGTGCTCGGCGACCGCGGCCGTCAACGCGTCGATCGGCGGGGCGGACACGACCGAGCCCTCGGCGTCAGCCCCGGCGGCCCTCAGCACCGCCAGCGTCGCCGCCAGCTCCCGCGAGGAACGGTCCTGGCAGTCGCGGCGTACGGCGTCGAGGTCGACCTCGCTCATGGCCATCGCCGGCGACGACATCACCTCGCCGGCGGCCAGCGAGCCCATGGCGGACTCGATGCGGGCCGCGGCGTCCTCGAGGGGGAGCAGCACGTGGTAGCGGACCGGGTCCTCGATGTCCTCGTGGAGCGAGCGCACCTGCTCGGCGTCGGACCTGGTGAGGGCGCGTTCGACGAGCAGCACCACGTCGTAGCTGCCGGCACCGTCGTGGATGCTCTCGGTCATGACGCACCTCCGGAAAGAATTCTACCCAGGTCGTAGCTCACGGGCTCCTCCAGCTGTTCGTAGCCGCAGGACTCCGGATCGCGGTCGGGCCGCCACCGCTTGAAGTGGGCGGTGTGGCGGAACCGGCGGCCCTCCATGTGGTCGTACTTCACCTCGAGCACGCGCTCGGGGCGCAGCGGTGTGAACGAGAGGTCCTTGCCCTGGCTCCACCTGCTCTGCGTGCCCGGGACCCGGCCGGGGTTGGCGACCAGGAACTCGCTCCACTCGCCCCACGGGTGCTCCTCGATCGGACACGCCAGCGGCTGCAGCTCGTCCCACAGCTCGGCCCGGCGCTTCTCGGTGAAGCTGGCGCTGACGCCGATGTGCTGGAGCCCGCCGCCGGCGTCGTAGAGCCCGAGCAGCATGCTGCCCAGCAGCGGCCGGGCGGCGGTGGAGGTCTTGTGCTCGCGGTAGCCCGGCGAGCACGACGTCGGCGGTGCGCTCGTGCTTGATCTTGAGCATGGTCCGGGCGTTCTCCCGGTACGGCGCGTCGAGCGGCTTGGCCATCACGCCGTCGAGCCCGGCGCCCTCGAACTGCTCGAACCAGGACTGCGCCTCGGCCGGGTCGGTGGTGGTGCGGGTGAGGTGGCACGGGCCGTCGAGACCGCCGAGCTCCCGCTCGAGGACCGCCCGGCGCTCGGCGAACGGCCGCTCGACGTACGACTCGTCACCGAGGGCGAGCAGGTCGAACGCGACGAACCCCGCCGGTGTCTCCCGCGCCAGCTTGTCCACGCGCGACCCGGCGGGGTGGATCCGCTCCTGCAGCGTCTCGAACTGGAGCCGTGGCCCGCTCGCCACGAACAGCTCGCCGTCGAGCACGACGCGCGGGGGCAGCTGCTCCCTCACGGCCGCCACGATCTCGGGGAAGTAGCGGGTCAGCGGCTTGGTGTTGCGGCTGGTCAGCTCGACCTCGTCGCCGTCGCGGAACACCAGGCACCGGAACCCGTCCCACTTCGGCTCGAAGCTGTAGCCGGAGCCCTGCGGCACGCCCTTCACGGACTTGGCGAGCATCGGCCGCACCGGCGGCATGACGGGAAGGTCCACGGCCCGAGGCTAGTCTGACGTCCGCTGTAGACCTATCCCCGGTTGGTCTGCCGGCAGGGCCCGCCTGACTTTGAATCAGGACTAGCGACGTAGGTTCGACTCCTACCCGGGGAGCGTGACCGGCCATGCGACGTACGACGACGTGCTCGACCGGGTCCGGGGGCTCGTCGAGGTGTTGCCGCGGCCACCGGTCGTCGGGATCGCCGGCCACGGTGGCGCCGGCAAGACCACGCTGGCGCGACGGCTGGCCGCGGACCTCGGGGTCGCCGCCGAGCAGGTGGTGAAGACCGACCGCCTCTACGCCGCCACGGACACGCGGACGGCCGGCCTCTTCGAGCTGCAGGACTGGCCGGTGATCCTCGACCTGCTGCGCCGGGTGCGGTCGGACCCCGCGCCGGAACGGCTGCGCTACCCCACCCGCGGGTACGACGGGGAGGAGGGTGTCGTGGACCTGCCGATGCCGGCCGTGGTCGTCCTGGAGGGGATCCGCGTGATCCGGCCCGAGACCCTGCCGCTGCTCGACCTGGCGGTGTGGATCGACCTCGCCCCGGAGCCCGCCGGCGTCCGGGCGAAGGCCCGCAACGTGCTGCAGGGGGACGGTCGCGACGAGCTCGATCTCTGGGACTCGAAGTGGGTCCCGGAGGGACACGCCTACCAGCGGCTGGTGCGTCCGGAGCTCCTCGCACACCTCGTCGTGACGGCCGCGGCGACCATCTAGTGTGAGGCGCATGACCGACGACCTCACCGTGATCGTGCTCGCCGCCGGCGGTGGCACCCGCATGAAGTCGAAGACCATGAAGGTGCTCCACGAGGTCGGCGGCCGCAGCATGATCGGCCACGTGCTGGCCGCGGTCCGCGAGCTGGAGCCGCAGCGCGTCGTCGCCGTGGTCGGCCACCAGCGCGAGCAGGTCGGGCCCCACATCGAGTCGCTGCTGCCCGACGTCGTGCTGGCCGTGCAGGAGACGCAGGACGGCACCGGCCACGCGGTCCGGGTCGGCGTCGAGACCTGCGGCGTCACGTCCGGCACGGTGCTGGTGGCGACCGGCGACACCCCGCTGCTGCGGGGCGAGAGCCTGCGGTCGTTCGTCGCCGAGCACGAGGCCGCCCAGCGGGCGGTCAGCATCCTCAGCGGCGTCGTCCCCGATCCCCACGGCTACGGGCGGATCGTCCGCGACGACCAGGGCGACGTGGTCGGCGATCGTCGAGGAGCGCGACGCGACCCGGGAGCAGCGCGAGATCGGCGAGATCAACAGCGGGATCCTGGCCTTCGACGCGGAGTTCCTGGTCGGGGCGCTGCCGCGGATCGGCAACGACAACGCCAAGGGCGAGTACTACCTGACCGACTCGGTCCGGCTCGCCCAGGACGACGGGCTCACCGTCGGCGCCTACCCGATCGACGACGTCACCGAGACCGAGGGCGCCAACGACCGCGCCCAGCTCGCCGCGCTCGGCCGGCAGCTCAACCAGCGGATCGTCACGCAGTGGATGAAGGACGGCGTCACGGTGATGGACCCCGCGACGACCTGGGTCGACGCCGACGTCGTCCTCGCGCCCGACGTGACGATCCTGCCCGGCACCCAGCTGCTCGGCGCGACCGTCGGTGGCCGAGGACGCCGTGATCGGCCCGGACACCACCCTCAAGGACTGCGAGATCGGGGCGGGTGCCCGCGTCGTCCGCACCCACGGCGAGCTCGCGGTGATCGGGGAGGGCGCCAGCGGTCGGCCCGTTCGCCTACCTGCGGCCCGGGACGTCGCTCGGGGCCGGCGGCAAGATCGGCACCTTCGTGGAGACCAAGAACGCCCAGATCGCGGCGGGGGCCAAGGTGCCCCACCTGTCCTACGTCGGCGACGCCGAGATCGGCGAGGGCAGCAACATCGGCGCCGGCACGATCTTCGCCAACTACGACGGCGTGGCCAAGCACCGCACGACCGTGGGGAGCGGGGCCAAGACCGGGGCCAACAACACGTTCGTGGCGCCGGTCGAGATCGGCGACGGAGCGATGACCGGCGGCGGGACCGTCGTCCGACGCGACGTGCCGCCGGGGGCGCTGGCCGTCAGCGGCGGTCCGCAGCGCAACCTCGAGGGTCGTGCCCGCGGCCGTGCCGCGCGGGGTGGTCAGGCCCGGGAAACGCCCGATGAACACCAGACGGACCCCGAAGTTGGGCAGCCGCCGTCCGGTGGGACACAATCCTGAGTGCACCTACCCCGCACAACACCTGTGGTCGATCGAGGAGCGCACCCGACGTGACCGGAATGAAGCGGACCACCGAGAAGAACCTGATGGTCTTCAGTGGTCGGGCCCACCCCGAGCTGTCCGAGGAGGTGGCGACGCTCCTCGGTAGCGGCCTGGTGCCGACGTCGGCGTACGAGTTCGCGAACTCCGAGATCTACGTCCGCTACGAGGAGTCGGTCCGGGGCTGCGACGCGTTCGTGATCCAGAGCCACACGGCGCCGATCAACGAGTGGATCATGGAGCACCTGATCATGGTCGACGCGCTCAAGCGGGCGTCGGCCAAGCGGATCACCGTGGTGCTGCCGTTCTACGGCTACGCCCGTCAGGACAAGAAGCACCGCGGCCGCGAGCCGATCTCGGCACGACTGATGGCCGACCTCTTCAAGACCGCCGGCGCCGACCGGCTGATCGCCGTCGACCTCCACGCCGACCAGATCCAGGGCTTCTTCGACGGCCCGGTCGACCACCTGATGGCGCTGCCGATCCTGGCCGACTACGTCAAGGAGAAGTACGGCGACCAGCCGCTCGCCGTGGTCTCGCCGGACGCCGGCCGGATCAAGGTCGCCGAGCGCTGGTCGGCCCGCCTCGGCGGCGTACCGCTGGCGTTCATCCACAAGACCCGCCACACCGACCGCCCCAACGAGGCCGTCGCCAACCGGGTCGTCGGTCAGGTCGAGGGCCGCGTGTGCGTGCTGGTCGACGACATGATCGACACCGGCGGCACCATCGTGGCGGCGGCCGAGGCGCTGATGGCCGACGGCGCCGCCGGCGTCGTGATCGCCGCCACCCACGCGCTGCTGTCCGGCCCCGCCGTCGACCGGCTCAAGAACTGCACCGCCACCGAGGTGGTCGTGACCAACACGCTGCCGATGCCCGACGACCGGCAGTTCGACAAGCTGACCTGCCTCTCGATCGCGCCGCTGCTGGCCCGCGCGATCCGCGAGGTCTTCGAGGACGGCTCCGTCACGTCGATGTTCGACGGCCACGCCTAATCAGCGCCGCCCGTCCTGCCACGGCGACGCTGGAGCGGGGCAGTCAGGCGGCGGCCGCTGACCAGGTCGTCGTAGGCGTCCTCCCAGCTGCGGCGCAGCACGGTCGGGACGTCGCCTTCCAGCGCCCGGGCCAGCGCCTCGACCTGGGCGTCGGTGAACGGCACGGCCGGGAACGCCCGGCCGAGCTGCTCCTCGAAGCTCGGGCCGCGGCGGCGTGCCAGGTCGAGGCCCTCGGTGAGGTAGCGGTCCACGTAGGGCGCGACGAGCGCGGCCTGCTCGGGGTCGAAGAGCCCGGCCGCGGTGGCCTCGAACTCGCGGTTGGACAGCGGTGGCTCGCCCAGCAGCCGCTCGAACGCCTCGGCCTTGGCGTCCGCGTCGGGCCGGGCGGCGAGCGCCTCGGCGGCGCCGAGCACGCCCTGGATGGTGCCGTCGCCGGTGCGCTCGTCGGCGATCTCCTCGGCAGTGATCCCGCCGAGCGTGGCGAGCCGGACCAGGGCCAGCCACCGCAGGTGCTGGTCGACCTCGGTGCCGGTGTGGGTGACCCGGTCGACCAGCCAGCGCTGGAGCAGCATCGCGTCGGGGGTGGTGCGGGCGAGCACGCGGGTCAGGCTGACCGCGAGCTTCTCGTCCGGTTCGGAGGCGAGCCCGCTCTCGCAGGCGGCCGCGACCTGCGCGACCGCGTCGACGACGGCCTCCGGCGCCAGGTGGCGTACGACGAGCGTGTCGAGCGTCCAGCCCAGCACCGCCTCGGCGATCGCCGATGTGGCGCTCGCGCGGCAGGTGGCGGGTCACCAGGCCGAGGAACTCCTCGGGCGGCAGCTCCCCGCACCGCACCAGGTCCATCGCGGTGCTCCACACGATCGCGCGGACGTCCTCCTCGGCGACCGACGCCAGGTCGCGGGCCAGCAGCTCCCAGCTGCGCGGGTCGAGCCGCAGCCGGGCGAACGTCTCGCCGCCGCTGTTGGGCACCACCACCGCGGCCGCGGGGAGCCGGACCGGCTCGTCGGCCAGGTCGACGAGCTCGGTGCGGAGCGCGACCAGGTCGCCGTCGTACGACGTCACCGCGAAGCGGTGGGGCCGCGAACCCTCCCGGGTCAGCACGACGGCGTCGTCCTCGCGGGTCACCGTGACGGTGTCGAACCCGGAGGTCCGCAGCCAGAGCTCGACCCACGCCCGGACGTCGCGCTCGGTCGCCGCGTCGAGGGCGTCGACGAAGTCGGCCAGGGTGGCGTTGCCGAACCGGTGGCGGTCGAAGTAGACGCGTACGCCGGCGAGGAAGTCGTCGTCCCCGAGCCAGGTCACCAGCTGCTGGAGCACCGAGTTGCCCTTGGCGTAGGAGATCGCGTCGAAGTTGTTGCTGGCCTCGTCGACGTCGCCGACCTCCTCGGGCAGCGGCGCCACCGGGTGGGTGGAGCGGCGCTCGTCGGCGGCGTAGGCGCGCACCTTGGGCCGGACCGCGAAGTCGACGAAGGTCGCCGGTGAAGCCGGCGGCGTCGGCGGCGACCCGGAAGCCCATGTAGTCGGCGAACGACTCCTGCAGCCAGGTGTCCTCCCACCAGGTCATGGTGGTGAGGTTGCCGAACCACTGGTGGGCCATCTCGTGGGCGATGATCATGGCCCGCCGGCGGCGCTCGCCCTCGGTGGGCGTGCCGACCGGGAGGATCTCGTCGCGGTAGGTCACGCAGCCGGGGTTCTCGAGGGCGCCCCAGTTGAGGCCCGGCACGAACGCCTGGTCGTAGGAGCCGAACGCGAACGGCTCGTCGAACAGGGCTGCGTAGTGGTCGAAGCAGGACTCGGTGACCCGGATCAGCTCGTCGGCGTCGCGGTCGAGCTGGGCCGCGAGCGAGGCGCGGGCGTGCCACGCGAAGGGCAGCACCTGCCCGTCGGGGCCGGCGTGCTCCCAGCGTCACGGAGTGCCACGGGCCGGCGCAGACCGTGAACATCGGCAGCGGGATCGGCGGCGTGGTCGCGAACGTCCAGGTGCCGCCCTGCTCGCCCGCCGCGAGGCCGTTGGCCACCACCCGCCAGCCCTCCGGGGCGGTGACCGTGAGGGTGACCGGCGCCTTGAGGTCGTTCTGGTCGAAGCAGGGGAAGATCCGCTGCGCCAGGTCCATGCCGACGTACGCGCGAGACGTAGGTCGCGCCGTCCGCGGGGTCGGTGAAGGTGTGCATCCCGTCGCCGTCGGTGACGTAGGGGACCCGCGCCTCGACCGTGACCTCGTTGTCGACGGCGAGGTCGGTGAGGGCGAGCCGGCTGCCGTCGTACGTCGTCGCGGGCAGCCCGTCGAGCAGCACCTGCTGCCCGTCCTTCAGCTCCAGGAACGTGCTGCGCTCCCGGCTCGCGGCAGGTGAAGCGCACCACGGCCCGGACCCCGAAGGTGTCGCGGTCGGTGAGGTCGAGGTGGAGGTCGTAGGAGACGTCGGAGACGAGGGCGGCCCGGGCGCGGGCTTCGGCGAGAGTGAGTGACACGGCGCCCATGGTGTCATCCGCGCTACGCCGATTGGCCTCGGCCGCACTCACGCGGACTATTCTCATGCGGTTGCCTCGGCGAGGGACGCCTGCTCCGAGCAGGGAGTCCGTGATCGACAGGGCCGGCCCAGACGCCGCGCTGTCGCGCGGCGTTCGTCGTCTCCGGGGCTCGGAACTTTCGTAGCAGACGACGAGGAGAACAGACATGGCTGACAAGATCACCGCGGAGCAGCGCACCGAGTTCGGCAAGGGCGCGGCCCGCCGGATCCGCCGCGAGGACAAGATCCCCGCGGTCGTCTACGGCCACGGCGGCGACCCGATCCACGTGACCCTGCCGGGCCACGAGACGATGATGGCGCTCAAGCACGGCGGCGCGAACGCGCTGCTCGACCTCCAGATCGACGGCGAGAGCCAGCTCGCCCTGACCAAGCAGGTCCAGGTCGACCCGATCCGCCGCGTCATCGAGCACGTCGACTTCGTCTCGGTGAAGCGCGGCGAGAAGGTCACCGTCGACATCCCGATCCACGTCGATCGGCAACGCCGTCTCCGAGACGCTGGTCGTCACCGAGAACTCGACCGTCGCAGGTCGAGGCCGAGGCCACCCACATCCCCGAGTACATCGAGGTCTCGATCGAGGGCGCCGAGGTCGGCACCCAGATCCACGCCTCCGACCTCGAGCTGCCCAGCGGCAGCACGCTGCTGTCGGACGGCGACCTGCTGATCGTCAACGTCACCCAGCAGATGTCCGAGGAGGCGCTCGAGGCCGAGCTCGAGGAGGCCGAGGCCGAGGCCGGCATCGAGCGCGAGGAGAGCGACGAGGAGGCTGCCGAGGGCGCCGAGGGCGAGTCCGCCGAGGGTGCCCAGGCCGAGGGCGAGCGCCGCGGAGGGCGACGCCCAGGAGTGACGTTCGCCGACCTGCTGCGACAGGTCCTGCGACGGGGCCGGGATACTTCAGCCATGACCAGCAGCCACTCGGGGACGACGTCCGAGGTGTGGCTGGTGGTCGGGCTGGGGAATCCCGGCCCTGCCTATGCCGGCCACCGGCACAACGTCGGCTACCTCGTCACCGACGAGCTCGCCACCCGGCTCGGGTCGTCGTTCCGGGCCCACAAGTCCGGCCGCGCCGACGTCGTCGAGGGCCGGCTCGGGTACGCCGGGGGCCGGCGGCGCCCGCGTCGTGCTGGCGCGTCCGCGGTGCTACATGAACGAGACCGGCGGTCCGGTGAAGGCGCTGGCGACGTTCTACAAGGTGCCGGCCGAGCGGATCGTGGCCGTCCACGACGAGCTCGACATCCCGTTCGGGACGCTCCGGGTGAAGCTGGGTGGTGGCGACAACGGCCACAACGGGCTGCGCTCGATGCGGTCCTCCCTCGGCACCGGCGACTTCTACCGGGTCCGGGCCGGCATCGGCCGCCCGCCCGGCCGGCAGGACGTCTCCGACTTCGTGCTGTCGAGCTACTCGACCGACCGAGCGCAAGGAGCTGCCGTTCCAGGTCGACCGCGCCGCCGACGCCGTCGAGTCCCTGATCGTCGACGGCCTCGAGCGGACGCAGCAGACCTTCAACGGCTGAGCGCTGGGTAGGGTGGCGGCCGTGACGAACCAGATCCCGGACGCCGCCCGCACCGACGACCACGCCTTCGCCGTCTGGGCGGCCGAGCGGGCCGGGGAACGGCTGCTCGAGGTGCGCGGGCAGGGCCTCGAGGGCCGCGAGCTCAAGGACGCCGGCGACGCCGCGGCGCAGGAGGTGCTGGCCGGCCTGCTCGCCGAGCACCGACCCGGCGACCACGTGCTGTCGGAGGAGGCGAGCGACGACAAGGCCCGCCTCGAGGCCGACCGGGTCTGGATCATCGACCCGCTCGACGGCACCCGCGAGTTCTCCGAGCCGCCGCGGGACGACTGGGCCGTCCACGTCGCCCTGTGGGAGAAGGGCGCCGCCGGCGACGGGCTCACCGCGGGTGCGGTGGCGCAGCCCGCGCTCGGCGAGACCTTCCACACCGGTACGCCGGCCGTCGTACCGCCCCGCTCGAGCGACCGGCCCCGGATCGCGGTCTCCCGCACCCGGCCGCCGGCCTTCGTGCAGGCGCTCGCCGAGGAGATCGACGCCGAGCTGGTGCCGATGGGGTCGGCCGGGGTGAAGGTGATGAGCGTCGTGCGCGACGTGGCGGACGCCTACGTGCACGCCGGCGGCCAGTACCAGTGGGACAACGCCGCCCCGGTCGCGGTCGCGCGCGCCGCCGGGCTGCACTGCTCGCGCGTCGACGGGTCGCCGCTGGTCTACAACGAGCACGACACCTCCCTGCCCGACCTGCTGGTCTGCCGCCCCGAGCTGGCCGACCAGATCCTCGAGTTCGTCCGGCGCCACGGGGTCGGGTGACCGTCCGGCACCTCCTGCTCGATGCCGACGACGTCCTGCAGGTCGGCCATCCCGGGTTCCGGCCGGGGCTGGAGGAGGCGTTCGGGGGAGACCCCGTCCCGTGGTTGCGTGAGACGTTCCGGCCCGAGGCGGACGTGCTCGTCGGGCGGACCGCGGTGGTGCCGCTCCTGCAACGACGGCTGGACGAGCTCGGACGGGACGTGGACGCGCAACAGCTCTACGACCGGCTGTGGCTGGCGATCGAGCCGGATCCCGGCATGGTGGCGCTGGTCCGTCGCTGGCGCGCGTCCGGGCTGGCCGTCCACCTGGCCACCAACCAGGACAGCGGCCGGGCGGCGTACATGAAGGAGTCGCTGGCGTACGGCGACGTGCTGGACGGTGCCTACTACTCGTGCGACCTCGGTGTGGCCAAGCCCGCGGCGGACTTCTTCGCCGCGATCCTCGACGACCTCGGCGCCGAGCCGGACGCGGTCTGCTTCGTCGACGACATGGCCACCAACGTGGCCGGGGCGCGCGAGGTGGGCCTCCGCGCAGTCCAGTGGGAGCTCGCGGACGGGCTGCCCGTGCTGGAGTCGCGGCTCGCGGCCGTCGGCCTGACCTGCTGACCGCCTACCGCCGTCGGTCGAGGTACGCGCGGACCGGGACCGGCTCGGTCTCGTGGTAGCCCTCCGGCAGCCAGATGCTCCCGGCGCGGGTGAGGTAGTAGATCGGCCACTGGTGGTAGCCGAGGTAGGCACGGGGCCGCTGCTGCATCACCTGCGCGTAGAGGGTCACGCCACGCACGTAGGCCGTGGAGTTGTTGTAGCGGTAGAGCGCCCCGGCCCGGTCGGTGGCGAAGCCGTTGGCCTGCAGCAGCCGGCCGGCGGCGAGGATCGCGTCGTGCGGGTCGTTGATGTCGCCGCCCTCGCCGTAGATGTCCCACGTGGTGGGGATGAACTGCATCGGCCCCTGGGCGCCGGCGACCGAGGTGCCCTTGATCCGGCCGAACCCGGTCTCCACCAGGTTGATCGCGGCGAGGTACTCCCACGGGATGCCGTAGCGACGTTGGGCCTCGCGGTAGTAGCGGCGCAGCTCGGCCGCGGGTAACGGGTCGACGATGCGCCACGCGGGGAGCTCGGTGGCGAGGTCGCTGGGGACGGGATGCATCGACCGGAACGCCCGCCGCGCCGCCACGCTCTTCGCGGTCGCGGCGCGCAGGCCGGGCGGCAGCTGCCGGGCGACCCGCTCGTCCCAGCCCGGGCGGTCGGCGAGCGAGCGGAGCGCCAGCTGTTGGGCATGCCCGGCGACGGACAGCAACCGCTCCGGGGTCTCCGGGTCGGCGATCGCCCGGTCAGCTGCGAGCAGCTGCCGCGCCGCGCCGTCCGCCGTGGCCGGGCGTCCGCGGCGCCTTGCCCGGTTCCACGTCGAGCGGCCCCGGGACCACCGGCACGGACCGGGCCGACGGAGCGGAGGGCGCGGACGGGTCGGGCGGGGTCGGCCGGCTCGACGTGGTCTCCCGCTCCGGACCCGGGGAGCTCCGGACGTCGTCGCCGGAGCAGCCCGCCACCACCAGGAGCGGCAGCAGGATGCCGGTCGCGGCTGCGTGCCGAGCGCTCACAGGCCCACCGTAGACTCCGGGGCAACCCCCTGCCCGGCCCGGTCAGGGGTGTTCCGTGCTGTCCGAGGGTCTCTGTCACAAGGAGCGCGTGTGAGCCTCACCGGCCTGACCGCCGCCGTCCTCGCCGAACCGGTCCTCGCCCAGGCGATGGTCGATGCGAAGGGCGGCGTGCTGCCGACGCTCGACCTGACCGGTCCGGCCGGGGTGCGGCCGTTCGTGGTCGCCGGCCTGGTCGAGCAGGAGCGGACCGTGCTCGCGGTGACGCCGACCTCGCGGGACGCCGAGGACCTCGTGGCCGCGCTGGGCGACCTGGTCGACCCCTCGCTGATCGGCTACTACCCGAGCTGGGAGACGCTCCCGCACGAGCGCCTCAGCCCGCGCAGCGACACCGTCGGCCGCCGGCTGGCGGTGCTCCGCCGGCTCCGCCACCCCGGCGACGACGCCAGCAACGGCCCGCTCAAGGTCGTGGTCGCGCCGGTGCGCTCCCTGCTGCAGCCCCAGGTCCCCGGGCTCGGCGACCTGGTGCCGGTCGAGCTGACGCCCGGCACCACCGCGCCGCTCGAGGACGTCGTGCAGTCGCTGGCGGACGCGGCGTACTCACGCGTCGACCTGGTCGAGAAGCGCGGCGAGTTCGCGGTCCGCGGCGGGATCGTCGACGTCTTCCCGCCCACCGAGGAGCACCCGCTGCGGGTGGAGTTCTGGGGCGACGACGTCGAGGAGATCCGCAGCTTCTCGGTCTCCGACCAGCGCACCCTCGAGCCGGTGCCGCGGCTGTGGGCGCCGCCGTGCCGCGAGCTGCTCCTCACCGACGACGTACGCCGCCGGGCGGCCGAGCTCGGTCGCGCCCACCCGCAGCTGGTGGAGCTGACCGACAAGATCGCCGCCGGCATCGCCGTCGAGGGGATGGAGTCGCTGGCACCGGTGCTCGTCGACGGGATGGAGCTGCTGGTCGACCTGCTGCCCCGGGACAGCCACGTCGTCGTGCTCGACCCCGAGCGCGCCCGCTCCCGCGCGCACGACCTGGTCGCGACCAGCGAGGAGTTCCTCGGCGCGAGCTGGGCCGCGGCGGCCTCGGGCGGCCAGTCGCCGATCGACCTGGGCGCGGCGTCCTACCGGGAGCTGGCCGACGTCCGCGAGCACGTGCTGCGCGCCGGCCGGGCGTGGTGGAGCGTCAGCCCGTTCGGCATCGAGACCGACGCCCCCGAGGTCGGGGACACCGACGCCGTCGAGACCCGCGTCCTGCCGGCGCGGGTCGCCGAGGCCTACCGCGGCGACCTCGAACGCGCGATCACCGACATCCGCGGCTGGCTCGCCGACGACCACCGGGTGGTCGTGCTGCACCCCGGCCACGGCCCGGCGCAGCGCATGGTCGAGGTGCTCGCCGACCACGACGTCCCGGCCGCGATGGTCGAGCCCGACGCGCTCGAGCCCCGACCCGGCGTGGTCACCGTGTCCTGCGGTGCCCTCGACCACGGCTTCGTCGACCCGTCGACCCGGCTCGACGGTGCTCACCGGCGACGACCTGTCCGGCCAGAAGTCCTCCACCCGCGACATGCGGCGGATGCCGGCCCGGCGCAAGAAGCAGATCGACCCGCTGGAGCTCAAGGCCGGCGACTACGTCGTCCACGAGCAGCACGGCGTCGGCCGCTTCGTCGAGATGAAGCAGCGCGAGGTCGGGGGAGCGGTGCGCGAGTACCTCGTCCTCGACTACGGCGCCTCCAAGCGGGGCGGCCCGCCCGACCGGCTGTTCGTGCCGGCCGACGCGCTCGACCAGGTGACCCGGTACGTCGGCGGCGAGCAGCCGAGCCTCGACCGGCTCGGCGGCGCCGACTGGACCAAGCGCAAGAACCGCGCCCGCAAGGCGGTCCGGGAGATCGCGGCCGAGCTGATCAAGCTCTACGCCGCCCGGCAGGCCACCCAGGGCCACGTCTTCGGCCCGGACACCCCGTGGCAGCGCGAGCTCGAGGACGCGTTCCCGTTCCAGGAGACCCCCGACCAGCTGAGCACGGTCGACGAGGTCAAGGGCGACATGCAGCGCAGCGTCCCGATGGACCGGCTGGTGTGCGGCGACGTCGGCTACGGCAAGACCGAGATCGCGGTCCGCGCCGCGTTCAAGGCCGTGCAGGACGGCAAGCAGGTCGCCGTCCTGGTCCCCACGACGCTGCTGGTCACCCAGCACCTCTCGACGTTCGCCGAGCGGATGAGCGGCTTCCCGGTCATCGGTGAAGGCGCTGTCGCGGTTCCAGACCGACGCCGAGGCGCGGGAGGTCATGGCGGGGCTGGCCGAGGGCTCGATCGACATCGTGGTCGGCACCCACCGGCTGCTCAACCCGGACGTCCGGATGAAGGACCTCGGCCTGATCATCGTCGACGAGGAGCAGCGGTTCGGCGTCGAGCACAAGGAGCAGATGAAGCGGATGCGCACCAGCGTCGACGTGCTGTCGATGAGTGCCACGCCGATCCCGCGCACGCTCGAGATGGCGGTCACCGGCATCCGCGAGATGTCGACGATCACCACCCCGCCGGAGGAGCGCCACCCGGTGCTCACCTACGTCGGGTCCTACGAGGACCGCCAGGTGACCGCCGCCGTACGCCGCGAGCTGCTGCGCGAGGGCCAGGTGTTCTACATCCACAACCGGGTCAGCTCGATCGAGAAGGCGGCCGCCCGGATCCAGGAGCTGGTCCCGGACGCACGGGTGGCGACGGCCCACGGCCAGATGGGCGAGCACCAGCTCGAGCGGGTGATGCTCGACTTCTGGGAGAAGCGCTTCGACGTGCTGGTCTGCACGACCATCGTCGAGTCCGGCCTCGACGTCTCCAACGCCAACACCATGATCATCGAGCGCGCGGACACCCTCGGTCTCTCCCAGCTCCACCAGCTCCGCGGCCGGGTCGGCCGCAGCCGCGAGCGGGCCTACGCCTACTTCCTCTACCCGCCGGAGAAGCCGCTCACCGAGACCGCCCACGAGCGGCTCGCGACCCTGGCCCAGCACTCCGACCTCGGCGGCGGCATGGCGATCGCGATGAAGGACCTCGAGATCCGCGGCGCCGGCAACCTGCTCGGCGGCGAGCAGTCCGGCCACATCGCCGACGTCGGCTTCGACCTCTACGTCCGGCTGGTCGGCGAGGCCGTCAACGAGTTCAAGGGCGAGGGTGGCGAGCCGGAGCTGCGCGAGGTGCGGATCGAGCTGCCGGTCGACGCCCACCTGCCGCACGACTACATCCCGAGCGAGCGGCTGCGGCTGGAGATGTACAAGCGGCTGGCGGAGGTGCGCGAGGACGTCGACGTCGACCAGATCCTCGAGGAGCTCGACGACCGGTACGGCGAGCCGCCGGCGCCGGTCGCCGCGCTGCTGCTGGTCGCGCGGTTCCGGGCCCGGGCCCGGCAGGCGGGGGTCGGCGAGGTCACCATCGCCGGCCGCAACGTCCGGTTCGCGCCGGTCAGCCTGCCCGAGTCGCGGGTGATCCGGCTGCAGCGGCTCTACCCCAAGAGCATCGTCAAGACCCAGCTCGACACCGTGCTCGTGCCGCGACCCGGCACCCCGGGGGCCACGGGCCGTCCGCTGGAAGGAGTGGCCCTGCTTGAATGGGCCCGGACCGTCATCGACTCCGTGATCGACCCCGACGGGGCACCGGAGCAGCAGAAGGAGCAGTCGTCGTGAGCTTCACCCACAAGGCCCTGGGCGCTCTCGGCGCCCTGACCGCACTGGCCCTGACCGGCTGCGGGGCGCTGCAGCCGGGCACCGCCGTCGAGGTGGGCGACGAGACGATCTCGCTCGACCGGGTCGACCAGGTCGCCGCCGACTTCTGCGCCGCGGTGGAGCCGCAGCTCGAGACCGAGGCCGAGACCATCCCGCACGGCTTCTTCCGCAGCGGCATCGCCGGCACGCTCGCGCTCCGGTCCGTCGCCGACCAGCTCGCCGCCGACTACGGCGTCGAGCCCGACAGCGACCAGTACCTCCAGACCATGGCCGAGCTGCGCCAGGGCATCGGGGCCGTCCCCGAGGAGCTGCGCGACAGCGTGCTCGAGGTCGAGTCGGCGCCGCCGTACGTCGAGGCGGTGCAGGCCGCGGTCGGCGAGGCGGTCCTCGACGGTGAGGGCGAGTACGAGGACTTCGTCGCCGCCGGCACCGACGAGTTCGAGACCTGGATCGCCGAGAACGACGTCGAGTTCGACCCCGCCCTCAACACCGCGATGAAGGACGGCGTCCCCGACTCCGCGGACGGCTCGCTGTCGTTCGCGGTCAGCGAGACGGCCAGGAACGGGCAGGTCGCGGAGCCCAACTCGATGACGGCGCGGCTGCTGCCCGAGACGCAGCGCTGCGGGCGCTGAGCCCCGTCCGGTGACCGGCGCGGAAGCGGACACCGGCTCGGGGCGACCAGGCCGTCCTCGAGTTCCTGCGCGTGATGCGCCGGCTGCGGGCGGAGTGCCCGTGGAAGGCCGCCCAGACCCACCGCTCGCTGGCGCGCTACCTCCTCGAGGAGACCCACGAGACCCTCGAGGCGCTCGACACCGGCGACGACGCCCACCTGCGCGAGGAGCTCGGCGACCTGCTGCTGCAGGTGTTCTTCCACGCCGCGATCGCGGAGCAGGACGGCGCCTTCACGATGGCCGACGTCGCCCGCGACATCACCGAGAAGATGGTCCGCCGCAACCCGCACGTCTTCGCCGAGGCCGACGGTGGAGCTGGACCCGGCGGACGTCAACGAGCTGTGGGAGGCGGCCAAGGCGCAGGAGAAGCAGCGCACCTCGGTGACCGACGGCCTGCCGCCCGGCCTGCCGGCGCTGCTGTACGCCGACAAGCTGCTCGACCGGCTGGCCCGGGCCGGCGCCGCCGCCGCCGTACCGGCCGGCTCCACGGACCTCGGCGACCGGCTGCTCGCCCTGGTGGCCGAGGCCCGCGCCACGGGCACCGACCCGGAGCAGGCGCTGCGCGACGCCGTCACGCGCGGCTGGTCGACCGCGCCGGGGCCTGAGCCACGCCCACTAGGCTGCTGACCGGCTCGTCATCGACCCAGCAAGGAGCACGACTGTGGCTGTCATCACCGCCGTCGGCGCCCGCGAGATCCTCGACTCGCGCGGCAACCCCACCGTCGAGGTCGAGGTGCTCCTCGACGACGGGAGCTTCGCCCGGGCCGCCGTGCCCAGCGGCGCCTCCACCGGCGCCTTCGAGGCCGTGGAGCTCCGCGACGGCGGCAAGCGCTACGGCGGCAAGGGCGTCGGCAAGGCGGTCGACGCCGTGATCTCGAAGATCGGCCCGGCCGTCGAGGGCCTCGACGCCGACGACCAGCGGCTCGTCGACCAGGCGATGCTCGACCTCGACGGCACGCCCAACAAGGCCTCGCTCGGCGCCAACGCGATCCTCGGCGTCTCGCTCGCCGTGGCGCGCGCGGCCGCCGACTCGGCCGGGCTGCCGCTCTACCGCTACGTCGGCGGGCCGAACGCCCACCTGCTGCCGGTGCCGATGATGAACATCCTCAACGGCGGCTCCCACGCCGACTCCAACGTCGACGTGCAGGAGTTCATGATCGCGCCGATCGGCGCGCCCACCTTCCGCGAGGCGCTGCAGCAGGGCGCGGAGGTCTACCACGCGCTCAAGTCGGTGCTGAAGAAGAAGGGCCTCGCGACCGGCCTCGGCGACGAGGGCGGCTTCGCCCCCGACCTGCCGTCCAACCGCGCCGCGCTCGACCTGATCGGCGAGGCCGTCAAGTCCGCCGGCTTCAAGCTCGGCAAGGACATCGTGCTCGCGCTCGACGTGGCGGCCAGCGAGTTCCACGACAAGAAGAAGTACGCCTTCGAGGGCCAGAAGAAGACCAGCGACGAGATGATCGCCTACTACGCCGACCTCGCCGCGTCCTACCCGATCGTCTCCATCGAGGACCCGCTCGACGAGGACGACTGGGCCGGCTGGAAGGCGATGACCGACCAGCTCGGCGACCAGGTGCAGCTGGTCGGCGACGACCTGTTCGTCACCAACGTCGAGCGGCTCGGCCGCGGCATCCGCGAGGGCCAGGCCAACGCGCTGCTGGTGAAGGTCAACCAGATCGGCTCGCTGACCGAGACCCTCGACTCCGTCGACCTCGCCCACCGCAACGGCTTCCGCTGCATGATGAGCCACCGCTCCGGCGAGACCGAGGACACCACCATCGCCGACCTCGCGGTCGCCACCAACTGCGGCCAGATCAAGACCGGTGCGCCGGCGCGGTCCGAGCGCGTGGCCAAGTACAACCAGCTGCTGCGCATCGAGGAGGAGCTCGGCGACGCGGCGCGGTACGCCGGCGCGGGCGCGTTCCCGCGGTTCGGCCGCTGAGCCGACTACCGTGGGGCCGGTGAGCGAACGACGCACCGGCCGGGGTGTCCAGGCCCCCGCCGATCCGGCGGCGGATCCCGGCGCCCCGGTCAGCGGGGCGCGGGTCGAGGCGTCTCCCGGTCGCGCTCGGCGGCCGTCGGACGTCGCGCGGACCGCGCGGCCCCGGTTCACCGGCCGCGCCGCGGTGCTGGTGCTCGTGCTCGCGGTGCTCGCGGTCTCCTACGCGTCCTCGCTCAAGGCCTACCTCCAGCAGCGCGCGCACATCGAGGACGCTCAAGGGCGAGATCGCGCAGACCTCGGCGACCATCGACGACCTCGAGCGCGAGAAGCGGCGCTGGGACGACGAGGCCTACGTGCGCGCCCAGGCGCGCGAACGGTTCGGCTACGTGATGCCCGGCGAGACGGCGTACGTCGTCCTCGACGAGCACGGCGAGCCGATCGAGAGCCGCGCCGAGCTCCACGACCCGCGCGTCGTGCTGGCCGAGCCGCCGACCGCCTGGTGGCAGGACGCCTGGGAGTCGGTCGAGCTGGCCGGCGACCCGCCCGAGGACACGCCGCCGCCGGCGACCGACCTCGCACCGGCCGAGCAGGACCCGCCGAGCTCGTGAGCGTCGACCCCGCCGACGAGTCGGCGATCGAGCGGCAGCTGGGCCGGACCCCGCGCGGCATCGCCGCCATCGGCCACCGCTGCCCGTGCGGCCAGCCCGACGTCGTGACCACCGAGCCGCGGCTGCCCAACGGCACGCCGTTCCCGACGACCTACTACCTGACCTGCCCGCGCGCCGCCTCGCGCATCGGCACCCTCGAGGGTGGCGGCCTGATGCGGGAGATGGAGGCCCGGCTCGGCACCGACCCCGAGCTCGCTGCCGCCTACCGCGCCGCCCACGAGGCCTACCTCGCCGACCGGGCGGCGCTGGCCGAGGCCGCCGGGCTGAGCGTGCCGGAGATCGAGGGCATCTCGGCCGGCGGCATGCCCGACCGGGTCAAGTGCCTCCACGTGCTGGCCGGCCACGCGCTCGCGGCCGGTCCCGGGGTCAACCCGCTCGGCGACGAGGTGCTCGAGCTGCTGGGCGAGTGGTGGGCGCCCGGCCCCTGCACCCTGCCCGGTGGTTGAGGTGCGAGCGCAGCGAGCCTCGAACCCCGGGCACGCGCGTCGCCGCCATCGACTGCGGCACCAACACGATCAAGCTCTTCATCGGCTCGCCCCCGCACGCCGAGGTCCGGGAGACCCGGATGGTGCGGCTGGGGGAGGGCGTCGACACCACCGGCGAGCTCTCCGCGGCCGCGCTGGCGCGCACCTTCGCCGCCATCGACGAGTACGCCGCGCTGCTGGCCGACCACCCGCCGAGCCGGCTGCGGTTCTGCGCCACGTCCGCGACCCGCGACGCCGCAACGGCTCGGTCTTCGGCGACGGCGTCGAGGCGCGGCTCGGGGTCCGGCCGGAGGTGCTGTCCGGTGACGAGGAGGCGCGGCTGGCGTTCGACGGCGCGGTGCGCAACCTCGCCACGCCTCCGGCGTACCCCGTCCTGGTGGTGGACATCGGCGGCGGCTCCACCGAGCTGATCCTCGGCGACGCGGCCGGCCCGACGGCGGCGCACTCGATGGACATCGGGTCGGTCCGGCTGCACGAGCGTCACCTGCGCTCCGACCCGCCCACCGCGGACGAGGTCGCCGCCTGCGTCGCGGACATCGACGCGGCCCTCGACGCCAGCCCGGTCGACCTCGGGGCCGCGGCCACCGTCGTCGGCGTGGCCGGCACCATCACGACCGTCGGCGCCGGCCACCTCGACCTCCCGGCGTACGACGCCGACGCGGTCGACCAGACCGTCGTCCCGGTCGCGGCGGCCCGGGCGTGGATCGCGGCGCTGGTCGCCCTGCCGCTCGCGTCGCGCCTCGAGCTGCCCTACCTGCACCCCGGCCGTGCCGACGTCATCGACGCCGGCGTGCTGATCCTGGACCGGGTCCTCGCCCGGACCCGCGTCGACTCGTTCGTGGTCTCCGAGGCCGACATCCTCGACGGGATCGCGTGGTCGATCGCGTGAGCTCCCGCGGCGGAGTCCCGAACGCTGGTGAATCGTCTGACGCCGATCACTCCCAGCTCCACCCGGCGAGCAGCCCTTCGCGTCGCCGGTGCCGCCGGGGGAGGGGTGGCCGGAGGACCCGGCGACGGCGGACACGCCGGTCGCGCGCACGGCGGCGCAGGTGCGGCGGCTCGCGGCCACGGACGACCTGGCCGAGCTCGACGCGCGGGTCAGCGTCTGCGCCGCCTGCCCGCGGCTGGTCCGCTGGCGGGAGGACGTGGCCCGCGACAAGCGGGCGTCGTTCGCCGAGCAGCCCTACTGGGGCCGGCCGATCCAGGGCTGGGGGTCGGCGACGCCGTCGCTGCTGATCGTGGGGCTGGCGCCGGCCGCGAACGGCGGCAACCGCACCGGCCGGGTGTTCACCGGCGACTCCAGCGGCGACTGGCTGTTCGCCAGCCTCCACCGCACCGGGATCGCCACGCAGGCGACGTCGGTCCACGCCGGCGACGGCCAGCGGCTGGTCGACGCCCGGATGGTGGCGACCGTGCGGTGCGCACCGCCGCAGAACAAGCCGACGGTCCGCGAGCGCGACACCTGCGAGCCGTGGCTGGCGCGCGAGGTGCAGCTGGTCCGGCCCCACCTGCGGGTGGTCGTCGCGCTCGGGGCGTACGGCTGGGCCGGGTGCGCTCCGCGGCCTCGCCGCCGCCGGCATCGGCGTACCCTCGCCGCGGCCGAGGTTCGGCCACGGCGCGGAGGTCGGGCTCGGCGGCCTCACCCTGCTCGGCTGCTACCACCCCAGCCAGCACAACACCTTCACCGGCCGGCTGACCCCGGACATGCTGGACGAGGTGTTCCTGCGCGCCCGCGCGCTGGCGGCCGTCGCCTGAGAAGATGGCGACGTGACCCTCCACGCCATCACCGTCCTCGGCCACGACCGTCCCGGCATCATCGCCGAGACCACCGCACCAGCTCGCCGGGCTGGGCCTCAACCTCGAGGACTCCACGATGACGCTGCTGCGCGGTCACTTCGCGATGACGCTGATCTGCGCCGGGCGACGCCTCCGCCGCCGACATCGAGGCCGCCCTGGCCCCGCTGACGGACGACGGCTCGCTGACCGTCACGGTCCGCGAGGTGCCCGAGCGAGCAGCGGCTGGGAGACGGCCGGTACGGCGTGGGTGCTGACCGTCCACGGCGGCGACCGCCCCGGGATCGTCTCGTCCGTGGTGGCCGAGGTCGCGCGCGTCGGCGGCAACATCACCGACCTGACCACCCGGCTCGCGGGCGAGCTCTACCTGCTGATCGCCGAGATCGACCTGCCCGCCGACGTCGACGTCGACCAGCTGCGGACGTCGGTGGACGACGCGGCCGCGACGGCCCTCGGGGTCGGCGCCACCCTGCGCGAGGCCGAGGCCGACGAGCTGTGAGCCCCCACCCGACCGTGCTCGCCTGGACCGAGGCCGAGCTCGACGTCGACGGCGACGTGCTGCCCGTGGTCACCGCGCCCGACCCGGTGCTCGTCCGCGGTCGGCGCCCGGATCGACCCCACCAGCGACGAGGCCGTCCAGCTCGCGGCCGACCTGGTCGCCACCATGCGGGTCTCGCCCGGCTGCGTCGGCCTCGCTGCCCCGCAGGTCGGGGTGGGCGCGCAGATGTTCTGCGTCGACGTGTCCGAGCACCCGAAGACCCGCGACCACCACGGCACCTTCGTGCTCTGCAACGCCGAGGTCGTCGAGGCCAGCCGCAACGAGAAGGCCCGCGAGGGCTGCATGAGCGTCCCCGACCTCACCGGCGACGTGAAGCGGGCGACCCGGCTCGTCGTACGCGGCCAGCTGCCCGGCACCGGCGAGGAGGTCACCCTCGAGGCGAACGCGTTCGAGGCCCGCGCGCTCCAGCACGAGATCGACCACTGCCAGGGGCTGCTGTTCCTCGACCGGGTCGCCGGCGCGCACGCCATCCACCAGCGCAAGACCTACTTGTAGGACCACGACCGGCCCCGGTATCCCAACCGGCAGAGGAAGCCGCCTTAAAAGCGGCTAGTGAGGGTTCGACCCCCACCCGGGGCACCAAGGTTCAGGTGGGGAAACACGGATCTGCCCTTACCGCCGGGGCTGCATTCGCACGAAAATCGTCACCGGACAAGCCGTCGCTTCGTGTCGAACATGGCACGGTACATAGACAGGTCGCTGCGCATCCTGTAAGGCATCGGGTGTCCGTGCCTGGTCAATGCGACGGCGTAGGCTTCCAACGCCGCCAGCAGCTGCCGCTGCTCCGACATGGACTTGTCCCTCGGCGATCCCTGTGTACGGCTCAGGTCAAGTCGAGAGCGGGCCCTGCTTACTACTTGGAGCAACATCTCAAGGTCGTGCGCCTGCCCATGGCTCATGTGGGGCCTCTCGTTGTCAATCGTCCAAGGGACGATGCCGGTTCAGAAAAGTGTTCGTTTCCCGCGACCGCCAGCCATGCGCTGCGGCCTAGCAACTACCTGCCTCGCCAGCGCGACGAACGGCCGGGGTCGTCGAGGAGCTCAACCCGCGAGTGGCGGGCGGACCGCAGGAACGCATCGCCAGCGGACTGGCGCCGTTCCGTCTCAGCCGGGGTCGGCAACGGGCCATCGCTAGGGATGCCATGCCCGATGTCGCACGTTGCGTAGAAGCGATCTGCCCCGTCCTCCAACGTCGGCGCCAGGCGCGCGATGGTGTCTCGAGCTCGCAGCGCCTTCCAGTTCGCTTCGTCGTGATCCTGGATCGCGAACAAGCGGGCTTCGCCAGCGCGGGCCCTCTCTTCGGTGCCTTCGACATACGTCATCATGAAGACCGCCGTCTTGACGTGGCTCTGAGCACTCCAAAGCTGGTCGCAGCCGGCGAGAAAGTCACTCACACCGTCGCGCAGTTCACCGCGGTCTCTCCGCCGCCTGGTCACCAGGTGAACGGCATACACGCAGACAGAGCCGACGAGCACGCTGCCTGCGAGCGCAACCAGCATCGTCAACGGCTCGATCGAGGCGTTCATCGCGTCCGTACCAGGGGGATCGCCGGGGCGATCCGGGCTGAGGGTGGTGCGCTCATATGACTCCAGGTGGGCCTAGCAGAGAACGCCGGAGCCCGAAGGACCTGGAGGACTTGTGGTCGACAGTACGCCCGGGCGTCAATGGCCCTTTATGACCATGACGCCTCCACGTACCCGCGTTCGACTCCCTCCCGGGGCACCTGAGAAAGTTCTTAGATTCGACCCGGGCGCGGAACAGCGCGTCATGGTCCCTCGTTGAGTCACTGTCGGACACCTAGACTGGTCCGACGAGGGGACCATCAGAGCGATGGCCGCCAGGCCTCCAAGGAGGAGACCATGCAGAGCAACAACCCCGTCTTCCGCAACTCGGACGCGTTCAACGGTCGCGGGACCAACGCCTACGGCAACCAGACCTACCCGGGCAACGGAGCCGGCTTCGAGGGCTACGGCCAGAGCCCGACCGGGTACGCCGACCCGCAGGCCCCGGTCCGCTCCGGCGAGCGGATGACCATCGACTCGGTCGTCCAGAAGACCGGCATCTCGCTGGGCATCGTCGTCATCGTCGCCGCGCTGACGTGGTGGTTCACCCCGCCGATCACCGGTGACCCGGAGAGCATGGGCCCGCTCCTGGGCGCGATGACCATCGGTTCCCTGGCCGCCTTCGGCCTGTCGATGGTCAACTCGTTCAAGCGGGTGATCAGCCCGGCCCTGGTGATGGCGTTCTGCGTCGCGGAGGGTGTGGCCCTCGGCGCGCTGAGCAAGTTCTTCGACGCGCTACTTCGGCGACGGCATCGTCACCCAGGCGGTGATCGGTACCTTCGCGGCGTTCGCCGGCACGCTGGCGGCCTACAAGTTCTTCAACATCAAGGTCGGGCAGAAGTTCCGCACCTTCGTCATCGCCGCCGTCTTCGGCATGGTCGGCGCTGGGCCTGCTCGAGATGGTGCTCGGCTTCTTCAACAGCCAGCTCGGCCTCTTCGGCTTCGGTGGCATGGGCCTGCTGTTCTCGATCGTCGGCCTGGTGCTCGGCATCTTCATGCTGATCCTCGACTTCGACTTCGTCGAGAAGGGCGTGGCCGCCGGCATCGAGGAGCGCGAGTCGTGGCGCGCCGCGTTCGCGATGACCGTGAGCCTGGTCTGGATCTACACCAACCTGCTGCGCATCCTGGCGATCTTCAGCCGGACTGATCAGCCCTCGGAGGCCCCGGTCTCGGCTTCGGCCGGGGCCGGGGCTTCTGCGTCCGTGATCGGGTGGCGGCGGCGGTGGCGCAGCTCGACCCAGAGGCCGCGTACGCCGCGCCGCGAGCCGCCGACCTGGGTGCCGTCGAGCTCGGTGCCGGGCGTGTTCGCGGCCTCGATCGCCGCCGCGGCGACCGGTCGCAGCCCCTCGCCCCGGCCGACCTCCGGCCGCTTCGACCGCGTCGAGGCCGAGGCCCAGCGCGGCCAGCGCCGACGGCAGCAGCACGTCGGCGAGGGCCCGGTAGCCCTCGGCCGACGGGTGGAACTGGTCCGGGCCGAACAGCACCGCCGGGGCGGCGTCGAACTCCGGCCCGAGGATCGTGCCGAGCGAGACGGTGCGGCCGCCCTGCTCGACGACCGCGATCGACTGGGCCGCCGCGAGCCGGCGCGACCACGCCCGGCCCACCTGCTTGAGCGGCGGCGGGATGGGACGGATCGTGCCGAGGTCGGGACACGTGCCGACCAGCACCTCGACGCCCGCGTCCCGCAGCCGGTGGACCGCGTCGGCGAGGTTGCGCACCGACGTGGCGGGCATGACGGAGTGGGTGATGTCGTTGACGCCGATCAGCAGCACGGCCAGGTGGGGGTCGGTGGGCAGCGCGCGGTCGACCTGACCGGCCAGGTCCCGCGACTGCGCGCCCACCACGGCGAACTCCCGGAGGTGCACCCGACGGTCGGCCTGGGACGCGAGGCCGCTCGCGAGGTGGGCGCCGGGCGTCTCCTCGACCCGGTCGACGCCGTAGCCGGCGGCGCTCGAGTCGCCGAGCAGCGCGACCTTGATCGCCGGCCCGGGCCGGCCGCGGCCGTACCAGCCGGTGGCGTCGGGGGGCGGGGTCTGGCGCGGGCTCGCCGATCGCCCTGCGGGCGACCGAGGCCTCGAGCCGGAGCACGCCGTAGAGGGATCCGCCCAGCACGGAGAGGCCGCCCCCGCCGTACGCGGCGGCAGCGGCGAGCTTGCGTGCTGCTGCAGCCTTGCCCACGACAACAACCCTACGGGCGGGGCCGTGGCGCTCGCGCCGAATCCCGGGTGAGCGCTCCGGGGCCCTAGATTGGCCGGATGCAGTACGTCGACTCCTTGCTGGACCTGATCGGTCAAGACCCCCCTGCTGCGGCTGCGGCGCGCTCTCGACCCTCCGCTGGACGAGGGCGAGGGGCCGCTGGTGCTCGCCAAGGTGGAGTACCTCAACCCCGGCGGCTCCGTGAAGGACCGCATCGCGACCCGGATGATCGAGGCCGCCGAGGCCTCGGGCGAGCTGCAGCCGGGCGGCACCATCGTGGAGCCGACGTCCGGCAACACCGGGGTCGGGCTGGCGATGGTGGCGCAGGAGAAGGGCTACCGCTGCGTCTTCGTCTGCCCCGACAAGGTCAGCGAGGACAAGCGCAACGTGCTCCGGGCGTACGGCGCCGAGGTGGTCGTGTGCCCCACCGCGGTCGCCCCGGAGCACCCCGACTCCTACTACAACGTCAGCGACCGGCTGTCGTCGGAGCCGGGCGCCTGGAAGCCCGACCAGTACTCGAACCCGCACAACCCGCGCTCCCACTACGAGACCACCGGTCCGGAGATCTGGGCGCAGACCGAGGGGCGGATCACCCACTTCGTCACGGGGGTCGGCACCGGCGGCACCATCAGCGGCGTCGGTCGCTTCCTCAAGGAGCAGAACCCCGAGATCCAGGTCGTCGGCGCCGACCCGGCCGGCTCGGTCTACTCCGGCGGCTCCGGCCGCCCCTACCTCGTCGAGGGCGTCGGCGAGGACTTCTGGCCCGAGGCCTACGACCGCGACGTCGCCGACCGGATCATCGAGGTCTCCGACGCCGACTCGTTCGCCTACACGCGCCGGCTGGCCCGCGAGCAGGCGCTGCTCGTCGGCGGCTCGTCCGGCATGGCGGCGTACGCCGCGAAGCAGCTGGCCGAGGAGCTCGCGGCGGAGGGCCGCACCGACGCGGTGATCGTCGTGCTGCTCCCCGACTCCGGCCGCGGCTACCTGACCAAGGTCTTCAACGACGACTGGCTCGGCCAGTACGGCTTCGCCACCGGCAACGGCGGCGCGCAGGACCAGACCGTCGGCGAGGTGCTGCGCGGCAAGGACGGCCGGCTGCCCGACCTGGTCCACACCCACCCCGGCGAGACCATCGCCGAGGCGGTGCACATCCTGCAGGAGTACGGCGTCTCGCAGATGCCCGTGGTCCGCGCCGAGCCGCCGATCGTGGCGGCCGAGGTCGCCGGCTCGGTGTCCGAGCGGACCCTCCTCGACGCGCTGTTCGCGGGCAAGGCCCGGCTGACCGACCAGGTCGAGGACCACATGTCCGCGGCGCTGCCGACCATCGGCTCGACCGAGCCGGCCACGTCCGCAGTGGCGCTGCTGGAAGGCGCCGACGCGGTGCTCGTGCAGGAGGACGGCAAGCCGATCGGGGTCCTCACCCGGCAGGACCTGCTGGCCTTCCTGGCCCGCGGCTGACCGTTCCGTCGGGGCGGATAGCCCGTTCCGACTACGCCCGGACCACCAGTCCTGATCCACAGGGCTGACGGATCGGATGAGCAGCTCTGAGGCTGCTGTGACTCAACGCCACGGATGGGTAACAAGCCGTCCTCATTTCAGCCACTCAGCGTCCACGTCACCAGCAAACCACCACCACCGCCGCGTTCCTCCCGCCAACGTTCCTCCCGCATCGCAGCCTCATCAGGGGGTTGCCTTCCTGAGGGGGATCTCAGACATGAACAAGATGATCAAGGGCTCGATCGCAGGCGCCACCGGCGTCGCACTGCTCATGGGTGGTTTCGGCACCTACGCGCTCTGGAGCGACAGCGAGGACCTGCCCGACGCAACAGCGTCACGTCCGGCGAGCTCGACCATCGCGCACCGACGGCCGGCGCCTACGACGACGCCAGCACCGCGAGCGGCCAACGACTGGACCGCCGCGCGACCTGATGGTCCCCGGCGACGTCGTCACCTGCACCCAGACCTTCACATCACCGGCACCGGCAAGAACCTCGAGGGCGCGATCGACTTCGTCGCGCCGGCGCTCGACCAGCGACTTCGCCTCGGCGACTGACGCTCGACATCGACGTCGCGGTCACGTCCGGCAACGCGACGCTGTCACCGAGACGGCTCCGGCTCGCAACAACTTCGCGTTCGACGAGCCCGTTCGGCACCGCCACGCTCACCGCGGTCGTGACCTACACGCTCGCCGACGCCGACACCGCCGACAACCAGGACCAGCAGGTCGGCCACCGCGCTCGCCGGCCTCCACGTTCACCATCACCCAGAACTGATCTGACTGACCGAGCCTGAGCTCATGATCCAAGATCCCGCTCATCGTCGCCGTGGTCGGCGCCCTCCTCATCGGGGGCGCCACCACGGGGACGACGCGCGCATCGTGGACGAGCCAGGCGCCGCTCCAGCAGCACTCCGTCGCGTCGGGGCAGATGAGCTACACCGCGACCTCTCCCGCGGGAGTCACGGTCGACAAGGTCGGCACTTCGACCGCCGACACCACGTTCGTCCTCGACGACACCTCGCTGGGCAAGAACCTCACCCAGCGCATCACCGCCTCGGTGGCCAGCGCCCCCACGGGCGTGACTGCCACCATCGGCACCACCTGCCCGGGTGCTGCGTCGGTCGTTCGTCGACATGACGCCGACCAGCCCGGACCAGACGCTCTGCGTCCGCGTCACCTCCTCCACGACAGCCGTCAGCGGGAACGTGACCATCAACCTCAGCAGTGCCCAGCGCCCCGTCGGCTGGCTGGACGACTCCGACCATCACGCGGGTCGTCGCTGTCACTGTCAACGCGCCGTCGCGGACCCAGCGCTCCAACTGGTCTCGGGTGCACTGGCGGGAACGGGACTTCAACGCTCACCTGGACCGCGGTCGCGGGCGCGACCAGCTACCAGGTCTTCCGGGCCGGCAACCTGACCGACGCCCATCAAGACCGTCACGACCAACAGCTCGGGAGCACACTCGACACGAGTTGGCCATGGCGTAGCCCGGTGGAACCCAGCCAGAAGTACAGCCTCGTGGTGAAGGCGATCGTCGGCATCGACGCCCTCTCCGGCCAGCGCACCGGTACACAATTCAGTTCAAGCCGAATGGCGGGTGACGCCGGATGACCGCCGCACGCACGTTCCTCACCCAGGTCCTCAGCTGGTTCCTGTTGACAGCCGTCATCGCAGGGGCCCTGGCGCTGATCGTCGTGCCGAAGGCCTCGGGTGCCCGGCCGCTCACGGTGCTGAGCGGGTCGATGACCGGCATCGTACGAGATCGGCGACGTCGTGATCGTGAAGCAGGTCGACACCGACGAGCTGGGGATCGGTGACGTGATCACCTTCCAGGCGCAGTCGGACGACCCGACGCTCACCACGCACCGCATCGTCGGCATGGCCTACGGCAGCGAGGGCACCCAGTTCGTCACCAAGGGCGACGCCAACGACGCCGCCGACCTGAGCCCGATCAGCCCCGAGCAGGTCCGGGGCGAGGTCTGGTACGCCGTACCGCGCGTGGGCTACGTGTCGGTCTGGCTGGCCGGTGGCTGGCTGCGGACCGCCGTCGACCTGTTCGCGGTCGGGCTGCTCCTCTACGGCGGCTGGTTCATCACCGCCGGCCTGATCGACCGACGACGGAAGGCGGTGCCGGCATGAGCACGCGCGCCAGCCGTACCCTCGTCCTCGCGCTCCTCGCGGCGCTCCTCCACGTGGTGGCCCTCGGTGCCCCAGCACACGCGGACCCCGACCGGCTCAGGCTCAGCCTCAGCCAGTCCGGACCGTTCACCGAGACCCTGTCGACGCCGCTCTTCTCCGGGAGCTACGTCCCTGGCACGGCCACCAGCACCTTCTTCGTCAAGAACGACTCGCCCTCGACGACCCGCGCCACCATCTCGCTCGTTCCGAAGAGCAGCTACAACGCCTTCGAGCAGGCGTTGAGCTTCTCGGCCTCGGTCGGTGGGGTGAGCGGGGTGGGCGTGCCGCTGTACGAGGACAAGAAGAAGAACCAGTGCCGCACCATCGTCACCGGCCCGACGATCAACCCGGGCGGGGTCCAGAAGGTCGACGTCACCATGCTCATCGACGAGGACTTCCCGCAGCCGGCGACCCAGCAGACCGCCTCGTTCTCGTTCGTGGTGACGCTCAGCCAGGTCACCAACAAGGGCAAGGTCGACGTCTGCGGTCCGCAGTCGCCGGGCGGTCCGAGCGTGCAGGTGCTCGGTGCCCAGTCCGCGAGCAGCACGCCCACGGCCTCGGGCCTGACGCCCGCCTCGAGCGGTGCGGTCCGCAGCTCCGGCTTCGTCGCCGGCCTGGCCGCGGTCGTGCTCGGAGCCGGTGCGCTGCTGCTGGTCGGCACCCGCCGCCGTCGGCGCGACGGACCTCCTCTGACGCTGGGTAACGGGTCGTTGAGGTCGCTCCCGGGTCGTTGTGACGGCGCAGAAGCGTCACCAAAGACCCGTTAGCCACCAGCCACGAGCCCTCGCAGACCTTGACCCCACACTTGGGCACAGGTCTACCGTCGAAGCGTGACCCAGGCGCCTCCCACCACCACTGTCGGCGAGCTCCGCGCGAGCGGCCACGTCCACCTGTCGTTGCGCGACGAGATCCGCCGCAACCTGCTGGCCAGCCTGGCGGCGGGGGAGGACCCGTGGCCGGGTCTGCACGGGTTCGACGACACCGTCATCCCGCAGCTCGAGCGGGCGCTGCTCGCGGGCCACGACGTCGTACTGCTCGGGGAGCGTGGCCAGGGCAAGACCCGGCTGCTGCGCTCCCTGGCCGGGCTGCTCGACGAGTGGACGCCGGTCATCGCCGGGTGCCGAGCTGGGGGAGCACCCCTACGACCCGATCACCAGCGAGTCCCGGCGGCGCGCCACCGAGCTCGGCGACGAGCTGCCGGTCTCGTGGCGCCACCGCGACGAGCGGTACGCCGAGAAGCTGGCCACCCCGGACACGTCCGTGGCCGACCTGATCGGCGACGTCGACCCGATGAAGGTCGCGGAGGGCCGGCACCTCGGCGACCCGGAGACCATCCACTTCGGCCTGATCCCGCGCAGCCACCGCGGCATCGTCGCGATCAACGAGCTGCCCGACCTCGCCGAGCGGATCCAGGTCGCGATGCTCAACGTGATGGAGGAGCGCGACATCCAGATCCGCGGCTACGTCATGCGGCTCCCGCTCGACACGCTCGTCGTCGCCAGCGCCAACCCGGAGGACTACACCAACCGCGGCCGGATCATCACCCCGCTCAAGGACCGCTTCGGCGCCGAGATCCGCACCCACTACCCGACCGAGCTCGACGACGAGGTGGCGGTGATCCGGCAGGAGGCCCACCTCGTCGCAGACGGTCCCCGACCACCTCGTCGAGACGCTCGCCCGGTTCACCCGCAACCTGCGGCAGTCCTCGAGCGTCGACCAGCGCTCCGGGGTCTCGGCGCGGTTCGCCATCGCCGGCGCGGAGACCATCGCCGCCGCTGCGCTCCACCGGGCCACCCGGCAGGGCGAGGACCAGGCAGTTGCCCGCGTCGTCGACCTCGAGACGGCGGTCGACGTGCTCGGCGGCAAGATCGAGTTCGAGTCCGGCGAGGAGGGACGCGAGCGCGAGGTGCTCACCCACCTGCTCCGCACCGCCACCGCCGAGACGGTGCGCCACCGACTGCGCGGCATCGACTTCGCCCTGCTCGTCGAGGCGATGGAGGAGGGCCGGATGGTGACCACCGGCGCGCAGGTCACCGCCCGCGACTTCCTCGCCGGCCTGCCGGTGCTGGGCGAGTCCGAGCTCTACGACGAGGTCTGCGACCGGCTCGGCGCCGACGACGACGGCAGCCGCGCCTCCGCGATCGAGCTGGCCTTCGAGGGCCTCTACCTGGCTCGCAAGATCGGCAAGGACTCCGACGGTGCGGAGACGGTCTATGGCTGAGCGATTCGGCGTCGTCGTGGGATCCGGCTCGCTCCGCGGGCCGGGCCTCGAGGGAGGCGAGCTGGAGCGATTGCTCGCCCGGGTGGACGAGGTCGCCGAGATCCCGCGGGTCATCCGCGCCGGCGGAGGGGTGCGGCGCCGATGAGCCGCTACACGCAGTACGACGGGGGCGACCCGCTCGCGCCACCGGTCGACCTCGCCGAGGCACTCGACGCGATCGGCCAGGACGTGATGGCCGGCTACAGCCCCGAGCGGGCGATGCAGGAGTACCTGCGTCGCGGCGACGGGGACCGCAACGGACTCGACGACCTGGCCCGCCGGGTCGCCGAGCGCCGCCGCGAGCTGCTGCGACGCCACCACCTCGACGGCACGCTCCAGGAGGTGCGCGAGCTCCTCGACCGCGCGGTGCTGGAGGAGCGCAAGCAGCTGGCCCGCGACGTCGAGATGGACGACGCGGACCGGGCCTTCCGCGAGCTGCAGCTGGACAACCTGTCGCCGAGCACCGCGGCGGCGGTGACCGAGCTGGCGTCGTACGACTGGCAGAGCCGCGAGGCGCGCGAGGCCTACGAGCAGATCAAGGACCTGCTCGGCCGGGAGATGCTCGACCAGCGGTTCGCCGGCATGAAGGAGGCGCTCGAGAACGCCACCGACGAGGACCGCGAGGCCGTGCAGCGAGATGCTCGGCGACCTCAACGAGCTGCTGGAGAAGCACCGGCAGGGCGAGGACACGCAGCGCCGACTTCGACGAGTTCATGGCGCGCACGGCCAGTTCTTCCCCGAGAACCCGCAGAGCGTCGACGAGCTGCTCGACGCGCTCGCCGCCCGGTCCGCGGCCGCGCAACGGATGCTCAACTCGATGTCGCGCCGAGCAGCGCGAGCAGCTGATGCAGCTCTCCCAGCAGGCGTTCGGCTCGCCCGCGCTGATGGAGCAGCTGGCGCGGATGGACGGCAACCTGCAGGCGCTGCGGCCCGGCGAGGACTGGGACGGGTCGGAGCGGTTCGAGGGCGGGGAGGGGCTCGGGCTCGGCGACGGCACCGGCGTGCTGCAGGACCTCGCGGAGCTGGACCAGCTCGGCGACCAGCTCTCGCAGTCCTACCAGGGCGCGCGGCTCGACGACATCGACCTCGACCAGATGGCCCGGCAGCTCGGCGACCGGGCAGCGGTCGACGCCCGCACCCTCCAGCAGCTCGAGCAGGCACTGCGCGACAGCGGCTACCTCAAGCGCGGCTCGGACGGCCAGTACCGGCTCAGCCCGAAGGCGATGCGACAGCTGGGCAAGGCGCTGCTGCGCGACGTGGCCAACCGGATGTCCGGTCGGCAGGGCCAGCGCGACCTCCGCGCCGCCGGCGCCGCCGGTGAGCTCTCCGGGGCGAGCCGCGAGTGGCAGTTCGGCGACACCGAGCCCTGGGACATCCCGCGCACCATCGGCAACGCCGTACGCCGGGAGGCGCCCGGGCAGTCGGTCGCGCGGGTCGGCGCCGCTGCGGCTCGAGATCGGTGACGTCGAGGTCCAGGAGACCGAGGCGCGGACCCAGGCCGCGGTCGCCCTGCTCGTCGACACGTCGTTCTCGATGGCGATGGACGGCCGCTGGGTGCCGATGAAGCGGACCGCGCTCGCCCTCCACACGTTGATCCGCAGCCGCTTCCGCGGCGACGCCCTGCAGATGATCTCCTTCGGCCGGGCCGCCCAGGTGATGGAGATCGAGCAGCTCACCGCCCTCGACGCGAAGTGGGAGAAGGGCACCAACCTCCACCACGGGCTGCTGCTCGCCAACCGGCACTTCCGCAAGCACCCCCATGCCCAGCCGGTGCTGCTGATCGTGACCGACGGCGAGCCGACGTCCCACCTGGAGCCCGACGGCAACATCTACTTCGCCTACCCGCCCCACCCGCTGACGATCGCGTACGCCGTGCGCGAGCTCGACAACGCGGCCCGCTTCGGTGCGCAGACGACCTTCTTCCGGCTCGGCGAGGACCCCGGACTCGCCAGCTTCATCGAGTCGATGGCCCGCCGGGTCGAGGGCCGCGTCATCTCACCGGAGCTCGACGACCTCGGTGCGGCCGTGGTCGGCTCCTACCTCGGGGACCGCTCGCCGGCCTCGTCCTACCGTGACCACTTCGGCGACTGGGCCGGCGGCCGCGGGTTCTGGGTCGGCTAGGACTCCGTCACCCGTACGGGTGGATCTCGAGCCTCTTCTGCCACAGGCCGTGACCCGTCGCGAGAAGGGCCGTTGGTCCTCGAGCCCGGATTTCGGGATATCAACCGGTAGGAGAGATTCATGCAGATCCGCAACGAACGACTGGCCGCCGTCGCGACGGGGGCCGCGATCGTCGTGGGACTCGGTTCGGTCACGGCCGTGGCCGCCGACCTCGTGACATCGAAGGACATCGAGGACGGCACGATCAAGCAGCGGGACATCTCCGAGGGCACCAAGGAATCGCTCGAGGGCAAGCGTGGACCGCAGGGGCCGGAAGGTCCGGAGGGGCCGCAGGGTCCCCCCGGTGAACCGGCCGTCTATCAGGGCGTCAACTGGTCGATCGTCGATCGCAACGTGATCGGCAACGGCGACTCCTACCTGCGGGCCGGGCCGGCCGAGCCGCCCTTCGGCGTCGGCAGCCTGGGGATCCGCACCGGTGAGGGCGACCGACAAGGCGGCGTTCGGCAACGAGGTCGACTTCCGCGGCGATGCGCTGGCGGACTTCGACACCGTGAAGTACTCGGTCTACACGACCGGCGAGAACCGCACGCAGGCGGCGAACAACCTGCCGAGCGTGTCGTTCGAGGTCGACCCGAGCGGCCCTGAGGACGCCACTGCACCGAACTACTCGACGCTGGTGTTCACCCCGGAGACCGCCGAGAGCAACGCGTGGACCGAGCTCGACGCCTCGACCGAGAAGCGCTGGTACTACACCGGCGCCGCCGGGACCGCGTCCGGGTGCAACCAGACGACCTACTGCACGCTCGAGGAGGCGAAGGCCGCCTACCCCGGCGCGACCGTCTACACCGTCCAGATCACCAAGGGACGCGACTACGCATTCAGCGGTGCGGTCGACGGTCTGGTGCTCAACGACACGACGTACGACTTCGAGCCGTTCGGGGTCACCGAGACCCAGTGACGCTCGGCTGAACGAGGGGACGGGCCGGGACCGCGAGGTTCCGGCCCGTCCTTCGCTCACGGGTGGAGCAGCGCCGCCAGCTCCTCGACACCGTCGACCAGCCGGGTCCCGGGGCGGGCCCAGGAGGCATTGGCGTCGACCGCGTGGACGGGTACGCCGGAGGGGAGCAGGCGTCCGGGCCACCAGCTCGTCGGCGAGCGCCCGGCAGCCCGCCCGGTCGAACCCGCACGGGGCGACCACGACGACCTCCGGATCGCGCGGCCCGGACGGCCTCCCAGGTGACCCGGACGGACTTCGCCCCGGTGCGGCCGAGCAGCGGCTCGCCGCCGGCGGCCTCGATCATCTCCGGGATCCAGTGGCCGGGCGCGAAGGGCGGGTCGGTCCACTCCAGGAACATCACGCGCGGCCGGGCTCCGTCCGGCCACGCGCGCCCGCACCGCCGCCAGCCGGGCGCGCTGGTCGGCCACCAGGGCGGCTGCCTCCGACTCCCGGCCGGTCGCCCGGCCGAGCTCGAGGATCGAGTCGAGCACCTCGTCCAGGGTGTGCGGGTCGATGGTGAGCACCTCGGCGGTGCACCCCAGGTGGGCGAGGGCGTCGTCGACGACCGTGACGTCCACGGCGCAGACCGCGCACAGGTCCTGGGTGACGACGAGGTCGGCGTCGAGCCCGGCGAGCGCGTCCTCGGAGAGGTGGTAGAGGTCCTCGCCGCGGGCCATCGCCCCGACCACGTACGCGTCGATCTCGGCCGGGGTGAGCCCCTCGGGCATCGCGGAGGTCGACACGACGGTGCGGTCCCGGGCCTGGGCCGGGAAGTCGCACTCGAAGGTCACGCCCACCACGTCGTCCCCGGCGCCGATGGCGAAGAGGATCTCGGTGGTGGAGGGCAGCAGCGACACGATCCGCACACGACGACCCTACGATCGGGCGCATGACGGACGCCCTGGCAGGACTGCAGCAGCTCGCCCACGACCGCACCGCCCACGACGGTCTGGTGGCCGCGCTCGACGCGACGCTGGCCCGGGCCGAGGTGGCACGCACCCGGGTCGCGGAGGCCCGGGCCCGGCTGGCCGACGAGCAGGCCGACGTGGCCGCGCTGGAGTCGATGTCGATGACCCGGATCCTCGCGGCGCTCCGAGGGCGGCGCGACGCCGACCTCGACCGCGAACGGGCCGAGGCCGTCGCCGCCGAGTACGCGGTCGCGGACGCCGAGGCCCGGGCCGCCGTCGAGCAGCGGGAGGTGGCCTCGCTGGAAGCGCGGATCGGCGAGTACGGCGACCTCGACGCGCGCCGGGCCGAGCTGCTCGCCGAGCGTGAGCGCGAGGTCCGCGACAGCCCGACCGCGGAAGCCACCGCGACCCGGCTGACCGAGCTGGCCGCCCGGGTCGGGGAGCTGCAGGCGCGGACCGTCCAGCTCGACGAGGCCGAGGCCGCCGCGGCCGCTGCCCACGCTGCGCTGGAGGAGGCCGCCCGTCACCTCGGCAGCGCCGGGTCCTGGGCGACGTACGACACCTTCTTCGGAGGCGGCTTCATCGCCGACATGGTCAAGCACGACAAGCTCGACCGGGCCGGCGCGCTGATGCGGCAGGCCGACGCCGCGCTGGCGCACCTGGCGAGCGAGCTCGCCGACGTCGGCGTCGCGGCGGTGGGCGGGATCGACATCAGCGAGCTGACCCGGACCTTCGACGTGTGGTTCGACAACATCTTCAGCGACTGGGCCGTGCGTGACCGCATCGCGCAGGCGGACGAGCGGGTCCACGGGCTGCTGCGCGCCGTCGGGTGACGTGGCGCGTGACCTGGCGCAGCGCCGGTCGGCCACGGCCTCCGACCTCGCGGATGCGGCCGAAGAGCGCGAGCAGCTCCTCACGACCGTGTAGAAAGGCGTCATGCCCGACGGTCCGATCACGGTCTACCTCCTCGACGACCACGACGTGGTCCGCGAGGGGTTGCGGTTCCTGCTGGAGCGCAGCGACGACATCGTGGTCGTCGGCGAGTCGGGGTCGGCGGTCGAGGCGACCGCCCGGATCCCGGCGCTCAAGCCCGACGTCGCGGTCCTCGACGCCCGGTTGCCGGACGGGTCCGGGATCGAGGTGTGCCGCGCGGTCCGGGCGGTCGACGACTCGATCAACGCGCTGATCCTGACGTCGTACGACGACGACGAGGCGCTGTTCGCCGCGATCATGGCCGGTGCCAGCGGCTACGTGCTGAAGGAGATCCGCAGCAGCGACCTGGTCACCGCGGTGCGCCACGTCGCGGCCGGCCGCTCGCTGATCGACCCGTCGCTGACCGCGAAGGTGCTGGAGCGGGTGCGCAACGGACCGGCCACGGCCCCCGAGCTCGCCGACCTCACCGAGCAGGAGCTCAAGCTGCTGGGGTTCATCGCCGAGGGCCTCACCAACCGGCAGATCGGCGAGCAGATGTTCCTGGCCGAGAAGACGGTGAAGAACTACGTGTCGAGCATCCTGTCCAAGCTCGGGCTGGAGCGTCGTACCCAGGCCGCGGTCCTGGCCTCACGGCTGCTCGGCAGGGAAGGTCCCGACGGGTAGGGACCTTCGTCCGCCCGGAGCGGTGACCATCAGCACTGCCGACCGCCCGGCTGTGGGACCACTCTTGAGATGACGGAGAAACCGTCATCGATCAGGAGGTCGTCACCATGTCTGTCACCCACCGGCGCACCGAGGGCGTCGAGAACGTCGCCACCGACTCCACCTACGCGCCGGGATTCCGCCAGGCGCTCGCCACCCTGCGGATCGCCTTCGGGGTGACCTTCCTCTGGGCCTTCCTCGACAAGACGTTCGCGCTGGGCTTCCACACCGGCTACAACGAGGCGGGCGTGCTGGACCGCTTCGGCCCGGCCGCCTGGATCAACGGCGGCAGCCCGACCGAGGGGTTCCTGCTCTTCGGGGTCCCCGCGGACAACCCGTTCGTGGACTTCTTCAACGACCTGGCCGGCCACGACCTGGGTCGACTGGCTGTTCATGCTCGGCCTGCTCGGCATCGGCGTCACGCTGCTGACCGGGGTCGGCATGAGGATCGGCACCGTCGCCGGCGCCGTGATGTACGCGTTCATGTACGTCGCCGTGCTCCCGCTCGAGAACAACCCCGTCGTCGACGACCACCTCATCGGGATCATCGTGATGGCGGTGCTCCTGCTCGGGAACGCCGGCACCACGTGGGGGCTGGGCAAGCGCCTGGAACCGGACCCACCTCGTGGAGAGGTACCCGGTCCTCCGCTGACCGTCCCACCCACCGTCGACCCGTCCGGACCCCGGACGGGTCGACGTCGTCGTTCAGTGCCAGGGGGACGCGCCAGGTCAGCACGGTGCCGCGCGGCTCGTTGTCCGTGAGGTCGAGCCGGCCGCCGAGGTCGCCGGCCCGCCGCCGCGCGTTGCGCAGGCCGCTCTCCTGCAGGTCCCCGGTGATCCCGGTCCCGTCGTCGGCGACGACCAGCCGGACCTCGGTGTCGGAGACGGTCACCTCCACGTCGGCGCTCTCCGCGAGGGCGTGCCGGGCGACGTTGGAGATCGCCTCCCGCAGCACGGGCAGCAGCTGCTCCCTCACCCGCGCCGGCACGGCGGTGTCGAGCGGACCGTTCGTCCGTACGCCGGGCGCGAAGCCGAGCACGGGCACGTACTCGCGGACCAGCGAGCGGATCTCCGCCCGGAGCGACTCCCCCTGGCGGTGCTGGAGCTCGAAGATCGTGCCGCGGATCGCCGCGATCGTGTCGTCGAGGGCGCCGACCGCGGCGTCGAGGCGCTCGGCGACGTCGCCGTCCCTGCCGGCCAGCATGGCGACCCCCTGGAGCTGGAGACCGGTCGCGAACAGCCGCTGGATCACCACGTCGTGGAGGTCCCGGGCGATCCGCTCGCGGTCGGAGATGACGGCGAGCTCCTCACGGTCGGTCACCGCCTGCGCACGGTCGAGCGCGAGCGCGGCCTGGTCGGCGAAGGCCGCCAGCAGCTCACTGTCCTCCGCGTCGCGCGGCCCCGGGTCGAACAGGGCGACCAGCACGCCGGCGGGAGCCAGGTGGGCCCGGAGCTGGATGACGACGGCGTCGAGACCGGCGCGGGTCGTCGTGACCACCGGGTCGGGGCGGGAGCCGGTCGTGGCGACGGTCGCGGCCACCTCGTCGAGTGCCTCGGACACGAGCGTCACGTCCCCCGGGTCGCACGCCGTGGTGCGGACGCCACCGTCGGCCGGGATGACGGCGGCCGCGCGCGCTCCGGAGACGGAACGTGCGCCGGCCGTGATCCGCCGGAGGCCGCTGCTCGACCTGCACCGGCGGCTGCAGCGCCTCGGCCACCTCGGCCGAGGCCTCCAGCCACTGACGCCGTCGCTCGCTGAGGCCGTAGGCGCGGGCGTTCTCGACCACGTAGCCGGCGGTGCGGGCGAGGGCCTCCACGAGCAGCTCGTCCTGCTCGGTGAACTCGCTGCCGTCCCGCTTCTCGGTGAGGTAGAGGTTGCCGAAGACGGTGCCCCGGATCCGGACCGGCACACCGAGGAACGAGCCCATCGGCGGGTGATGGGCGGGGAAGCCCACCGAGGCAGGGTGGGCGCTCAGGTCGTTGAGCCGGATCGCCTGCGGCTCGCGGATCAGCAGGCCGAGGATGCCCCGGCCGCGGGGAAGGTCGCCGATCAGGGCGTGCGGTGCTCGTGGTCGATGCCGGTCGTCACGAACTCGACCAGCGTCCCGTCGGCGCCGATCACCCCGAGGGCGCCGTACCGCGCGTCGGTCAACGACGTCGCGGCCTCGACGATCCGGGTGAGCACGCTGCGCAGGTCGAGGTCGGAGGAGATCGCGGTGACCGCGTCGAGCAGCGCCTGCGCGGCGGCAGGCAGGGACGGGCGGGACTCGGTCGTCACGGGGTCAGTGTGCCCGTTGTCGCATCAGCCCACGCGATGCACCGGCAGCTCGCGGACCGCGTCCCAGCCGATTCCGAGCTGCCGGCCCGTGAGCTCGGTCCAGAAGAGCCGCAGGAAGAGCGCGCGGGACCCCGAGGCCCAGGGCCGCGGTTCGCGGACCCGCCGGACCCGCTCGATCTCGTCGGGGTCGTGGATCGCCTCGGCACGCCCTCGCGCGACGACGCTCCAGCCGCGCTGCCGTTCGTAGTCGACGTGGTCGACCTCGAAGGCCAGCATCGTGTCCCGGCCGTACGTGCCCAGCACGCTGTAGGGAGAGGTCCGGATCACCACCGCCCCGTCGACCACCGAGTAGTTGACCGGCACGATGTGCGGACCGGTGGGCGTCACCAGTGCGACCCGCCCGGCCACCCCGGCTCGGAGCAGGGTCTCGCACTCGCTGATGCTCAGCTCACGGCTGTCCGGCATCCCACACCTCCAGGGGGTTCGTCACTGGTATCTCGTCCACTTCGATATTGCGCGCACGCGAGACGCCCGGTCAGGGTCGTTGGTCCCGAACCTCGGGGGCCCTCCGACACGACCCGCCCGTAGGATCGGCCGGTGTCCGACCCCACCCTGACCGTGCTGCTCCTGCTGGCGCTGGCCGGACTGTCGGCGGGGTTCGTGGACGCGGTCGTCGGGGGCGGCGGGCTGGTGCAGCTGCCGGCGCTGCTGCTCGGGCTGCCCGAGGCCAGCCCGGTGCAGATCCTGGCGACCAACAAGCTCGCCTCGATCTGCGGCACGAGCGTCAGCGCAGCGACGTACTACCGCAGGATCCGGCCCGATCCGGCGCACCTTCCTGCCCCTGATGGCGTTCGCGTTCCTGGGATCCATGGCCGGCGCGCTGGTCGCGACCCGGATCCCGAAGGAGGCCTTCGACCCGATCGTGCTCGCGGCCCTGGTGCTGGTCGGCGGCTACGTCCTGCTCAAGCCGAAGCTGGGTGAGGCCACCGTGCTCCGCTACTCCGGCCACCAGCACCTCGTGGCCGCGATGCTGACCGGGCTCCTCATCGGCTTCTACGACGGCGCCCTCGGTCCGGGCACCGGCAGCTTCTTCGTGTTCACCCTGGTCGGTCTGCTCGGCTACTCGTTCCTGGAGGCCAGCGCCAAGGCCAGGCTCGGGAACTGGACGACCAACCTCGGCGCGCTCGTCATCTTCATCCCCGCGGGTGCCGTGATGTGGAAGGTCGGCCTGGTCCTCGGCGCCGCCAACCTGGTCGGGGGCTACCTCGGTGCGCGGGTGGCGATCTCCCGCGGCGCCGGGTTCGTGCGGGTCTTCTTCATCGTCGTGGTCTCCGCCTTCATCGTCCGGATCGGTGGCGGCCTGGTCGGGGTCTGGTGAGCCACTACCTGGTCCCGGCCCGCGCCGCGTCCGCGGAGCTCGAGGTCAAGCGGTCCCGGTTCCTCGCCGACGTACGGCGGGTGGCCGACGAGGCCGCCGCCCGAGGTGTTGTCGACGAGCTCCGGCGCACCCACTGGGACGCCCGGCACCACTGCTCCGCCTTCGTGCTCGGCCCCGACCGCGCGCTCGAGCGGTCCAGCGACGACGGCGAGCCCGCCGGCACCGCGGGTGCGCCGATGCTGGAGGTGCTGCGCGGTGCCGGGCTCAGCGACACGGTCGCGGTGGTCACCCGCTGGTTCGGGGGCACGCTGCTCGGTGCCGGGGGACTGGTCCGCGCCTACGGCGACGCCGTCCGGCTCGCCCTCGACGAGGCCGGCACCCGTCGCCGCGAGCTGGTCCACGAGTTCACGGTCGCGCTGCCCCACGCCGACGCCGGCCGGGTCGAGTCGGAGCTGCGCACCCGTGGCGTCACCGTCCTCGACACGTCGTACGCCGAGCAGGTGTCGCTCCGGCTCGGCCTCACCGACCCCGGCCGCTCGACGGCTGGCTGGCCGAGCTGACCGGGGGCCGGGTGGCAGCGACCGTGCCGGCCGGCCGAGAGCTGGGTCGATGCCCCTGGCGCGTGATTCCGTGCCACCAGGTGACTCGAAATCACGCGCTGGCGTCGTCGGGCGGTTGTCAGGGCTGGGAGACCAGCGTGGTCGTGCCGAGCGGCACCGGGTCGGTCGCCCGGGTGACCGTGCCGTCGAGGTCGACCCTCACGACGGCCTCCTGCCCGTCGTCCTCCACGACCGCGACCAGCCGGGAAGACGACTCCCACGCGACCTCGCCCGTGATCCGTCCGGCTTCGTCGCCGGTGTCGACCAGCACCTCGCCGGTCGCGGCAGCGTGGACCTGGAGTGCGCCGTCGGCGACGCTCGCGACGTACTGGCCGTCCGGGCTGAACGACACCGCGCGCCCGGTCAGCTCGACCCGGACCTCGCCAGTGACGGCGTCGGCGACCACGTCTCGGCCGTCTCGGGTCACGCCCGCGATCCAGCGCCCGTCGTTCGACACGTCGGCCGCACCGGACAGGCCGGGGACCACGTCGAGGGGACCGAGCCCGGTCACGAGCGAGATGACCCGCCGGGAACCGTCCTCGATGCCGGTCTCGTTGTAGAAGGTGCGGTCGCCCCGCACCGCCACCGGATCGGTGTAGTACCCGTTGGGGAGGCCAGCTCGTCGTCGGCATCAGGGGTGGAGACGCCCTGCCACACCAGCGAGACGCCGTTGTCCCACTCCGGGTCGCACCCGAAGACGGTGGCGACCAGCACCAGCTCGCCGGTCTCGTCCTGGGCGATGTCCGGCGACCCGCACTCCTCGGAGACCACCGAGCCGCCGGCGTCGAGGACGACCACCTGGGACGGCGTCGTGAGCAGCAGCCCGCCGCGGAACGGGACGAACGCCTGCACGTCGCCGACGTCGACGGGTGCGTCGAAGGCCGTCCCGCCGTGGTAGGTCGAGCCCTCCAGCCAGTCGACGGTGGGCGGGTCCCCCTGCGGCAGCGCCGCGATCAGCGACCGGTCGGGGGCGCCCCGGTCGGGGTCGGGTCCGGCGACCAGGGCGCCGCCGTAGAGCGCCACCGGCGCGGACACGGCCGCGGTGGCCGCCAGGGCCAGGCCACCACGCTTCGCCCACTGCGTACGCCGGAGCTGGCGGGCGCGCCACGCGACCTGCTCGACCGGGGTGGGCTCGTGGTCGGTGCGGTCGGCCTCGCGCTGGAGACCGTCTCGCAACAGCTCTTCGACGTTCATGAGAGACCTCCGTCGATCTCGGGGTGGGCGGCCACCTGCGAGCGCAGCGCGGCCAGGGCTCGGTGGGCCTGGGACTTCACGGTGCCGACCGAGATGCCGAGCAGCTCGGCGGTCTCGACCTCGGTCAGGTCCTCGTAGTAGCGGAGCACGATGACCGCGCGCTGCCGGGGTGGCAACGTGCAGACGAAGCGCCAGACGGCGTCGCCCTGCCCGTCGTACTCGGTGGCGGGCCGGCCGCGGTCGGGTGGCAGCTCGGTGCTGACCTCACGCTGCTTCCAAGCCCGACGCCACGTCGAGCGGTGCTCGTTGACCAGGATCCGTCGGGCGTAGGCGTCGACGTGCTCGCGGTCGTCCAGTCGGTCCCAGGCGACGTACAGCTTCGCGAGGGTCGTCTGCACGAGGTCCTGGGCGGCATGGGGGTCGTGGGTGAGCAGCCGGGCAGTCCGGTGGAGCGAACCCTCCCGGGCTCGCATCCACTGCTCGAAGTCGGTGCGCGTGGGCGCCACTGTTGCGATCACACCCCCTACACGGCTTCACCACGCCTATGGTTGCATCGCTCGCATGCATCAGGTCAGAGCAGTCGTCGCCCATCGCAAGGGTGACCCGGTCACCATCGAGACCATCAACGTCCCGGACCCGGGGCCCGGCGAGGCGCTGGTGCAGGTCCAGGCGTGCGGGGTGTGCCACACCGACCTCCACTACCGGGAGGGCGGGATCAACGACGAGTTCCCGTTCCTGCTCGGCCACGAGGCCGCCGGCGTCGTCGAGTCCGTCGGCGAGGGCGTGACCGGGCTCGAGGCAGGTGACTTCGTGATCCTCAACTGGCGCGCGGTGTGCGGGAACTGCCGGGCCTGCGACCGCGGTGAGCCGTGGTACTGCTTCGCGACCCACAACGCGACCCAGAAGATGACGCTGCAGGACGGCACGGAGCTGTCGCCGGCGCTCGGCATCGGCGCCTTCGCCGAGAAGACCCTGGTCGCGGCCGGCCAGTGCACCAAGGTCGACCCGGAGGCCCGCGCGGCCGCCGTCGGGCTGCTCGGCTGCGGCGTGATGGCCGGGCCTGGGCGCGGCGATCAACACCGGCAACGTCAGCCGCGGCACGACCGTCGCGGTCATCGGCTGCGGCGGCGTGGGCTCCGCCTCGATCGCCGGGCGCCGCGCTGTCCGGCGCCTCGAAGATCATCGCGGTCGACATCGACGACCGGAAGCTCGAGACCGCCAAGAAGCTGGGCGCCACCCACACGGTCAACAGCAAGGCGACCGACCCGGTCGAGGCGATCAAGCGGATCTGCGGCGACAACGGTGCCGACGGTGCCGACGTCGTGATCGACGCCGTCGGCCGGCCCGAGACCTGGAAGCAGGCCTTCTACGCCCGCGACCTCGCCGGCACGGTCGTCCTCGTCGGCGTACCGACCCCGACATGAAGATCCCCGACATCCCGCTGATCGACGTCTTCGGCCGCGGCGGCGCGCTGAAGTCGAGCTGGTACGGCGACTGCCTGCCCAGCCGCGACTTCCCGATGCTGGTCGACCTCTACCGGCAGGGACGGCTCGACCTCGACGCGTTCGTCTCCGAGGAGATCGGGCTCGACGACGTGGAGGGCGCCTTCGACCGGATGCACACCGGCGACGTGCTGCGATCGGTCGTGATCCTGTGAGCGTCCGGGTCGATCACGCCGTCGTCAGTGGCACCTTCTCCCTCGACGGCGAGACCTACGACGTCGACAACAACATCTGGGTCGTCGGGGACGACGAGGAGTGCGTCGTCATCGACGCGCCGCACGACGTCGGGGCGATCCTGGAGGTCGTGGCCGGCCGGACCGTCAAGGCGATCATCTGCACCCACGCCCACGACGACCACGTCCGGGTCGCGCCCGCGCTGCGCGAGCAGGTGACCGCGCCGATCCTGCTGCACCCCGCCGACCGGCCGGTCTGGGAGCTCACCCACGCCGACCACCTCTGGGACGTCGACCTCGAGGACGGCCAGACCGTCAAGGTCGGCGGGCGCCGTGCTCAAGGTGCTCCACACGCCCGGCCACGCCCCCGGCGCGATCTGCCTCTACGTCCACGACCTCGGCTGCGTCTTCACCGGCGACACCCTCTTCCAGGGTGGGCCGGGCGCGACCGGGCGGTCGTTCAGCGACGAGGACCTGATCGTCGAGTCGATCCGGCAGCAGCTGTTCGGGCTGCCCGACGAGACCGTGGTCCACACCGGTCACGGCGACGACACCACGATCGGCGCGGAGCGTGAGCGGCTGGGGTGAGGTTCTCACGCATCTCTGGCGCACGGAGTGGGCGTGTCCTAGTGTCCCCTGAGGGAGGACCGAGGACGCATGGACGCGGTGCAGGACTACTGGGGCGCGCTCGAAGCAGCCGATCGCTCGCGTGCACAGCAGACCGTGAGCGCTCTCCTCGACGCGGGCTGGGACGGGCACCGGGTCCTCGACGAGCTGGTCGTGCCCAGCCAGGAGCGCGTGGGTGAGCTCTGGCTGCGTGGCGAGTGGGTGGTGGCCCAGGAGCACCTGGTCACCGGCGTCAACGAGGCCATCGTCCACTGGCTGATCTCGCTGCTGCCGCCACCCTCGCCGGACGCAGACGTGGCGGTGGTCTCCTGCTTGACGGGCGACCTGCACGCGCTCCCGGCGCTGGTGATCGCCCACGGCCTGACGGCCCGCGGGTTCCGCGTCGTCTACGTCGGCGCCGACCCCGAGCAGTCCGGCCTGCTCGTCCTCGTGCTTCGGCTGCGTCCCCGCGTCGTGCTGTTCAGCGCCTCCCTGACGTCGTCGTTGAGCGCACAGAAGACGCTGTTCCACAACATCGCTTCCGTGGGCATCCCGCTCATCGTGGGCGGCCGGGCGTTCGGCGGTAGCGAGCTCGGCGCCCGGCGTGCCCACGCGCTCGGCGCGACGGCGTACGCCGAGACGGTGGACGAGGTCATGGAGCTCCTCGCCCCGCTGCCGGCCAGGACCCGCCGCCGGAGGCGGCGGCCAGCGGCGCGGGCGACGAGGACGCGATGTGGCTCCACAGCTACCGGTCCGAGATCGCGCCTGACGTGATGCGCGTGCTCGCGGACCGACACCTCGGCACCCGCTCGGTCGGCGAGTCCTGGCCCGAGCTGGCCGACCACGTCGAGCACGTCCTCGGCTGCCTGGCCGCGGCGATCATGACCGAGGACGCGACGATCGTGACGGAGGTCCGGGACTGGTTGGTCACGGTGCTGCAGCACCGGGGCGTCGACATCGCCCTGGTCGACGAGGTGTGGGACCTGCTGGCCGATCGGATGCGCGGCCACCCGGTGGCCCGGGCGTTCCTGGCCTCGTCCCGCCCCACCGGTGAGGTCCCCGGGACGGTCGACCGCACCCTAGAAGGGCTCGACCAGCAGGGCGGTGCCGTGGCCCGCCACCCGTGTCAGCACGATCGTCGCGGTCGCGTCGCCGCGGAGAGCCGAGCCGCTGCCGCAGCTCGTCCGGGCTGACGGAGACGCCGCGCTTCTTGATGGTCAGCGTGCCGATGCCGCGCTCGCGCAGCGCGGCCTTGAGCTGCTTCTCGCGGTAGGGGAGGGGCTCGAGGACGCGGTAGCCGCGGGCGAACGGCGTCCGGAACGCCTCGTCGCCGGTCACGTAGGCGATGTGCGGGTCGAGCAGCCCGCCGCCCACTCCGGCCGCGACCGCGGTGACCAGCCCGGCCCGGATCACGGCGCCGTCCGGCTCGTAGAGGAAGTCGCCCACCGGGCGTACCCCGGCGCCCGGGTCGTCCTCCTCCGTCAGCGTCGCCAGCCCGCCGTGCCCGATGACGGTGGCGCGGCGGGTGGTCGAGGCGAGCCGACCCGACCAGAGCGCCGCCTCCTTGACCTCGCCCCGGTCGCTGACCCACTCCGCCTCGACCCCCTCCGGCACCAGGTCGTGCGGGATGCCGGGGGCGACCTTGACGCAGGAGTCGCGCCGCAGCAGCTCCTCGACGAAGGACCACGGTGGCGTCCAGCCGTCGGGGCTGAAGGTGCGGCCCCGGCCGGTCCGTCGCGCCGGATCGGCGAAGGCCACGTCGAAGGGGGAGGTGTCGAGGGCCGTGGCGTCGGCGACCATGACTGCGCCGGGCAGGTCCAGCGCCGCCAGGTTCGCCTCGGCGACGGCCACCCGGACCGGGTCGAGGTCGACACCCGCCGCGGTGAGGCCGGCGGCGGACGCCGCGACCAGGTCACCCCCGATGCCGCAGCCGAGGTCGACCAGGGTGGCGGCGGACGCCGCCTGCAACCGGGCGGCGCGGTGACGGGCCACGGTCACCGGGTCGCCTGCTCGAGGCCCTCGGGGGTGAAGTACATCCGGGCCGCCAGGTCGTCGAACTTGGCCTCGGCGCGCCGACGCAGCTCCACCTGGGTCAGCGCCACCGCCACCTGGGCGGGGGAGGCCCCGCGCCGCAGCTCGGACTGGACGGCCAGCTCGTCCCCGCCGGCGGCGAGGGCGGACGTCGCCGACGCGAGCAGTGCCTGCCCGTCGTCGGTCAACAGCCACCGGAACGCGTCGAGGTCCACGGGGCGATCCTGTCAGGGCACCCGTGCTGGCACTCGGTTGGGGAGAGTGCTAGCGTCGGCGTTGGCACTCTCGCCCTGAGGGTGCCAGCGCTTGCGACGAGACGCACGATCCCCGCGACGGCGTACGTCTCCTCGCAGGCACCAACGTCCCGGAGCGCTTGTAGCTCCTTCACAGGTTGAAGAGAAAGTAGAGGTTGATCTGAAGTGTCGGTCAACATCAAGCCCCTCGAGGACCGCATCGTCGTGAAGCCACTCGACGCCGAGCAGACCACCGCTTCCGGGCTGGTCATCCCCGACACCGCCAAGGAGAAGCCCCAGGAGGGCGAGGTCCTGGCGATCGGTCCGGGTCGGATCGACGACAACGGCAACCGCGTCCCGCTGGACGTGGCCGTGGGCGACAAGGTCATCTACAGCAAGTACGGCGGCACCGAGGTCAAGTACGCCGGTGACGACTACCTCATCCTCAGCGCCCGCGACGTCCTCGCCGTCGTTTCCTGATCCACTCCGCGGTCGTGCCGCCGAGACCTTTGGTCGCGGCCGCGCGTTCTGACAGCCGAAGACCCGGGACTATCTCCTTTCGGAGGAGCACCATGCCCAAGATCCTGGAGTTCGACGAGAACGCCCGCCGCGCGCTCGAGCGCGGCGTCGACGCGCTCGCCAACACCGTCAAGGTGACGCTCGGCCCCAAGGGCCGCTACGTCGTCCTCGACAAGAAGTGGGGCGCGCCGACCATCACCAACGACGGCGTGACCGTCGCCCGTGAGATCGAGCTCGACGACCCGTTCGAGAACCTCGGCGCGCAGCTGACCAAGGAAGTTGCCACCAAGACCAACGACGTCGCCGGCGACGGTACGACGACCGCGACCGTGCTCGCTCAGGCGATGGTCCACGAGGGTCTCCGCGCGGTCGCCGCCGGCGCCAACCCGATGGGCCTCAAGCGCGGCATGGACGCCGCCGCCGAGGCCGTCGGCGACGCGCTCAAGGAGGCCGCCCGCGAGGTCGAGACCAAGGAGGACATGGCGTCGGTCGCCACGATCTCCAGCCGCGACTCCCTCATCGGCGACGCTGCTCGCGCAGTCCTTCGACAAGGTCGGCAAGGACGGCGTGATCACGGTCGAGGAGTCCAACACCATGGGCACCGAGCTCGAGTTCACCGAGGGCATGCAGTTCGACAAGGGCTACATCTCGGCCTACTTCGTCAGCGACCCCGAGCGGATGGAGGCCGTCCTCGACGACCCCTACATCCTCCTCCACCAGGGCAAGATCTCGGCCGTCGCCGACCTGCTGCCGCTGCTCGAGAAGGTCATCGCCGCCGGCAAGCCGCTGTTCATCCTGGCCGAGGACGTCGAGGGCGAGGCGCTCTCGACCCTGGTCGTCAACAAGATCCGCGGCACCTTCAACGCGGTGGCCGTCAAGAGCCCCGCGTTCGGTGACCGCCGCAAGTCGATGATGCAGGACATCGCGACCCTGACCGGTGGTCAGGTCGTGGCGCCCGAGGTCGGGCTCAAGCTCGACCAGGTCGGCCTCGAGGTGCTCGGCCAGGCCCGCCGCGTCGTGGTGACCAAGGACAACACCACGATCGTCGACGGCGCCGGCGACGCCGCCGAGGTCGCGGGTCGCGTCAACCAGATCAAGGCGGAGATCGAGAACACCGACTCCGACTGGGACCGCGAGAAGCTCCAGGAGCGCCTCGCCAAGCTGGCCGGCGGCGTCTGCGTCGTCAAGGTCGGCGCGGCCACCGAGGTCGAGCTCAAGGAGAAGAAGCACCGCATCGAGGACGCCGTCTCGGCGACCCGCGCGGCCATCGAGGAGGGCATCGTCCCCGGTGGTGGCTCCGCGCTGGTCCACGCCGTCTCCGTCCTCGACGACGACCTCGGCCTCACCGGCGACGAGGCGGTCGGCGTCCGCATCGTGCGCCGCTCCGCCGACCAGCCGCTGCGCTGGATCGCCGAGAACGGCGGGGTCAACGGCTTCGTCGTGGTCGCCAAGGTCCGCGAGGGCGGCGTCGGCACCGGCTACAACGCGGCCACCGAGCGAGTACGGCGACCTGGTCGCCCAGGGCGTCCTCGACCCGGTCAAGGTGACCCGGTCGGCGCTGGTCAACGCCACCTCGATCGCCGGCATGCTGCTGACGACCGAGACGCTGATCGTCGAGAAGCCCGAGGACGAGGACGCCGGCGGCGCCGGCCGGCCACGGCCACGGGCACGGCCACTGATCCACCGCTGAGTCGGCGCGGGTCACGCGGACACCCGGTGACTCACGCCGACTGCGTGCATTTCCCGGACGGGGCGGGCGTGGTTCGTGGACACTCCCTCCATGTCAGCTGCACGGGTGGCGACCTTCGCCACGATCGGCGCGGTCCTGGTCTGGGGGCTCAAGGCGCTGGTGATCGGACTCGCCGGAGGGCTCGACAAGAGCCCGGCCGAAGGTCCGCTGTTCTTCCTCGGCATGCTCGTCTACCTCGTGGGCGTCGTCGCGATCGGCTTGGCCCTGACCGCGGGCCGCGGCCTCGTCGGCCGCGTGCTCGGAGTCGTGGTCACCGTCGCGGTCCTGTTCGCGGTGTGGCTCGCGGTCGACACCGTCATCGCCTCGCTGGCACCGGAGAACGACCCGCACTGGGTCTGGGCGGAGCTCCAGCTGTGGGTGATCGCGGTCGTGACCGCGCTGGGCTGGTACCTGTGGCAGCGGCGGGCGCCGGTGCCCACCGGGTCCCGGGAGTCCACCGTGGCCCGGCCCGGCTCGACGCGCTGAGGCGGGACCGCGGGCGGCCGTGGGACCGTCGGTAGACTCGCGTCCGTGGAGGTCCCTGAGAAGTTCGCCGCCCTCGGTCTCACCTACGACGACGTCCTGCTCCTGCCCGGTCATTCCGACCTGGCGCCCAGCGACATCGACACCTCCACCCGGCTGACCCGCGAGATCACGCTCCGCGCTCCGCTGGTGAGCGCGGCGATGGACACCGTCACCGAGTCCCGGATGGCGATCGCCATGGCCCGGCAGGGCGGGCTGGGCGTGCTCCACCGCAACCTGTCGATCGAGGACCAGGCCTACCAGGTCGACCTCGTGAAGCGGACCCAGACCGGGATCATCTCCAACCCGGTCACGATCGGCCCCGACGCGACGCTGGAGGAGCTCGACCGGATCTGCGGCGAGTACCGCGTCTCCGGGCTCCCGGTCGTCGACATCGACAACGCGCTGCTGGGCATCATCACCAACCGCGACCTGCGGTTCACGCCGGTCGCGGAGTGGGCCAGCACCAAGGTCGACGAGGTGATGACGCCGATGCCGCTTGATCACCGGCCCGGTGGGCATCTCCCGCGACGAGGCGACGCTGCTGCTGCGCAAGCACAAGCGCGAGCGGCTGCCGCTGGTCGACGGCGAGGGTCGGCTCGCCGGCCTGATCACGGTCAAGGACTTCGTGAAGTCCGAGCAGTTCCCCCACGCCTCGCACGACGGCGACGGCCGACTGATGGTCGGCGCCGCGATCGGCTACTTCGGCGACGCCTGGCAGCGCGCCACCACGCTGGTCGAGGCCGGCGTCGACGTGCTGGTGGCCGACACCGCCCACGGCAACGTGCGGATGCTGCTCGACATGGTCGAGCGGCTCAAGACCGACCCCGCCACCCGCCACGTGCAGGTGATCGGCGGCAACGTCGCGACCCGCGAGGGCGCCCAGGCGTTCGTCGACGCCGGCGCCGATGCGGTCAAGGTCGGGGTCGGCCCCGGCTCGATCTGCACGACGCGCGTGGTCACCGGTGTCGGCGTACCGCAGGTGACCGCCGTCTACGAGGCGTCCCTGGCCTGCCGGGCCGGCGGGCGTCCCGGTCATCGCCGACGGCGGCATGAAGCACTCCGGCGAGATCGCGAAGGCGATCGTGGCCGGCGCCGACTCCGTCATGGTCGGCTCGCTGCTGGCCGGCTGCGAGGAGTCGCCCGGCGAGCTCGTCTTCGTCAACGGCAAGCAGTTCAAGTCCTACCGCGGCATGGGCTCGCTCGGTGCGATGAGCAGCCGGGGCAAGAAGTCCTACTCCAAGGACCGCTACTTCCAGGCCGAGGTGGCCAGCGACGACCAGATCGTCCCCGAGGGCATCGAGGGCCAGGTCGCCTACCGCGGCCCGCTGTCCGCCGTCGCCCACCAGCTGATGGGCGGTCTCAGCCAGTCGATGTTCTACGTCGGCGCCCGCACCATCCCCGAGCTGCAGGAGAAGGGCCGGTTCGTCCGGATCACCTCCGCCTCCCTCAAGGAGAGCCACCCCCACGGCGTGCAGATGACCGTCGAGGCGCCCAACTACTCCGGCAGCTGACGGACGGCCGCCTCACCAAGCGGACACCTCGGGGAAGCTCACCCCGTCGTCGCAGGTAGAGGCAGAACGGGATCACTGGCCCGCGGGGTCGGGAGCAGGTGGACCGCGGTCACGTGACGTCTCTGGGGCTGGACGTCCGCCGGCCGGGCACCCAGGGCGACCGCGTCCTCGACCGCCTCGGCGACCGACGTCACGCCCACGTCGAGGTGGACCTGCATCTGCTGGTCGCCGGCACCCGGGGTCGGCCAGACCGGCGCGCACGTGGTCGGGCTCGAGCTGGAAGGCGAGGCTCGTGGTGTCGGTCGGGCCGCACCAGGAGCGTCACGAAGGTCGGGTCGCCCTCGTCGAGCTCCCCGCCGAGCAGGCCCTGGTAGAACCGGCCGAGCCCGGCGGGTCCGGGGTGCCGAGGATCGTGCCGAGCCAGCCGGTGTAGCCGCGCACGGGTGCCATGGCGACCATCCTGCCCCGAGGATGCGTACCCACGGTCACCCACCTCGATAGCCTGCACACGTGACCGAGATCGAGATCGGCCGTGCCAAGCGCGGCCGCCGCGCCTACGGCTTCGACGACATCGCCATCGTGCCCTCGCGGCGCACCCGCGACACCGAGGAGGTCAGCGTCGCCTGGCAGATCGACGCCTACCGCTTCGAGATCCCGGTGCTGGCCGCGCCGATGGACTCCGTGATGTCGCCGGCGACCGCGATCGCGCTCGGCCAGATGGGCGGCCTCGGGGTCCTCAACCTCGAGGGCCTGTGGACCCGGTTCGAGGACCCGACCGACCTGCTCGAGGAGGTCGCCAGCCTGCAGGGCGCCGACGCGACCCGGCGGATGCAGGAGATCTACAGCGAGCCGATCAAGGCCGAGCTGATCACCGCCCGGCTCAAGCAGATGCGCGCCGCCGGCGTCACCGTCGCCGGCTCGCTGTCCCCGCAGCGGACCAAGGAGTTCGCCAAGACCGTGGTCGACGCGGGCGTCGACATGTTCGTCATCCGCGGTACGACGGTGAGCGCCGAGCACGTCTCCAGCCAGTCGGAGCCGCTGAACCTCAAGGAGTTCATCTACGAGCTCGACGTCCCGGTCATCGTCGGCGGCTGCGCGACCTACCAGGCCGCGCTCCACCTGATGCGCACCGGCGCGGCAGGCGTGCTGGTCGGCTTCGGCGGCGGCGCCGCCCACACCACCCGCACCGTGCTCGGAGTCGCCGTCCCCATGGCCAGCGCCATCGCGGACGTCGCCGCCGCCCGCCGCGACTACCTCGACGAGTCCGGCGGCCGCTACGTCCACGTCATCGCCGACGGCTCGATCGGTCGCTCCGGCGACATCGCCAAGGCGATCGCCTGCGGCGCCGACGCGGTCATGGTCGGCTCGCCGTTCGCGCGGGCGACCGACGCCCCCGGCCGCGGCTTCCACTGGGGCGGCGAGGCGCACCACCGGCAGCTGCCGCGCGGCCAGCGCGTCGAGTTCGCCCCGGTCGGCACGCTCGAGGAGATCCTGTTCGGCCCCTCGCGGGTGGCCGACGGCACGATGAACCTGATCGGCGCGCTGCGCCGCTCGCTCGCCACGACGGGCTACACCGAGCTCAAGGAGTTCCAGCGCGTCGAGGTCGTCGTCGAGTAGTGGCCACCTTCACTCGCACCCGTCGCGACACCGCCGACGTCCCCCACCCCGTGGACGCGGTCTGGGACCTGCTCGTCGACCCCGACACCATCGCCCGGTTGACGCCCGCTCGTCTCGCAGATCGACGTCGACCAGCAGGGTCGCTGGGTGTGGTGCCTCCAGCGGGTCCCGGTGCCGGGTCGACGCCTCGACGTCACCATGACCGAGGAGATGACCTTCACGCCGCAGAGCCGGATCGAGTTCACCCACGCCCCGCTCGAGGACGGCGTCCGGGCCGGGGCCGACGGCTTCTACGGGCTCGAGCCGTCGACGCGGGGACCCGCCTCACCATCGAGCTCACCATCACCGCGCGACTGCCGCTGCCGGGCCTGGCGAGGTCGGCGGTGGAGGCGGCGATGCACCAGGTCCTCAACCACATGGGCAACCGGTTCGCGGCCAACATGCTGCGCGAGCTGGGGAGCAGCCGGTGAAGGTCCTGGTGCTCGGCGCCACCGGGTACGTCGGCTCGCGACTCGTGCCGGCCCTGCTCGACGCCGGCCACGAGGTCGTGGCGTCGTCGTCCCGCGTGCCGCGGCCGCGAGGACCACGCGTGGGGTGACCGCGTCGAGTGGCGCCGGTGTGACGCCACCGACCGCGGCCAGGTCGAGGCCGCCCTCGCCGGCGTCGATGCCGTGGTCTACCTCGTGCACTCGCTCGACTCGCGCGGCTTCGCCGACCGCGACCGGCTCGCTGCCCGGACGGTGGGGGAGGCCCTCACCGGGTCGACGGTGGGCCGGGTGGTCTACCTGTCCGGGCTGGTGCCCGACGTACCACCGGAAGCCCTCTCGGCCCACCTCAGCTCCCGGCACGAGGTCGAGTCGCTGCTCGCCGACTCGGGCCGCCCGGTCCTCGCGCTGCGGGCCGGGGTCGTGATCGGCGCCGGCTCCACCTCCTTCGAGATCATCCGGCAGCTCGCGACGCTGCTGCTGGTGCAGCCGGTGCCGCGCTGGATGAACCGTCGCGTGCAGCCGGTCGCCGTGAGCGACGTGGTCCGGGCGCTGGTCGAGGCCGTCGCCGACGGACCGGATCGGCAGCGCGACCGGCAGCGTCGACGTCGGCGGACCCGACGTGCTGAGCTACCCCGACCTGATGAGCGCCGTCAGCCGGGCCTCCGGCCTGGTCCGGCTGCGGGTGCCGGTGCTCGCCGCGCCGAGCGCTGCCGTCGGCCTCGGCATGGCCGCGCTGTCGGCCGCGCCGCCCCGCACCGCCCTCGCCCTGGCCGACAGCCTGCGCGAGGACATGGTCTGCCGCCCGGACCACACCTGGGTGCCGGCCGACGGCCGGCCGCTGCTCGACGTCGACACGGCGGTCGCGCTGGCGCTGGCCGACGACCCGGACGTGGCCGAGTCGTCGCGACCCGGCGACGCCGCCTGGACCCGGGGTCAGGCCCTGGTCGAGGCCGTGCCCTCACCGGCGACGGTGACGGCGGCCGGCCTGCTCGCCGTACGCCGGCTGCGGGCCGTGCGACGCTTCCTCGACCGACCTCGATGAACCTGAGAGGATCGCCCCATGACCAGCGCCCTGAGCCCGCAGTCCCGCGAGCGAGCGCTGGCGGCGCTGGCGGCGACCACCGCCGAGCAGCCGCTCGACGTCCTGGTCGTCGGCGGCGGGATCACCGGCGTCGGCATCGCCAACGACGCCGCCACCCGCGGCCTCGCGACCGGCCTGCTGGAGCAGCGCGACCTCGCGTCGGGCACCAGCAGCCGCAGCTCCAAGCTGATCCACGGCGGGCTGCGCTACCTCGAGATGCTCGACTTCGGGCTGGTCCGCGAGGCGCTGCAGGAGCGCGGCCTGCAGCTGACCCGGCTGGCACCCCACCTGGTGCGGCCGGTGCCGTTCCTCTACCCGCTCCACCGCACCCGCGAGCGGCCCTACGTCGGTGCCGGGCTGGCGCTCTACGACGCGATGGCCATGCTCGGCAAGTACGACATGGGCGTCCCCAAGCACCGTCACCTCTTCCGCAAGCAGGTCGCGCGGATCGCGCCCGACCTGCGCACCGACCACCTCACCGGCGCGATCCGCTACTACGACTGCCAGGTCGACGACGCCCGGCTGGTGCTCGCGGTCGCCCGCACCGCCGCGTCGTACGGCGCCCGCGTCGCCACCCGCACCCGCGTCACCGGCTTCCTGCGGGAGGGCGGCCGCGTCGTCGGCGTCCGGGCCACCGACCTGGAGTCGGGGCGCGAGCTCGAGGTGCGGGCCCGGGTCGTCATCAACGCCGCCGGGGTGTGGACCGACGACATCCAGGACATGGCGGCCGCCGGCCAGCTCCACGTCCGTGCCTCGAAGGGCATCCACCTGGTCGTCCCGCGCGACCGGATCCGGCTCGGAGTGCGGCCTGATCACCCGGACCCGCACCTCGGTGCTCTTCGTGATCCCGTGGGGCACCCACTGGATCATCGGCACCACCGACACCCCCTGGGACCTCGACAAGGCCCACCCCGCGGCGAGCCGGGCCGACATCGACTACCTGCTCGCGCAGGTCAACGAGGTGCTGCGCGAGCCGCTCGACCACGACGACGTCGAGGGCGTGTACGCCGGGCTGCGGCCGCTGCTGTCCGGTGAGACCGAGCCGACCTCCCGGATCTCCCGCGAGCACACCGTCAGCGCGCCCGCGCCCGGCCTGGTGCTGGTCGCCGGCGGCAAGCTGACCACCTGGCGGGTGATGGCCAAGGACGCCATCGACGCCGTGGTCGACCAGCTCGAGGCGACGCAGGCGCCGGTGCGCACCTGCATCACCGACCGGGTGCCGCTGTCCGGCGCCGCGGGCTTCGAGGCCCGGCAGAACCAGCGGGTGATGCTGTCGCGCACCAGCGGCCTCTCGCTGGCGCAGATCGACCACCTGCTCGGCCGCCACGGCGGCCTGATCGACGAGGTGCTGTCCCTGATGACCGACCGGCCCGAGCTGGCCGAGCCGCTGGAGGGGGCCGAGGACTACCTGGCCGCCGAGGTCGTCTACGCCGTCAGCCACGAGGGCGCCCGCCACCTCGACGACGTGCTCGCCCGGCGTACCCGGATCTCGATCGAGACCTTCGACCGCGGCACCCACGCCGCCGCGCGCGGCCGCGACGCTGATGGCCGGGGAGCTGGGCTGGGACGCGGACCGGGTCGACGACGAGGTCGACCACTACCTCCGCCGGGTCGAGGCGGAGCGGCAGTCGCAGCGGATGCCGACCGACCAGGAGGCGGACGAGGCGCGGGTCAGCGCGCCCGACATCGTCTGACCGCGCCGGTAGCGTCGCGGCATGACCGACCCGGACCAGGTGATCGTGCTCGGCACCGCTCCGGGTCCGGTCGTGGAGCTGCTGCCGCTGGGTGCCACCGTGCACCGGCTCGACGTCACCGGCGGCGACGGCGTACGCCGCAACGTGGTGCTCGGGCACTCCGCCGCCGAGCGGTTGACGGGCCGCGACTACCTCGGCGCGACCGTCGGCCGCTACGCCAACCGGATCGCGCGCGGTCACCTCGAGATCGACGGCACGACCTACGCGCTCGACACCCACGACCGGGGCAACCTGCTGCACGGCGGCGGCGACGGCTTCGACCGGCGGCTGTGGGACGTGGTCGAGGCGGGCGCGGGCGCCGCCCGGCTCCGGCTGGTCAGCCCGGACGGCGACCAGGGGTTCCCGGGCACCTTGGTGGCCGAGGTGGAGTACGCCGTGTCGGCGGCGGGCGTGCGGATCACCTACACCGCCGAGACCGATGCGCCGACCGTGTGCAACCTGACCCACCACGGCTACGCCAACCTCGACGGCGGTGGGACCGTCGACGGCCACCGGCTGACGGTCCCGGCCGACCTCTACACGCCGGTCGACGGCACCGGCATCCCGCTCGGCGAGCACGCACCCGTGGCCGGCACGCCGTTCGACCTCCGGGACGGGTCGCTGCTGGGAGACGTGCCCGCGCTCGACCACAACTTCGTGGCGCGGGGGAGCGGGATGCGCACCGTGGCGACGCTGGACTCGCCGCGCACGGGCACCCGCCTCGAGGTCCGCTCGGACCAGCCCGGGCTCCAGGTCTACACGGGGGAGGCCCTGGCGCGGCCGCGGGCGGGCGTGGCGCTGGAGCCGCAGCTGTTCCCCGACACCCCCCACCATCCCGGCTGGCCGTCGGCCGCGCTGCGTCCGGGCGAGACCTACCGGCACGTCCTCGAGTGGCGGTTCGGCGACCTGCCGACCTCTTGACATCGAGGGGCCTTGTGTCAAGCGTCTCAGTCGCTACCGGAGGGTAGGCAGCGAGACCGGGGTCACATACCCTCAGTAGGATGAGCGCCCAGACCCCCAGCGGCGGCCCGCTGGTCGACGGACCGGCCGACCCCGAGCACGACCCCACCGCGTCGTACGCCCTCGAGCCGTCGTACGTCGACCGGCTGACCCGGCGGGTGCTGTCCACCGGCGGCGAGACGGTCCCGCTCCACTCGCCGTTGCGTGGTGAGCCGCTCGCTCACATGCCGCAGTCGACCGACGCCGACGTCGACGAGGCCTTCGCCCGCGCCCGCCGGGCCCAGGAGCAGTGGGCGCGGACCAGCCTCGACGAACGGAGCGCGCTGCTGCTGCGGCTCCACGACCTGGTGCTCGACCGCCAGGACGAGATCATCGACCTGATCTGCTGGGAGTCCGGCAAGGCCCGCAAGCACGCCTTCGACGAGCCGCTCCACATCGCGTTGACTGCGCGCTACTACGCCCGCACCGCCCACGACCACCTCGACACCCAGCGCAAGCGCGGCGTCGTCCCGGGCCTGACCCGGGTCGAGGTCAACCGGGTGCCCAAGGGTGTCGTCGGCATCATCTCGCCGTGGAACTACCCCTTCACGATGGCGCTGTGCGACGGCCTGCCCGCGCTGCTCGCCGGCAACGCGGTGGTCGCCAAGCCCGACGCCCAGACCATGCTCTCGGCGCTGCTCGCCGCGCAGCTGCTGGAGGAGGCCGGGTTCCCGCGTGACCTGTGGCAGGTCGTGGCCGGGCCCCGGCTCCCGGGTCGGTACGGCGATCATCGGCCGGGCCGACTACGTCTGCTTCACCGGCTCGACCGCGACCGGCCGGCTCGTCGCGAAGCAGTGCGCCGAGCGGCTGATCGGCTGCTCGCTCGAGCTCGGCGGCAAGAACCCGCTGCTCGTGCTGCGCGACGCCGACCTCGAGAAGGCCGCGGAGGGCGCGGTCCGGGCGTCGTTCTCGAACGCCGGCCAGCTCTGCGTCTCGACCGAGCGTCTCTTCGTCGCCGACCAGGTCTACGACCGGTTCGTCGAGCGGTTCGTGGCCCGCACGCAGGCGATGACGCTCGGCGCCAGCCTCGACTGGGGCGTCGACATGGGCTCGCTGATCAGCCAGGACCAGCTCGACACCGTGGTCGCCCACGTCGAGGACGCCGTCGCCAAGGGCGCGCGGGTGCTGGCCGGTGGCCGTCACCGTCCCGACCTCGGTCCCTACTTCTTCGAGCCGACCATCCTCGAGGGCGTCAGCCCCGAGATGACCTGCTTCGGTCAGGAGACCTTCGGACCGGTGATCTCGCTCTACCGCTTCCACGACGAGGCCGACGCGGTCGCCCGCGCCAACGCCGGCGACTACGGCCTCAACGCCTCGATCTACAGCCAGGACGGCACCCGCGCCCGGGCGATCGCCCGCCACATCGCGTGCGGCACCGTCAACATCAACGAGGCCTTCGGCGCCACCTTCGCCAGCGTGGACTCCCCGATGGGCGGCATGCGCCAGTCCGGCATGGGGCGCCGGCAGGGCAGCGAGGGCATCCACCGCTACACCGAGTCCCAGTCGGTCGGGACGCAGCGACTGGTCCGGTTCGCACCGATGCTCGGGATGTCGGACGAGACCTACGCCAAGGTCATGACGGCCAACCTGCGGCTGATGAAGAAGCTCGGGAGGGCGTGACCGGTGACGCACTATGACGTCCTGGTCGTCGGCTCCGGCTTCGGCGGCTCGGTCGCGGCGCTGCGGCTGACCGAGAAGGGCTACCGGGTCGGCGTGATCGAGGCCGGCGCCCGGTTCGAGGACGACGACTTCTCGACCGGCACCTTCGACCTGAAGCGCTACCTCTGGGCGCCGGCGCTCGGGTGCTACGGCATCCAGCGCATCGACGCGGTCCGCGACACCATGATCGTCGCCGGAGCCGGTGTCGGCGGCGGCTCGCTGGTCTACGCGAACACGCTGTACGAACCGCTGCCGGCCTTCTACAACGACCCGCAGTGGTCCCACATCACCGACTGGAGGTCCGAGCTCGCGCCCTACTACGACCAGGCGAAGCGGATGCTCGGCGTCACCGACTACCCCTACCGGACGCCGGCCGACGACGTGATGGAGCAGGTCGCCACCGACATGGGCGTGGGCGACAGCTTCCACCCGACCCCGGTGGGCGTCTTCTTCGGCGGCCCCGGGCAGGAGCGCGGCCAGGAGGTCGCGGATCCCTACTTCGGCGGCGCGGGCCCGGAGCGGCGTACCTGCCTCAACTGCGGTGAGTGCATGTCGGGCTGCCGGCACAACGCCAAGAACACGCTGGTGAAGAACTACCTCTACCTCGCCGAGTCGCGCGGGGCGAAGGTGATGCCGCTGACCACGGTCACCCGGATCGCGCCGCGTGCCGCCGGTGGCTACGAGGTCGACGTGAAGTTCACCAAGGCGAAGCGGGCCACGCCGCGGTCCACGCGCACGCTGACCGCCGACCACGTGATCCTGGCCGCGGCGTCGCTGGGCACCCAGAAGCTGCTGCACCGGATGAAGGACGAGGGTCACCTGCCGGAGCTGTCCGACCGGCTCGGCTACCTCTCCCGCACCAACTCCGAGTCGATCCTCGGCGCCATCGCCCCCACGTCGGACCCGACCGACTACACCGAGGGCGTCGCCATCACCTCGAGCTTCCACCCGGACGAGCACACCCACGTCGAGCCGGTGCGCTACGGCAAGGGACACAACACCATGGCGTTCATGCAGACCGTCCTCACCGACGGTGACGGGCTCGGTCCCCGGTGGCAGACCTGGCTGCGGGAGATGTGGAGCCAGCGCACCAACATCCGCGACCTGTTCGACTTCAAGCACTGGTCCGAGCGCACCGTGATCGCGCTCGTCATGCAGAGCCTCGACAACTCGATCACGACCTTCGGCAAGCGCAACCGGCTCACCGGTCGCTGGCGCATGACCTCGCGCCAGGGCCACGGCGCCCCCAACCCGACCTGGATCCCGGTCGGCAACGAGGTCGTACGCCGGATGGCGCGCGTCGTCGGCGGCACCCCGGGTGGCAACATCGGCGAGCCGTTCAACATGCCGCTGACCGCCCACTTCATCGGTGGCTGCACCATCGGCACCTCGGTCGAGTCGGGCGTGATCGACCCCTACCAGCGGGTCTTCCACTACCCCGGCCTCCACGTCGCCGACGGGTCGGCGATCTCGGCCAACCTGGGCGTCAACCCCTCGCTGACGATCACCGCGCAGGCCGAGCGGGCGATGGCGTTCTGGCCCAACAAGGGCGAGGCCGACCCCCGTCCGGAGCTGGGGGCGGACGTACGAGCGGGTGAGCCCGGTCCCGCCGCGTCACCCGGTGGTCCCCGAGTCGGCGCCCGGGGCGCTGCGACTGCCGATCGTCGGGGTCTCCTGAGGCCGCGGCCCAGGTCGCGAAAACTCTTCAGATCGGGCCGTAACCACCCCTGTGGGGCTTCGTTGGGCAGGAAAGACCCGGCCGATTGATCCCTCCCGGTGCCGGGTCGTACAGGTCCACACGCCGTCCAGCGGTGCGGTGGACGATCAGGGCCCGGCCACCCTCCCTCCCCGGCCGGGCCCTGACGTATTTCCGGCGCGTCGCACCCGACGTAGCGGTCGTCCGACCGCCTGCTTCGCTACCGAGATGTCGGGTGAGGCGAGCGGGGTCGGGACCGGGACGCCGAGGCTGTGGATGAGCGGGTGTGACCCGGTTCGATCTGGCGGATGCTCGGTCCATGTCGAGCCTCGTCGTCACCCGCGCGGGCGTGGTGGTTCCCCAGCAGGTCGACCCCGCAGGGATCACCGGTCCCACCGCTGGGCAGGCGCGCGGACCACACTGGCGGCGGGTCGCGCCCGGCTACTACGTCCCGGCTGCGACCGATTCCTCGGTGCTCGACCAGCGGATCGTGGAGGCGATGGCGGGAACGCCCGGCGACGCGGCCGTGACGGGGTGGGCCTCCTTCGGGTGGCGCGGCGCCAGGTGGTTCAACGGTCTGGCGGGCGACGGACGCACTCCGCTGGAGGTGCCCGTAGCGCTCGGCAAGCTGCGCGGCGTACGACGTCGATCCGGTGTGGAGTTCTCAGAGGACTGGCTGTTCGCCGACGACGTGGAACTGGTCGACGGACTCCGGGTCACGGTGCCGGAGCGGTCGGTCAGCTACGAGGTGTGCCGCGCGCGTTCCCTCCTGGCAGGGGTCCGGACCATCGACCTGGCAGCGGCCGCGGACCTGGTCGACCTCGCGTCGATGACCGACTACGCCGCGAGGCTCGGCGCGCGACCCGGGGTCCGGAGGCTCCGAAGCGCTCTGGCCTGCGCCGACGAGAACGTCTGGTCGCCGCAGGAGGTGTCGATGCGCCTCACCTGGCGCGGCGAGATCGGGTGCGAGCTGCTGACCAACCGCCCGATCTTCGACCTGGACGGCCGGCATCTCGCGACTCCAGACCTGCTGGACCCGGCGGCAGGCGTGGTGGGGGAGTACGACGGCGCGATCCATCTCGAGGACGGTCCACGCCGCCGGGACCTCGACCGTGAGGCCCTCTACCGTGACCACCGCCTCGAGCTGGTCACCATGATGGCGGGCCGCAGGTCGGACGCCGCCAGCTTCCGGGAAAGACTGCGGGCCGCCTATCGGCGGGCCGCCGAACGGAGAGGGGTCATGCGCACCTGGACGACGGAGCAGCCTGCCTGGTGGGTCGACACCTCCACCGTGGCGCGGCGGGAAGCGCTGACGGCGGACCAGCGCGCGGTGTGGCTGCGCCGCCTGGCCACCTGAACACCTCCGTCGTACCCGACAACAGGGCTGTCAGGACGGCGTCCGGACGACCGTCATGTCGGGTGCGACGGGCCACAGGAGGTTCGGGGACACGTCTCGATAGGGTCGGGTCATGACGGAGACGCCCGACCACGACCTGGTTCTCGTCGTCGACTTCGGCGCCCAGTACGCCCAGCTGATCGCCCGCCGGGTGCGGGAGGCGAAGGTCTACTCCGAGATCGTCCCCCACACGATGCCGGTGGCCGAGATGCTGGCGCGCGGGCCGAAGGCGATCGTGCTCTCCGGCGGTCCCTCCAGCGTCTACGCCGAGGGCGCGCCGGGCATCGACAGGGAGATCTTCACGGCCGGCGTACCGGTGTTCGGGATGTGCTACGGCTTCCAGCTGATGGCCCGCGGCCTCGGTGGCGAGGTCGCCCACACCGGCGCGCGCGAGTACGGCCGCACCCGGGTCAACGTCACCGCCGCGGGCACGCTGCTGGCCGATCTCCCCGCTGAGCACACCGTGTGGATGTCCCACGGCGACTCGGTCACCGCCGCGCCCGCGGGGTTCGACGTGCTGGCGGCGACCGCGGTGACCCCGGTGGCGGCGTTCGAGGACGTCGACCGCGGGCTCGCCGGCGTGCAGTGGCACCCCGAGGTCCTCCACACCGAGCACGGCCAGCGCGTCCTCGAGCACTTCCTGCTCGAGATCGCCGGCTGCCGGCCGACCTGGACGATGCTCAACATCATCGACGAGCAGGTCGAGCTGATCCGTGAGCAGGTCGGGGACGGTCGCGCGCTGTGCGCGCTGTCCGGCGGCGTCGACTCCGCCGTCGCGGCCGCGATCGTGGAGCGCGCCATCGGCGACCGACTCACGTGCGTGTACGTCGACCACGGGATGATGCGGCTGGGGGAGACCGAGCAGGTCCGGCGCGACTTCGAGGCGGTCTTCAGCGACCTCGACGTGGTCGACGCCGCCGACCAGTTCCTCGACGCGCTCGAGGGCGTGCACGACCCCGAGGAGAAGCGGAAGATCATCGGCCGCGAGTTCATCAGGACCTTCGAGGCGGCCGAGGTGCGGGTCTTCGGCGACCTCGCGTCCGGCGCGGCGCAGACGGCGTACCTCGTCCAGGGCACGCTCTACCCCGACGTCGTGGAGTCCGGGGGCGGTCACGGCACCTCCAACATCAAGTCCCACCACAACGTGGGCGGCCTCCCCGACGACCTCCAGTTCGAGCTGATCGAGCCGCTGCGCACCCTGTTCAAGGACGAGGTCCGCGCGGTCGGCGAGCAGCTCGGGCTGCCGCCGTCGATGGTCTGGCGCCACCCGTTCCCCGGCCCCGGCCTCGGCATCCGGATCATCGGCGAGGTCACCCGCGAGCGGCTCGACATCCTGCGCCGCGCCGACGCCATCGCCCGCGAGGAGCTGACGCGGTCCGGCCTCGACCGCGACATCTGGCAGTTCCCCGTGGTGCTGCTCGCCGACGTCCGCTCGGTCGGCGTCCAGGGCGACGGCCGCACCTACGGCCACCCGGTCGTGCTGCGCCCGGTCACCTCCGAGGACGCGATGACCGCCGACTGGGCCCGCATCCCCTACGACGTGCTCGAGACGATCTCCACCCGGATCACCAACGAGGTCGAGGAGGTCAACCGGGTGACCCTCGACATCACGTCGAAGCCGCCCGGCACCATCGAGTGGGAGTGAGCCCGGAGTGCGCCAAAGTGGTGTGGACTGCTTGACTTAGTCCATGACCACCTCGGACAGCGGCCGTGACGTGCTGCCGCTGCGCGTGGCCACGAAGGTGTGGTTCCTGATCTCGCTGCAGACCTTCGGCGGTCCGGCCGGGCAGATCGCGGTGATGGAGCGGATCCTGGTCGAGGAGAAGCGGTGGATCGGCCACCAGCGGTTCCTGTTCGCGCTGTCCTACTGCACGCTGCTCCCCGGCCCGGAGGCGCAGCAGCTCGCGACCTACATCGGGTGGCTCCTCAACGGCGTCAAGGGCGCGCTGGTCGCCGGCGTCCTGTTCGTGCTGCCCGGGGTGGTGGCGCTGCTGGTGCTGTCCGGGATCTACGTCGCCTACGGCGACACGGCCTGGCTGGAGGCGGTGTTCCTCGGGGTCGGCCCGGCCGTGATCGCGATCGTCGTGAGCGCGGTGGCACGGCTGGCGTCCAAGGCGCTGGGGCACCGGTCGCTGGTGGTGCTGGCGATCGCCGCGTTCCTCGCGCTCAGCCTGTTCGGTACGCCGTTCCCGCTGGTCATCGCGGTGGCGGCCGGCATCGGGTGGTGGCTCGGCCGACGCGGGGTCGTGCTGGCGGGGCGACCCGATGCCGCCGACGACGGTCCGCCGCCGCTGATCGCCGACGACGCGCTCCACGCGGAGCCCCGGTCCGCGCGGCGGTCGGCGGTGATCCTGGTGGTGGGCCTGGTGCTCTGGGCGGCCCCGGTCGCGATGGCCGCCGTGCTCCTCGGCCGCGACAGCGTCTTCGTCGACCAGGGGTTGTTCTTCTCCGGGGCGGCCGTGGTGACCTTCGGCGGCGCCTACGCCGTGCTCGTCCTACGTCGCGCAGCAGGCGGTGGAGGTCTACGGCTGGCTGGCGCCGGGGGAGATGGTCCGCGGGCTGGCGCTCGCGGAGAGCACGCCGGGTCCGCTGATCATGGTCGTGCAGTTCGTGGCCTTCCTCGGGGCCTACCGTGCGCCCGGTGACCTCGATCCATGGGTCGCCGCGCTGCTCGGGGCGCTGGTCACCACGTGGGTGACCTTCGTGCCGTGCTTCCTGTTCATCCTGCTCGGGGCGCCGTACGTCGAACGGCTGCGCCACCACCGCGGCCTGGCGTCGGCCCTCACCGGCATCACCGCGGCGGTCGTCGGCGTCATCGCCAACCTCGCGGTCTACTTCGCGCTCCACACCCTGTTCGACCGCACGCGCGAGGTCAGCGCCGGCCCGGTGGCCCTCGAGATCCCCGTCCCGGGGTCGATCGACCCGGCCGCGCTGGCGCTCACCGGGCTCGCGTTCCTGCTGATCTTCCGGCTCCGCTGGTCCGCGCTGCGTACCCTCGGCGTCTGCGCGGTCGCCGGAATCGCGGTGACCGCCGTGCTCGGTGGCGCCTGACGGCACTAGGCTCGCGGGCATGGATCTGGACGGGCTGGCCGCTGAGGTCGACGCACTGCTCGTGGACGCCGACGAGGCGTATGCGCGGCAGTACCCCGGGCCCGGGTCGGAACGGGGGCCGATCCAGACGCTGTACGTCGCGGCCGGGGACTTTCATGAGGAGTACGTGCGCGAGTGCGGCCGCGAGGCCGAGCAACTGCTGCTGGAGCACGCGGAGGAGTTCCTCCAGGTGCTCGGCGGCGACGACGCACTGATGGGTCGGGTGCTCGAGAAGCTGGCCACCGAACCGGTCGAGGACCTGCGGATCGACTTCGCGGAGCCGGCCCGTGACGATGCCGCTGACGAGGCACGGGTCGACGGCGGCCGCGCGGGCCTGGACGGAAGGGGTCGGGTCGGGTGCGATGAGCCCGCGTGGCGGCATCCGGGTCCCCGGCCTGGCGGGGCCCGACCGCAGGCGCTCGGTCCGCACCGTCGGTCGCTTCCTCGAGGCACTGGGCCAGATCCCGGAGGGATTCGTGGTGACGGTGCCGGCGGTCGTGACGATCGCGCAGGTCGAGGCCCTGGCCCGGCTCGCCGACCTGATCGAGAAGGACCTGCCCGGGCGGCTCGGCTTCGAGGTGCAGCTCGAGAGCCCGCAGGCCGTGCTCGGCCCGAAGGGCTCGGTGCTGGTGGCCAGGATGATCCACCATGCCGAGGGGCGGCTGCGGTCCGTCCACCTGGTGCCGGAGGGGTTCGGCGGTGCCCGCCTGGCCGACCACGCCCTCACGCTGGTCCGCGCCGCCGCCCACGACACGGGTGTCCGGGTGGCCGACGCGTCGATGCTCGTCGTACCGCCGCAGGGGTCCGTGGTCGAGGGCTGGCGGAGCCACCTCGACCTGGTCCGCCGGGCGCTGGCCCGGGGATTCGTGCTGGGCCGCGACAGCCACGCCTCCCAGCTCCCCACCCGGTACGCCGCGACCTTCGCCCACCAGGCCTCCGAGGCAGCCCGCGGCTGAGCTCCACCACTTTGTTGTCCTGACCGCGTTTCGAGTGCTCGGCTCGGGGCAAGGTACGACTCGTGAGGTCCCCCATGCGCAAGAGTCTCCTGTCAGCAGCCAGCGCCGCGACGCTGGCCGTCGCGTCCCTGCCCGCCCTCGCCTCGGCGGCCCCGACGGAGGTCGACGGCAACCGGTTCGTCGCCTCGGGCCTGGTCGAGCTGGTCCAGGGCTGCAACGACCCGCTGGCGCGGCCGGTCGACCGGCCGAAGTTCCTGGTCGACCGCGGGCCGGGCAAGGTGCCGATCGGTCGCTACTCCTCGGGATGGAAGGTCATCGGCGAGGAGTTCGGCGCCGGTTCCGCGGCGATGGCGAGCAGCCCCACCACCCTCACCGACCTGCGGATCCAGCTCAACGCCCCCGGGGGCGAGGCCCGGGGCACCGCGGTGGCCCGCTACTACCCGCCCGCGGACGACGGCCACTGGATCGGCATGAGCCCGCTGGGCGACGACACCAGGAAGGGCTGGCACAGCGTCAACGCCGGCGACCGGGTGTTCACGTGGAGCCACTACACCTCCACCGGCACCCTCGACCGCACCGCACCACCCGCGACCATCGCCGGCCACACCAGCACCTACGGCGGTGACGGTGACGGTGCGGAGCTCGGCTTCGTGTTCGGCTGCGACGGCAACCCGTTCTACACCGACCGGCTGCAGATCGTCAGTGCCGAGGACGACCTGGTCTTCGACTACGGCGGCTACCGCACCCGCGCCGAGCTCCGGCTCGGCAGCAGGAAGCCGAACAAGACCACCATCACCGTCGGCAAGCGGCTCGACCTCAAGGGTCGGTTGTTCCAGAAGTACCCCGGCGGGCGACTGTCCGGCCAGCTCCGGTTCCAGTCCAAGCCGCTCAAGGGCGGCAGCTGGAAGACCTTCCGCAAGGAGAAGGTCGGCCGCAACGATCCGGTCTCGGTGAAGGTCAAGCCGTCCCGCAACACGGCCTACCGGATCGCCTACCCCGGCACGCCCACCAGGTTCGAGGACGACGCCTCCAACGTCCTCAAGGTGATCGTGAAGATGCGGGCGTCGGCCTCGTTCGCCGACCCGACCATCACCCGTGGCGACAGCTACGCGGTCGTCGGCAAGGTCACCCCCGGCAAGCGCACCGGCGTCCAGCTGCAGCGCTACCTCAACGGCTCGTGGCGCACCATCCGCAAGGCCACGACCAGCTCCACCGGCAGCTATCGCATCGGCGGCACCGCCCAGGACGCCGGCACCAGCTACTGGCGGGTGCGGGTCAACGGCGGCGCCACCAACGCCGACGCCGTCTCCCGCAGCATCAAGCTGACCGTGTCCACCCCGCCGCCCTCCGGCGGCGGTGGCGGTGGCGGCGGAGGTGGTGGCGGCGGTGGCGGTGGCGGTGGTGGCGGCAACGACGACCCGCCCCCGCCTCCCGAGGGCTGATCGGCCGGTCAGTAGTAGATGTGGAACTCGCGCGTGACCCCGGCGACGTCCAGGATGACCTGGCCCTCGTCGCGCGAGATCTTCCAGTCGTGCCGGAGGTAGCCGCGACCGTCGCGGCCGACCTCGATCCGGTCGTAGTCGCACCCGACGCACCACGGCTCACCGTTGACGCGCCGGACGTTCACCAGCGGGGTGACGAGGCTGCGGAAGCCGGTGACCCGCACGTCGTACCAGGTGCACGGACCGCCGATGGAGTTGACGCAGGGGTCGTCGGAGCGGATGAACTCGACCGTCGGTGGTCGGGCGCTGCCACAGTCGCGGACCGTGCGGCTGGTGGAGGCCGCTCCGCCCTCGGCGGTCGCGCGGCTGCGGAAGCGCACGCACCGCTCGGCGCCACCCACGGGCGTGGTGACCCGGACCTTCCGGCCCGCCGTCTCCCACCCGTCACCCGCGTCGACCTCGACCGACAGGTCGGCCCCGTCCCCGTAGCGCGGTGCCCGGGCCTCGAAGACCACGGAGCGGTAGCCGCCGGTGGCGGAGACGCGTGGCGGGTCCGGGACGGGTGGCGGTGCCACCGTGTCCTCGGCGGTGCTGGTCTCCTCGGCAGCGGGCGGTGTGGTGACCTGCACCGTGGGCGTGGGGTCGCCCGCGACCGTCACCGCGGCAACGATCCCGCCGACCAGCAGGAGCACCGCGGCCACGGCCGCCAGCCAGGGGCCGCGACGCCGCTTCTCCTCGGGCTCCTCGGTCGGCGCCACCGTCGCCGGCGGAGCCAGCGGCGGCGCGACGTCGCGGATGGTGGTGACATGGCCGGGTGAGGCAGGCTCGGGCTCGGGCTCAGAGGCTGTGCCGACGGGGATCTGCTCCGGCTCCACCGGCTGCTCCGGCACGGGCCGGGCGATCATCCGGGTGCCGCCGTCGTGCTCGCCCGTGGTCACGCCGGGGTCGAGGCGCGGCGGCGGCGGGGACGGGGCGAGGAGCGGCGCGACCCCGGTGGTCGCGCCCGCCACCTGGGCATCGACCTCACGCACGATGGCGAGCAACCGCTGCCGGACCTCATCGGCGGTCCCCAGCCGCTGCTCGGGGTCCTTCTGCATGGTGCCGGCCAGCACCTCGTCGATCCGCTGGTCGACCGGGTGCCCGGTGCCCAGCTGGGGCGTGGGTTCGTTGATGTGGGAGTTCATCATCTGGAAGTCGGTGCCGGAGTACGGCGCGTCGCCGGTCAGCGCCGCCCACAGCAGGCAGCCCACGGAGTAGACGTCGCCGCGTTCGTCGGCGGCATGGCCGAAGTGCCGTTCGGGGGCCATGTAGGCCGGACTGCCGACCAGGGCTCCGGTGCGGGTCAGCCCCTGCTGCCCGTCGATCGCGATGCCGAAGTCGCACAGGTAGGGGATCAGCCCCTCGGACCGGTTCCAGAGCAGCACGTTGCCGGGCTTCACGTCACGGTGGACCACGCCGCTGGAGTGGGCGTCCGCGAGCGCCTCGCACACCTGGGCCACGAGCAGCAGGGCGGCCCGGCGGTCCAGCGGTCCGTTGTCCTGCAGCCAGCGCTGCAGGTCGCCGTCGGGGAAGAGCTCGGTGACGAAGTAGACGGTGTCGTCGTGCTCGCCGTACTCGTGGATGCCGACGATGTGGCGGGAGCGGATCTTGGCGAGCACCGACGGCCTCGCGCGCGAACCGCGCCTGGTAGTCGTCGCGGTCGGGCAGCGACGGGCAGCACGATCTTGAGCGCGATCGAGCGGTGCAGCACGCTGTCGACGGCCTCGTAGACGATGCCCATGCCGCCGTGGCCGAGCTCGCGCACGATCCGGTAGCGACCGCCGTACTCGTCGCCCGCCTTCGGAAAACCAGCCATCCCGCCCTCGATACGAGTCGGCCGTCCGGACCGTCCCACCTTGACCCGCAGGATTTTACTGTCTATCGGACGTCGCGGGTGCTGTTCGGGCCAACTGTGCCGGTCAGACCCGGATACTCTCCTGCGCGGTGTCGGGGTCCTGGTGCTGACCCGGCTCGGCCGGTGCGCCCCGGTCGAGCCGGCTCGGCCACCAGATCTTCCCACCCAGGTCGAGGTTGATCGCCGTCACGAGCACCGACCGGACGATCAGGGTGTCGAGCAGCACGCCGAGGGCGACCGCGACCCCGAGCTCGGCGAGGAACACCAGGGGCAGCGAGCCCAGCACCAGGAAGGTCGCTGCCAGCACGATGCCGGCCGACGTGATCACGCCGCCGGTCGAGGACAGGGCGATCAGCGAACCCTGGCGCGTGCCGTGGGTCGCCGTCTCCTCCCGGACGCGGGTCATCAGGAAGATGTTGTAGTCGATCCCGAGCGCGACCAGGAACACGAACGCGAACAACGGGAACCCGGGGTCGGAGCCGGCGAAGCCGAAGGCGAACTCGAACAGCAACGCGGAGATGCCCAGGGCGGCGCCGAACGAGAGCACGACCGTCGCCATCAGGATCAGCGGCGAGACCAGTGCCCGGAGCAGCCCGACCAGGATCAGTGAACACGACCAGCAGCACGATCGGGATGATCACCCAGCTGTCGCGGGTCGCGGCGACCTTGGTGTCGAGGTAGAACGCCGACCCGCCGCCGACGAGGGCCTCTGCGCCCTCGACGCCGTGGGCCGCCTCGCGGGCGGACTCGACGATCTCGAACGCCGCCGCGGAGGAGATGTCCTCGCCGATGGTCTGCTCGAAGTAGACGCGGTCGGCGCCGACCGGTTGCGGCTCGGTGGGTGCACCCAGGCCGTCCACGCCGGCCAGGGCGTCCTGGACCGATGCCAGCTCGCCGCTGTCGGTGATCACCTGGATGGTGTTGGAGTTGTCGGCCAGGCCGTGCTCGGCGAGCAGCTTCTGGCCCTTGATGGAGTCGAACTCCTTGGTGTAGGTGTCCTCGGTCGACAGGCCGGACGCGTCGAGCCTGAAGAGCCCGAGACAGGCCACGAGCAGCAGGCCGGTCGTGACCACCCAGACGCCGCGCGGGCGGACGCTGATCCGGTGGCCGACCCTGGCCCAGAGGCCGGACGTGGTGGGCTCCGGGGAGCCGAACGCGGGGCGCTTGGGCCAGAAGACCCAGCGTCCGCAGCACACCAGCAGCGCGGGCAGCAGGGTGACCATCACCAGGTAGGTCACCGCGATGCCGATCGCGTTGACCGGGCCGAGGCCGGCGGTCGAGTTGAGGTCGGCGAAGACCAGGCACAGCATGCCGACCGCGACCGTGGCGGCACTGGCGAGGATGGCCGGGGCGGCACGGTGCAGCGCGACGGCCATCGCCTCGTGGCGGTCCTGCGTGCCGCCGCAGCTCCTCGCGGTAGCGGGCCACCAGCAGCAGGGCGTAGTCGGTGCCCGCCCCGATCACCAGGATGCTCAGGATCGCCTGGCTCTGGCCGTTGACGGTGAGGTCGGCGTACTTCGCCAGGAGGTAGACGACACCGGTGGCCACGTTGTAGGCCACCACGACACAGATGATCGGCAGCAGCCAGAGCACCGGGCTGCGGTAGGTGAGGAGCAGGATCACGATCACGACCAGCAGCGTGACCATGATCAGGTTGGTGTCGATGCCCTCGAAGGCCTCGGCCGAGTCGGCCGCCTGGCCGCCGAAGCCGGCGAGGTGGACGACACCGCCCTCGATGTCGGCGATGTCGCGCATCTCGTCGGCGACGGGAGGGATGTCGTTCCACCCGTTGGCGCCGAAGTTGAGGACGAGGTAGAGGTAGCCGACCTCACCGTCCTCGGACACCAGCGGGGGCACCGACTGGCCCTGGTCGGCGAGCTGTTGCGCAGCGTTGGGGCTGAGCACGCCCTGCTCGGTCACGCCGTCGAGCTCGGCGATCTCGGCGGCCTGCTCGTCCATCGCCGCGAAGTCGTCCTCGGTGAGACCCGAGGAGCGGTGGTAGACGACGAGGGTCGGGATGTCGTTCGGGTCGACCGTCTCGGACAGCTCCTCGAGCACCCGGGTCGACTCTGCCGAGGATGGCAGCCAGGTCGAGGCCTCGTTGTTCTGGACGTCGACGAGCTGGGCCGAGAACGTCGACATCACACCGGTGATGAGCAGCGCGGCCACCACGACGATCCACTTGGTGACGGGACCGGTCAGCCTGCCGGCGATCTGTCGGTGCATGGGACGACTCCATCACGGGGTGGGACGGTCGGCATCAGGGATTTCCCCGATCTGACCGTGCGCGACCTCGAAATTCATCCCCCGCTCACCCAGCGGTCTGGACCAGTCGGGCCCAGCCGATGCTCCCGGTCAGATCCCGAGGCTCCGGCCGATGATCTCCTTCTGGATCTCGGTCGTGCCGCCGTAGATCGTGGAGACCCGGCTGTCCAGGTAGGCCTTGGCGATCGGGAACTCGGTCATGTAGCCGTAGCCGCCGTGCAGCTGCACGCCCTGGTTGACGATCTTGTTCTGCAGCTCGGTCGTCCACCACTTGATCATCGCGGCGTCGACGGCGGTGAGCTGACCGTCGAGGTGGCGCGCGACGCAGCTGTCGAGGAAGGCGCGGGCGACGCGGGCCTCGGTCGCCATCTCGGCGACGAGGAACCGGTTGTGCTGGAACTTCCCGATCGGCCGGCCGAACGCCTCACGGGTCTTGGCGTAGTCGAGGCACATCTCGACCACGGCCTCGATCGCGGCCACCGCCTGGGCGCCGATGATCAGGCGCTCCTGGGGGAGGTTCTGCATCAGGTAGAGGAAGCCCTGCCCCTCCTCGCCGAGCAGGTTCTCCTTCGGCACCCGGACGTCGGAGAAGGACAGCTCCGCGGTGTCCTGGGCGTGCAGCCCGATCTTCTCGAGGTTGCGCCCGCGCTCGAAGCCCTCCATGCCGCGCTCGACGACCAGCAGGCTGATGCCCTGGTGGCCGGCGTCCGGGTCGGTGCGGGCCACCACGATCACCAGGTCGGCGTTGATGCCGTTGCTGATGAACGTCTTCGAGCCGTTGACGACGTAGTGGTCACCCGCGTCGACCGCGGTGGTGCGCACGCCCTGCAGGTCGGAACCGGCGCCGGGCTCCGTCATCGCGATGGCGGTGATGACCTCGCCGCTGACGCAGCCGGGCAGCCAGCGCCGCTTCTGCTCCTCCGTGCCGAGGCTGGTCAGGTAGGGGACGATGATGTCGCTGTGGACGGAGAACCCGGGTCCTGAGGCGCCTGCCCGGGTCTGCTCCTCCGACAGCACGACGTTGAAGCGGAAGTCGGTGATGCCGGCGCCGCCGTACTCCTCGGGGACGTCGAAGCACAGCAGTCCCGCCTCGCCGGCCTTCGACCACAGCTCGCGGGGGACGATGCCGTCGCGCTCCCACTGGTCGTGGTGGGGCGTCACCTCGCGCTCGAAGAAGGTGCGGGCGGTCTTGCGGAAGTCCTCGTGCTCGGCCGAGTAGACAGATCCTGCGTCGAGGTTCACGCCACCCACTCCTTCATCTGGGCCACCGTCGCGGCGGGATCGTCGCTGGCGGGCATCACCGTGAGGTGGGTGACCCCGGCCTCCTTGAACGCGGCGATGCGTTCCTTCACGTACGACGCGGGGCCGACCAGGTTGCACGCCTCGAGCCACTCGGTGGGGACCAGCGCCTCGGCCTCCTTCTTCTTGCCCGACAGGTAGAGGTCCTGGATCTCCTCGGCCTCCTGCTCGTAGCCGTAGGACCGCGCGACGTCGTTGTAGAAGTTCTTGCCCTTGGCGCCCATGCCGCCGACGTAGAGGGCGAACAGCGGCCGGGCGAAGTCGAGGAGGGCCTTGGTCTCCGGGCCCTCGCCGATCGCGACCATGCCGCCGGCGGCGACCTGCAGCGGGCCGAGGTCGGGCTGCCGCTGGGCGAGGCCGGCGGCCAGCGCGTCGCCCCAGACCAGGTGCGACTTCTCGGGGTGGAACAGGTGGGGGATCCAGCCGTCGGCGATCGACGCCGCCTGCTCGACCGACTTGGGACCCAGGGCCGCGATCCAGATCGGGATGGAGTCGCGCTCGGGGTGGGTCAGCAGCTTCAGCGGCTTGCCCAGGCCGGTGACGCCGCCGTCCTCCTTCGACAGCGGCAGCTTGAACACGCCGTCGGAGGTGAGTCGCTCGCGCTTGAGGCCGCGGCGGACCAGGTCGATGATCTCGGCCGTGCGACCCAGGGGCTTGGAGTAGGGGACGCCGTGCCAGCCCTCGATGACCTGCGGCCCGGAGGCGCCGAGGCCGAGCACCGCGCGGCCGCCGGAGACGTTGTCGAGGCCGGCCGCCGTCTGCAGCAGCGTGCCGGGGGTCCGCGAGTAGATGTTGAGGATCGCGGAGCCGATCTCGACCGTCTGGGTCTTGGCGGCCAGGTAGCCCATCAGCGTGGGGGAGTCGAAGCCGTACGCCTCGGCGACCCAGACCAGGTCGATCCCTGCCTTCTCGAGCTCGGCCACCTGGTCGGCAGCCGTGCGCGGGTTGCCGTCGTACATCAGCGTGTAGGAGAGCTTCACCGGCTCATCGTGACAGTAACGCTGTCACGATCGCAACCGTCAGTGACGACCGTTCCACGAGTCCCACAGCGCGGCGTACGAACCGCCCGGCCTCGACCAGCTCGTCGTGGGAGCCGAGCTCGGAGATCCGGCCCTCCTCGACGACCGCGACCCGGTCGGCGTCGTGGGCCGAGAACAGTCGGTGCGCGATCGCGATCACGGTCCGGCCCTCGAGGACCGCCGCCAGCGACCGCTCCAGGTGGCGGGCCGCCCGGGGGTCGATGAGGGACGTCGCCTCGTCGAGCACGAGCGTGTGCGGGTCCGCCAGCACCAGCCGGGCGAGCGCGACCTGCTGCGCCTGCGCGTCGGTGAGCACCCGGCCGCCCGAGCCGACCACGGTGTCGAGCCCCTCGGGCATCGCGTCGATCCACTCCAGCGCGTCGACCGCCAGGAGCGCGTCCCGGATGTCGTCGTCCGAGGCGCCCGGTGGCGCCGCCAGCGCCAGGTTCTCGCGCAGCGTCCCGACGAACACGTGGTGCTCCTGGGTGACCAGCGCGACGTGGCCGCGCAGGTCGGACAGCGGCAGCTCGACGAGGCCCACCCCACCGACGGTCACGGCGCCCGTGCGAGGAGGATGGATGCCGGCCAGCAGCCGGCCCAGCGTCGACTTCCCCGCGCCCGAGGGGCCGACCATGGCGATCCGCTCGCCCACGCCGACGTCCAGGTCGACGCCGTGCAGCACGTCCCGACCCTCGACGTAGGAGAACCGGACGTCGTCGGCCTCGATCCGCTCGCCGTCGGGCCGGGCGCCGGACACCTCACGGTCGTCGGGCACCTGCGCGACGCCGAGCAGCCGGGCGAGCGAGGCGGCACCGACCTGCAGCTCGTCGAGGATGCTGACGATCCGGTCGACGGGGTCGATCAGCATCTGCACGTAGAGCGTGGCCGTGGTGACCTCGCCCAGCGTGGCCTGGCCCTGGGTGTAGAGGTAGCCGCCGAACAGCAGGGTCGTCACGGTGGGGATCAGGTAGGCGATCTCCATGTTGGGGAAGAACACCGTGCGCAGGAACAGCGTGTAGCGCTCCGCCTCGTACGACGCCGAGATGTCGCGGTCGATCTGGCCGATCCGCTCCTCGCCGAGGTCGAGGGACTCCACCGTGCGGGCGCCCTCGACGGTCTCGGTCAGCGTCGCGTTGATCTGGGAGTACGTCGCTGACTCGCGGAGGTAGCCGTCCTTGGCCCGGGCGAGGTACCAGCGCAGCCCGATCACCAACGGCGGGATCCCGAGCAGGCAGGGCAGCGCCACCCACCAGCCCACGGACAGCGCGGCGGCGAAGGTGAGCACCGCGGTCACCACGGCGATCGTCCACTCCGGGAGCGCGTGGCGGACCGACCAGCCGAGCTGGTCGACGTCGCGGCTGGTGCGGGTCAGCAGGTCACCGGAGCCGGCGGACTCCACGACGCCGACCGGCAGCGCCAGCGCGTTGCCGACGAAGTCCTCGCGCAGCTCGGCGAGCACCTGCTCGCCGAGGGCCTGGCTGAGGAAGCGGGCGTAGCGGGTGAGCACGGTCTGGACGACCAGGAACACCCCCAGCAGCAGCACGATCCGGTCCACGACCGCCGTGGTGGTGCCGCCCTCGACGGACTCCACGAGGTCGCCGAGCAGTCGCGGGGCGGCCAACGCTGCCAGCGCTGCCCCGGCGTGCAGCGCGAGCGCGCCCCAGAGCATCCGCGGGTGGCGCCGGGCGATCGTCACGGCGTAGCGGCGGACCTCGGGGCCTCCGGCGATCGGCAGCGCGGTCCTCATCGGGCCACCCCCTCGGGCTGCGTCTCGGGCTCGGTCTCCCGGGTCACGACGCGGCGGTAGGCCGGGTCGCGGTCGAGCAGCTCCGCGTGGCGGCCGGTCGCCACGACCCGGCCGCCACGCAGGAAGGCGACGGTGTCGACGGCGTCGAGGACCAGGGGGCTGCTGCTGGTCACCACGGTGGTGCGGCCGGCGCGGTGGGCGCGGAGCCGCGACGCGATCCTGGCCTCGGTGTGGGCGTCGACGGCCGAGGTCGGCTCGACCAGGACCAGGACCTCGGGGTCGGTGAGCAGCGCCCGTGCCAGCACGAGCCGCTGCCGCTGGCCGCCCGAGAAGCTGCGGCCGCGCTCGGTGACGACGGCGTCGAGGCCGTCCGGGAGCGCCTCGAGGATGTCGTCGGCGCTGGCCGTGTCGAGAGCGCGGGCCAGGTCGCCGCCGCCACGCACGTCGAGCCGCTCGCGCAGCGGACCGGCGAACAGCATGCTCGCGGTGTCGGACACGACCACCCGGCGGCGTACCTCCGCACGGGTGAGCGCCGGCAGCGGGACGCCGCCGAGGGTGACGTCGTCGTCGACCTCGGGAGCGCACATGCCGAGCCGGTCGGCCAGCGCGTTCGCCTCGTCCGGCCGCTCCGAGACCAGCGCGGTGACCCGGCCGGGCTCGACCCGCAGGCCGGTGCGCGCGTCGGCGAGCACCGCGCCGGGTGCGGGGGAGGCGGCCGGCCGGGCAGGCTCGGTGTAGTCGGGCGTGAGCGCCAGCACGGTGCAGATCCGTCGCGCCGACACCAGGCCGCGGATCAGCTTGTCGGCGTACTCCGTGGCGGTGCGCAGCGGGATCAGCAGGAACGCGGAGTAGCCGTAGAACGCGACCAGCTCGCCCGCGGTGATGTCACCGTTCACCGCTGCGCGGCCCCCGAGCCACACCACCGTCACCACGAACAGGCCGGGCAGGAAGACCTGGAGCGCGTCGAGGACCGACTGGAGGCGCGCCACCTCGACGCCGGCCCGGCGGGTGGTCTGGGACTCGCGTCGGTAGCGGTCGTGGAAGACCTGCTCGCCCCCGATGCCGCGCAGCACCCGCAGCCCGCTGACGATGTCGGTCGCGGTGTTCGACAGCCCGCCCATGAGGGAGCGCTGGTGCGCCGAGCGGCGCTGGAGCGGGCTGAGGATCGGACCGATCAGCAGCATCAGCAGCGGTACGCCGAGCAGCACCACGAGGCCGAGCGTCACCGAGGTCTGCAGCAGGATCACCGACACCAGCACGAAGGACACCACGGCTCCGGAGAACCGGGCGGTGACGTCCATGACCATCCCGATGTGGGACAGGTCGCTGGTGCCGATCGCGACGACCTCGCCGGTGGAGACCTTCCGCGGCAGCGTGCCGCCGAGGTGGACGGTCTGCCGGCCGACCAGCTGCACGACCCGGTAGGCCGCGGTGAGCCAGTTGGTGACCGCGAACCGGTGCCGCATGATGCCGCTGCCCGCCTGCACCAGGCCGATGAGGAACATCAGCCCGGCGAGCCTCAGCAGCGCGTCGGTGTCGCGCCCGGCGACTCCGTCGTCGATGGCACGGCCGAGCACCGCGGGCATCACGGCCTGGCTGCTCATCCAGAGGATGCCGAAGAACATGCCGCCGAGCAGCGTGACCCGCTGGCCGCGAGCGATCCACCACAGCAGGCGGCCCGGGGACCGGTGGTCCGCGGTGCCGGGATGGTCGAGGGGGAGGGGGCGCACAACCGGCCACCCTAGGCGGCACCGGTGCCGGGTTCGACCGGTTATCGCCGTTCACTCAGGGGCGGGCGGAGCCTTCCACCACGAGGGGCGGGGCGTCCGGGTCCTCGGACCCGGACGCCGCCCGATCGGTGAGGGTGATCGCACCGGGGAAGGCGAGGAGGAATGCCAACCCGAGGACGAGTTCACGCGTCGTCACTGTCATGCCTCCAGCATCGGCCGGCCCCGCGTCGGACTCGTGTGTCGCACGTGTCCTCGCGGCGAACGACCGGCGAAGTGCTGAGGCGTCGCCCTCGCGGGCGGTTGCCGGACCAGGTCCAGCCCAGCGTCAGAAGACGAAGAGGGCGAGGACCAGGATGACGGCGATGACCAGGGCGATGATGGCGATGGTGCGAGTGTTCATGTGAGCTCCTGTGGAAGGGGATGGTGTCGCGGAGTCTTGCATCCCCGTGCTCGGACTCCACACTCGGCACGCTGGGTGCTCGGACGTCAGCCGGCGAGGCCCTCGACCACCTCGGCCGCGGGGAGGTCGGCGAAGAGCCGGCCCGGCAGCAGGAGCTTGGAGCGGCGCACACCGGAGCCGACGAGAGCCACGTCGAGGTCGAGCACCCGCGCGTCGACGAGCAGCCGCCAGCGGTCGGGCAGCCCGATCGGGGTGATCCCGCCGTACTCCATCCCCGACTCCTCCACGGCACGGTCCATGCTGAGGAAGGAGCACTTGCGCACGTCCAGCAGCCGCTTGACGCGGTTGTTCACGTCGGCGCGGGTGTCGGAGCGGACCAGGCAGGCGGCGACGCGCTCCGCACCGTCGCGCCTGCCGGCCACGACCACGCAGTTGGCGCCGGCGTCGAGCGGGACGGCGTAGGCCTCCGCGCAGGCCGCGGTGTCCGCGAGGTCCGGGTCGATCTCGGCGACGCCCACCTCGCCCGCATGGGACCACCCTGACAACGCCGTCCGGACCTGCTCGGCGAGCAGGTCCGGACGGCGGTCGGCGGGTTCGACGTGCAGGGTCCCGAGGGTCGGCAGGCTCACCCGGCCAGACTAGGAGGCTCGCTGAGCGTCGCCGAGCGGAGAGGGCCATCGCGACCAGGCCGGCAGCGCCGGCGCTCACCCACGGGATCGGCATCAGCCAGCGGATGTCCTCGTCGGCGACCACGTCGCCGGCGATGAGTGCCCAGACCAGGACCATCCCCGCGAAGGCGACGCCCATCACCAGGTGGCCGACGTTGACGGGGTGGCGCCAGGAGTCGATGGGCAGCGTCGCGGTCTCGTAGTTCTCGCTCATGACGATCCCTCCGTGTGGATGTTGATCTCGCCGACGTCCAGGGTGGCGACGACGGTGAGGGCGGGCACGTCGCGGCCGCCGTCGTAGGACTCGGTGACGTGGCTGCCGAAGCCTCCCCCGGTGCGTCGGTCGAAGAGGTCGTAGCCCCCGGGACCGTCGATGTCCGAGGTGACCCGCGCGTCGACGCCGTCGGGGAGGACGACCTCGATCCGGCCGAAGTTCCCGTCGACCTCGATGGTGCGACCGTCGAGCCCCTCGACGTCCCCGACGTCGCTCAGGTCGACCAGCAGCTCTCCGCTGTCCATCGAGTAGTTGTCGGCGACGGCCCCGGCCGACGACGGACGGTGGGCGATGCGTCTCGCCGCCCCAGACGTCGGCTGCGGTGGCGGCGACGAGAACCAGGCTGCCGACCAGACCGAGGGCGATCAGGCCTCCGGCACGGCCGACGATCGAGCCGACGATCAGCATGAGGGCGATGACGCCCACAGCGAGAGCGGCGTACGCCGAGTCGGCGACCGGCGAACCCGGCGCCGTCGAGGATCCCGAGGACACCCTCGGCGACCGCGACCAGCAACAGGGTGAACCAGAACAGGATCGGCCCGCGCTTGCGCGGGTCACGCTGCTTCGGTGCGACGTACGGCGTCGGGGCGGGCGCCGCGATCGGGCCCGCGGTGTCCGGCGGCGTCGCCCGCTGCTCGGCGCGGTCGCGGGTGCGGCTGAGCCACACGAAGGCGATCAGCCCGATGATCGCCAGCGGCCACGGGAACCAGTAGGCACCCCAGGAGTCGCCGACCAGCGCCAGCGCGGCGATCACGCCGAGCGCGATCAGGGCGATGGTGCGGCTGCGCTCGTCCAGGTGGACGGGCGCCCGGTCGCGGCCCTCCTCCGGGACCAGCGCCCAGCCGGCGGCGTACAGGATCAGGCCGGCGCCGCCGAAGAAGGCGAGCACGACGAATCCGACGCGCAGGATGAGCGGGTCGATGTCGAGGTGGCGGGCCAGGCCGCCGGCGACGCCGGCGACCTTGCGGTCGTCGACGGTGCGCCGGAGCCGGCCGAGGTCGCGGACCTCGTCGCGGGTGACCCGGGGTCCGGTCCGGGACGACGGGTCGGTCGTGTCGTCGACCGGTGACTCTGCCGATGATGGGGGTGGTGTGGTGGTCATGGCTCCAGCGTGCGGCGAAAGGGGCGTGCGGACCATCGGGGACGACCCTGATCATGCCCCCTCCTCGGACAGGGCCCGGCCCTCGCTGCCTCAGGGTCGGGTCGGGGTTCTGCCTCATGGTCCGGCCCGGTGCGCTGTGTGACGATTGCGAGTGAAATGGACAGAGCGAGATGAGCACCACTGCACCCACCGCCGCCGCGCGCGCCCATCCCCGTGATCCGCGTCGCGCCACCCGGGACAGCCAGGAGCCGATCATCGGCGGCGTCGCGGGTGGGCTGGCGCGCCACCTCGACCTGCCCGTGCTGTGGGTCCGCGCCGCGTTCCTGCTGTTGACCACGCTCGGCGGCCTCGGCGTCTTCCTGTACGCCGGGCTCTGGATGGTGCTGCCCAGCGACAACGCCTTCCAGACCGACGCGCCCGGCCTGGAGGGTGCCACGCGCGGCGGTCGTCGACCGGGTCGGATCCGTCGGCTGACCGACGTCGGACCGGCGATCGTGCTCGCAGCCCTCGGTGTCGGCGCGGTGCTGATCGTCGACGCCGTGATCGGTCAGGGCGCGCTGTTCTGGGCGGCCCTGCTCGGGCTCGGTGGCGTCGCGCTGCTGTGGCGGCAGGCCGACGAGGCCCAGCGCGAGCGCTGGCTCGACTCGACCGGTCGGGTCGACCCGGTCCGGGTGGTGCTCGGCAGCGGCGGCTGGGCGGCGTACGCACGGCTGTGCGCGGGGGTGGTGCTGATCGTCGGCGCCCTGGTGCTGCTCTCGGTGCGCGACGGCGGCTCCTACGGCGCTGGCCGGCGACGTCGTGATCCTCTCCCTGCTGTCCGTGGCCGGGATCGGCATCGTGGTCGGCCCCTGGCTCTACCGGCTCGCCGCCGACCTCACCGCGGAGCGCGCCGAGCGGGTGCGCACCCAGGACCGCGCCGACGTCGCGGCCCACCTCCACGACTCCGTGCTGCAGACGCTCGCCCTGATCCAGAAGAACGCCCACGACGGACCGCTGGTCGCCCGGCTCGCCCGCTCCCAGGAACGCGACCTCCGCGCGTGGCTCTACTCCGGCGAGTCCACCGACGAGAGCACCGTCGCCGGTGCCCTGCGCCGGGTCGCGGCCACCGTCGAGGACGCCCACGGCATCGCGGTCGAGCTCGTCGTCGTCGGCGACCGGCCCTACGTCGAAGCGCTGACCCCGGTGGTGAGGGCGACGGGCGAGGCGCTCACCAACGCCGCCAAGCACGCCGGCGTCGACCGGGTCGACGTCTACGCCGAGGTCACCGACGAGGCGGTCTCGGTGTTCGTCCGGGACCGCGGCGTCGGCTTCGACCCGACCTCGATCCCCGACGACCGGTTCGGCGTCCGGCAGAGCATCCACGACCGCATGGCCCGCCACGGCGGTCAGGCGGAGATCCGATCCACCCCCGGTGAGGGCACCGAGGTGCGGCTGCACCTCCCGGTCGACCCAGGAGGAACCACCGATGACCAGTGAGACCACCGACCAGACCCGCGTGAGGGACCGGTCCGGGTCGTCCTCGTCGACGACCACGCGATGTTCCGCTCCGGGCGTGCGCGGCGAGCTCGCCGCGGCGACCGGGGTCGTCGAGATCGTGGGCGAGGCCGGCGACGTCGACCAGGCGGTCGCGGTCATCGACGCGCAGCAGCCCGACGTCGTGCTGCTCGACGTGCACCTCCCCGGCGGTGGCGGCGTCCAGGTCGTCAAGCGCTCGAGGAGCGCCGCGACCCGCTACCTCGCGCTGTCGGTGAGCGATGCCGCGGAGGACGTGATCGGCACCATCCGCGGCGGCGCCCGCGGCTACGTCACCAAGACCATCACCGGCCCCGAGCTGGTCGACGCGATCCGTCGCGTCGCCGACGGCGACGCGGTGTTCTCGCCGCGGCTGGCGGGCTTCGTGCTCGACGCGTTCGCGGGGTCGATCGAGGTCGCGGCGGTCGACGAGGACCTCGACCGGCTCACCGAGCGGGAGCGGGAGGTGATGCGGTTGATCGCCCGCGGCTACGCCTACAAGGAGGTCGCGAAGGAGCTGTTCATCTCCATCAAGACCGTCGAGACCCACATGTCCTCGGTGCTGCGGAAGCTTCAGCTCTCGTCGCGCCACGAGCTGAGCCGCTGGGCCTCCGACCGCCACCTCTTGTGACCGCCTCACTCCAAGGGGTGGATTGACAACCGCCCCGGGGTTCGATTCGGTGTGAGGGCCGATCCCCCACCGGAAAGAGGCATCGTGGCCGAGTCCAGCATGACCACCGTCGACGACGAGAGCGACGAGGGGGGCCTGCGGCGGTCGATCACCGGCAAGCAGCTGTTCTTCTACACCCTCGGTGACGTCCTCGGCTCGGGCATCTACGTCCTCATCGGCCTCGTGGCCGCGGCGGTCGGCGGCGCGTTCTGGATCGCCTTCGCGGTCGGTGTCTCCATCGCGGCGATCACCGGCACGGCGTACGCCGAGCTGGTCACCAAGTACCCGCAGGCCGCCGGCGCCGCGCTCTACGTCAACAAGGCGTTCGGCAACAAGGTGCTGACGTTCCTGATCACCGTCTGCTTCCTGTCGGCCAGCTTCGCGGCCGCCGGCGCGCTGGCGGACGGCTTCTCGTCGTACTTCGCCACGCTGTGGGAAGGGCCTCCGGCGCTGCTGGTCACCCTGTTGTTCATCCTGGGCCTGAGCATCGTCAACTTCATCGGCATCACCGAGTCGGTCGTCATCAACATGGTGATGGCCTTCGTCGAGATCTTCGGCCTGATCATCGTGATGATCATCGCCATCTGGTACATCGCCGAGGGGAATGCCGACTTCGGGGTCCTGGCGGAGTTCGACACGGGCGACTCCAACGTCGGGCTCGCGATCCTGGCCGGTGTCGCGCTCTCCTTCTTCGCGATGACCGGCTTCGAGAACACCGCGAACGTCGCGGAGGAGACGATCGACCCGCACCGCTCCTTCCCGCGCTCCCTCATCGGCGGCATGATCATGGCCGGCGTGATCTACGTGCTGGTCTCGATGGCGGCGGCGCTCACGGTGTCGACCGACACGCTGGCCGAGCTCCGACGCCGCCCTGCTCGAGGTCGTCAAGACCGGGATCCTGCCGATCGACACCGGCTTCATGAGCACGCTGTTCTCGGTCATCGCGATGATCGCGATCACCAACACCACCCTGGTCGCCGTGGTCACCCAGCCGCGGATCCTCTACGGCATGGCCAACGAGGACGTCGTTCCCGACGTGTTCTCCAAGATCCACCCGACCCGGCGCAGCCCGTGGGTCGGCCTGGTCTTCAGCGGCCTGGTCGTCGGCGCCCTCCTCGTGGTGGGGACCTACGCCCCCAAGGTCGAAGGGTCGACCCTGATCGAGCGATTGTCGCTGGTCACGGTGCTGTTCCTGCTCTTCATCTACTCGCTGGTGATCGTCTCCTGCTTGAAGCTGCGCGGTCAGGACGAGGACGAGCGGACCTATCGCGCCAACACGCCGCTGCTCCTGCTGGGCCTGGTCGGCAACGTCGCTGATCTTCGGCTGGTCGGTGTACGACGACCCGACGTCGCTGATCTGGTGCGCCGGTCTGATCGCGGTCGGCGTCGTGCTGTTCCTGATCGAGTACTTCTTCGGTCAGCGATCCCGTCCGTCGGGCGTCGAGCGCGGCGAACCCACCACCGAGTCGAGGGGAGACCTCTGATGCACGTCGTCGTGGCCACGGACGGCAGCCAGCAGTCGCTGCGCGCCGCCAAGCAGCTCAAGTCCTTCGCCGACCCGACCAAGATCACCGACATCTCGGTGATCGCGGTGATCCGGCCGCTCGCGGCGGTCGCGTTCGCCGACGACCTGTCGCCCGTCGACCGCCGCCGGGCGGACCTGGAGGCCGGCGGCTTCCGCAAGGCGGCCGAGTCGTCGGTGGAGACGGTCGCCGCGGTGTTCGACGGGTGGGGACCGAAGGTGCACAAGAAGGTGCGCTCCGGTTCGCCGGCCAACGAGATCATCAAGGCGGCGTCCCAGCTGAACGCCGGGCTGGTCGTGGTGGCGAGCGGCGGACGCGGGATCAGCGACACGGTGCTGGTCGGCAGCACCGCGCAGCGCGTCCAGCACTACGCGCCGTGCCCCGTGCTCGTCGTACGCCCCGCACCGCGCAAGAAGAAGTGAGCAAGCCGGTCAGTGGCGCTCTTCGAGGTTGATCGCCTCGCGCAGCTTCCTGGTCGCGTCGCGCAGCTCGGCGTCGTCCTCGCCGTGTGACTCCATGAGTGCCGCCAGCGCCTCGGCGAGGACGTTCAGCTTCTCCTGTGCGGCCTCGGAGTCCCGCCGGCTGGCGTTCTCGAGCAGGACCAGCAGCAGCAGCGTCAGCACACTCGCGACGGTGTGGATCGCGACCTGCCACTCCTTGAGGTCGACCCACAGCGGGACCGAGGCGAACCACGCGACCACGATGGCAACGCACACGAAGAACATCGCCGGTCCGCTCACCCGCAGGTAGACGGTCTCCACGAACCGCTCGAACCACGACCGGTCGTCGCCGTTGCCCTCGCGCGCGTCCTTGGCCGTGCCGTCGTCGCCCTGGTTCATGGGGCGACTGTAGGGGCCTGGCCACCCGTCCGTCCCCCGAGCGGGTGTGACGCGCCGGTCGCGGCGGTGGTGGGATGGTGTGGTGCCCGTCGACTTCACACCCTCGCCGCATCCCACCGTCGGCGTGGAGTGGGAGTTCGCGCTGGTCGACCGGGGCACCCGCGACCTGTCCAACTGTGCGGCGGACCTGTTCGCGGCGGTCCACGAGCAGCAGTCGTCGGTCATCGACGAGTCCAAGCTGCACCAGGAGCTGCTGCGCAACACGGTCGAGGTCGTGACCGGCATCTGCCGCACCGTTCCCGAAGCGGTCGCGGACCTGTCCGACACGGTCCGGCTGGTCCGGCGTGCGGCGCAGGGGCTCGGCGTCGACCTCTACTCCGCCGGCACCCACCCGTTCGCCGAGTGGTCGGTCCAGCAGCTGACGCCGGGGGACCGCTACGAGGAGCTGATCTCGCGCACCCAGTGGTGGGGGCGGCAGATGCTTGATCTGGGGCGTCCACGTCCACGTCGGCATCCGGCGCCGCGAGCACGTGCTGCCGATCGTCAGCTCGCTGCTCAACCACTTCCCGCACCTCCAGGCGCTGAGCGCGTCGTCGCCGGTGTGGAGCGGCACCGACACCGGCTACGCCAGCAACCGGGCGATGATGTTCCAGCAGCTGCCCGACGGCCGGGCTGCCCTTCCAGTTCCAGACCTGGGAGGAGTACGAGGGCTACGTGCGCGACGCGATGCACACCGGCGTCATCGAGCACCTCAGCGACATCCGGTGGGACGTCCGGCCCTCGCCCGCGCTCGGCACGGTCGAGGTCCGGATCTGCGACGGCGTCTCCAACCTTCGCGAGCTGTCGGCGCTGACCGCGCTCACGCACTGCCTGGTGGTCGACCTCGAGCGACGGCTGGAGGCCGGGGAGGAGCTGCCGGTGATGCCGCCGTGGCATGCGCAGGAGAACAAGTGGCGCGCCGCCCGCTACGGCCTGGACGCGGAGATCATCCTCGATGCCGCCGGCAACGAGCGGCTGGTCACCGACGACCTCCACGACCTCCTGGAGCGGCTCGAACCGCTGTCCCGCGAGCTCGACTGCGCGGACGAGCTGCGGCTGGTCGCCGACATCCCCGCCACCGGCGCCTCCTACCAGCGGCAACGACGAGTCCTGGCCGAGACCGGCGGTGACCTGGTGGCCGTGGTCAGCTCCGTGGTCGCCGAGCTGGAGCACTGAGTCCTCCGGGGCGGGGCGTCGGGTGGGCGGGTCGGTGTCGGCCCGGGACCGTAGGCTGGAACCGACATGAGCACCTCCATCCCGCAGGATCTCCCGTTGGCCGGCCTCGACGCCGTGGAGTCCCCGCCCCAGCGCCGTGGTCCCGACCGTGACGAGCTGCTCGCGGGGCTCAACGAGCCGCAGCGGGCGGCCGTGGTGCATGCCGGTGCACCGCTCCTGGTGGTCGCGGGTGCGGGGTCCGGCAAGACCCGGGTGCTGACCCGGCGGATCGCGTGGCTGATCAGCGAGCGGGGCGCCCATCCGGGCTCGATCCTGGCGATCACCTTCACCAACAAGGCCGCGGCCGAGATGAAGGAGCGGGTCGAGGACCTGGTCGGCAAGCGGGCCCGGATCATGTGGGTGAGCACGTTCCACTCCTCGTGCGTCCGGATCCTCCGCAAGGAGATCGACAAGCTCGGCTTCAAGTCGTCGTTCTCGATCTACGACTCGGCCGACTCCAAGCGGCTGATGACGCTGGTCGCCAAGGACCTCGAGCTCGACCCGAAGCGCTACCCGCCCAACGTGCTGCTCAACTGGATGTCCAACCACAAGAACGAGCTGCACGACGCGGAGGAGGCGAGCCGCGAGGCCCGCAACGGGTTCGAGGAGGCCTGCGCCTCGGCGTACACCTCCTACCAGCGGCGGCTGCGCGAGGCCAACGCGCTCGACTTCGACGACCTGATCATGACCACGGTCCACCTGTTCCAGGCGTTCCCGGACGTCCGGGAGAACTACCGCCGCCGGTTCCGCCACGTCCTGGTCGACGAGTACCAGGACACCAACCACGCCCAGTACGCGTTGATCCACCAGCTGTGTGCGGACAACCCCGAGGACCTCGACCCCGACGCCGAGCGGGTGCCTCCCAGCGAGCTGATGGTGGTGGGTGACGCGGACCAGTCGATCTACGCGTTCCGCGGCGCCAACATCCGCAACATCCTCGACTTCGAGCAGGACTTCCCGAACGCCTCGACGATCCTGCTCGAGCAGAACTACCGCTCCACCCAGACGATCCTCAACGCCGCCAACGCCGTGATCGGCCACAACAAGGGGCGCAAGGCGAAGCAGCTCTGGTCCGACGCCGGCACCGGTGAGCGGATCGTGGGCTACGTCGCCGACGACGAGCACGACGAGGCCCGGTTCGTGTCGGAGGAGATCGACGCGTTGACCGACCGGTCGGGGGTCAAGCCGGCCGACGTCGCGGTCTTCTACCGGACCAACGCCCAGTCGCGCGTGTTCGAGGAGGTGTTCATCCGCACCGGCCAGCCCTACAAGGTGGTCGGCGGGGTGCGCTTCTACGAGCGTCGCGAGGTGCGTGACGCGGTCGCCTACCTGCGGATGCTGGTCAACCCCGCCGACGAGATCTCGCTGCGACGGATCCTCAACACCCCCAAGCGCGGGATCGGCGACCGGGCCGTGGCCTGCGTGACGGTGCTGGCCGAGCGGGAGCGGATCACCTTCTGGGACGCGCTGCGGCGGGCGGAGGACGCACCCGGCCTGGCGTCGCGCTCGCTCAACGCGATCACCGCGTTCGTCGGGATGGTCGAGGAGCTGCAGTCGATGGTCGACGCCGGCGAGCGTCCCGACGTGGTGCTCGAGTCGGTGCTGGACCGGTCCGGCTACCTCACCGAGCTCGAGGCCTCCGACGACCCGCAGGACGAGACCCGGCTCGAGAACCTCGCCGAGCTGGTCGCCGTGGCCCGGGAGTTCTCCGACGACCCGGTCGCGGGTCCCAGCGCCGACCCGACCGACGTCGACGCCGGCACGGTCGCTCCCGGGCTCCCCGACTTCCTGGAGCGGGTCGCGCTGGTCGCCGACACCGACCAGATCCCCGACGCCCCCGACGGCGACGACTCGGGCGTGGTCACACTGATGACGCTCCACACGGCCAAGGGACTGGAGTTCCCGGTCGTCTTCCTCACCGGGCTCGAGGACGGCGTCTTCCCCCACGCGCGCTCGCTCGGCGACCAGCCCGAGCTCGAGGAGGAGCGGCGGCTGGCCTACGTCGGTGTCACCCGGGCCGAGCAGCGGCTCTACCTGTCGCGGGCCGTCGTGCGCTCCGCCTGGGGTGCGCCCTCCCACAACCCCGCCTCGCGGTTCCTCGACGAGATGCCGGTCGACCTCGTCGACTGGCGCCGCACCGAGGCCGCCCAGGCCCAGTGGAACCGCCCCGACCTGTCGACCGGTGGCCGATCCTGGGGGACTCCGACAGCAGCCGGTCGACGCAACTTCTCCGCCGCCGCGGCCCGGGCCGACGCGGCCTCCAAGGCGAAGGCCACCCGCGAGGTGCCGTCACTCGCGCCCGGGGACCGGGTCCAGCACGACACGTTCGGGCTCGGCACCGTGGTCGCGGTGGAGGGCGTCGCCGAGAAGGCGGTGGCGTCGATCGACTTCGGCAGCGAGGGCGTGAAACGGCTGCTGCTGCGCTACGCGCCGGTGGAGAAGCTCTAGACCGGCCGGATCCGGCGGCGCAGCGCCAGCACGAGCCAGCGCCCGCCGCGAGCGATCCCCGGCCAGCCCGACGCCCGAGCCACAGCCAGACCGGGACCGTCCATCGTCGGCGCCGAGCGGTCCGTCGCCGCCCGGCGTGGTGCCGCGGCCCCGTCGCTGTCGTCGGACTCCGGTGCCCGCGGTGAAGTCCGTGGCCGGATGCCGCACCGTCGCGAAGTCGGTGGCGAAGCTGAAGGTGCTGTCGGTGCCCTCGTCGTCGAAGGGAGCGACCAGGTTGGACTCGACCTCCGCGTCGGAGAGGTCGAACACGATCAGGTTCTGCTCGGTGCCCTGCCGGACCTGTGGCCAGCGCGTGGTCGCGGCTCGATCCAGCCGACGAGGTCGACGTGCACCGGCGTCAGGGGAAGCTCCAGCCGCTCGGACGCACCGGTGCGGAGGTCGACGGCGAGCAGGTGGCTGCTGGGCCGCTGCCGAGTCTCCAGGATCACGCGCTCGTCCCCGTCGACCAGACCGGTCGAGTAGGAGTCGTCGGCGGAGCGGACTCCCGGCAGCGGCCGGCCGGCCTCGCGGGCACCGAGGCGCACGAACTGCACGTCGGTGCCGCCCTTGACGAGAGTGCCGGAGCTGGTGATCGCCGAGGGCCAGCCATTCCACCAGTTCAGGTACGAGCCGATGTTGCGGACGAAGAAGTCGGTGTCGCCCGGTCGTGTCGACGATCGTCGGGGCGGAGGTCGCGCGGCCGGATTCCGGTAGGCGTTCCGCAGCCCGAGCGCAGGGCCAGGGTGTCGGCGACTCCCCGCGGTGCTGGCCACGCGTCCACACCTGCTCGTAGGACCAGGTACCGGCCGTCCGGGGACCATCGGATTCCGTAGGGCACCACCGCCCACTGGAAGTCCTGCGCGTTGACGTATGTAGGCGTACTCGGCCGGCAGCGGGGGATTGCCGGAGATCGTCTCGACCTGACCGGAGAGCAGGTCGAGGATCCGCACCCCGCTGGGCACGAAGCCGTGCTCCTGCCCGGTCTCCTCGGGCAGCGCACCGTGGAAGCCGTAGGCCAACCTGGTGCCGTCCGGGGACAGGCTCAGCCCGACCATGCCGGTACGGCGGACCTCCGGGTCGTCGTACACGCTCGGGTCGAAGCCGGGCAGGTCGAGCCGGTGGTAGACGCCGTCAGTCGGCGGTGACCACGAACGCGTCGGTCGGGTTGGCGATCGCCACGGAGGCCGCGCCGACGGCGAGATCACTCTCGAGCGGGAGGCCCCCGTCACCGATCGACGCCGCGGACGATGGCTCGGGATGCCCGGCCGTTGGGTGGGGGGCGGTCGGGCTGGTCGCGGGTCCGGCTGCACGACGACACCGATGGTGGCGGCCAGCGCGAACACCGCGGCGCCGAGGGCGGAGGCGGTGACGATCTCGCCGCGGCGCCGGGCGCGCCGGGCCCGGGCCCAGAGGGTCGGGTCGGGGGCCGCCGGCTCGGCCCGCTCGGCGATCCGGGTCATGACGTCGCGCAGCTGGTCACTCATCGTTCTGCTCCGATCAGCTCGCCGAGGTCCGGCGCGACGGTCACGCAGCCGGTCGAGGGCCCGGCGGTGGGTGGACTTCACGGTGCCGACCCCGATCCCGAGCACCCGCGCCGTCTCGACCTCGGTGAGGTCCTCGTAGTAGCGCAGCACCAGCACCGTCCGCTGCCGCGAGGGTCAGCTCCGCGAGCGCGTGCTCGAGGGCCAGGTGGACGTCGGGGTCGCTCCCGGCGGCGGCCGGGGCGTCGTACGCGGACCGGAAGGTCTCGATGACCCGCCGGCGCCGCCACCGCGAGACGTTCTCGGTGTAGAGGATGCGGCGGACGTAGGGCTCGGGCTCGCCCTCGATCCGGTGCCAGGCCTTGGCGGCCTTGAACAGGGCGGTCTGGACGAGGTCCTCGGCGAGCTGGTGGTCGTGCGTGAGGAGGTACGCCGTCCGGGTCAGCGCCGGGGTGCGTGCGACGACGAAGTCGTTGAACGCCTCCTCGTCGGCCATGGGTGCCATGGGTGCTCCTCCTGCCCTCACCCATGATGACGCCGGGCGGGCTCAGGGCGCGGAGGTCATCGCCGCGGCGAACGTTCAGGTCGTAGGGCGTGACGCCGTGCACGATGAACGCGGCGTACGGGTCGACCGGGTCGCCGCCGCCGGGGCGCACCTCGAGGTGGAGGTGGGAGCCGGTCACGTTGCCGGTGGAGCCGACGGTCCCGATGACCTCGCCTGCGCGGACCTCCTCGCCCTCGCTGACGCCGAAGCTGCTCTGGTGGCAGTACCAGATCTCGGTGCCGTCATCGAGGGTCACCACGGTCTTGTTGCCGTAGGAGCCGTCGTAGCCGACGGAGGTGACGACGCCGTTCGCGACCGCCATGATCGACTGGCCCTCGTAGCCGTTGAAGTCGAGGCCCGTGTGGTAGCTCGCCCAGAGGCCGTAGTCGCCGAACTCGGCGGTGGTGATCGACGGGCTGACCGGGAGCACCCACTGGTTGAGGGCGATCTTCTTCGACTGCGCCTCGGCCAGCTGGGCGAACTTGGCCAGCGCGGCGTTGCGCTGCTGGGTCATCGCCTCGGCCTCCGCGACCAGGTCGGCATCCGCTGCATCGGCCAGGGCGTCGCGGCTGGAGTCACGCGAGACGGGGGAGCGTCCCTCGAGGAGGTCGCTGCTGGACTGTCCGCTGTTGCCACCCAGCGCGTTCGCCGCGGTGAGCCGGGTCTCGGAGGTGGCCGCGAACTCGGGCTGCGACATCGTCACGGCGCCGCCGGCGGACACCGAGAGTGCGGCGATACCGAGCAGGACCGGGATCGACGGCAGGCCCCGGAAGAGCGCGCCGCGCGAGCCGCTGTGCTTGTGGGCCCTGCGGCGACCGGGACCGTCCGGAGCGGACACGGGAGCCGGGACCTGGGTGGTCGCCGGCGCCGGGCGGCGCTGGCCGCGACGATCCGCTCGGTGGTGGCCCATGTGGTGGTGGCTCTTCCAGGCTCGGGGGGTGACTGGGTTCGTAGTACAACGAGGTGAGACTGTAACGGATTGGTCACGCGACAGGAAATGCCTGTCTACATCCTTGTGGGTGAGTCGACCGCGGAGCGTGGTGAGAGTCACGCCTCGGATAGCCTGCGGCCATGAGCCCCCAGAGCAGCAGCAGGATCCGGATCGTCGTCGGCAAGCCGGGGCTCGACGGCCACGACCGGGGCGCCAAGATCGTGGCCCGCGCGCTGCGCGACGCTGGACACGAGGTCATCTACACGGGGCTGCACCAGACTCCGGAGCAGATCGTCGAGACGGCGATCCAGGAGGACGCCGACCTGATCGGGCTCTCGGTCCTCTCCGGCGCCCACATGACCTTGTTCAAGAAGCTGGTGGCGTTGCTCGCCGAGCGCGACGCCGGCGACATCGTGGTGTTCGGCGGCGGCATCATTCCCGAGGAGGACATCCCGGTGCTCCAGGAGATCGGGGTCGCCCGGGTCTTCACCCCGGGTGCCCCCACGCACGAGATCACCGGCTGGGTCGCCGAGCACTTCGGCGCCGACTCCAGCGTGAGCTGATCCGCTCAGGGCGTGAAGACCGCCTTCACCATGCCGTCCCGCTTGTGGCGGAAGTCGGCGTACGCCGCCGGCGCGTCGTCCAGCGGCAGGTGATGGGTCGCGAACGCCTCGACCCCGAGGTGGTCGACGTCCTCGCGGAGCAGGTCCAGGATCTCGTCGGACCAGCGCCGCACGTTGGCCTGCCCCATGCGCAGCTGGATCTGCTTGTCGAACATCGTGAGCAGCGGCATCGGGGTCTGCGCCCCGCCGTAGACGCCGCTCACCGAGATGGTCCCTCCCCGGCGAACTCCCTCGATGGCCAGCATCAGCGCGGCGGAGCGATCCCCGCCGACCGTGGTCATCAGCTTCTGCTGCAGCTTGCTCGGCAGCAACGCCAGGGCACGCTGGGCGGACTCGGCGACGGGTGAGCCGTGCGCCTCCATCCCGACGGCGTCGATCACCGCGTCGGCGCCTCGGCCGTCCGTCCGGGCACGCACCTCGTCGGCGACGTCCACGTCGGCCTCCGCGTCGATGGTCTCGACGCCGCGACCGCGGGCGCGCTCCAGGCGCTCCGGGACGAGGTCGACCCCGATGACCCGGATGCCGCGGTGCCGGGCGATCCGGGCGGCCATGTCGCCGATCGGACCGAGACCGATCACCAGCAGCGTGCCGTCCTTGGGGCAGTCGGCGTACTCGACGGCCTGCCAGGCGGTCGGGAGCACGTCGGAGAGGAAGAGGTAGCGGTCGTCCGGCCCCTCGTGGGGGACCCGGATCGGCAGCGTGTCCGCGAACGGGACGCGCATCAGCTCCGCCTGCCCGCCGGGCACCTGCCCGTAGAGCAGGCTGTAGCCGAACAGGCTGGCGCCGGTTCCGTCTCGCGGTTCTGCGTGGTCTCCCCCTGGCTCTGCAGCCCTGCTGCCTCCACTCCAACGACCCCCCCTCCCCCCTCCCCCCCCCCCTCCCCCCACGATGTCGCCGGGCGTCATGAACGGTGAGAGCGGGTCGTAGAGGTGCAGGTCCGAGCCACACAGCCCCGTGGAGGTGATCGAGATGATCGCGTCGGTCGGCTCGACCAGCTGCGGATCCGGGACCTCGGTGACGCGCATGTCCTTGCGTCCGTGCCAGGTGACTGCCTTCATGGGACGCCCGTACCCACCGACCCAGGGGTGATGCGCTCCCCGCAGACCCGGCCTCGTCGTGACCCGCGCCACGGGTCTAGGGTGCAGAGCGCGAAGCCAGGCTCGTCGAACAGAACAAAGGACTGCGCACAGTGGACTTGATGGAGTACCAGGCAAAGGAGCTCTTTGCCAAGCACGGAGTGGCCGGAGCGCTCGGCAAGACCGTCGAGACCCCCGAGGACGCTCGCGCGGCCGCGGAGGAGATCGGTGGCGTCGTCGTCGTCAAGGCCCAGGTGAAGGCCGGAGGCCGCGGCAAGGCCGGCGGCGTCAAGGTCGCGAAGACGCCGGAGGAGGCCGAGGAGGCCGCCCGTGCGATCCTCGACCTCGAGATCAAGGGTCTGCCCGTCAACCGGGTGCTCGTCGTCCCCGGCGCCTCGATCGAGGAGGAGTACTACTTCTCCTTCCTGCTCGACCGCTCCAACCGGTCCTACCTCTGCATCGCCAGCGTCGAGGGTGGTGTGGAGATCGAGGAGGTCGCCAAGACCAACCCGGACGCCGTCAAGCAGATCCCGATCGACGCCGGCACGGCGTCGACGCCGAGAAGGCGGCTGCGATCGTCGACGAGGTCGGCTTCCCCGCCGAGCTGCGCGACCAGGCGATCGAGATGGTCCAGCAGCTGTGGACGGTCTTCGTCGAGGAGGACGCCACGCTGGTCGAGGTCAACCCGCTCGCGCGGCTGACCGGCGACAAGCTCGAGGCGCTCGACGGCAAGGTCTCGCTCGACGACAACGCCGACTTCCGCCACGAGGACCACGCGAGCTTCGAGATCCGCGAGGAGTCCGACCCGCTCGAGGCCAAGGCCAAGGACAAGGGCCTGAACTACGTGAAGCTGGACGGCCAGGTCGGGATCATCGGCAACGGTGCCGGCCTGGTGATGTCCACGCTCGACGTCGTCGCGTACGCCGGCGAGAAGCACGGCGGCGTGAAGCCGGCCAACTTCCTCGACATCGGTGGTGGCGCGAACGCCCAGGTGATGGCCGACGGCCTGCACGTCATCCTCGGCGACCCGCAGGTCAAGAGCGTGTTCGTCAACGTCTTCGGCGGCATCACCGCCTGCGACGAGGTCGCCAACGGCATCGTCGGCGCCCTCGAGCTGCTCGGCGACGAGGAGAACAAGCCGCTGGTCGTGCGCCTCGACGGCAACAACGTCGAGGAGGGCCGCCGCATCCTCGACGAGGCCAACCACCCGCACGTGCGGTTGGCGGAGACCATGGACGGCGGAGCCGACAAGGCCGCCGAGCTCGCGAACGCGGGAGGCAACTGAGATGTCGATCTACCTGAACCAGGACTCGAAGATCATCGTCCAGGGCATGACCGGCGGGATGGGCTCCAAGCACACCACCCTCATGCTCGAGGCCGGCTCGAACATCGTCGGCGGTGTCAACGCCCGCAAGGCCGGCACGACCGTCGAGCTCGCCGGCCAGGAGCTGCCCGTCTACGGCAGCGTCAAGGAGGCCATGGCCGAGACCGGCGCCGACGTGTCGGTCGTCTTCGTCCCGCCCGCCTTCACCAAGGATGCCTGCATCGAGGCCATCGACGCCGGCATCGGCCTGCTGGTGGTCATCACCGAGGGCGTGCCGGTGCAGGACTCCGCCGAGGTGTTCGCGTACCTCGACGGCAAGGGCACCCGCATGATCGGTCCGAACTGCCCGGGCATCATCACGCCCGGGGAGTCGCTGGCCGGCATCACGCCCCACACCATCGCAGGCAAGGGCCCGATCGGGCTGGTCTCGAAGTCGGGCACGCTGACCTACCAGATGATGTTCGAGCTGCGCGACCACGGCTTCTCGACCGCCATCGGCATCGGCGGCGACCCGATCATCGGGACCACCCACATCGACGCCCTCGAGGCGTTCGAGAACGACCCGGACACCAAGGCGATCGTGATGATCGGTGAGATCGGGGGTGACGCGGAGGAGCGCGCAGCGGCGTACATCAAGGACCACGTCACCAAGCCGGTCGTCGGGTACGTCGCGGGCTTCACCGCACCCGAGGGCAAGACGATGGGCCACGCCGGCGCCATCGTCTCCGGATCGTCGGGCACCGCCCAGGCGAAGAAGGAAGCGCTCGAGGCGGTCGGTGTGAAGGTCGGCAAGACGCCGTCCGAGACCGCTGACCTGATGCGGGAGATCGTCGCCGGGCTCTGATCCGGGTCTCGTCGGGGTCGACCGGCGTGGGGTCAGGCGTCCGACCGGCCCCACGCTGGACCGCGGTGCCAGGTTCTACGTCGCGCAGATGTGGCTCGGCGGCGGGGAAGATGGAGCGGTGACCCACTGGCTCGTCCTCCCCAGCCCCTTCCTCGGCTCGTCCGCCTATGCCCCGCTCGCGGACGCGCTGCGCCGTGGCGGGGACGACGCCTCCGTTGCTGCGTCCGTCGGAGTGCCGGTTGCGCGTGACCTCGTGGAGGCCTGGTCCGCGACGGCGTCCACCCTGCGCGAGGTGGCGCTCGTCCCGCACAGCAATGCCGGGCACCTCGCCCCGTTGGTGAGCGAGCGGTGTGGCGGGCTCCCGATCGTGTTCGTGGACGCCGCGCTCCCGGCATCCTCGGGGACGTCCCCGCTGGTACCACCGGGCCTCCGCTGCCACCTCGCCGACCTCGCCGGACCGGACGGCAGGCTGCCGCGCTGGACCCGCTGGTGGGCCCGCGAAGACCTCGACGACGTGCTCCCCGGCGAGTGGTTCGACCGGATCGACGCCATCGCACCGCAGGTCCCGTTGGCCTACGCCGACGACTCGGTCGACGTCCCCGACGGCTGGGAGCACGGGCCGTGCGCCTACCTCGCCTTCGGCGCCGAGACGTACGCCGAGGAGCTGGCGCGCGTGCGCCGGCTGGGCTGGCCGCACCGGGTCGCGGCGGGACGGCACCTGCAGTGCCTGGTTGCTCCTGAGGAGACCGTCGCCTCGCTCCGCAGTCTCCTGCCCGGCTAGGGCACGGGGCTGCTCAGCGCTTCGGGGCCGGGTGGTAGGCCAGCCGCGCCATCGCCCGGCGCACCAGGCTGTCGAACGCGCCGGGCTGCATCACGACGTCGCGGGTCGGCACGAAGCCGACCTGGCCGACGGAGGTGCCGACCCGGGCGATGCCCATCATGTAGGTCACCGTCTCGTCGTCGTTGAGCTCGGTGGTGACGCGCCACAACGACATCTCCCGGTCACCGTCGGAGAAGGTGGCGAGCGGCGCGACATCGCTGCCGAGGTCGCGGTCGGGACACGAGGCCATCCGGTCGCGCACCGTCCTCACGAAGGACTTCGCCCGCTCCGGCGGCATGCTCGCGACGGTCTCGGTGATCCCGAACGCCGGGGGGACGTCGGCGCCGGGCACCAGGAAGGTGCGGGTGACGGCGTTGCTGATGCCCTGGCTGTGAGAAGTCGGCGTCGTCGCAGCGGGTGGCGGCCGCGTTGCTGCGCGCCTCGCGCGGCTCGGTCCCGACCCAGGGCTGCGAGACGCGGGTCACCGGCGGCAGGTCCGCCTCGAGCAGCAGGCTCGGTGCGACGCCGGCCCGCAGCGGGGCGATCTCCTTCACCTTCGGGTCGGTCGCGCACCGCGCGGCGGGCGTCGTGGTGCAGAGGCCGTCGACGGCGCCACCCAGGAAGCCGGGCCGCGCCCCGCAGGTCCGGGGCGGTCTCGGCCGAGGTGCGGGTGAGGGTCGTGGTGACCACCTGGCCGGTGCGGGCGACGCCCACGACGTACGTCGAGGCAGGGCTGCGCCAGCTGCGCAGGTGGAACATCCGGGCCTCGTCGCCGACACCGGCGACCGAGTAGGTGCCCATCAGCTGGGTCCGCGGGGTCACGCAACCGGCGTACCAGCCCAGCATCCGGTGCCATGCCTTCCGCGACGCGCCGGTCGTCGACGACAGCTCGGCGTACTGGACGGCGGTCACGGCGGGCTCGTTCCTGCCGGGGGAGGCGTCGAAGGTGCGGACCATGGTCGAGACGCCCGACGGGTCGGCGTAGCGGTCCTGCTGGCAGGGCGCGAACCGTCCACTGCCGCGGCTGTTGTCGGAGGTCTCGCCCTCCTGCCAGCCGCGGCCGCCGACCAGCGGGCGCAGCTCGTCGGCGGTCAGCAGCTGGTCGACCGTGAGGGCCGCCTCCGGGTCCGGGTCGCTCGGCCCGTCGCTGCTCGAGGCGGTGCGTCCGCGGTCGTCCCCGAGTGGCAGCCCTTCGAGCGTCGAGCCGTTCACCACGGTGCCGGTGACGAGCACCGCCGCGACCGCGGCGGCGGCGCCGATCAGGGTGTGGGTACGCCGGCGGGCGGCTCCGGCCCGACGCAGGATCGACGCCCGGGGCCAGCGGGAGTCCTCGACCAGCGCCTCGAGCTGGGCACAGAGGCCCTCCAGCTGTTCGGCGCCCACCTCGCGGTGCTCGAGGAACCTCTCGGTCGCCGCGACCGTCTGCCGCTCCGCCTCGCCGGTGGTCAGGCCGAGCTCGCGAGCCCGGTCGGCCAGCGTCATCGTGGTGAACCGGTCGAGCACCAGCGCCTTGCGCTGCTGGAGCGACAGTCGACCGAGCGCCTCGAAGGTGGCCTTGGCCTCAGGGTCGAGGCTCTTGTCGCGGTGCCAGATCCGGGCGGTGTGGCGGCGCTGCGCCTGCGCCCACGCGTGCGGCCTCACCCAGGCCTCGGGGTCGGGCAGCCGGCTCACCTTGCGCCAGTGGTGCCAGGTGACGATGAAGGAGTCGCGGGCCGCGGACCGGGCGGCCGGCAGGTCGCCGGTCAGCGCGTAGGTCTGCAGGAGCAGCCGGGTACGGGCGTCCTTGTAGAACGCGTCGAATGCCTCGGGCTCGATCATGACCGGTCCACTGTACGGAGCCGCGGGGACCCGCGCGAACCGGCGTGGGAGCCCCGAACCCGTGATCCTGCGGGCGATGATGGTGACGCCATGACGTCGCTGCTCTCGGCCCCTGCCCGCCCCGGCAACTCCACTCCGGTCGTCGATCCCCGCCACCGACGACCGCTGGTCCTCGTGGCGGCTCTCGGCGGCGTGGTCGCCGCCGGTGCCCTGCTGGTCGTCTGCCTCGGGGTCGCGGTCACCGGCTGGTTCCTCACCGACGCCGCCTCGCACGGCGCCCCGCGCGACGCGCTGCGGGTCGGCGCCCTGGGCTGGCTGATGGGCCACGGCTCGGGGATCCGGATCCAGGGCACCGCCGTCACCGCCGTGCCCCTGCTGCTCACGCTGCTCGCCGCCTGGTCCTGCTGGCGCGTCGGCCACCGGGTGGGCACCTCGGTGTCGGGCCACGGCCCCGACGCCGACCAGATCTCCGACGGCGAGCGCGACTGGACGGTCCCGGTCGCGGTCGCCTGCTTCGCGCTCGGGTACGTCGCCGTCACCCTCGTCACCGCCTCGCTCGCCGGTACGCCGGAGACCGCGCCGTCCACCAGCAGCGCGGTGGGGTGGTCGCTGCTCCTCGCGGTGGCTTGTCGGCGGGCCGGCGATCGCGGTCGGCAGCGGACGCGCCGCGATCTGGACCGCGATGCTGCCGGGCAACCTCCGCGCGACCGCAGCCTCCTGCCGCGCCGTGCTGCGGGCGGTGCTGCTCGTCTCGCTGGTCGCGTTCGTGGTCTCCCTCGCGGTCGACGGCGCGACCGCCGTCAACGTGCTGTCGGAGCTGCGGCTCTCCAGCGGCGAGCTGGTCGTGTTCGTCGGGCTGTCGCTGCTGGTCGTGCCCAACGCGACCCTGTTCTCCGCCTCCTACCTCCTCGGCCCCGGCTTCACGGTCGGCGCCCAGACGCTGGTGTCCCCGACCGTGGTCGTGACCGGCGCCCTGCCCGCCTTCCCGCTGCTCGCCGCGCTGCCGGACGCCGGCGAGGTGCCCGCGTGGACGGTCTGGCTGATCGCCGTCCCGCCGCTGTCGGCCGCGCTCGGCGCCGCCCTCGCGCAGCGCCGCCGCCCGACGGTGCGCTGGGAGGAGGGCGCCCTGCGCGGGTGTGCGGGTGGCGTGGTCGCCGGGCTGCTGCTCGGCTGGCTGGCCGGCCTCGCCGGCGGCGCGGTCGGGCCGGGCCGGATGCGCTTCGTGGAGCCGCTCGCGTCCGACGTGCTGGTCCACGCGATCACCTCGCTCGGCATCGGCGGCCTGGTCGGCGGCCTGGCCATGACCTGCTGGCAGCGTCACCGAGCAGTCCCGCCCGAGGAACGAGGGCGGGGCGTCGCGAGGGGAGGTTGAGCAAGCGCAGCGCCCGAGCTTGCGAGGGGCGCGAAGCGCGTCGAAACCAAGGACCCTGCGCGAGGCGCTCTAGAGTTCCGACGTGCGACTCGTCGTCCTGGTCTCCGGATCCGGCACCAACCTCCAGGCCCTGCTCGACGCCGCCGCCGACCCGGCGTACGGCGCCGAGGTGGTCGCGGTGGGCGCCGACCGCGACGGCATCGAGGGTCTGGCCCGTGCCGAGCGGGCCGGCGTGCCGACGTTCGTACGCCGGCTGCGCGACTACCCGGCCCGCGACGACTGGGACCGCGCGCTGGCCGAGGCGGTCGGCGAGCACGAACCCGACCTGGTCGTCTCCGCGGGGTTCATGAAGCTGGTGGGCGAGGAGTTCCTCGGCCGGTTCCCGATGGTCAACACCCACCCCGCCCTGTGCCCGGCGTTCCCCGGCATGCACGGCGCCGCCGACGCGCTCGGCTACGGGGTGAAGGTCACCGGGGCCACCCTGTTCGTCGTCGACGCGGGCGTCGACACCGGACCGATCGTGGCGCAGGCGGCGGTGCCGGTCGAGGACGACGACACCGCCGAGACCCTGCACGAGCGGATCAAGGTCGCCGAGCGGGCGATGCTGGTGTCCGCCGTGGGTCGGATGGCGCGCGAGGGCTGGTCGGTCGACGGGCGCCGGGTCCGGATAGGCTGACCGCCCGTGTCAGACTCTCGCATCCCGATCCGTCGCGCCCTCGTCTCCGTCTACGACAAGACGGGTCTGGAGCAGCTGGCCCGGGCCCTGCACGACGCCGGTGTCGAGCTGGTCTCCACCGGCGGCTCCGCGGCCCTGATCGAGGGTCTCGGCCTCCCGGTGACGAGGGTCGAGGAGCTGACCGGCTTCCCCGAGTGCCTCGACGGCCGCGTCAAGACGCTCCACCCGCGCGTCCACGCCGGGATCCTCGCCGACCGCCGCCTCGAGAGCCACGTGGAGCAGCTCCGCGAGCTCGAGATCGAGCCGTTCGACCTGGTCGTCTCCAACCTCTACCCGTTCACCCAGACCGTCGCGTCCGGCGCGAGCGCCGACGAGTGCGTCGAGCAGATCGACATCGGCGGTCCGTCGATGGTCCGGGCCGCCGCCAAGAACCACCCCTCGGTCGCGATCGTGACCTCGCCGGCCCGCTACGACGACGTCGTGGCCGCGCTCGCCGACGGCGGTTTCACGCTCGAGCAGCGGCAGAAGCTGGCCGCCGAGGCGTTCGCGCACACCGCGGCGTACGACCTCGCCGTCGGCGGGCTGGATGGCGCAGGAGCTGGCTCGCCGATCCCGACGTGTGGTGGCCCGCGTTCGCCGGCCAGGCGCTCGACCGCACCGCCGTGCTCCGCTACGGCGAGAACCCGCACCAGTCCGCCGCGCTCTACCGCGACGGCAGCGACGGCGGCCTCGCGAACGCCGAGCAGCTGCACGGCAAGGAGATGTCCTACAACAACTACGTCGACACCGACGCCGCGCGGCGCGCGGCCAACGGCTTCGACCGGCCGGCGGTGGCGATCATCAAGCACGCCAACCCGTGCGGCATCGCGATCGGTGCCGACGTCGCCGAGGCCCACCGGCGCGCCCACGAGTGCGACCCGGTCTCGGCCTTCGGCGGCGTGATCGCCGTCAACGGCCCGGTCTCGGTGGCGATGGCGGAGCAGGTGGCCGAGGTGTTCACCGAGGTGATCGTGGCCCCGGCGTACGACGACGGCGCGGTCGAGGTGCTCGCGCGCAAGAAGAACATCCGGATCCTGGTGTGCCCGCTCGACACGCGGCCGGCCCGCACCGAGTGGCGCCAGGTCAGCGGTGGCGTGCTCGTGCAGCAGGTCGACCACGTCGACGCGATCGCCGACGGCGGCGGCGACGACCCGACCCAGTGGACCCTCGCGACCGGCGCACCGGCCTCGGAGCAGGTCCTCGCCGACCTCGCCTTCGCCTGGCGCGCCTGCCGTGCGGTCAAGTCCAACGCGATCCTGCTCGCGCAGGACGGCGCCTCGGTCGGCATCGGCATGGGCCAGGTCAACCGCGTCGACTCCTGCAAGCTGGCCGTCGAGCGGGCGGGGGAGCGGGCCGCGGGCTCGGTCGCCGCGTCCGACGCGTTCTTCCCGTTCGAGGACGGGCCGCAGATCCTGCTCGACGCCGGCGTCTCCGCCATCGTCCAGCCGGGCGGCTCGGTGCGCGACGAGCTGACCATCAAGGCCTGCGAGGCGGCCGGCGTGACGATGTACCTCACCGGCACGCGACACTTCGCTCACTGAGAGGATCGGCCACGTGACGGCACAGCGACTCGACGGCAGCGCCACGCTCAAGGTGATCAAGGCCGAGCTCACCGAGCGGGTGGCCCTGCTCCGGGAGCAGGGGGTGGTCCCCGGGCTCGGCACGGTGCTGGTCGGTGACGACCCCGGCAGCCACTGGTACGTCGGCGCGAAGCACAAGGACTGCGCGCAGATCGGCATCAGCGTCGTTCCGGCGCGACCTGCCCGCCACGGCGACCCAGGCCGAGGTCGAGGCCGTCATCGACGAGCTCAACGCCGACCCCGCGTGCACCGGCTTCCTGGTCGCAGCAGCCGACCGGTCTCGACGAGTTCGCGCTGCTGTCACGCGTCGACCCCGACAAGGACGTCGACGGCCTGCATCCCGACCAACCTCGGCAAGCTGGTGCTCGGCGAGACCGGGCCACTGCCCTGCACGCCGGTCGGCGTGATCGAGCTGCTGCGTCGCCACGACGTCCCCATCGCCGGCGCCGAGGTCGTGGTCGTCGGACGCGGCCTCACCGTCGGTCGCCCGCTCGGCCTGCTGCTCACCCGGCGTACCGAGAACGCGACGGTGACCCTCTGCCACACCGGCACCCGCGACCTGGCCGCCCACGTCCGCAACGCCGACATCGTGGTCGCCGCGGCGGGCGTGCCCGGCATCATCACCGCGGCGATGGTCAAGCCGGGCGCCGCGGTGCTCGACGTCGGCGTCTCACGCGTCGACGGCCAGATCGCCGGCGACGTGGCCGACTCGGTCTGGGACGTCGCCGACTGGGTCTCGCCCAACCCCGGTGGGGTCGGGCCGATGACGCGGGCGATGCTGCTGAGCAACATCGTCGACGCCGCGGAGCGGGCTGCGAGCCGGTCGTGACCGGGCCCGGCATCCTTCCCCCGGAGCCACCACCGCGCCGCTACCCCTCGACCATCGGCGGGACGCTCTACCTGCTGGCCATGGCCGGCGTGCTCGTCGGGATCCTCATCGCCGCGCAGGACGACTGGCGTGTGGGCGTGCGCGTGATGGCCGGGTCGCTGCTGTTCGCGGCGGCGTGCCGGCTGCTGCTGCCGAGCCGTCAGGCCGGCATGCTCGCGGTCCGCCACCGCGCCATCGACGTCGCCATGCTCGTCGGCGTCGGCGCGGTGCTGATCTTCCTGGCGGGCTCGATCCCGAACCAGCCGCTCTAGGTCGGTCGGACCGCCAGCTGTAACGCCGGGTTATCCCTGTACCCACCCGGAAATTTCCAGGGGTAGAGGGGATAACCCGGCGTTACAAGTGAGGGATCAGATCAGGCCGAGCTCGGTGACCGCGGCGCGCTCGTCCTCGAGCTCGGCGGCGGTGGCGTCCATCCTGGCGCGCGAGAAGTCGTTGACGTCGAGTCCCTGCACGATCTCCCAGTCGCCGTCCTTCGTGGTGACCGGGAAGGAGTAGATGAGGCCCTCGGGGACGCCGTAGGAGCCGTCGGAGCGGACCGCCATCGAGACCCAGTCGCCGTCGGCGGAGCCGGTCAGCCAGTCGCGGGCGGCGTCGATGGTCGCGGAAGCGGCGGACGCGGCGGAGGAGGAGCCACGCGCCTCGATGATCGCGGCGCCGCGCTTGGCGACGGTCGGGATGAAGTCGTTCTCGAGCCAGGCCTGGTCATCGACGACCTCGGCGGCGTTGCGGCCACCGACCTCGGCGTTGAAGAGGTCGGGGTACTGGGTCGCGGAGTGGTTGCCCCAGATCGTCATCTTCTTGATGTCGGTCACCGAGGCGCCGGTCTTGGCCGCGAGCTGCGAGATGGCCCGGTTGTGGTCGAGCCGGGTGAGCGCGGAGAACCGCTCGGCCGGGATGTCGGGGGCGTTGGTCATCGCGATGAGCGCGTTGGTGTTGGCGGGGTTGCCGGTCACGCCGATCCGTACGTCGTCGGCGGCCACGCTGTTCAGCGCCTTGCCCTGTGCGGTGAAGATCGCGCCGTTCGCCTCGAGCAGGTCGCCCCGCTCCATGCCCGGACCGCGCGGGCGCGCGCCGACCAGCAGGGCGAGGTTGACGCCGTCGAAGATCTGCTCCGGGTCGGAGCCGATCTGGACGCCGGCGAGGGTCGGGAAGGCACAGTCGTCGAGCTCCATGACGACGCCCTCGAGCGCCTTCAGCGCCGGCTCGATCTCCAGCAGCCGCAGCTCGATCGGGCGGTCGGTCCCCAGCAGCGATCCGCTCGCGAGGCGGAACAGCAGGCTGTAGCCGATCTGGCCGGCGGCGCCGGTCACGGCGATCTTGAGAGGCACCTGCACAGGAGAGGTCATGGATCCGACGCTAGCAGCGGTGCGCCATGCTGTGCGCATGGCCCCATCCCGACGGCTCGCGCCCGGTTCTGGCCGTCGCGGCGGTCCTCCTGCGCCGCCTGCGCGGCGGGTCCGGACACCGTCGATCCGTCCGGGGTCGACGGCCTCGAGATCCCCACGCCGACGCCCGATCCGGGCGACTTCGTCGAGGTCGTCGACAACCCCTACCTGCCGCTCCGGCCCGGCAACGAGTGGGTCTACGACGTCACCGGTGACGAGCCGCAGACGATCACGGTGACCGTCACCGACGAGACCCGTGAGGTCGCCGGGCGTCACGACCACCGTGGTCCGCGACGTCGTCACCGGCGCCGACGGCGAGGTGATCGAGGAGACCTGGGACTGGTTCGCCCAGGACCCCGACGGCAACGTCTGGTACTTCGGCGAGGACACCACGGAGTACGACGAGCGCGGCCGCCCGGACACCGCCGGCTCCTGGGAGGCGGGCGTCGACGGCGCGCAGGCGGGGCTGGCGATGCCGGCCACGCCCGCGCGTCGGCGACGGCTACCAGCAGGAGTACTACCCGGGGGAGGCCGAGGACCGGGCCCAGGTGCTGTCGCTGGAGGAGTCGCGGCAGCTGGGGAGCGGGTCCTACGAGGACCTCCTCGTCACCGAGGACACCACGCCGCTCGAGCCCGGCCTGGTCGAGCGCAAGTACTACGCCCCCGGCACCGGCCTGGTCTACGAGGAGACGGTCAGCGGCGGCACGGAGCAGGTCGAGCTGGTCTCGTTCACCGAGCGCTGATCAGCGCGGTGGGCCGGATCTGGGTCCGCTCGGCATCGCCGTCGTCGTCACCCGGCGCGCGGCCAGCCACCGGGCTGCGGCTGCTGCGAGGCCTGGGCCTGCTGGGCCTCCCAGGCGGCGATCTGCTCGGGGGTCCACTGCTGCGTGCCTGCTGGGCCTCCCAGGCCGCGATCTGCTCGGGGGTCCACTGGTGCTCGCCCCAGGACGGCAGCCGGAGCCGGCTCCTGCTGCCCGTCGGGCGCCCACTGCTGCTGGTACTGGTCCGGGGCGCCGTACCCGGGCACGGCGCCGGCCGCACGGCCGAACCGCAGCCCCGACCCGACGACGGGGTCGCTGCCGTAGCCGAACATCAGGGAGTAGGTGAGGCCGGCGATCGCGCCGCCGAGCAGCGGGCCGACGATGAACAGCCACACCTGGGCGAGGGCGTCGGCGCCGGCGAAGAGGGCCGGGCCGATCGACCGCGCCGGGTTGACCGAGGTGCCGGTGGCCGGGATGGCCACGAAGTGGATCGCGACCAGGGTGAAGCCGATCGCCAGCGGCGCCAGCGCGGGGTGCTCGTTGCGCGCGTCGGTGACGGCGAGGATCACCCAGACGAAGACCATCGTGAGGACCAGCTCGAGCAGCAGCGCCGCCCAGAGCGCGTAGTTGGCCGGCGACTCGCTGCCGAACGCGTTCTGGCCCATGTTGCCCTCGGCGTCGAAGCTCTCGAAGCCGTGGAGCAGGCCGAACAGCACGGCCGCGCCGAGCGATCGGCACCGACCAGCTGTGCGGCGACGTAGATCGGGACCTGGTTCCAGGCCAGCCGGCCGCCCATCGCCGCGCCGACCGAGACCGCCGGGTTGAAGTGGGCGCCGGACACCCGGCCGACGGCGTAGATCATCACCATCAGCGCCAGGCCGAAGGTGAGTCCGACCGTGGTCGCGGTGGAGAAGAAGCCGCCGCTCTCGAGTGCCTCGGTGGCGAAGACGGCCGAGCCGCAGCCGAAGAGCACCAGCACGAAGGTGCCGAGCACCTCCGCCGCGACCACCTGACGCGTGGACGTGTCGTCCATGTCCGAGTCCCCCTTGACGCAGGCGGTCCGGTGGTCCGGAGCCGCGGTTCGCGTCCTCTCTGCACTCTAGTAGCGTCCGACGGGTGACCGACACCGATGGCTCCACGATCATCTACACCCTCACCGACGAGGCGCCGGTGCTCGCGACGTACTCGTTCCTGCCGATCGTCGAGGCGTACGCCGCCCAGGCGGGCGTGGCCGTCGAGACCCGCGACATCTCGCTGGCGGCCCGGATCCTGGCGCAGTTCCCGGACCGGCTGACCGACGAGCAGCGCGTCGGCGACGCGCTCGCCGAGCTGGGCGACCTGGCGAAGACGCCCGAGGCGAACATCATCAAGCTGCCCAACATCTCCGCCTCCATCCCGCAGCTCAAGGCCGCGGTCAAGGAGCTGCAGGAGCAGGGCTACGACCTGCCGAACTATCCCGAGGACCCCCAGACCGACGAGGAGCGCGAGGTCCGCGCCGCCTACGACAAGGTCAAGGGCTCCGCGGTCAACCCGGTGCTGCGCGAGGGCAACTCCGACCGTCGCGCCCCCGCGTCGGTCAAGAACTACGCGAAGGCCCACCCGCACCGGATGGGGGCCTGGAGCCCCGAGTCGCGCACCAACGTCGCGACCATGGGCCACGACGACTTCCGCTCCAACGAGAAGTCGGTCGTGCTCGAGTCCGACGACACCCTCACCATCACCCACGTCGCCGCCGACGGCACCGAGACCGTGCTCAAGGACGGGATCACGGTGCTGGCCGGCGAGGTCGTCGACGGCACGTTCATGAACGTCGCGGCGCTGCGCCGGTTCCTCACCGAGCAGATCGCGCGCGCCAAGGCCGACGACGTGCTGTTCTCGGTCCACCTCAAGGCCACGATGATGAAGGTGTCCGACCCGATCATCTTCGGCCACGTCGTGCAGGCGTTCTTCCCCACGCTGTTCGAGCAGTACGGCGCGCAGCTGGCCGAGGCGGGCATCTCGCCCAACGACGGGCTCGGCGCCCTGCTCTCGGCGGTCTCCGACCTCCCCGACGGCGACGCGATCAAGGCGGCCGTCGAGGCGGGTCTCGCCGACGGGCCGGCGATGGCGATGGTCGACTCGGACAAGGGGATCACCAACCTCCACGTCCCCTCCGACGTGATCATCGACGCCTCGATGCCGGCCATGATCCGCACCTCCGGCCACATGTGGGGCCCCGACGGGCAGGAGGCCGACACCCTCGCGGTGATCCCCGACTCGTCCTACGCCGGCATCTACCAGACGGTGATCGACGACTGCCGCGCCCACGGCGCCTTCGACCCCTCGACCATGGGGTCGGTGCCCAACGTCGGTCTGATGGCGAGGGCGGCGGAGGAGTACGGCTCCCACGACAAGACCTTCGAGGTCGCCGGCCGCCGGCCAGGTGCGGGTCACCAACGCCGCGGGTGACGTGCTGATCGAGCACGACGTGGAGCCGGGCGACATCTGGCGCGCCTGCCAGACCAAGGACGCCCCGATCCGCGACTGGGTGAAGCTCGCCGTGACCCGCGCCCGCGCCACCGGCTCGCCGGCGGTCTTCTGGCTCGACGAGTCCCGCGCCCACGACCGCAACCTGATCGCCAAGGTCGAGGAGTACCTCTCGGAGCACGACACCGACGGGCTGACCATCGAGATCATGGCGCCCGCCGACGCGACGGCGTACTCGCTGGAGCGGATCCGCAAGGGCGAGGACACGATCTCGGTCACCGGCAACGTGCTGCGCGACTACAACACCGACCTGTTCCCGATCCTCGAGCTCGGGACGTCGGCCAAGATGCTCTCGGTCGTGCCGCTGATGAACGGCGGTGGCCTGTTCGAGACCGGTGCCGGTGGGTCGGCCCCCAAGCACGTCCAGCAGCTGGTGAAGGAGAACTACCTGCGGTGGGACAGCCTGGGTGAGTTCTTCGCGCTGGCGGCGTCCTTCGAGCACCTCGCCGACCGCCAGGACAACGCGCGGGCGCAGGTGCTCGCCGACACCCTCGACCGGGCGACCGGCACCTTCCTCGACCAGGACAAGTCACCGACCCGCAAGCTCGGCGGCATCGACAACCGGGGCTCGCACTTCTACCTCGCCCTCTACTGGGCGCAGGAGCTGGCGCAGCAGAGCGACGACGCCGAGCTGGCCTCCTCGTTCGGTCCCTTCGCCGAGAAGCTGGCCGCGGAGGAGGAGACGATCGTCGGCGAGCTCGCCGCCGTGCAGGGCGAGCCGGCCGACATCGGTGGCTACTACCGCCCCGACCCCGAGAAGGCGGCACAGGTCATGCGACCGTCGACGACGCTGAACGAGGCGCTCGCGTCGCTCTGACCGTGTGCCGGCCCCGCGGGGCCGGTCACTCCTTCACGGCGCCGGTCGTGACGTTCATGATCCGCTTCTGGAAGACCAGGAACACGATCGCGACCGGGATCGTCATCACCGCCGCCGCGGCCAGCTTCAGCGGGTACTGCGTGCCCTGGCCGAGACTGCCCGAGGCGAGCCCGGCGACGCCCTTGGTGAGGGTGAACAGGTCCTCGTCGTTGCTGGCGACGATGAAGTGGCTGAGCTCGTTCCAGGAGCCCTGGAAGGACAGGATCGACGATGCGTGATCACCGCCGGCCGCGCCATCGGCAGCACGACGGACCAGAAGATCCGGAACGTGCCGGCGCCGTCGATCCGGGCCTGCTCCTCGACGCTGACCGGGATCGACTCGAAGAAGTTCTTCATGATGAAGATGCCCGCCGCGTCGACCAGGAGCGGGACCACCAGACCGCTGTAGGTGTTGTACATCCCGAGCTGGTTGACGACCAGGAACTTGGGGATCAGCAGCACGACGTTCGGCACCGCCATGACCGCGATCAGCAGCACGAAGATCGCGGTCCGGCCGCGGAACGGGATCCGGGCCAGCGCGTAGCCCGCCATCGAGTTGAACAGGACCCGGCCCAGGGTGACCAGGATCGTCACGATGGCGGAGTTCTGGAACCAGAGCGGGAAGTCGGACTTGAGGAACAGCTGCTCGTACGCCGCGGTGGTGAACGTGCTCGGGATCAGCGAGACCGGGTTGGCCGCGGCCTCGGGCTCGGACTTGAACGACGTCGCGACGTCGATCAGGAACGGCGAGATGTAGAGGACCGCGAGCGCCGCCAGCACGCCGTACAGCGCGAGGTTCCGGCGGCGACTGGAACGGTGCGTGGCGCTCATGTGCGGCTCCTCAGCAGGGCGCGCTGCAGCAGCGTCAGCGCCACGATGATCAGGAAGAGGATGAACGCGATCGCGGCGCCCTGTCCCCACTGCTGGTCCACGAACGCGGACTGGTAGGAGAGGTAGGCCGGCGTCACCGTGGTCTTGGCGGGGCCGCCCTGGGTGCCGGTGTAGATCTGGTCGAAGACCTGCCAGGTCCCGATCAGGCCCAGCGTCAGCACCGTGAACAGGGTCGGCCGGATCATCGGCAGGGTCAGGTGGCGGAACCGCTGCCAGGCGTTGGCGCCGTCGATCATCCCGGCCTCCTCGATCTCGTCGCCGATGTTGTTGAGGGCGGCGATGAACAGCAGCATGAACGTGCCGGACGTCGTGAAGACGGCCAGCAGGATCAGGGCGAACATCGCGACCGAGGGGCCGGAGAGCCACTCCCACCAGCTGACGCCGAGCAGGTGCCGCCGGAGAGGGCGCCCGGTGCGGAGTCGACCCCGACCGCGCCGAGGGCGAGGTGGACGAGGCCGCGCGGGTCCTGGAACCAGTTCGGCCCGTTGAGCCCGATCCAGCCGAGCACCTCGTTGACGGCGCCGGTGGTGCTGAACAGGAACAGCCACAGCACGATGATCGCGACCGCGCTGGTCACGCACGGGAAGTAGAACGCGGTGCGGAAGAAGCCGCGCCCCTTGCAGCACCTTCGCGTGCACCAGCACCGCCAGCGCCAGCGCCAGCGCCGTCTGCAGCGGCACCACGAACAGCACGTAGTAGAAGTTGTTGCGCAGCGCCGTCCCGAAGTCGCGCTGGTCCAGCGTGCCGCCGGTCAGGATCGACCGGTAGTTCTCGAGCCCGACGAAGCCGACGTCGCCCGACAGCGGGCTGCCGACGCCGCGCCAGTCCGAGAAGCTCACCCAGAGCGCCATCACGCACCGGGAGGGCCAGGAACAGGCCGAGCACCGCGACGGCCGGCGTGACGAACAGCCAGCCGTCGCGGGTGCGGCCCCGCGTGATCGAGTCGTGCTCACTGACCGACGACGGCCTGCATCGACTGCTGCACCGACTCGAGGATCGCGGCCGGGTCGCCGCTCTTCAGGCCCTCGAGCTGGGCGTTGAAGTCGGCGATGACGTCGGCGGCACCCTCCTGGGCGGGCGGGTTCTGGGCGTACTCGGCGCCGGCGACGAACGGCGCGAACTCCGGCTTGTCGTCGGCGTACTGCTCGGCGGCCGTCTGCACGCGACGGGATGACGCCGAAGGCGTCGGCGAAGGCGAGCTGCTGGTCCTCGCTGGTGAGGTGCTCGACCAGGTCGACGGCGGACTCCTTGTCGCCGCTGGCCTCCGCGATGCCCCAGCAGTTGGTGAACGCGAGGGTGCCGGGCCCGGCCGGGCCCTGCGGCAGCTCGGCGACGGTGTAGTCGACCTTCGGGAAGTCGTTGGTCATCGCGCCGGCGATCCAGTTGCCCTCGATGGTCATCGCGGCCAGCTGCTTGCCGAACGCCTCGCCGCCCCAGCCGGCGCCGAGGTCGGAGGAGTACGCCGCCACGCCGTCCTGCATCATCCCCTGCACGAACTCCAGCGCCTCGAGGTTCTCCGGGCTGTCGACGGTCGCCTCGGTGCCGTCCTCGTTCGCCATCGCGCCGCCCGGCCTGCGGGAAGAACGCGCCGACGCGCTGGTACTCGGGACCGAACGCGAGACCGACCCGGTCACCCTGGGTCAGCTCGCCGGCGACCTGCTCGAGCTCCTCCCAGGTGGTGGGGACGTCGTCCTCGGTCAGGCCCGCCTCGTCCCAGAGCTTCTGGTTGATGACCAGGCCGAGGGTCGAGAAGTCCTTGGGTGCGCAGTAGAACTCGTCGTCGACGGTGAACGCGTCGACCAGGTTGGGGTAGAAGTCGCCGGCGTTGGAGAGGTCGTCACCGTAGGCGTGCAGCGAGCCGCTGCGGCGTAGCCGGCGAGGGTGTCGGTGGAGACGTAGAAGACGTCGGGCGGGTTGTTGGCGGCGAAGCCCTGGCTGAGCTCCTGCGGCAGGTCGGCGGCGACCTTGACGCTGGCGTCGACGCCGCTCTCCTCGGACCAGGCGGCGACGGCGTCCTCGACGGCCTTGGTCTCGGCGTCGCCGGAGGACCCGATCAGCACGCTGATCTCGCCGGATCCCTCGGAGGACTCGCCGTCGCTCCTCGAAGCCGGACCCGCCGCACGCGGTGAGGGCGAGCGCGGTGGTCGCTGCCAGGCACAGGGCGGCAGGGTGCGGCGGGTGCGGGGGCTTCCTCATGGTGTCTCCTCGGTGGGTGGTGGGGTGCGGGCCGGCCCGACGCAGGCTCGACTCACGGACGACGAGCTCCGGCTGGAGCAGCGTCTGGCGTCGTTCGGTGGATCCGGCCAGCAGCGACTCGACCGCCGTGACCAGGTCCTGGGCGACCTGCTCCAGCGGCTGCCGGAGGCTGGTCAGGCCGGGCGTGGTGAGCGCGGCGGCGGGGGAGTTGTCGAAGCCGGTGACGGCCACGTCGGTGCCGGCGCGCAGCCCGCGGTCGGCCAGCGCCCGGAGCACGCCGAGCGCGAGGGTGTCCGACGCGCAGGTGATGGCGGTGGCCGGGTCGGCGACGTCGAGCAGCCGGTGGGCCGCGGCGCGGGCCTGCTCGAAGTCGTCGGCCACCTCGGCATGGAGGTCGTCGCCGAGACCGAGCCGTTCGCAGGCCTCGCGCCAGCCCATCCGTCGGTCGCGGCCGGTCTCGGACGGCAGCGGCCACCCGAGGTGGGCGATCCGGCGGTGCCCCTGGGCGGCCACGTGCTCGGTGGCGAGCGCGCAGTCCGTGGCGGCCGTCGACGTCGGCCCAGGCCAGGTCCTGGTCGCCGTCCCAGGAGCGGCCGAAGGTCGCGAACGGCACGTCCCACTCGCGCAGCGCCGCGACCCGGGCGTCGCCGGCGTGGGTGCTCGCGAGGACGAACGCGTCGACGGAGGTGGTGTCGAGCAGCTCGCGGTAGGCCGCGATCTCCTCGGGCTCGTCGTCGGCCTGGCAGAGGATCAGGTGGCAGCCCGCCGCGCCGGCGGACTCGGCGAGCGCGTGCAGGAACTGGTCGAGCAGCAGCGCGGCGCGGTCGTCGCGGGAGGCCTCGACCTTGACCCCGATCAGCCGCGAGCGCTGGCTGCGCAGCGCGCGCGCCGAGCGGTTGGGGCGGTAGCCGAGCTCGCGCACCGCGGCCAGGATCCGCTCCCGGGTGTCGGGCGCGACCCGGGTCGGGTTGTGGAGCGCGTTGGACACCGACTGGGCCGAGACCCCGACGTGGCGGGCGACGTCGCCGAGGGTGACCGCGCCGTGGGGGGAGGGGCCGCGCGTGAGGGCGCGGGCGGCCTTGCCGTCGGTCACGCGGGCCTCCTCTGCACGGTTGCGGAACGCCATGTGTTTAGCGTTAAACTCCGGGACTGTGACGGAGGCTACACAGAGCGTCGGAGTCCACGACAACCCCGAGGTTGCAGCCGCTGCTGCACGACCTCGCGTCCTGCGTGGCGGCCCCGGGGGTGGTGCTGACGTCCCGCGACGGCCAGCTCCGCCCCGGCGGCGTGAGCGGCTGGTTCGCCGGCGACGTGCGGCTGCTGGACCGCTGGGTGGTGTCGGTCGGGGGATCGGACCTCGACCTGGTCCGGGCCAGCCACGGAGGAGCCGACCGTCACGGGTTCAGCTACGTCGCGCGGTCGCTCGGGGACCGCGCGGCGGACCCCACCGTGCGGCTCGACCGCACCCGGGTCCTCGACGCCCAGGGGGTCTCCGAGGAGATCGTCGTCGAGTCGGTCGCCCAGCAGCCGGTCGAGATCGAGCTGCGGGTCGACCTCGGCACCGACCTCGCCCCGATGTCGGTGGTCAAGCAGGGAGGTGCCGGGGACCGGGTCGCCGCGAGCGAGGTGGCCGGCGGCCTCCGGTGGACCTCGTCGTACGGCGTCGTCGAGGTGGTGGCCGACCCCGCACCCGAGATCGACGCCGAGGCGGGCCGGCTGGTCTGGCGGATCCCGCTCGCGCGCGGTGGTCGCTGCCGGATCGCGCTGCGTGGCACGACGACCGTGACGCCCCTCTTCGGACCCGGCCGGCCGGCCGGGTGGAGCGCCCGCGTCACCGCCACCGACGTCCGCGTGGAGCGGACCGCGCGCCAGAGCCTCGACGACCTCGCCGGCCTGCTGCTCGCCGACGACGGCGACCGCTTCCTCGCCGCCGGCAGCCCGTGGTTCCTCACCCTCTTCGGCCGCGACTCGCTGTGGGCGGCGCGGATGCTGGTCCCGCTCGATCCCGGGCTCGCGCTGTCGACGCTGCGCGTCCTGGCCCGGCGCCAGGGCACCCGCGACGACCCCGAGACCGAGGAGCAGCCCGGCAAGATCCTGCACGAGGTCCGGCCCGCCACCCTCGACCTCGGGGCGCAGCAGCTGCCGCCGCTCTACTACGGCAGCGTCGACGCCACGCCGCTGTTCGTCTGCACCCTCGCCGACGCCCACGACTGGGGCGCGGATCCCGACCAGGTCCGAGCGCTGCTCCCGGCCGTCCGGGCCTGCCTGGGCTGGGTGCTGGCGCAGTCGCGGACGTCGGGCTGGCTGACCTACATCGACCAGACCGGTGTCGGGCTCGCCAACCAGGGCTGGAAGGACAGCCACGACTCCGTGCCGTTCGCCGACGGCCGGCTCGCCGAACCGCCGATCTCGCTGTCCGAGGTGCAGGCCTACGCCTACGAGGCCGCGGTCCGGGGCGGTGCGCTGCTGGCGGCGTACGGCGAGGAGCCGGTCGCCGGGCTCGCGGAGTGGGCCGCCGACCTCCGGCGCCGCTTCGCCGACGCCTTCTGGGTCGACACCGAGGAGGGCGGCCACGTCGCGATCGCCCTCGACAAGGACGGTCGGCGGGCCGACGCGCTGACCTCCAACATCGGTCACCTGCTCGGGACCGGGGTGCTGGAGCCCACGGCCGTCGACCGCGTGACGAGGCTGCTCGCCGACCCGCGCCTCGACTCCGGGTTCGGGCTGCGCACCCTCGCGGCGGACTCGCCGCGGTTCTCGCGGCTGTCCTACCACGGCGGCACGGTGTGGCCCCACGACACCGCGATCGCGGTGCGCGGCCTCGCGGCGGAGGGCCGGCCGGAGGAGGCAGCCCGGCTGACCCGCGGCCTGGTGGCCGTGGCGGAGGGCGTCGACTACCGGCTCCCCGAGCTCTACGGCGGCGATGCCGCCGGCGAGGTGGACCAGCCGTCGGCGTACCCCGCGGCCTGCCGTCCGCAGGCCTGGTCGGCCGCCGCCCCGCTGGCCTGCCTGGTGGCGCTGACCGGCGTGCGTGCCGACGCGTCGACCGGCACGCTCACCCACCCGGCCCGGACCAGCGAGCTGCTCGGCGCCTGGTCGCTGCACGGGCTGCGCCTGGGTGAGCACACCTTCGACGTGCACGTCGCGGCCGACGGGGCCGTGACGGTCGAGCTGCCGGCGGGCAGCCCGATCGACGTCCAGGTCACATGACCCGGACGGAATGACTGATCGGCAGGGGCTGTTGCCGCCTGTCGTGACCGTCACGACTCTCGCCCCCACCGACGCGCCCGCCCGCAGCCCGCACGCCACCGTCGCGCTGCTGGCGCTGGCGACCGGCGGGTTCGCGATCGGCACCACCGAGTTCGTGTCGATGGGACTGCTGCCGCAGCTGGCCCGCGGCGTGGACGTGTCGATCCCGGCGGCCGGTCACGCGATCTCGGCGTACGCACTCGGAGTGGTGGTCGGTGCGCCGACCATCGCCTTCCTCGCGGCCCGGCTCCCGCGCCGCGCCCTGCTGGTCGGGCTGATGGCCGCCTTCGCCGTGGGCAACGCCGCCTCCGCCCTCGCCACGTCGTACGACGCGTTGCTGGTGGCCCGGTTCGCCGCCGGCCTGCCGCACGGCGCCTACTTCGGCGTGGCCTCGCTGGTCGCGGCCAGCCTGGTCGCCGCCGACCGCAAGGGCCGGGCCGTGGCGTCGGTGATGCTCGGCCTGTCCTTCGCCAACGTCGTCGGCGTGCCCGCGGCCACCTGGCTCGGCCAGAACCTGGGCTGGCGCACGGCGTACTGGTTGGTCGCCCTGCTCGGGCTGCTCACCGTGGCGCTGGTCGCCGCGTTCGTCCCCTCGTCGCGCGGTGACAGCGGCGCCACCTGGCAGCGCGAGCTCGCCGCGTTGAAGCGGCCGCAGGTGATCCTCACCCTGCTCGCCGGCGCGATCGGCTTCGGCGGCATGTTCGCCGTCTACACCTACATCGTGCCCACCATCACCGAGGTCGGCGGACTGCCCGAGTCGGTGGCCCCGTTCTTCCTGCTGGCCTTCGGCCTCGGCATGGTCGCCGGGACCTGGTTGGCCGGACGGATGGCGGACTGGTCGGTGATGCGGTCGATGTTCATCGGCGGCGCCGGCCAGGGACTGCTGCTGCTGGTCTTCGCAGGGCTGGCGCCCGCCGGGTGGTGGACGCTGCCGGTGCTGTTCGGCATCACCGCGACCGGCTCGGTGCTGGTCGTCGCCCTGCAGCTGCGGCTGATGGCGGTGGCGGAGGAGGCACAGACCATGGGGGCCGCGATGAACCACGCCTCGCTCAACGTCGCCAACGCCCTCGGGGCCTGGCTGGGCGGGCTCGTGATCGCGGCTGACTGGGGCTACCGGGCGCCGGCCGTGGTCGGCTTCGGACTCGCCGCCCTGGGCCTGCTCGTGCTCGCGATCTCCGCCGCCCTGCAGCGTCGGCCGGGCTGACCCGCGGGGGTGTGGCGGGAGCCGCAACCTCCTTTGACAGAATCGCCCGCATGCCCACCCCCGACGCGCCCGCGGCTGCCGCACGACCCCGGGTGCTGTCCGGGATCCAGCCGACGGCCGACTCGTTCCACTTCGGCAACTACCTGGGGGCGCTGCGGCAGTGGGTGGACCTGCAGGAGGAGCACCAGCCGTTCTTCTTCATCGCCGACCAGCACGCGATCACCGTCGAGCAGGACCCGAAGGTGCTGCGCCAGCGCACGCTGCGCGCCGCCGCACAGCTGCTGGCGATGGGCGTCGACCCGACGCGGTCGGCGATCTTCGTGCAGAGCCAGATCCCGGCGCACGCCCAGCTCGGGTGGGTGCTCCAGTGCCTGACCGGCTTCGGTGAGGCCCGTCGGATGACGCAGTTCAAGGACAAGTCGGTCAGGGCCGGCGAGGGCGCCGCGAGCGTCGGCCTCTTCACCTACCCGATCCTGCAGGCCGCCGACATCCTCCTCTACCGCCCGCAGTACGTCCCGGTCGGCGAGGACCAGCGTCAGCACCTCGAGCTGACCCGCGACCTGGCGCAGCGGTTCAACCACCGGTACAAGAAGACGTTCCGGCTGCCGGAGCCCTACATCCTCAAGGCCACCGCGAAGATCACCGACCTCCAGGACCCCCACGCGAAGATGTCGAAGTCGTCGTCCTCGCCGGCCGGCATCATCGAGCTGCTCGACGACCCCAGGGTCAGCGCGAAGAAGATCCGGTCCGCGGTCACGGACTCCGAGAGCGAGATCCGGTTCGACCCCGAGCAGAAGCCGGGCGTCTCCAACCTGCTCACGATCTTCGCGGCGCTCACGGACCGCTCGGTCGAGGAGCTCGAGGCGTCGTACGCCGGACAGGGCTACGGCGCCCTCAAGGGAGACCTGGCCGATGCCGTGGTCGAGATGGTGACGCCGTTCCGTGACCGGACCCTGGAGCTGCTGGAGGACCAGGCGCAGCTGCAGGAGGTGCTGCGGCAGGGCAACGAGCAGGCAGGCGCGGTGGCCGAGGCCACGCTGCGCGACGTCTACGAGCGCGTCGGCTTCGTCGCGCCGGGCCGCTAGGGTCCGACGATGCCCACGATCGGTGTCGCCATCGCGCTCCCGGAGCCCTGGGCCAGCGAGCTGCAGGACTACCGCACCGCGCTGGGGGACGAGACCGCCACCCGGATCCCGACCCACATCACGCTGGTGCCGCCGGTCGAGCTGACCGAGGAGCAGCTCGACGACGCCGAGTCCCACCTGACCGAGATCGCGGCCGCGAGCGAGCAGTTCCGGATCCACCTGCGGGGCACCGGCACCTTCCGACCGGTCTCGCCGGTCGTGTTCGTGTCCGTGGTCGAGGGGATCTCGCAGTGTGAGGCGCTCGCAGAACGGGTACGCAACAAGGGTCCGCTCGCCGTACCCCTGCGATTCCCCTACCACCCCCACGTGACCGTGGCCCATCACATGCCCGAGGCCGTGATGGACCGTGCCTTCGACGAGCTGGCCGACTTCGACTGCACCTTCGCAGCCTCGAAGTTCCAGCTCTACCGACATGACGAGGAGAACGGCTGGCGCCCGGCCCGGGCCTTCGCGCTAGCCCCCACCCCATGACCTCACCCCAGCAACGACTCGAGGAGATACGCCAGCGCCGACCCTTGGTGGACCACGTGGTGCGGATGGTGCAGCACTACGGGGCCGTCAAGGGGAACCTCCAGGCGGGCGCCATCACCTACTTCGCGTTCCTGTCCTTCTTCCCCATCCTGGCGCTCGCGTTCTTCGTCGTCGGCTACGTCTCGAAGGTCTACCCCGAGGCGCGCGACACGCTGGTCACCGCGCTCACGGGCCTGTTCCCCGGGATCGAGCTCGACCTCTCCGCGTTCGAGGACGGAGCCGGGGTCGCCGGCCTGATCGGCCTCGTCGGCGTGCTCTACGCCGGCCTGGGGTGGCTCTCGGCGATGCGCGACGCCCTCATCGTGATGTTCGAGGAGCCGGTGCGTGAGCAGCCGAACTTCCTCGTCGGGAAGCTCCGCGACCTGATCACCCTGGCGGTGATCGGGCTCACCCTCATGGTCAGCGTGGCGGTGACCGGGTTCGTCAGCGGCTTCGCCACCGACCTGCTCGGCTGGGTCGGGCTGGACGAGGAGCTGAAGCCTCTCGTCACGGCGTTGACGGTGGTGCTCGGGCTGGCCGCCAACGTGCTGCTGTTCTTCCTCATGTTCGAGCTGCTCGCCCGTCCCAACGCGCCGCGGCGCGCGGTGCTCGCGGGCGCGGTCCTGGGTGCGATCGGCTTCGAGCTGCTCAAGCGGCTCTCGTTCCTGCTGCTCGGCGCGACCCAGGAGTCCGAGGCGTTCCAGATGTTCGGGATCGCGCTGATCCTGGTGGTGTGGATCTACTACTTCTCCCGCGTCGTGATGTACGCCGCTGCCTGGGCGCAGACCGCACCCGCCACCCGCGCGCAGCGCGAGCAGGAGGCGCTCGAGGCCGACCGCACGGAGTACGCGATGAAGGAGCTCACCCACGTCGAGCTGCGCGAGACGCCGGTCGGCTCCTCGTCCCGGGTCAGCCCCAGGGTCGCCTTCGCCGCCGGCGGCGCCTCGATGCTCGGACTCGTCGCCCTCATTCGCCGAAGGAAGGACGACTCGTGACCCTCGAACGCCGCCACGGACTCCTGCTGCTCGCCGTCGCCGCCTGGAACGTGCTGACCTTCGGCATGTTCGCCCGCAACCTCTACTCGGCGTACGCCGCCGGCGAGGACCGGGCGACCGGCTACTGGGTCGCCCACTCCGTGCTGATCGTCGTCAACTTCGCGATCGCGGCCGTGCTCGGCCGCCTCGGCGCGAAGGTGCTCCGCAGCCGCTGACCCTCACGCCGCGAGCTCGGCGAGCAGCTTCTGGATCGTTGTCACGACGTACGACGGCGACGACATCACGTGCTCGTAGGCGAACCGCAGCACGCGCCAGCCGTAGGCGGTGAGGGCGTTGTAGCGCACGCAGTCACGCTCATGGTCGTAGCGCGAGGCGTGAAACCCCCAGGAGTCAGCTTCCAGGATCATCCCGCGCAATGGGTCGGCCAGGTCGGGGTGCAGGGTCAGCCCACCCGCGCGGATCTCGTACTGCGGGACCACGTGGGCGCCGGCGCCGATCGCCAGCGCGCGCAGCACCGACTCGAAGGGGTTGGCCGCGCGGCCGTCGGCGTACTCGACGACCCGCCGGACCGGGGGAGACCATGTCGCCGCGGCCGTGACCAAGTCGTCGTGATCTGCCCCGCCGTGGCGCAGACACGAATCAGCAACCGTCAGCGCTTCGTCGAACGGTAGGTCCCGCGCACACATCAGCACGGTGAGCTCGGGACCGGTGACGAGTCCCTGAACGTCGGCCTTGGTGACCCGGTGCTGCCTCAGCTCGACCGGGCGCGACGCCTCGGGTGGCTTCCGGTGGCGTGGCACGACCACCTGCGGCAGCTCGGGCTGTCGAGCGATCTCCCACCCGAGTTCGGCCGCCGCGCAGAGGTGTGAGGCGTACCCGCCGAGCTCGCCGGCCAGCCGGAGCGCCGGTGCGGCGGTGGGCAGCGCGTAGCGACCGGTTGCTGGTCGACGAATCTGGCCGCCCGTCAGCGCCGCCCGCACCTGGTGGCGGCTCGTGAGCCTGAGCAGGTCCTGCAGCCGCGCCACGCCGCCGAGGCGGGTGAGGGCGTCGACCGGGTCCACGGCTCGAGTCTGGCCGGGACGCGTCGTCCGCGCCGTCCGTCATCCACAGCCCATCACTCCGTGACGTCTCGACGGCCCGACACGCCGTACCCATCGGCGTGTCGGAGATGCGAAGTGCGACGAAGTGGCGGGCGATGTCGTCAGTCAGCTAACTCAGCAGGCCGCCCCAGCTGTGGCCACCTTCGGCTACTTGCCGTGGCGCATCGCGGCGTGGAGGTCCCAGTTGAGGCGGGAGATCACGTCGAGCGGGATCTCCTTGGGGCAGGCGGCGGTGCACTCGCCGATGTTCGTGCAGCCGCCGAAGCCCTCGGCGTCGTGCTGGGCGACCATGTTGACCACGCGGGAGTCGCGCTCGGCCTGGCCCTGCGGGAGCTCGCCGAGGTGGGTGATCTTGGCGCCGAGGAAGAGCGACGCGGACCCGTTGGGGCACGCGGCCACGCAGGCGCCGCAGCCGATGCAGGTGGCGACGTCGAAGGCGCGGTCGGCCTTGTCCTTGGCCACCGGGGTGGCGTGGGCGTCGGGAGCGGCACCGGTGTTGACCGAGATGTAGCCGCCGCTCTGGATGATCCGGTCGAAGGCGGAGCGGTCGACGACGAGGTCCTTGATGACCGGGAAGGCGTCGGCGCGCCACGGCTCGATCGTGATCGTCTCGCCGTCGTGGAAGGACCGCATGTGGAGCTGGCAGCTGGTCGTGACCTCGGGCCCGTGCGCCTCGCCGTTGATCATCAGCGAGCACGTCCCGCAGATGCCCTCACGGCAGTCGGAGTCGAACGCGATCGGCTCCTCGTCCTGCTCGTGGAGACGCTCGTTGAGCACGTCGAGCATCTCGAGGAACGACATGTCGGGGGAGACGTCGTCGAGCTCGTAGGTGTGGATGCCGCCCTTGTCGGCGGTGTCGGCCTGACGCCAGATCTTGAGGGTGAGTTTCACTTGTAGCTCCGCTGCTTCATCTCGACGAACTCGTAGACCAGGTCTTCCTTGTGCAGCACCGGCGTTCCCATCTCGTGGTCGGGGCCCTCGCCGGTCCACTCCCACGCCGCGACGTAGGAGTACTGGTCGTCGTGGCGCAGCGCCTCGCCGTCCTCGGTCTGCGACTCGCCACGGAAGTGGCCACCGCACGACTCGCGCCGGTTGAGGGCGTCGATGCACATCAGCTCGCCGAGCTCGAGGAAGTCGGCGACCCGGCCGGCCTTCTCCAGCGACTGGTTCATGGAGTCGGCGGTGCCGAGCACCTTCACGTTGCGCCAGAAGTCGTCGCGGAGGGTGCGGATCAGGTCGATGGCCTTCTTCAGGCCGTCCTCGGTCCGCTCCATGCCGCAGAACTCCCACATGATGTTGCCGAGCTCGCGGTGGTAGGAGTCGACGCTGCGGGTGCCGTTGTTGTTCATGAAGTGGTCGATCCGCTGCTGCACCGACTGCTGGGCCTCGACGACCGCCGGGTGGTCCTCCGGTACCCGGTCGAAGGGGCCGTCCGCGAGGTAGTCGCGGATGGTGTTCGACAGCACGAAGTAGCCGTCGGCCAGGCCCTGCATCAGTGCGGACGCCCCGAGCCGGTTGGCGCCGTGGTCGGAGAAGTTGGCCTCGCCGGTCACGAACAGGCCGGGGATCGTGGACTGCAGGTCGTAGTCGACCCAGAGCCCGCCCATGACGTAGTGGACGGCGGGATAGATGCGCATCGGCACCGCGTAGGGGTCCTCGCCCGTGATCCGGGCGTACATGTCGAAGAGGTTGCTGTACTTCGACTCGATGGCCTCGCGTCCGAGCCGGTCGATGGCCTCGGCGAAGTCGAGGTAGACACCCCGTCGTACGCCGTCGACCTCAGGTCCGACGCCGCGACCCTCGTCGCACATGTTCTTCGCCTGCCGGGAGGCGATGTCGCGGGGCACCAGGTTGCCGAAGGACGGGTAGATCCGCTCCAGGTAGTAGTCGCGGTCCTCCTCGGCGATCTCCCGCGGGTCCTTGTCGCAGTCCGCCTTGTTCTTCGGCACCCAGATCCGACCGTCGTTGCGCAGCGACTCGCTCATCAGCGTCAGCTTCGACTGGTGGGAGCCGGACACCGGGATGCAGGTCGGGTGGATCTGCGTGTAGCAGGGGTTGGCCATGAGGGCGCCCTTGCGGTGGGCGCGCCAGGTGGCGGTCACGTTGCAGCCCATGGCGTTGGTGGAGAGGAAGAAGACGTTGCCGTAGCCGCCGGACGCGAGCACGACGACGTCGGCGAAGTAGGTCTCCAGGTCACCGGTGACCATGTCGCGCACGATGATGCCGCGGGCGCGCCCGTCGACGACGATCAGCTCGACCATCTCGTGGCGGGCATAGCACTTCACGGTGCCGGCCGCGACCTGCCGCTCGAGAGCCTGGTAGGCGCCGATCAGCAGCTGCTGGCCGGTCTGGCCGCGGGCGTAGAAGGTGCGCGAGACCTGGACGCCGCCGAAGGAGCGGTTGTCGAGGAGCCCGCCGTACTCGCGTGCGAAGGGCACGCCCTGCGCGACGCACTGGTCGATGATGTTGGCGCTGACCTCGGCCAGCCGGTAGACGTTCGACTCGCGGCTGCGGTAGTCGCCGCCCTTGATGGTGTCGTAGAACAGCCGGTAGGTGGAGTCGCCGTCGCCCTTGTAGTTCTTGGCTGCGTTGATGCCGCCCTGGGCGGCGATCGAGTGGGCCCGGCGGGGTGAGTCCTGGTAGCAGAAGGACTTCACGACATAGCCGGCCTCGCCGAGGGTGGCGGCGGCCGAGGCGCCGGCCAGGCCGGTGCCGACGACGATGATCGAGAGCCGGCGACGGTTGGCCGGGTTGGCGATCCGGGCCTCGAACTTGCGGGTCTGCCAGCGCTCCTCGAGCGGCCCCTGCGGAGCCTTGGTGTCCTGGATCGGGTCGCCGAGGACGTAGAACCCGGCGGCGTCGTCGTGCTCCTGGCCCTCGCCGGGGCCGACGGTGTGGGAGGAGTCGAACGCGTTGGTGGTGTCAGGCATGTCGGTCACGAGGGCACCCCTTAGTTGATGACGCCGGTCAGGACGGCGAGCGGGACCAGCGAGAACCCGCCGGCGATGACCACCGCCAGGCCGATGCCCAGGACGTTGGCGTTGCGGCGAGCCTTGGCGTTGTTGGTGAGGCCGAGGGTCTGCGCCGCACTCCACACGCCGTGGCGCAGGTGCATGGCCAGCGCTGCCATGGCGGCGAGGTAGATCAGCGTCATCCACCACACCTCGAAGGTGTCGACCATCAGGTTGTACGGGTCGTCGGTGGCGCCGCCCTGCGGGTTGACCTTGCCGATCGTGAAGTTCAGCAGGTGCCACACGACGAAGAGCAGCAGCGCCACGCCGCCCCACCGCATCCAGTGGCTGGAGAACGTCGAGCTGGTGTTCTTCTTGACCACGTACTTGACGGACCGGGCCCGCTCCTTGCGCCGCCACAGCACCATCGCCGCGTAGACGTGGACCACCAGCGACAGCAGCAGCGCGACCCGGATCAGCCACAGTGCGCCCTCGTGGGGGAGCAACGGCTCGCCCAGCTCGCGCAGGTGCTCGGCGTAGTGGTTGAAGGCGTCGTGACCGGCGAACGCCTTGAGGTTGCCGTACATGTGGGCGAGCACGTAGCCGATGAAGACGATGCCGGTGACTGCCATCAGCATCTTCAGCGCGATGGTCGAGCGTGTGGAGCGAGCCCCCTTGACCAGGGGCTTCGACGGGATCTGAGTGGCCACGAGTGGCAACGTTACCGGCCGCAAACCCGGCGACCACCGCCCGGTCCGTGTGAGATTGTCGGCGGCATGGCACGAGCTCGCGTACGACCGCACCGGCCCTGTCGGTGACCTTCCCGTCCTGCTGGTGCACGCCGGCGTCGCCGACCGCCGGATGTGGGACGGGGTCTGGGCACGCGCTCGTCGAGCATCGCGACGTGGTGCGGGTCGACCTGCGGGGGTTCGGCGAGTCGGCCGCCCGACCGGCCGGTGAGCTCGCGCCGCACCAGGACGTCCTCGACGTGCTGGCCGCCGAGGGCATCGAGCGCGCGCACGTCGTCGGAGCGTCGTACGGCGCCGGGGTCGCCGTCGAGGTGGCGCTGACCGACCCGGCCCGGGTCGCGTCGCTGCTGCTGGTGGCGCCCGGCGGTGCGCTGATCCCGGAGATGACCGACCAGCTGCGCAGCTTCGCGCGGGCCGAGAACGCCGCGATGGACGCCGGTGACCTCGACGCCGCGGTGGAGGCCAACCTGGCCACCTGGGTCGACGGGCCCGGCCAGCCGACCGACCGGGTCGCCCCGGAGGTCAGGGCCCTGGTGGCGACGATGCAGCGACGGGCGTTCGAGCTCACCGTCGACTGGGACGACGTCGAGGAGAGCGAGCTCGACCCGCCCGCCCTCGACCGGCTGGGGGAGGTCGACGCCCCCACCCTCGTGCTCACCGGCACCCTCGACGTCGACGCCATCGACCAGGCGGCGACCGCGGTCCTCACCGGCGTGACCGGCGCCCGCCAGGTCGTCTGGCCCGACACCGCCCACCTCCCGTCGATGGAGCGACCCGACGCCTTCGTGACACTGCTGCTCGACTGGGTCGCCGAGGCCGAGGCGGACCGGGGCGGCCGCTAGCGGGAGCCGGCGGTCCCGGTGAGGGGCAGCCGGACCCGGACGGTGGTGCCCGCGGCCGACGGGTCGATCGTGATCTCGCCGCCGTGGCGTTCCACGACCACCCGCCGGGCGATGTCGAGGCCGAGCCCGGTGCCCTTTCCGACGTCCTTGGTCGTGTAGAAGGCGTCGAACGCACGCGCGGCGACCTCGGGTGGCATGCCGGGCCCGGTGTCGCCGACCTCGACCACCAGCGCGTCGCCGTCCGGGTGCACGCCGAGGGTGAGGGTGCCCCCGTCGGGCATCGCGTCCAGCGCGTTGTCGAGGAGGTTGGTCCACACCTGGTTCAGCTCGCCGGCGTACCCCTCGACCCGGGGGAGGTCGTCGTCGTACTCGCGCACGACCGCGACCGAGCCGTCGCGCAGCTTGTGGCCGAGCATCACCAGCGTGCTGTCGAGACCGCCGGTCACGTCGACCGGCTGCAACGCCGCCCGGTCCAGCTGCGTGTAGGAGCGGACCGCCGTGACCAGGTCGGAGACCCGGCCGGTGGCCTCGCGCACCTCGCCCAGGAGCCGGCGCGTGGTCAGCGCGCTCGTCACCCAGGTCAGCGCCGGGACCAGCGCTGCCGCGGGCACCGCCGCGGCCACCTGCTCGCACCACGCCACGTCCGCGCCGGCGTCGGCCAGCGCCGCGGCCAGCTGCCAGGGGTCGGTGACCCCCTGGCCGCGCAGCCAGCCGGCGAGCTCCTCCTCGGCGTCGGCCCGGGCCAGCGGGTCGGCGCTCGCGGCCGTCGGCGGCCGCGGCCCGGCGCAGCTCGTCGAGCGCGGTGAACTGCCGTGCCTCGAGGTCTCCCTCGGCGAGGCCGCCCAGGGACGACAGCAGCGTGTCGCAGGTGGCCTCGAGCGCGTCGACGGCCCGGCCGGCGGCGGCGACGGGGTTGTTGAGCTCGTGGGCGAGGCCCGCGGCGAGGGTGCCGAGCGTCACCAGGGAGTCACGCTGGCGAGCGGTGGACTCGATCGAGCGGGCCGTGCCGTAGAGCCCGCCGATGAGGTGCACCGCCAGCGGGAACCACGCCTGCATCCGCTCGCGCAGCAGCTCGGCGGGCACCTGCAGCATCCGGCCGGGCCGGGAGGCGCGGCCGGTGGCGAGGTAGGCGCCGTGCGGGTCCCAGGCCCGGAGCCCGCCGGCCCAGCGGCCGGGGACGTCCATCATGCCGACCACCGTCTCCTCGCGGCCGGTGCGCCGGGACAGCTCCACCGCGCCGTCCACGAGCACCCACCAGTAGTCCGCGAGCTCGCCCTCCCGGAACAGGACGGTGCCGGGGACCAGGGCCACCACCTCGGAGCCTGCGGCGAGCTCGGCCAGCTGCTCGTCGCTGAGCCCGTCGAGCAGCGGGATGGTGCGCAGGTCCTCGAGGCGCATCAGGAGCGTCTCCAGGTAGCGGTGCACCAGGTGGACCGCCATCGCGCCCTCGCCGACCGCCGACGCGACCCGCTTCATCGAGTCCTGCCGGACGTCGCCGGCCGCGAACACGCCGGGCACGCTGGACTCCAGGGCGTACGGCGCCCGCGGCAGCGGCCAGCGCCGGGCGGCCCGGCGCCGAGGCCGGGGCCGGTCACGACGAACCCGTGCTCGTTGCGCACCACGTCGTCGCCGAGCCAGCCGGTGTGCGGGGACGCCCCGATGAAGACGAACAGCCACCCCGCCTCGACGTTCTCCCGCTCGCCGGTCCGCCGGTCGGAGAGGGTCAGCGTCTCCAGGTGCCCGTCGCCCGCGGCCGCCGCGACCTCGGTGAGGCAGCGGACCTCGACGTTCGGGGCCGCCTCGATCCGCTCGACCAGGTAGCGGGACATGCCGGTCGTCGAGCGACGCGCCGCGCACGAGCATCACCACCCGCGACGCGTGGCGCGCGAAGTTCAGCACCGCCTGACCGGCGGAGTTGGCGGCACCGACGACGTGCACGACCTCGTCGTCGAGCTGGGCGGCGTCGCTCGCGCTGGCGCCGTAGTAGATGCCCCGCCCGGTGAGCGCGTCGACGCCGTCGGCGACCAGCCGCCGGTAGGAGACGCCGGAGGCGACGACCACCGACCGGGCCTCGATCTCCGCCCCGCCGCCGAGCAGCACCGCCCGCACCGGGCCCCGCGACTCGAACCCCACCGCCTCCTGGGCCAGCACCAGCTCGGCGCCGAAGCGGGAGACCTGCGCGATGGCGCGCTGCGCGAGGTCCGACCCGCTGAGCCCGCGCGGGAAGCCGAGGTAGTTCTCGATCGCCGCGCTCTGCCCGGCCTGGCCGCCCGGGCGCCTCGCGCTCGATCACGATGGTGCGCAGGCCCTCCGAGGCGGCGTACACGGCGGCGGCCAGCCCGGCCGGGCCCGCCGCCGACGATGGCGACGTCGTACAACGGCTGCTCGGCGCGGGTCCGCAGCCCGAGGCCCTCGGCGAGCTCGGAGCGTCGTGGGTGACCGGAGCGGCTCGGCGTCGGGCACCATCACCAGCGGCAGGTCGGCGGCGGCCGCCGCGGCGAGCCCCGCCAGCCGGGTGCCCTCGGGCTCCTCGACGTCGAGCCAGAGGTAGGGGACGTGGTTGCGGGCGAGGAAGGTCTTGACCTCGTGGCTGCGGTCGGACCACCGGTGGCCGACCACCCGCACCAGCGGGGCGTGCTCGGGGTGCTCGCGGCGCCAGTCGTCGAGCAGGTCCTCGACCACCGGGTAGAGCCGTTCCTCGGGTGGGTCCCAGGGCTTGAGCAGGTAGTAGTCGAGGCCGATGTCGTTGATGGCGGTGATGGCCGCGTCGGTGTCGGCGTACGCCGTGAGCAGCAGCAGCTTCGCGTCGGGGGCCTGGGCCGGGCGCGGGCGAGCATCTCGACGCCGGTGAGCTGGGGCATCCGCTGGTCGGTGACCAGCAGCGCGACCGGCTCGTCGCGCAGCGCCAGCCGACCGATGACGTCGAGGGCCTCGGCGCCCGACGTGGTCCGCACGATCCGGTAGTCCTCGCCGAACCGCTGGCGCAGGTCGCGGGTGATCGCGTCGGCGACCAACGGGTCGTCGTCGGTGACCACGATGCTCGGTCTGCTCATGCCTGCCCCTCCCCGGCAACCGGCCCGAGCCGCCAGCGTGACGACCTTACTCCGGGCGATCGCGCGACCGGTTGGTGAACTCTGGCGGAGTGCCGTCCTTCACATGCGGCGCGAGTCAGGTAAGACTGCAACCCGTTACACCGCCGGGACCGACCGAGAGGGACACATGACGACCGGAGTGACCGGCCCAGGCCGGGCCAGCATCGAGGAGCGGACCCTCAGGCAGGACCGGTGGTGGCTGGCCCCGCTCACGACCTTCGTGGTGTTCAGCTCTTCGTCGTCTACGCCACCTGGCGGGCCTTCTCCGGCGCGCACTACTACGCCTCGCCGTACCTCTCGCCGTTCTACTCGCCCTGCCTCGGTGACTGCGTCGAGGGCGCGTCCGACTTCGGCCAGCCGTTCGCGTGGTTCCCGTTCTCGGCGGCGCTGATCATCCTGATCTTCCCGCTGGGCTTCCGGATGACCTGCTACTACTACCGCAAGGCCTACTACCGGGGCTTCTGGATGAGCCCCCCGGCCTGCGGGGTGGCCGAGCCCCACCTGCGCTACTCGGGCGAGACCCGGCTGCCGCTGATCCTCAACAACGTCCACCGCTACTTCTGGTACGCCGCGGTGCTGGTCGCGCTGATCCTCTCCTTCGACGTCGTGCTCGCGTTCCGCAACGAGGACAAGGAATGGGGCCACGCCGGCCTCGGCACGCTGCTGATGCTCATCAACGTCGTCTACATCTGGCTCTACACGCTGTCGTGCCACTCCTGCCGCCACGTGGTCGGCGGCCGGCTGCGCCACTTCAGCAAGCACCCGGTGCGCTACCGGGCGTGGACCTTCGTCTCCAGGCTCAACGTCAACCACGCCCGCTACGCGTGGGTCTCCCTCTTCTCGGTGGCCCTGGTCGACCTGTACATCTACCTGCTGGCCACCGGCCGCATCGAGGACGTGAAGTTTTTCTGATGAGCTCGACCAGCGACCGGCACCCGATGACCGGCAACGAGATGTCCTACTACTCCGAGGGCGGGATGGAGCGCCACTCCTACGACGTGGTCGTGGTGGGCGCCGGCGGCGCGGGGCTGCGTGCCGCGATCGCCGCGCACGAGGCGGGCGCGGAGACCGCCATCGTCTGCAAGTCCCTGCTCGGCAAGGCCCACACGGTGATGGCGGAGGGCGGCATCGCCGCCGCCATGGGCAACCGGTGGCCCGAGGACAACTGGGAGGTCCACTTCCGCGACACCATGCGCGGCGGCAAGATGCTCAACAACTGGCGGATGGCCCAGCTCCACGCCCAGGAGGCCCCCGAGCGGGTGATGGAGCTCGAGGACTGGGGCGCGCTCTTCGACCGCACCGAGGACGGGCTGATCAGCCAGCGCGACTTCGGCGGGCACAGGTACGCGCGGCTCGCCCACGTCGGCGACCGCACCGGCCTGGAGATGATCCGCACCCTCCAGCAGCGGGCGGTCCAGATCGGGATCGACGTCTTCATGGAGTGCACGGTCACCGAGCTGCTGAAGGACGACTCCGACGCGATCTCCGGCGTCTTCGGCTACTGGCGCGAGACCGGCCGGTTCGTCACCATCGAGGCGCCGTCGGTCATCCTGGCCACCGGCGGGATCGGCAAGTCGTTCAAGGTCACGTCGAACTCGTGGGAGTACACCGGCGACGGCCACGCGCTCGCGCTGCGGGCCGGCGCCTCGCTCATCAACATGGAGTTCGTGCAGTTCCACCCGACCGGCATGGTCTGGCCGCCCGTCGGTGAAGGGGCTGCTGGTCACGGAGTCGGTCCGCGGCGACGGCGGCATCCTGAAGAACTCCGAGGGCAAGCGGTTCATGTTCGACTACATCCCGGAGTTCTTCAAGGCCGAGACCGCCGACACCGAGGAGGAGGCGGACCGGTGGTACGACGACAAGAAGAACAACCGCCGGCCACCCGAGCTGCTGCCCCGTGACGAGGTGGCGCGCGCCATCAACTCCGAGATCAAGGCCGGTCGCGGGTCACCGCACGGCGGCATCTTCCTCGACATCGCCTCGCGGCGTACGCCGGAGTTCATCCGCAAGCGGCTGCCGTCGATGTACCACCAGTTCAAGGAGCTGGCCGACGTCGACATCACCGCGGAGCCGATGGAGATCGGTCCCACCTGCCACTACGTCATGGGCGGGGTCGAGGTCGATCCGGACACCGAGCTCACCGCGGTCACCGGCCTCTACGCCGTGGGCGAGTGCTCGGGCGGCATGCACGGCTCGAACCGGCTGGGCGGCAACAGCCTCTCCGACCTGCTCGTCTTCGGCCGCCGGGCCGGCGAGGCGGCGGCGGCGTACGCCGCGGGGCTGGCGGCCCGGCCGCCGGTGCGGGACGTCCGACGTCTCAGGCGGCGGAGTGGAGCGCCGTCTCGCCGTTCAACGTCGAGGGCGGCGACAACCCCTACACGATCCAGTCCGACCTCCAGCAGTCGATGAACGACCTGGTCGGGATCATCCGGACCAGGCCGGAGCTCGAGGACGCGCTGACCGCGATCGAGGCGCTCAAGAAGCGGGCGACCACGATGACCGTCGGCGGCCACCGGCAGTACAACCCCGGCTGGCACCTCGCGCTCGACCTGCGCAACATGCTGCTGGTCTCGGAGGCGATCGCGAAGGCGGCGCTGGCGCGCGAGGAGTCGCGCGGCGGCCACACCCGCGACGACTTCCCCAAGCCCAGCCCGGACTGGGGGACCAAGAACCTGGTGGTGCGCCTCGACGAGTCCGGCACCGGGATCACGCTGACGGAGCAACCGCTCCCGGTCATGCCCGACGAGCTCAAGTCGTACTTCGAGGAGTGACCGATGGGATATGAGCTGAAGCTGCGCCTGTGGCGCGGCAACGAGAGCGGCGGAGAGCTCCAGGACTACACCGTCGAGGTGTCGGAGGGCGAGGTCGTCCTCGACGCGATCCACCGGTTGCAGGCCACCCAGGCGGGCGACCTGGCCGTGCGCTGGAACTGCAAGGCCGGCAAGTGCGGCTCCTGCAGCGCCGAGATCAACGGCCGGCCGCGGCTGCTGTGCATGACCCGGCTCTCCGACTTCGAGGAGTCCGAGGTCATCACGGTGACGCCGGTGCGGGCCTTCCCGATCATCCGCGACCTGGTCACCGACGTCTCCTTCAACTACAAGAAGGCCCGGCAGCTGCCGGGGGTCGAGCTGGGTCCCCGCGACGCCGACGGCAAGCGGCGGATGATGCAGGAGGACGTCGAGCGCGGGCAGGAGTTCCGCAAGTGCATCGAGTGCTTCCTGTGCCAGAACGTCTGCCACGTCGTGCGCGACCACGAGGAGAACAAGCCGGCCTTCGCCGGCCCGCGGTTCTTCATCCGGTACGCCGAGCTGGACATGCACCCGCTCGACACCCAGGACCGGCGCAAGCTGGCCCAGGACCAGGCGGGCCTCGGGATGTGCAACATCACCAAGTGCTGCACCGAGGTCTGCCCCGAGGGCATCAAGATCACCGACAACGCGATCATCCCGATGAAGGAGCGGGTCGTGGACCGCAAGTACGACCCGCTGGTCTGGCTCGGCAACAAGATCGGGATGCGGGACAAGGACCGCGACGACCGCACCGAGCTCTGAGGCTTTCGGTCAGGGCGGGGTTCGTCTGCGACCACGACCAGACCGTCAGTGAGGAGATCCGGTTCGTGCAGCTGACGCCGCCCGGCTCGGCCTGCTCGATCGCGATCGGCCGCGGCCTGACGGAGCTGGAGCCGGGTCGCTCGCTGCAGCAGCTGCCCGACTGGTCGGCCAACGCCGGCTGACTCCGACTCTGCGTTAGGCAGCCCCCGCCCGGCGTGTCGTCTGCCGAACGTAGAACGGCCCGCCTCAGCGGCCGAAATCGGTTGCAGCGCTTCGGATGATGGAGCCATGCCTTGGCTCGGGGTCAAGGCGTGGCGCGGTGCGTGGCCGGCAGTGGTCGAGCTGCCTGCCACCACCGCGCCCGCCGCGACCCGGGCCCGCTAGTCGTGCTTGGCGTGCCCGGGCGGCTCCGCCGTACGGCGGTCAGGGCCACCGGCCCACGCCGGTCGGCCCTGACGCCTGTCGGCCCTGTCGGCCCGGTCGGACTTGCCCGCCTTGTCCGAGAAATCGTGCGGGTGCGGCTTGGTGCCGCACGCGGCCTCGGGATCGAACCGGCCCGGGCCCTCGTGGGCCGGGGCGGCCTCGGCGACGCACGCCGTCCACTCCTTCTTGGCGAGGACGAACTTCCGCGCCGGGTTGCCCACCGGCGGGAGGTCGTCGTCGGCCACGTTGACCTGGCTCACCCGGGCGGCAGGCGCCTCGCCGGTCGCGGTGAGCATCTGCCCTGACACGCCGGCCGTGAGCAGCGCCACCAGCACGGCGCCGACCGCCAGCAGGACCTTCATGGACCCAGCGTGAGGTCGGGGCCGCCGGTCCGCAGCCGAATCCGGAGAATCGGTGAACCGGTCTGGTCAGTCGGTGGCGGCCATGGTGGCACCGAGACCGATCATCATCACGCCGCCGGCGGTGCTCATCGTGTCCAGGCGTCGCGGCTGCCGGGCGAACCACAGCCGCGCCCGGCCGGCGAGGACCGCCCAGGTGCTGTCGGACGCGACCGCCATCACGCCGAAGACCAGCCCCAGCAGCGCGAGCTGCGGGCCGGCCGGGGCGTCCGGCGAGGTGAACTGCGGTAGGAAGGCGACGAAGAAGACGATCGTCTTCGGGTTGGTCACGCCGACGACGAAGCCGGTCCGCAGCGCCGCCGCGGCGCGCTCGGGCGGCCGCCGGCCGGACAGCAGGGCGAGCCGGGCGTCACCGCGGTGACGGATCGCCTGGACGCCGAGCCACACGACGTACGCCGCACCGACGACCTTGAGGGCGGTGTAGGCCGTGGCGCTGGCGGCGACGACGGCGCCGAGGCCGACCGCGACCAGCATCACCTGGGCGACCAGGCCGAGCGCGTTGCCCGCCACCGACACCAGCGCGTCGCGCAGGCTGACGGTCAGCGCGCGCCCGAGCATGAACAACAGGCTCGGGCCGGGCACCTGGATGAACAGCAACGAGGCCACCACGAAGGCGAGCCACTGGCTGGAGCTGGGCATGTCGAAGTATGCGCTCGGGCGGTCAGGTCGTGCGAGGGGTTTCGACCCGCGGTCAGGGTGGCGTGATGCGGCCGTGCAGGCACACGTCGTGGCGGCGGACGCTGCCGTCGGCGTCGCGCAGCGGGAGGTAGCCACGCCGGATCCCCTCCCGCTCGAACCCGGCCGCGAGCGCGACCCGGCAGGAGGCGACGTTCTCCGTGCTGTGGTCGAGCTGGACCCGCTCGAGGCCGCGTCCCTCCGCCGACATCAGCCAGCGGGTGAGCAGCACGATCGCGGTGCGCGCCACCCCGCGGCCGCGGGCGTCAGGGTGGACGACGTACCCCAGGTCGGCGATGCCGAGCTTCTCCCCGGTCGCCCACCGCCAGGAGATGTCGCCCAGGAGGACGTCGGTCGAGTCGGTGACCACGAGCGTGCCCGGCGCCCGGTCGGCCCACGTCGTCCGCGACTTCTCCAGGTTCTCGGCGACGCCTGCGACGTCGGTCGGCACCGGGACGAACGCGGGGGAGCCGTAGCGCCTCTGCTCCGGGTCCTGCAGCATCGCCAGCCAGCGCCCGGCGTCGGCGTCCACCGCCGGGCGCAGCCGGAATCCCAGGCCGTCGTCGATGCCGGCGTCGCTGTCGAGGCTGGTCACGGCGGCAGCCTACGGCCGGGGATAGGTCACACTCGGTGGCCGCGCGTGGCGCGCGCCTCCTATCGTTCGCACCATGACGTCAGAGGAGCCCGTCGAGGGCGGGCTGGACGAGCCCACCGCGCTCGAGCCCGAGCAGGGTGCCCTCGCGCTGGCCGCGCCCGAGGACGACCACGACCGCGCAGCGTGGGAGGCCGCCGCCGCCGCGGTGCTGCGCAAGGCCGGTCGGCTCGGGGAGGACGACGCCGACGACCTGGTCTGGCAGGAGCTCACCCGCACCACGCTCGACGGGCTCGCCGTCACCCCGCTCGGTACGCCGGACCTGCTCGACGACCTGTCCACGTCCGGCCGGCCGACCCGGGTCGGCGGCTGGGACGTGCGGACCCGCCCCGCCGACCGCGAGCAGGCGCTGGCCGACCTCGACACCGGCGCCACGTCGCTGTGGGTGGACGCGTCCGGCGACCTGGCGACGCTGCTCGACGGCGTCCTGCTCGACCTCGCCCCGGTGGTGCTCGAGGGCACGACGCCCGACCGCGCCCGCGCCTTCCTCGAGCTGCTGACCCACGTCGACCCGGCCGACGGCACCAACCTCGGCGCCGACGCGACGGCCGACGACCTGGTCGAGATCGCCGAGCTGGCGCGGACGGCCGGCGTGCTCGCCGCCGTCGTCGACGGCACCCGGGTCCACGACCGGGGCGCCTCCGACGTGCAGGAGCTCGGTCACGCGCTGGCCACCGCGGCGTCGTACCTCCGCACCCTCACCGGTGCCGGGTTCTCCGTGGACGAGGCGGCGGGACTGGTGGAGTTCCGGCTGGCCGCGACCGACGAGCAGCTCGTGACCATCGCGAAGCTCCGGGCCGCCCGGCGCCTCTGGGCGAGGATGCTCGAGCTGAGCGGCGGTCGCGACGTCCCGATGCGGATCCACGCCGTCACCAGCCGGCCGATGATGAGCAGGTACGACCCGTGGGTGAACATGCTGCGCACCACCGTCGCCACCTTCAGCGCGGGCATCGGCGGCGCGGACTCGGTGACCGTCGTCCCGTTCGACAGCCCGCTCGGAGAGCCCGACACGTTCGGCCGCCGGATCGCGCGCAACACCTCGCCGCTGCTGCTCTCCGAGTCGCACCTCGGGCGGGTCGCGGACCCGGCCGGGGGCTCCTACGTCGTCGAGAAGCTCACCGAGGACCTCACCCGGGCCGCGTGGGAGGAGCTCGGCAGGATCGAGGCCGAGGGACCCGACGCGTTCGAGGCCCGGATCGCCGAGGTGGTCGAGCGGCGTGACGCTGCCGTCGCCCGACGGACGCGGCCGATCACCGGGCTCACCGAGTTCCCGAACCTCGCCGAGACGCTGCCGGAGCGTGCCGGGGAGGGCGACGACGTACGCCGCTGGGGTGCGCCGTTCGAGGAGCTGCGCGACGACCCGGCCACGACGCCGGTCTTCCTGGCCACCATGGGCCCGGTCGCCGCCCACACGGCCCGCGCCGGCTTCGCCACCAACCTCTTCGCCGCCGGCGGGGTCGCGGTCACCGTCGCGGGGCCGACCGACGGCGTCGAGTCGATGCTCGAGGCCTACGACGGCGCCGGCGTGGTGTGCCTCGCCGGGCCGGACCCGGCGTACGCCGAGTGGGGGGCCGACCTGGTCACCGCCCTGCGCGACGCCGGGGCCCGCCACGTCATCGTCGCCGGCAAGGCCGACGTCGGCGCCGACGACCAGTGCTGGGCCGGGATGGACGCGCTGGACTTCCTGCGCCGGACGAGGGGAGCGCTGTCATGAGCGTGCCGGAGAGCTTTGCGGGGTTGGCCGTCTCCGCCGGGGGTGTCGAGGCTCGCTCCGCTCGCACCTCAACCACCGGGGAGCCCTGGGCCAGCCCCGAGGGCATCGACATCCTCCCGATGTACGGACCCGAGCACCTCGAGGGGCTCGACGCGCTCGACACCTGGCCGGGGCTGAGCCCGTTCCTGCGCGGGCCCTACCCGACGATGTACACCACGCAGCCGTGGACGATCCGGCAGTACGCCGGGTTCTCGACGGCCGAGGAGTCCAACGCGTTCTACCGGCGCAACCTGGCGGCCGGCCAGAAGGGGCTCAGCGTCGCCTTCGACCTCGCCACGCACCGCGGCTACGACTCCGACCACCCGCGGGTGCGCGGTGACGTCGGCATGGCCGGGGTGGCGATCGACTCCATCTACGACGCGCGGACGCTGTTCGACGGCATCCCGCTCGACCAGATGTCGGTGTCGATGACGATGAACGGCGCGGTGCTGCCGGTGATGGCGCTCTACATCGCCGCGGCGGAGGAGCAGGGGGTGAAGCCGGAACAGCTCGCGGGGACGATCCAGAACGACATCCTCAAGGAGTTCATGGTCCGCAACACCTACATCTACCCGCCGGCGCCGAGCATGCGGATCATCTCCGACATCTTCGCGTTCACCGCCGAGAAGATGCCGCGCTTCAACTCGATCTCGATCTCCGGCTACCACATGCAGGAGGCCGGGGCGACCGCCGACCTCGAGCTCGCCTACACGCTCGCCGACGGGGTCGAGTACATCCGTGCCGGCCTCGACGCAGGCCTCGACATCGACCGGTTCGCACCCCGGCTGAGCTTCTTCTGGGCGATCGGCATGAACTTCTTCATGGAGGTCGCCAAGATGCGCGCGGCGCGCGCGATCTGGAGTCGGCTGGTGCGCGAGTTCGAGCCGCAGAACCCCAAGTCGCTCAGCCTGCGCACCCACTGCCAGACCAGCGGCTGGTCGCTGACCGCGCAGGACGTCTTCAACAACGTCGGGCCGCACCTGCGTCGAGGCGATGGCCGCCACCCAGGGCCACACCCAGTCGCTGCACACCAACGCACTCGACGAGGCGATCGCGCTGCCGACCGACTTCTCGGCGCGGATCGCCCGCAACACCCAGCTGCTGCTGCAGCAGGAGAGCGGTACGACGCACACGATCGACCCGTGGGCCGGCTCCTACTACGTGGAGCGGCTGACCCACGACCTCGCCGAGCGCGCCTGGGGTCACATCCGCGAGGCGGAGGAGGCCGGCGGCATGGCCGCCGCGATCGAGCAGGGCATCCCGAAGATGCGGATCGAGGAGGCGGCCGCCCGCACCCAGGCGCGGATCGACTCGGGCCACCAGCAGGTCATCGGCGTCAACACCTTCCGGCTCGCCGAGGAGGACAAGCTGGACGTGCTCCGCGTCGACAACGACGACGTCTACCGCCAGCAGATGGCCAAGCTCGAGCGGCTGCGCGCGGAGCGGGACGACGCCGAGGTCGAGCGCGCCCTCGACGCGCTGACCCGCAGCGCCGAGAGCGGCGGCGGTGAGGGCCTCGACGGCAACCTGCTCGGCCTCGCGGTCGAGGCGGCCCGCGCCAAGGCGACGGTCGGAGAGATCTCCGGCGCGCTGGAGAAGGTCTACGGCCGCCACCGTGCCGTGATCCGTACCATCTCCGGCGTGTACCGAGACGAGTCCGGCGGCGAAGGCCCCGTGCCGCAGGTGATCGCCGCGGCAGACGAGTTCGAGGAGCACGAAGGGCCGCCGGCCCCGGATCCTGGTCGCGAAGATGGGGCAGGACGGCCACGACCGCGGCCAGAAGGTCGTGGTCAGCGCGTTCGCCGACATGGGGTTCGACGTCGACGTGGGGCCGCTGTTCTCCACGCCCGAGGAGGTCGCCCAGCAGGCGGTCGACGCCGACGTCCACATCGTCGGCGTCTCGTCCCTGGCCGCCGGCCACCTGGTGCTGCTGCCGCAGCTGCGGCAGGCGCTGGCCGAGCTCGGCCGCGAGGACATCATGGTGGTCATCGGCGGCGTGATCCCGCCCGACGACGTCCCCACGCTGCAGGAGATGGGCGCGGCCGCCGTGTTCCTCCCCGGCACGGTCATCGCCGAGTCCGCGCTCGACCTGCTCCACAAGCTGTCGGAGCAGCTCGGGCATTGAGCGTGGACGTGGAGTCACTGGCCGCCGGGGTCCGCGACCGGAAGCGGGCCGCCGTCTCCCGGGCGATCACGCTCATGGAGTCCTCCAGGCCCGCCCACCGCGAGGCGGCCCGGGAGCTGCTGGGCCGGCTCGAGCACGGGTCGGCGGTCCGGGTCGGCATCTCCGGCGTACCCGGCGTGGGGAAGTCGACCTTCATCGAGCAGCTCGGCACCCGGCTGACCGCCGCCGGCCACCAGGTCGGCGTGCTCGCGGTCGACCCGTCCAGCGTCCGCACCGGTGGCTCGGTGCTCGGCGACAAGACCCGGATGGCGACGCTGGCCAACGACCCCCGTGCCTACATCCGGCCCTCGCCCGCCGCCGGCACGCTCGGGGGCGTCGCCCGCGCCACCACCCAGGCGATGACGGTGCTCGAGGCGGCCGGGTACGACGTGGTGCTGGTCGAGACCGTCGGCGTCGGCCAGTCGGAGATCACGGTGGCGGGGATGGTCGACACGTTCCTGTTCCTCACCCTCGCCCGCACCGGCGACCAGCTGCAGGGCATCAAGAAGGGCATCCTCGAGATCGCCGACGTGATCGCGGTCAACAAGGCGGACGGCGACCGTGAGGGCGAGGCCCGCTCGGCGGCGCGGGAGCTGGCCGGTGCGCTCCGGCTGGTGCACGGGCGCGGCGAGTGGGCTCCACCGGTGGTCACCTGCTCCGGCCTCACCGGCGACGGCGTCGACGAGGTCTGGCAGCGGGTGCTGTCGCACCGCGACCACCTCGGCGAGGCCGGGCTCGCGACCAAGCGTGCCGAGCAGCAGCTCGACTTCACCTGGGCGCTGGTCCGCGACGAGCTGGCCGACCGGCTGCGCCGCTCGCCCGGCGTGGCGGCCGTCCGCGACGACGTACGACGCCGGGTGCTCGCCGGCGAGCTCAACGCCCCGGTGGCGGCCGACCTCCTCCTGTCGGCGTACGACCGCGGTGGGCTCTGACTGGTCCAGACCGGCGGGGTGAACGGGCGCAATTCTCTTCGCGTCCGCGGCCCTGCGGGTTTAGAACGGTGGCTTCACTTCACCACCAACGGGGAGGAACCCACTCATGCGAGGTCGAATCACCACGCTCTCGGTGGCGGCGGCAGCGCTCACGCTGCTCACCACCACCATCAGCCCCAGCCCAGGCCGCGGACGCAGAGACCGTCGTCGGCGGGCTCGTCACGCCCCTGAGCGTCGCCGTCAGCGAGGACGGCACCGTCTACGTGTCCCAGAACTTCGCCGGAACGCTGACCAAGGTCGCGCCCGGCGGTGAGACCAGCAACGTCTACGAGGACCCCGCCGGCAGCGAGGTCGGCGCCGTCTCGGCCGCCGGAGACGACGTCACCTTCGCCACCACCGGCGGCACCCGCAAGAAGCCGACCGCGGACCTGTGGCGGATCTCGGGCGAGGACGCGCCCACCAAGCTCGCGAACCTCTACGCGCTACGAGAAGCAGAACAACCCCGACGCCGGCAACAAGTACGGCCTGAAGTCAGGCAAGTTCTGCCTGAGCAAGGTGCCGCCGTTCATGCACCCCTACCAGGGGATCATCGAGTCGCACCCCTACGCGACCGCGCTGGGCGAGGGCGCCACCTGGGTGGCGGACGCCGCCGGCAACTCGATCCTCGCCGTCACCGACGCGGGGGCGACCAGCACGGTGGCCGTGCTGCCCCCGACCAAGGTCAAGATCACCCGCGCCATGAAGAAGGAGTTCGGCCTCCACAAGTGCGTGATCGGCAAGACCTACCGTGCCGAGCCCGTGCCCACCGACGTCGAGCTCGGCCCCGACGGCAACCTCTACGTGACGACGCTGCCGGGCACCCCGGGCGAGGGCCTGCCCAAGGGCCGGATCTACCAGATCGACCCCGCCACCGGTGACGTCACCAAGGAGGCCGGCGGACTGGTCACCCCGGTCGGCCTCGCGATCTCGCCGACCGGCACCGCCTACATCTCGCAGCTGTTCGCCAGCACGATCCTCGAGGTGCCGCTCGGTGGCGAGCCGAGCGTCGTTCGCCGAGGTCAAGTTCCCCGGCGACGTGGAGTTCCACGACGGCCACGTCTACGCCACCAAGACCGACCTCACCAATGACGGCAGCAAGCCGCCCAGGCCGGCAAGGTCCTGCGCTGGAACACCGCCGCGCCGTAAGCACCGGCTGACACGGATGACGAGGGGCCCCGGGCAGCAGCTGCCCGGGGTCCCTCCGCGTCTCGGCGGCGGACGGGATTCCCCCGGGAGCCCTCGGGTGAACTAACCTCGAAGGGCGATGCCGACCCCACTGACCGATCCGACCGAAGCCTCCGCCACCATCGACGCCGTCGTCGAGAAGTACGCCGACGACCTGGTCGAGCTGCGCCGCGACCTGCACGCCCACCCCGAGCTGTCGTGGCTCGAGACCCGGACCACCGAGATCGTGGCCGAGCGGCTCGAGGCGGCCGGGATCGCCGTCACCCGGATCGAGGGCACCGGGCTGCTGGCCGACATCGGCGACACCGGACCGCTGGTCGCGCTGCGGGCCGACCTCGACGCCCTGCCGGTCGACGACACCACCGGCCTGCCGTGGGCCAGCACCACGCCGGGTGTGGCCCACGCCTGCGGCCACGACGTGCACACCGCCGGTCTCGTCGGGGCCGGCCTGGCGCTCGCCGAGGCCCACCACCGCGGCCAGCTCCCGGGCCGGGTCCGGCTGCTCTTCCAGCCCGCCGAGGAGGTCATGCCGGGCGGCGCGCTGCGGCTGATGGGCCACGGCGCGCTCGAGGGCGTCGACGAAGATCTTCATGCTCCACTGCGACCCCACCCTCGACGTCGGCGAGGTCGGCGTCCGCGAGGGCGCGCTGACCGGTGCCGCCGACGCGTTGTCGGTGCGGCTGACCGGTCGCGGTGGCCACACCTCGCGTCCGCACCTCACCGAGGACCTCACCTTCGCCCTCGGCAAGCTCGTCGTCGAGCTGCCGGCGATCCTCTCCCGGCGGCTCGACCCGCGCGCCGGGGTCAGCGTGGTCTGGGGGATGGTCCGGGCCGGCTCCGCCCACAACGTCATCCCCGGCGACGGCTACGCCGCCGGCACCGTCCGGATGCTCGACTCCGTGGCGTGGGCCGACGCCGAGCGCCTGGTCAGGATCCTGATCGACGAGATCGTGGCGCCGTACGGCGTCACCGCCGAGGTCGACTACAAGCGCGGCGTGCCGCCGGTGGTCAACGAGCACGAGTCGACCGAGGTGCTCGGCAGCGCCGTACGACGCGTGCTCGGTCCGCACGGCCACGTCTCGACCGCGCAGAGCCTCGGCGGCGAGGACTTCGGCTGGTACGTCGAGCGCGTCCCCGGCGCGATGGGGCGGCTCGGCACCCGCACCCCCGGCGGCCCGACCTACGACCTCCACCAGGGCAACCTGACCGTGGACGAGCGGGCGACGCCGATCGCCGCCAGGGTGCTCGCCGAGGCCGCCGTCACGGCCCTGCGCCCGCGCCGCTGACGGAGCCCGGGCCGACCTCCGGTCGAGGTCAGGTCTTGATGTAGGGCAGTCCGTCGGCAGCCGGCGGTCGCGACCGTCCCACCAGGCCGGCGACGGCGAAGATGGTCACGACGTAGGGCAGCATCAGCATGAACTGGCTGGGCACCGGGGAGCCGAGCACCGACAGCACGCCCTGCAGGTTGGAGGCGAAGCCGAACAGCAGCGCGGCCAGGGTGGCCCGGATCGGGTCCCACTTGCCGAAGATCACGGCGGCCAGGGCGATGTAGCCGGCACCGCCGGTCATCTCCTGGTTGAACGCCTGCGCCGAGACCATCGTGTAGAAGGCGCCGCCGATGCCGACGATGGCGCCGGCCAGCAGCACGGTGCGGAAGCGGGTGCGGTTGACGTGGATGCCGACCGTGTCGGCGGCCCTGGGGTGCTCACCGACGGCCCTGACCCGCAGGCCCCACTTGGTGCGGTAGAGGGCCCAGGTCACGACCGCCACCGCGACGTAGAGCCCGTAGACCAGGGGGGACTGCCGGAAGAACACGGGGCCGAGCAGCGGGATCTCGCTCAGCAACGGGATCGCGACCGCACTCAGGCGCGGGGGTGCGTTGAGCTCGGCGGCGTTGGGAGCGAGCACCTCCTGGAACATGAAGCTGGTGAGGCCGATCACCAGGACGTTCAGCACGACGCCGACGATCACCTGGTCGACGTAGTAGCTGATGGCGAACAACCCGAGCAACGCGGCCACCAGGGCACCGGCGGCCATGGCCCCCAGCAGGCCGCCCCAGACCGAGCCGGTGAAGGACCCGAGCAGGGCGGCGGCGAAGGCGCCTGCCAGCAGCTGGCCGTCGATGGCGATGTTGACGACGCCGGCGCGTTCGCCGAGGACGCCACCGAGGGCACCGAAGATCAGCGGCACCGCCAGCGCGAGCGAACCACCCAGCAGGCCGACCATCGGCACCGTGCCGCCGGCGGCGGCCCACGTCAGGAACCCGGTCATGGCGAGCACGGCGAACAGGCAGGAGAGCCACAGCGGGGTGGAACGTCGGGCCAGGTAGCGCCGCACGGACTCACCCGTGCACACGGCCATCAGGGCCACCATCAGCCACGCCGTGCCCTGGGCGGGCACGGTGATGTCGGGCAGGGTGAAGAAGTCGTCGCGGGAGGCCAGCCGGTACGTGGTCTCGCCGGACTGGGGGTTGAGGAGGATCGCCAGCCCGAGTCCCAGCGTGAGGACCCCGAACAGCACCGGGACCTTGCGGCTGACAACGGCGATGACGGGCGTGTCGTCGGTGACCGGGCTGGTGGCCGGTGCGGGAGCCAGGCTCACGACGCCTCCTTCGGGTGCAGACGGAAGATCGCCCGCACCAGCGGTGGTGCTGCGATGAACAGCACGATGAGCGACTGGATGACGAGCACGAGGTCGACCGAGATGCCCTCGGAGACCTGCATCGAGAAGCCGCCCGCCTTGAACGCCCCGAACAGCAGCCCGGCGCCGAGGATGCCGATCGGGTTGCGAGCGGCCGAGGAGGGCGACGGTGATGGCATCGAAGCCGATGCCGGCGTCGAGGTCGGTGGTGACGCCGCTGGTCACGGTGCCGAGCACCTGGTTGACGCCGGCCAGCGCGACCAGGCCACCGGAGAAGAGCATCGCGACGAGGTAGGTGCGGCCGACGTCGATGCCGGAGGCACGGGCGGCGTAGGGGTTCTCGCCGACGGCCCGGAACCGGTAGCCGAGCGCCTGATCGGCTCAGCAGCCACCAGACCAGGGCCACGCACACCAGGGCCAGCACGAAGCCGAGGTGCAGGTTGTAGGTGTCGCCGAGGATCTTGGGCAGCTGGGCGTTCTCGGGCGGGGGCAGGGACTTGGCGTTGACCGACCCCGGCGCCTGCAGCAGGCCCTGCGTGGTGAGCAGGTAGAAGACCAGGTAGAAGCCGACGTAGTTGAGCATGATCGTGACGATCACCTCGTGGGCGCCGGTGCGTGCCTTGAGCAGGCCGGCCAGTCCGCCCCAGAGGGCTCCTGCCACCATGCCCGCGGCGACGGCGGCGATCCAGGAGCAGTGGCCCCGGAGGCCGCACGTTGATCGCGACCCAACCCGCGGCAGCACCCGCCAGCAGCATCTGACCGCGACCGCCGATGTTGAAGAGTCCGGCGCGGAAGCCCAAGCCGATGCCCAGTCCGGCAGCGATCAGTGGTCCGGCGAACTTCAGGGTCTCGGTGAGCGGGCGGATCCCGGTCTCGAAGTCGGTGGCGCGGGTGTTGTAGATCGAGCCGCGGAAGAGGGCGCTGTAGGCGCCCGTGATCGCATCGCTCGCTGCCTGGAAGAAGTCCGAGGGCCGTGCCGTGATGTAGCCGGCTGCCTCACGGACCTCCTCGTCGGTCAGCAGGATCAGCAGGGAGCCGACGATCACCGCGAGCAGCACAGCCAGGAATCCGACCAGGACGTTGCCGGTCGTGATCTGCCGTACGGTCGCGTGCCATGTCCCCTCGGGCGGGCGTGGCGCGTCCTCCACGCCGGCCGGCGCCGCGTGCTCCACGGCGGCTCGTCCCGGTTCGGCGGGACCCGGGTTGTCGGGTCGGGTCCGGGCTCGTCCTCGGGGGTGCTCATGCGGCGCCTCCCTCGGGCCGTTCTCCGGTCATCATGAGTCCGAGGACCTCCCGGGGTGTGTCGGCCGGCACGATGCCGACGATGCGGCCGCGGTAGAGGACCATGATCCGGTCTGCCAGGGCGGTGACCTCGTCGAGCTCGGTCGACACGACGAGCACCGGGACGCCGGCATCGCGGGTGGCCACGATCTGCTGGTGGATGAACTCGATGGATCCGACGTCGACGCCGCGGGTGGGCTGGGCTGCCACCAGGAGCCGGAGGTCCCGCGAGAGCTCGCGCGCGACGACCACCTTCTGCTGGTTGCCGCCGGAGAGCTTGCCGGCCAGGGTGGTGACCCCGGGGGCGCGGATGTCGTACTCCTGCAGCTTGTGCTTCGCGAACTCGTCCAGCTCGGCGAGCTGGAGTGCCCCACGTCGGACGAACGGCGGCCGGAAGCTGCGGTCGAGCATCAGGTTCTCGGCGACGGTGAAGCTGCTGACCAGCCCGTCGACCTGCCGGTCCTCGGGGATGAAGCCCACACCGGCGTCGAGGACCTGGCGCACACTGCGGCCCACCAGCTCCTTGCCGTCGAGGCGGATCGAGCCGAGCACCCGCTCCTGGAGACCGAGCAGGGCCTCGGTGAGCTCGGTCTGTCCGTTGCCCTGGACCCCGGCCACGACCATCACCTCGCCGGCGCGGATGGTGAAGCTGACGTCGTCGACGTGGACCAGCCCCTTCGCGTCGGCGACGGTGAGGCCTTCGACGACGAGGGCGTCGGCGCCGAGGTCGGGCTCGTCCTTGTGGACCGTCAGCTCGACCGCCCGGCCCACCATCAGGGAGGCGAGCTCGGCGTTGCTGGCGGTCGGACTGGCCTCGCCGACCACCTTGCCGAGCCTGATGACGGTGATCCGGTCGGCGACCTCGCGGACCTCCCGGAGCTTGTGGGTGATGAAGACGATGGCGGCACCCGACTCGCGGAGCTGGCGCATGGTCGCCATCAGCTCGTCGGTCTCCTGCGGTGTGAGCACGGCGGTCGGCTCGTCGAAGACCAGGATCTTGGCGTCCCGCGAGAGCACCTTGATGATCTCCACCCGCTGCTGCACCCCGACCGGCAGGTCCTCGACCACGGCGTCGGGGTCGACGCGAGAAGCCGAACCGGTCGGAGATCTCCTTCACGCGACGCCGTGCGGCGTCGATGTCGAGCGACCCCGCCGAACCCGGTCGCCTCGTTGCCGAGCATGACGTTCTCGGCGACGGTGAAGACCGGGACGAGCATGAAGTGCTGGTGGACCATGCCGATGCCCGCGGCGATGGCGTCACCGGGGTCGGCGAAGTGCTTGACCTCCCCGTCGACGGCGATCTCGCCCTCGTCGGCCTGGTAGAGGCCGTAGACCACGTTCATCAGCGTGGACTTGCCCGGCCCGTTCTCGCCGAGGAGACAGTGGATCTCCCCGGGTTCGACGGTCAGGGAGATGTCGTCGTTGGCCACCAGCGCACCGAAGCGCTTGGTCACGTGGCGCAATGCCAGCTGCATGGGGTGATCCTAGGAGGTCGGGAGCCGGGGCGCTGCCCCGGGCGGCAAACAGCAGAGGGAGGCCGGCGTGCGTGCCGGCCTCCCTCTGGCGGGGCTCACTGAGCCAGGTAGGACTCCACGGTGATGTCACCGTCGATGATGCCGGCCTTGATCTCCTCCAGCTCACCCGGTCAGGGTGTCGGAGATCTCGCCCTCGAAGTTGTGGAACGGGGCGATGCCGACGCCCTCGTTCTCGAGGGTGCCGATGTAGGCCTCGGGGTCGAACTCGTCGTTGCCCGCGGCCATGATCGCCTCGTACGTCGAGACGTCCATGGCCTTGAGGATCGAGGTGAGGATGACGTCCTGGGTGCGGGGGTCGGTCTCGTAGACGTCGGCGTCGACACCCAGCATGACGGCGTCGTCACCGGAGTCCTGGATGGCCGTCAGCGCGCCCTCGTAGATCAGGCCGCCGACGGGCAGCAGCACGTCCGCGCCCTGGTCGAGCAGCTGCTGGGCAGCGTTGGTGGCGGCCGGCCCGGGGTCGAAGCCGCCGGTGAAGCTGCCGTCCTTGCCGTCCCAGCCGACGACCTTGACGTCGGCGTCCTTCTGCTCGTTGTAGTACTCCACGCCCTGGCGGAAGCCGTCCATGAAGATGGTGACCGTGGGGAACGGCTCGCCGCCGTAGGTGCCGACGGTCCCGGTCTTGCTGAAGTCGGCGGACGCGTAGCCGGCCAGGAACGCGGCCTCTGCGGTGTTGTAGAGGAGCGGCTTGACGTTCTCAGCGTCCTTCTCGCCGTCGAAGTCGGTGTCGCGCCGCGTCGTCGATCAGGATGTACTCGATGTCGGGGTTGGCGTTGGCCGACTCGACGGTCGCCGCCGACAGCGCGAAGCCGACGCCCACGATGACGTCGCAGCCCTCGGCGACCAGGCTCTCCATGTTGGGGGCGTAGTCGTTCTCGTTCTGGGACTCGACGGCGTTGAACTCGGAACCGAGCTCCTCGGCAGCCCGCTCGACGCCCTCGTAGCCGAGCTGGTTGAACGACTTGTCGTCGAAGCCACCGGCGTCGGACACGATGCAGGGAAGGAAGTCGTTGCCCTCGGGCGCCGCGTCCCCGTTCTCGTCCGGCGCATCCCCGCACGCAGCCAGCACGGTGGTCGCCGCGAGTGCGGCGACGCCTCCGACGACGGCCTTCCTGATCTTCTTCACAACTGCCCTCCAAGTCCTCGCCCCGCTCGACTGGGGGCAACGGCCGTCAGGGTAACCGAAAATGGGCGTGCAGCGAGGCGCAACAAAGCGCCCTGGCGGATGGTTATCGAGTTGCGACCTGACGGGCTCCTCTCCTGCTCGGGCGGGGCGCACGGCATAAGGTCGGGCGATGGACTGGGAACACCTGAAGCAGGTAGCGACCGAGGTGATGGGGCGCGCCTACGCCCCCTACAGCAACTACCCCGTGGGGGCCGCGGCTCTCGCCGACGACGGACGCGAGCTGGTGGGCTGCAACGTCGAGAACGCGGCGTACGGCGTGGGGCTCTGTGCCGAGTGTGGCCTCGTGTCGTCGCTGCACGCCACCGGCGGCGGCCGGCTGACGCACTTCGTGTGCGTCAACGGCGACGGCGACGTGATCATGCCCTGCGGCCGGTGCCGGCAGCTGCTGTGGGAGAACGGCGGGTCCGAGCTGCAGCTGATGACGGCGTCGGGGGTCAGGTCGATGCGCGAGGTGCTGCCCGACGCGTTCGGCCCCGACGACCTCGAGGCCCACCGGTGAGCGGGACGCACGACGCGGTCGAGGTGATCATCGCGAAGCGGGACGGTGCGGAGCTGTCCGACAGCCAGATCGACTGGGTGATCGACGCCTACACGCGCGGCGAGGTGGCCGACGAGCAGATGGCGTCGCTCGCCATGGCGATCCTCCTCAACGGGATGGACCGGCGTGAGATCGCGCGCTGGACCGACGCGATGATCGCGTCGGGGGAGCGGATGGACTTCGCGACTCTGTCGCGGCCGACCGCCGACAAGCACTCCACCGGCGGCGTGGGCGACAAGATCACGCTGCCGCTGGCCCCGCTGGTGGCCGCCTGCGGTGTCGCCGTACCCCAGCTGTCGGGACGCGGGCTCGGCCACACCGGTGGCACCCTCGACAAGCTCGAGTCGATCCCCGGCTGGCGGGCGGCCCTCTCCAACGAGGAGATGTTCGCGCAGCTGGAGTCGGTCGGCGCGGTGATCTGCGCGGCCGGCGACGGGCTGGCGCCGGCCGACAAGAAGCTCTACGCGCTGCGCGACGTGACCGGCACCGTCGAGGCGATCCCGCTGATCGCGTCGTCGATCATGTCGAAGAAGATCGCCGAGGGCACCGGCGCGCTGGTGCTCGACGTGAAGGTCGGCACCGGGGCGTTCATGAAGGACCTCGACCGGGCCCGCGAGCTGGCCGAGACCATGGTGGCGCTCGGCACCGACGCCGGTGTCCACACCGTCGCCCTGCTCACCGACATGAGCACCCCGCTCGGCCGCACCGCCGGCAACGCGATCGAGGTCGCCGAGTCGGTCGAGGTGCTGGCGGGTGGCGGTCCCGCCGACGTCGTCGAGCTGACCGTCGCGCTGGCCCGGGAGATGCTCGCCGGTGCCGGTCGCGGCGACGTCGACCCCGCCGAGGTGCTCGCCTCCGGTCGGGCGATGGACGCCTGGAAGGCCATGGTCCGCGCCCAGGACGGCGACCCGGACGCCCCTCTGCCGACCGCGCGCCACTCCCACGAGGTCGTCGCGCCGTCGGCCGGCGTGCTGACCCGGCTCGACGCGATGGCGGTCGGGATGGCCGCCTGGCGGCTCGGTGCGGGACGCGCCCGCAAGGAGGACCCGGTGCAGGCGGGCGCCGGGGTCGTCTGGCACGCCCGCCCCGGTGACCAGGTCGCCGCCGGAGCGCCGCTGTTCACCCTGCTCACCGACGACGAGTCGCGGTTCGACCGGGCGCTGGCCTCGCTGGAGGGCGGGTGGGAGGTCGCCAGCGAGAGCGACAGTGCCGCGTCGTACACGCCCACGCCGCTGCTGCTCGACCGGGTCGCGCACTGACATGACCCACCGCGACGCGGCGCTGGACGCGGAGGCCGTCCGGGCTGCCGCGGCGCGGTGGATCTGGATCCCGGTCGACGCGACCGAGGTGTCGACCGACGACTACCGGCTCACGCACTACACCGACTACTCCAGCGTGCAGTGGTCGCGCACCGACGCGGCCGCTGGCGGAGGTGCTGGCGGAGGTGGTCGGGCACGCCCGGCGACGCGGGCCGGCCGACGCTGCGGTGGTGGGTCGACGAACGCACCCGCCCCGCGGACACCGAGGCGCAGCTGGCGGCGCTCGGGCTGCGCCGGGTCGAGCGGCTCGAGGTGCTGGCCCTCCCGGTCGGGACCGACCTGCCGGTCCCGGACGACGTCACCGTGGTCCGGGCGACGAGCCGTGCCGACGTGGAGCTCGCCGGCCGGATCCAGGCCGAGGTCTTCGACATGTCGCCCGCGACCGAGGCGCAGGTCGAGGACCTCACCCGCTCGGTCATGCTGCCCGAGGCCGAGCGGCTGATCCGCAGCTACGTCGCGTACGTCGACGGCGAGCCGGCCGCGTCCGCGGGCAGCACGGTCGACGGCGACGCGCTGCGCTTCTGGGACGGCTCGGTGCTCCCGGCGTTCCGCGGCCGCGGCGCCTACCGGGCGCTCGTCGCCCAGCGGCTGGTCGACGCCCGCACCACCACGGCGCGGTTCGCCCTCGTCAAGGCGGTCGACACCACCTCGGCCCCGATCCTGAAGAACCTCGGCTTCACGCCGTACGGCGAGCAGCGCTGCTGGTCCGCTCTCGACGTCCGTTGAGTTGGGCCTCGAGGTCAGGCGCACGGTCGAGTTCGGGCCTCGGCATCAGCTGCGCTGCGACTCCGGCCCAACTCAACGTCGACGCGAAGCCCAACTCAACACCTCCGGCGGGTCAGGGGAGGAGCAGGACGACGGTCTCGGCGACGCAGGCGGGCTTGTCCTGGCCCTCGACCTCGATGACGTGGCCGAGCACCAGCTGCTTGCCGGAGGCGAGGTCGGTGACCTCCTTGACCGAGACCGTGTTGCGCACGCGGGAGCCGACCCGGACCGGGTTCGGGAACCTGACCTTGTTGACGCCGTAGTTGAGCTTGGCGCCGGGGGTCTCGAGCGTGAAGACCTGGCTGCCGAGCAGCGGGATCAGCGACAGCGTGAGGTAGCCGTGGGCGATGGTGCCGCCGAACGGGCCCTGCGCGGCGCGGTCGACGTCGACGTGGATCCACTGGTGGTCGCCGGTCGCCTCGGCGAACTGGTCGACCCGGTCCTGCTCGATGGTCAGCCACTCACTGGTGCCGAGATCCTGGCCGATCGCGTCGGTGAGCTCGTCGAAGCTGGTGAAGGTGCGCATGGCTGGAAGGATAGGAGGGTGACCACTCCCACTCGAGATCAGGTACGGCGGGCGCCGAAGGTGCTGCTCCACGACCACCTCGACGGCGGGCTGCGCCCGCAGACGGTGCTCGACCTCGCGGCCGAGTGCGGCCACGAGCTCCCCGAGGGCACCGGCGACGCGGAGTCGCTGGGCCGCTGGTTCGCGGAGTCGGCCGACTCCGGGTCCCTGGTGCGCTACCTCGAGACCTTCGACCACACCGTCGGCGTGATGCAGACCGAGGCCGCGCTGCGCCGGGTCGCGCGCGAGTGCGTCGAGGACCTCGCCGACGACGGCGTCGTCTACGCCGAGGTCCGCTACGCGCCCGAGCAGCACGTCGAGTCCGGGCTCTCGCTCGACGAGGTCGTCGCCGCCGTCCAGGCCGGCTTCGACGAGGGTGTGGCCGCTGCCGAGGGCCGGATCGTGGTGCGCCAGCTGCTCACCGCGATGCGCCACCAGGCCCGCTCCAACGAGATCGCCGAGCTGGCCGTCGCGTGGCGGGACCGGGGCGTCGCCGGCTTCGACATCGCCGGCGCCGAGGCCGGCTACCCCCCGACCCGGCACCTCGACGCGTTCGAGTACCTCCAGCGCGAGAACTCCCACTTCACCATCCACGCCGGCGAGGCGTTCGGGCTGCCGTCGATCTGGCAGGCGATCCAGTGGTGCGGGGCCGACCGGCTCGGCCACGGCGTCCGGATCATCGACGACATCACCGTCGACGAGGCGGGCGAGGCGACGCTGGGCCGGCTGGCGGCGTACGTCCGGGACCAGCGGATCCCGCTGGAGATGTGCCCCGCGTCCAACGTGCAGACCGGCGCCGCCGACACCATCGCCGACCACCCGATCGGGCTGCTGACCAAGCTGCGGTTCCGGGTCACGGTCAACACCGACAACCGGCTGATGAGCCAGACGTCGATGACCGACGAGATGTGGTCGCTGGTCGAGGCGTTCGACTACACGCTGGCCGACCTGCGCTGGTTCACGATCAACGCGATGAAGTCGGCGTTCCTGCCCTTCGACGAGCGGCTCGCGATCATCGACGACGTGGTCAAGCCGGGGTACGCCGCGCTCATCGCAGGCGATCCGCCGCCTGCTCGTTGACGTCCGACCAACCGGGGCCGTAGGCGTCCGCGAGCGCCTCCAGCGCCTCGATCGTGCCGGCCCGGCCGGCCTGGCCGTCGACGGGCTCGTAGAGCGTGAACAGGTCGTGGCGCTCGGTGACCTCCCACCCGGCGACCTCGCCGATCGGGTGGTCGGGGGAGTCGCAGGCGACCGAGTCGACGCACGGGGCGTCCAGCACCACCAGGTGCACCGGTCCGGCACGCTCGGCCACGGTCGCGCGGCCGGCCGCGATCCTGGCCGGCGTCACGATCCGCGGCCGGGTGCCGTCGAACCAGCGCGGGCCGCCGAAGAACGGCTGCCGCCAGTGCCCGTCGGGGGAGGGACCGTCGTAGAGCACGACGGCGTCGTCGGGCAGTCGCTCCTCCGCGATCGTCGCCACCTGCCGGACGTCGACCGCATCGTTCTCGGTCACCACCCGGAGGGCGGTCGGCAGCTGGCTGACCAGCAGCACGCCCACCAGGACCGGGCCGGCCCACGCGGCCGCCCTCCGCGCGTGCCGGCTCACGGCCTCGCTGGTGACCGCCACCAGCACGACCAGTGCCGGCACCCAGAAGTAGGCGAACCGGATCCGGTAGTGGCGCTCGTCGAGCGGGTAGGGGTTCACCGAGTGGTACGCCGCCAGGAAGGCCAGCGGTGCCAGCACCAGCGGCAGCCACCACCACGTGGTCACCAGCCGTCGGCGTGACGAGGGCAGGGCGAACGCCAGCACCACGACGAGCAGCGTGACCGGCCACCACGGGAACCACTCGGCGTACAGCGGGGCGACGAAGTCGCGCAGGTCGCGCAGCCCGGTCGGGACCCGGTCGAGGGCGCGGCCGGGGTCGAGGTCGACGAGCGACGTCGCCGGTGCTCGCCGCGGTCTCCCGGCTGAGGGTGAGCGTGGTCAGCGCGCCGACCGACGCGAGCGCCACGAGGAAGCCGCCCCCGAGCCACCAGGCGCGGCGGCGGGGGAGCCAGCGCCGCCAGCCGGCGAGCAGCAGGACCAGTCCCGACGAGCCGAGGAACACCACCGGCTCCGGCACCCGCGCGAGCGGGAGCAGCAGCGCCCCGCCGACCGCCACGGCCAGCCAGCGCCGGCCGCCGCCGTCGAGCCACCTGCTCCCGGCGTACGCGCAGAGGAGCATCAGGAACAGCGGCAGGGCGTAGGGGCGGGCGTAGGCGTTGTAGCGCAGGAAGATCGGCGCCGTGGCCATGAGCCAGAGCGCGACGACGCCGTGCTGGCGCAGCCCGAGCCTCCGCAGCAGCAGCGCCACCACGACCAGCGAGCCGATGCCGGCCGCGACCGGGACCAGCGCGCTGCTGGAGCTGGCCGACGCCGAACGCGTGCTGCAGGAGGGCGCCGAGGACCGGGTCGAGCGGCGGCTGCCGGGTGCCGCTGGTGACGACGGCGGGGTCCCAGGAGTCGTAGGGCGCGATCTGCACCCACTCGTTCTGGTTGTAGGGCTGGTTGAGCGCCGTCAGCACCGACAGGACCCCGCCGAGCACGCACCCCCAGGGCGAGGAGCCACCGCTCGAGGCGGTCGTTCCACCAGCGGGGCGCGGCCGGGACCTCAGCCATGCGGCGCGGGCTCGAGGGCGCGGATCTCGGCGTACGCCCGCTCGGGGTCGACGCGCTCGCAGCCGAGCGCCACGGCGTGCCGGACCACCTCCCGCTGGGCACGCAGCAGGGCGTAGCCACGGCGGACCAGCACCAGCGGCGGCTTGCGGTGCTCGCGCAGGTCGCGGGTCAGCCGGCGCCAGAAGGTCAGCACCGGGTGCTGGGTGACGCAGTACGCCGCCGCGAGCAGCCCCTCGCCGGCGCACGCGGGGACGATCTCCTGGGCGAAGATCCCCTCGGCGATGAACAGCGGCTGGCCGCCCAGGTCGAGCTCCTGCTCCCCGCACCGGCCGTCGTGGGCGATGTCGTAGACCGGTACCCGGGCCCGGCCGTCGGCGCACAGCTGCCGCAGCGCCGTCATCGCGTCGCCGGGCAGCCACGAGTCGGGGTGGTCCCAGTCGGTGAGGCCGGCGTTGGCGCCCTCGGTGATGAGCGGCAGCGTCGGGTCGGACCCGCTCTTGTAGAAGTCGTCCAGCCGCAGCACCGGCAGGCCGAGCCGTTCCGCGAGCCGTGACTTGCCGGCGCCGGAGGGGCCGGCCAGCACGATCACGCGCGCGGTGGGATGGGGCACCCGGAGATTGTGCCTGACGGGCTGAACGTGCCGAGCGCGGCCACGTCGTACCCGTCGGGATAGCCGCGCACGTTGCCGACGTCGCGGGCGTGCAGCGGCGCCAGTCGCGGCGGCTGGCGCCGGAGCCACGCGTTGCGGGCCTCGAGCGCGGCGTGCGCCGCCCACCGCTCGGCCCGGGTCGGGTGGGGGTAGTGGAACGCGTCGAGCAGCGGCTCGTCCATGTAGGCGCGCGAGAACCGGATCACGGCCGGCGCCGGCGCCCGGTCGTTCGGCGAGAACGTCGCCATCAGCCCGAGCGTGGCGTCCGCGACCTCCCGGGCGCGCGGGTCGAAGGCGAAGTGCTCGGCCTCGTAGGCGTCCATCGCGGCCGCGAAGTCCTGCCACGTCCCGGGAAGGTCCTTGATCCCCATGTGCCGGCCCAGCTCGCGGTAGTAGCGGGCCGAGGCGACCTTCTCGGCCTCCGACATCGGCCGCCAGCCGTGGTCGTCGAGCCACCGGATCGGCACCGTGACGAAGGTGCAGAGGACGTAGCGCATGTCGTCGTTGCTGATGTCGTACATCGCGTGCATCTGGTTCATCCGGCGCAGCGCGGTCCGGCCCGCGTCGGAGCCGAGCCCGTGCTCGCCGATCTCGTCGAGGATCAGCGCCGTGTCGTCGTACCGCTTCTGGGTGCGGCCGGTGAACTCGCCGGTCTGCTGCAGCAGCACGCCGATGGTCGGGACGGCGTAGGTGCGGAAGAGCGCGAACGACAGCGCCTGGCTCATGTCCCACGGGAACTCGTGGCGGGCCGTGATCGCGTAGATCCGCTCGTGGTCGGCCACCGGGTCCAGCTGCTGGATCCGGCGCTGCCAGTGGTCCCGGGGGAGCCGGTTCCTCGACCGCATCGTGACAGTATCGCTGTCACGGTTGGTCCCGGCAAGGCGTGCCGGTCAGCGAGGAGTGACCACGAACCACGGGTGGTCCCAGCCGGCCAGCCCCAGCCGGGCTCGCACGAACGCTTCCCGGTGGACCGTCAGGTCCACCCCGGCCGACGGCTCGTAGATCCTGAGCCGGTCGGCGCCCGGCGACCCGGTGACCAGCACGACGTGGCGGGGGAGGGAGCGGCTGCCGACGTAGAGCGGCAGCGGAGCCGTGGCCCGCACCAGCCGATCCCAGGCCGCATCCCTGTGGAGGACCAGCCGGACCCGGTGCCGTCCCGGCAGCTCGCGGGCGACCGCCCAGGGCTGGGTGCCGAGGAACCGCGGCCACGGCAGCGTCCACGTCCCGGCGTCGTCGACGATCCGCAGGGTCCGTCGGTGCGTCCTGAGGGCCTCGTCCGAGAACCGCGCTGCGGGGTCGTCCGTCTCACGCAGCCAGCGGTCGTAGCCGGGGTCGGCCAGCATCCGCGCTCTCACCAGCACGGACGAGCCGCAGGTGAACCGGTCGGGCTGCCGGAACACGGTCATGCCTCCAGCATGCCCGGCCGGCCCGTGCTTGTCAGACGCCGATCGGGTGCCAGACGGTCTTGGTCTCCAGGAACGAGGTCATCGCGTCGAGCCCGGGGTCGGCGTGCCAGTCAGGCTCGGCCGCCGGGGCGCGGCGAACCCGCTTGAGGTTGTCGGCCGCGGCGACCTCGAGCGAGGTCGCCAGCGCAGGCTCACCCGCGATGCCGGTGAGGTCGATGGCGTTGACGTCCATGTGGGCCGCCAGCCACGGCGCGGTGTCGGCCGGGTCGCCGGTGAGGATGTTGACGACCCCGCCGGGGACGTCGCTGGTGGCGAGCACCTCGGCGAAGGTGACCGCCGGCAGCGGCCGGGAGTGTGACGACATCACCACCGCGGTGTTGCCGGTGACGATCACCGGAGCCACCACGCTGACGAGGCCGAGCAGGCTCGACTCCTCGGGCGCCACGACGGCGACGACGCCGGTCGGCTCGGGCGTGGAGAGGTTGAAGTAGGGCCCCGCCACCGGGTTGGCGTTGCCGACCACCTGGGTGATCTTGTCGGCCCACCCGGCGTACCAGACGAGCCGGTCGATCGACTCGTCGAGCGCCTGGGTGGCCCGCGCGGCCGTCAGCCCCTCGGACTGCTGCAGCGCCTCGAGGAACTGCGGTCGGCGGTCCTCCATCACCTCGGCGATCCGGTAGAGGATCTGCGCGCGGTTGTACGCCGTGCGGCCGGCCCAGCCCTTGAAGGCGGAGCGGGCTGCCTGCACGGCGTCGCGGGCATCCTTGCGCGAGGCCTTGGCGGCGTTGGCCACGAAGCGTCCCTTCGAGTCGTTCACGACGTAGGAGTGGCCCGACTCCGAGCGGGGGAACGCCCCGCCGATGTAGAGCTTGTAGGTCTTGCGCACACTCAGTCGCTCCTGGGCCCGGCTCATGCGTCGTCTCCCTTGAGGTAGCCGGCCAGCCCGTGCCGGCCACCCTCGCGGCCGTAGCCGGACTCCTGGTAGCCGCCGAACGGCGAGGTCGGGTCGAACTTGTTGAACGTGTTGGCCCAGACCACGCCGGCGCGCAGCTCGTTGGCGATCTTGAGGATCCGCGAGCCCTTGTCGGTCCACACCCCGGCCGAGAGGCCGTAGGGGGTGTTGTTGGCCTTCTCGACCGCCTCGCTCGGCGTCCGGAACGTCAGCACGGACAGCACCGGGCCGAAGATCTCCTCGCGGGCGATCCGGTGGGCCTGGGAGACGCCGGTGAAGATCGTCGGCGGGAACCAGAAGCCCCGGCTGGGGAGGTCGCAGGCGGGTGACCACCGCGTGCCGGCGCCCCCGGAGACCTCCTGCTCGCCGATGTCGGCGAGCGCCTTGATCCTGCCGAGCTGCTCGGCGGAGTTGATGGCGCCGATGTCGGTGTTCTTGTCCAGCGGGTCGCCGATGCGCAGCGTCGAGACGCGGCGCTTGAGCCGCTCCAGCACCTCGTCGGCGACCGACTCCTGCACCAGCAGCCGCGAGCCCGCGCAGCAGACGTGGCCCTGGTTGAAGAAGATGCCGTTGACGATGCCCTCGACCGCCTGGTCGATGGGGGCGTCGTCGAAGACGATGTTGGCGGCCTTGCCGCCGAGCTCGAGGGTGACCTTCTTGTCCGAGCCGGCGACGCTGCGGGCGATCGCCTTGCCGACACCGGTGGAGCCGGTGAAGGCGACCTTGTCGACGTCGGGGTGCCCGACCAGTGCGGCCCCCGTGTCGCCGGCGCCGGTGATGATGTTGACGACGCCCGGCGGCAGGTCGGCCTGCTGGCAGATCTCGGCGAACAGCAGCGCGGTCAGCGGCGTGGTCTCGGCGGGCTTGAGCACCACGGTGTTGCCGCAGGCCAGGGCCGGCGCGATCTTCCACGCCAGCATGAGCAGCGGGAAGTTCCACGGGATGACCTGGCCGGCGACGCCCAGCGGCGTGCTGCCGTACCCGGAGTACTCGAGCTTGTCGGCCCAGCCGGCGTAGTAGAAGAAGTGCGCCGCCGCGACGGGTACGTCGACGTCGCGGGTCTCCTTGATCGGCTTGCCGTTGTCGATCGACTCCAGCACCGCCAGCTCGCGGCCGCGTTCCTGGATGATCCGCGCGATCCGGTAGAGGTACTTGGCGCGCTCGGAGCCGGACAGCTTCGACCAGGTGCGGGCGTAGGCGCGCCGGGCGGCCTTCACGGCCAGGTCGACGTCGGCGGCGTCCGCCTCGGCGACCTCGGCCAGCACCTCCTCGGTGGCCGGGCTGATCGTCTTGAAGCTCTTGCCGTGGCCGTCGACGAACTCCCCGTTGATGAAGAGGCCGTACGAGGGCTTGATGTCGACGATCCCGCGCGACTCGGGGGCGGGTGCGTACTCGAACGTGTGGGTCATCGCGAATCAGTCCAGCGTGAAGTAGTCGGGGCCCGAGTAGCGACCGGTGGTCATCTTGGTGCGCTGCATCAGCAGGTCGTTGAGCAGCGTGGAGGCGCCGAACCGGAACCAGTCCGGGTCGAGCCAGTCGGCGCCGACGATCTCGTTGACCATCACCAGGTACTTGATGGCGTCCTTGGCCGTGCGGATGCCGCCCGCGGGCTTCACGCCGATCATCTGGCCGGTGGCGTCGCGCCAGTCGCGCACCGCCTCCAGCATGATCAGCGTCACCGGCAGGGTCGCCGCGGGCTGCACCTTGCCGGTCGAGGTCTTGATGAAGTGGGCGCCGGCCATCATCGCCAGCCAGCTGATCCGGCGTACGTTGTCGTAGGTCTGCAGCTCACCGGTCTCGAAGATCACCTTCAGGTGGGCGCTCCCGCAGGCCTCGCGGACCTGCGCGATCTCCTCGAAGACCTGGAGGTAGCGGCCCGACAGGAACGCACCACGGTCGATGACCATGTCGATCTCGTCGGCGCCGGCCTCGACCGCATCCGAGGTGTCGGCCAGCTTGATGTCCATCGCGGCGCGGCCGCTGGGGAAGGCGGTGGCGACGGCGGCGACGTTGACGCCGGAGTCGCCGAGGGTCTCCTTCGCGATGCCGACCATGTCGGGGTAGACGCACACGGCGGCGGCAGCGGGGCAGCTCGGGTCGGCCGGGTCGGGGCGCATCGCCTTGCTGGCCAGCGCACGGACCTTGCCGGGGGTGTCGGCACCCTCGAGGGTGGTCAGGTCGACCATCCGGATCGCGAGGTCGAGGGCGTAGGCCTTGGCGGTCGTCTTGATGGAGCGGGTGCCGAGACCGGCGGCGCGTGCCTCGGCGCCGACCTGGTCGACGCCCGGGAGACCGTGCAGGAAGCGGCGCAGCGAGGCGTCGTTCCGGGTGATCTCCGCGACGTCGCTGTCGGGGCGGAGCGAAGTGGCTGTCACCCACGCAGCATAGGACCGCGCGGGGTCGTCGGGACAATCTGCGGGCGGTGGTGAAGGCCAGGGAATCGGCGGCGCTGCAGGATTCCCCGGCGAAGTGGCAAAGCTGTTGCTTCTCGGGTGTTGCAGCGCCCGAGAAGTGACAGTTTGACCAGTTAGCCGGGGATCCCGACAGCCTCAGATGCCGGCGGCGGCCTTGATGTCGGCGCGGAGGGCGTCGAGGCGGCCGGCGGCGGAGATCCGGGCGGCCTCGACGCCCTCCTCCTCGCCCTCCTCGACCGGGACGACCACCTCGAGGTAGGCCTTCAGCTTCGGCTCGGTGCCGCTGGGCCGCACGATCACCCGTGCGCCGTCCGCGAGCCGGTAGCGCAGCCCGTCGGTCGGGGGGAGGTCGGCGCTGCCCACGGTGAGGTCGTCGACCTGCTCGACGGCCAGGCCGCCGAGCGAGGTGGGCGGCGTACGACGCAGCGTCTCCATCGCCCGGGCGATGTCCGCCAGGTCGCTCACCCGCACCGACAGCTGGTCGGTCGCGTGGAGGCCGTGCTCGCGGGCGATGTCGTCGAGCAGGTCGACCAGCCCTCGGCCCGCCGCCTTCGCCTCGGCCGCGATCTCGCACAGCAGCAGCAGCGCCGAGACGCCGTCCTTGTCGCGGACGTGCTCGGGGTCGACGCAGTAGCCGAGCGCCTCCTCGTAGCCGAACGCCAGGCCGTCGACCCGGCCGATCCACTTGAAGCCGGTCAGCGTCTCGACGTACGGCTGGCCGTGGGCGGCCGCCAGCTTGCCGAGCAGCGAGGACGACACGATCGAGGCGGCGTACGTGCCCCGCTTGCCGGTCCGGAGCAGGTGGTGGCCGAGCAGGGCGCCCACCTCGTCGCCGCGGAGCATCCGCCAGCCGTGCGGGCCGGGGACGGCGGCGGCGCAGCGGTCGGCGTCGGGGTCGTTGGCGACGACCAGGTCGGCGTCGGTGCGGTCGGCGAGCGCCATCGCGAGGTCCATCGCGCCCGGCTCCTCGGGGTTGGGGAACGCGACCGTCGGGAACAGCGGATCGGGGTGCTCCTGCTGCTCGACCACCACCGGCGCGTCGAAGCCGGCGGTCTCGAGCACCTGCAGCACCGACGTGCCGCCGACGCCGTGCAGCGGGGTGTAGACGGTGCGCAGGTCGCGGGGGCCGTCGGCCGCGAGCTCGGCGACGGTGTCGAGGTAGCGGTCGACGATCTCGTCGCTCAGCACCCGGCCGGCGTCGCCGCGCGGGATGTCGGCCACGGCGCCCACCGCGGCGATCCGGTCGGCGATGCCGAGGTCGGCCGGCGGCACGATCTGGCTGCCGTCACCGAGGTAGACCTTGTAGCCGTTGTCCTGCGGCGGGTTGTGGCTGGCGGTCACCATCACACCCGCCACGCACCCGAGCTCGCGGATCGCGAACGCGAGCAGCGGCGTCGGCAGCGGCCGCGGCAGCACCATCGGCTTGAAGCCGGCTCCGCTCATCACCTCGGCGGTGTCGCGCGCGAAGACGTCGGAGTTGAAGCGCGCGTCGTACCCGATCACGACCGGGCTCCCGGGCCGCGCCCCCTCCTCGAGCAGGTACGCCGCCAGGCCGGCCGCCGCGCGCAGCACGACGACCCGGTTCATCCGGTTGGGACCGGCGCCGAGCGCTCCGCGCAGCCCGGCCGTGCCGAACTCGAGCGTGCCGGCGAACCGGTCGGCGAGGTCGGCCTCGTCCCCACCCGCCTCGACGTCGGCCAGGACCTGCTCCAGCTCGGCCCGGGTCTCCGGGTCGGGGTCGTCGGCGGCCCAGGCGCGGGCGCGGGCGAGGAGGTCGGTCGTGTCGCTCATGGACCGCACGCGTAGTCCCGGAACCGCCATGATGGCGCCATGGGGGAGCGACCCGTGGGTGAGCTGATCGCGGAACTGGCCGACCGGCTGGGGCACGCGGCGTTCACGGCGGTCTGCGTCGACCTGATGCGCGGCGCCGCCCGGGAGGACCACCTCGACGCGCTGCCGTGGCTGACCGGCCACGACTGGTCCGAGGGCCGAGCCGGTCCGCGACCCGGCGACCTGGCAGGACCACTGGCTGCGCACCTGGGGCGCCCGGGGCCTGCTGCACGTCTGGGACGACGCCGCGACCGGCGCAGTCGTCGCCGGGCTCGGCGACGAGCACTGGCGGCCGGCCGAGATGTGCCTCAAGGTCGTGGCCGCCCACGACGTGGCCGGCGCGGGTGACGGCGCCGCGGCGCTCGCCGGCCACGACCTGCCGCGGGTGCGGGCGGCCGCGGTGCGCGCGCTCGCGGTCGCCGGCGACACCGAGCACGTCGCGGTCGTGCAGGACCGCCTCGCCGACCCCGACCCCGCCGTACGCCGGAGCGCGGCTCGTTCCCTCGAGCGACTCACGCAGCGGTTGGACCTCGGATGAGTCACGACTTCGAGTTCCGCGAGAGCTGGGCCGTCGCCGCCCCGCGCGACCGGGTGCACGCGCTGCTGCTCGACCTCGAGCACTACCCGGACTGGTGGCCACAGGTCCGCGCGGTCGCGAAGGTCGACGACGACCACGCGTGGGTGCTGTGCCGCTCGACGCTGCCCTACACGCTCGACCTGCTGCTGACCGCGGTCCACCGTGGGCCCGACCTGCTGGAGACCGCCATCGGCGGCGACCTGGTCGGCTCGGTCCGCTGGCGCCTCAGCGACGACGGAGCCGGCACCCGGCTCGACTACGAGCAGGAGGTCGACGTCGGCAGCCGCCTGCTGCGCGCGGCCGCCGTACCGGTGCGTCCGCTGCTGGCGTGGAACCACGCGCGGATGATGGCCGGCTGCCTGACCGGCCTGCGGAAGTCGTTGGTGGGGTAGTCCCCGGTTCTTCGGTCGTCATCTCCGCGAGATCACGACCAGAGGTTCGGGGACTACCGCAGCACCCGGTCTGCCTCAGCCGAGCGCGGCCAGTGCCGCGTCGTAGTCGGGCTCCTGGCTGATCTCGGGGACCAGCTGGGAGTGGATGACCCGACCGTCCTCGTCGAGCACGACGACCGAACGCGCCAGCAGGCCCTCGAACTTGCTGTCGGTGAGCAGCACGCCGTAGGTGATGCCGAAGTCGCTGCGGAACGCCGACGCGACCTGCACGTGCTCGAGGCCCTCGGCGCCGCAGAACCCGGCCAGCGCGAACGGGAGGTCGTTCGACACGCAGAGCACGGTGGCGTTGTCGAGCCCGGCTGCGAGCTCGTTGAACTTCCGGACGCTGGCGGCGCAGACGCCGGTGCCGACGCTCGGGAAGATGTTGAGGACCGTGCGCCGGCCGGCCGTGTCAGCGTTCGTGACGTCGGCGAGCGAGCCGTCGGCCAGCTTGTACGCCGGAGCGGTGGAGCCGACGGGCGGCAGCTCGCCGATGGTCTGGGCGGGGGTGCCCCCGAGTGCAGTGATAGCCATCCCGCAGTTCTACAGCAGCCGTGGTGGCCTCAGAACGCGGGGCGTTCGAACTGCGGCGTCACGAACGGGCCGCCCACGGCCGAGCCCTCGACCTCGTCCTCGTCGCGGTCCGGGATCCGGTCGGCCCAGTCCTCGGCGTCGTCGAGCGGGTCGTAGCCCAGCGCCCGGCCCGGCTCGAGGTCCCACCAGGCGCGGGTGTTGTTGCTGATGCCGTAGAGCACGGCGTAGCCGGGCGACGGGGCGGTCAGCGCGGCCTCGACCATCCGCACGCAGTCGTCGTGGGAGAGCCAGGTCGACAGGTTGCGCAGCGTCTCGGGGTGGTCGAGGAAGGACCCGATCCGGCAGCTCACGGCGTCGATGCCGTAGCGGTCGGCGTAGAGCGAGAGCACGGCCTCCGCGGCCACCTTCGCCACGCCGTAGAACGTGTCCGGGCGCGGGCGGGTGTCGACGCCGAGCGAGTCGGTGCGGGGCGTGCGGCCGACGGCGTGGTTGGAGGACGCGTAGACGATCCGAGCGTACGTCGTGGGCGACCATCGCGTCGAGCAGGGCGCCCGTGGTGTGGGTGTGCGACAGCAGCGACTCGGCCAGGCTGCCTTCCCCGGGAGCGCCCGCGAGGTGGACGATCGCCTCGGGCCGGCTGGACCCGACGACGGCGTCGACGGCGACGGGGTCGGTGCAGTCGGCGGTGTGCCACTCACCGCCGTGACCCGGAGGGCTGGGGACCAGGTCGAGGCCGATGACCTCGTGGCCGCGGTCGGAGAGGCCCGGGGACACCACGCGGCCGATGCTGCCGGCAGCGCCGGTGACGAGGACGCGCATCCGCGGTCAGGCCTCGTCGTCGGCGGAGAAGACCGGGTCGGCCTCGGCGTGGTCGGGGTTGTCGGTGAACATCCCGGTCTCGGGGTCGAAGTCGCGGTCGGTGTTGTCGACCTCGGTGCCGTCGGGGCGGTTGCCGGGGTCGAGCCGCTCCTGCCGGTCCTGCTCGAGCTCCTGCTTCTCCTGGTCGCTGACCTCGTCGGCGTCGGGAAGACCGGCGGGCTCGTGCCCCTGCTCGTCGTGGGTCTGACTCATGCGGGCCACTCAAACACGACAGGGGCCATCGAGGCGAGGGTCGCGGGGCCGCACCTCACGCTCAGATCCTGCCCACGATCTCCGCGAGCAGACCGCCCATCCGGGAGGCGGCCGTGCGGCCGGCCTCCAGGACCTCCTCGTGGTTGAGCGGTTCGCCCGAGATGCCGGCGGCGAGGTTGGTGACCAGACTGATGCCGAGCACCTCCAGCCCCGCCTCGCGGGCGGCGATCGCCTCGAGCGTCGTGCTCATCCCGACGAGGTGGCCGCCGATGGCGCGCACCATCGCGATCTCGGCCGGCGTCTCGTAGTGGGGACCGGGGAACTGGACGTAGACGCCCTCGTCGAGGGTCGGGTCGACCTCCCGGCACATCGCGCGCAGCCGCGGCGAGTAGAGGTCGGTGAGGTCGACGAAGTGGGCGCCCTCGATCGGGGACGTCGCGGTGAGGTTGATGTGGTCGGAGATCAGCACCGGGGTGCCCGGCGACCAGGTCTCCTTGAGCCCGCCGCAGCCGTTGGTCAGCACGATCGCGCGGCAGCCGGCCGCGGCCGCCGTCCGGATCGGGTGGACCACGGCGCGGACGCCCTTGCCCTCGTAGAAGTGGGTGCGGGACAGGAAGACCAGCAGGTTCTTGTCGCCGGCGCGGATGCTGCGGATCTTGCCGCTGTGACCGGCGACGGCGGCCGCGCTGAAGCCCGGCAGGTCGGTGGTCGCGATCTCCGCGGTGGCCTCGCCGAGCGCGTCCACGGCCGGCAGCCAGCCGGAGCCGAGGACCAGGGCGATGTCGTGCGTGGGGACGCCGGTGAGCTGGGCGAGGGTGTCGGCCGCCTGCTGGGCGAGCGCCTGGGTCTCGTTCACCGCCCGATCCTAGGCTCTACATCCCGATCGACCGGCACGGCCGGCGACGCAGGGCGGCGACGTAGTCGTCCGGCGCGTCCGCCGCCTCGGCGGCGTCGGCCAGCACGCCGAGGTACGACGCGGACGGCAGCCCGCCCTCGTAGGCGTCGAGCACGTAGGTCCACACGACCAGCTCGCCGGTCATCGTCGAGACCCGCACCTTGGTCTTGCGGTAGAGGCCGAGGTCGGCGCCCTCCCAGCCGTCGAGCGCGAGCTCGTCCTCGCGGGTGATGTCGTAGACCGCGACGAAGACCTGCTCGATGGGGTCCTCGACGATCGTCGAGAGCGCGCCGTCCCAGCCGTGCTCCTCGCCGCCGAAGGTCAGCCGCCAGCCGGTGAGCCACCCGGTCGTGTGCATCGGCGAGTGGGGACACCGCTCGCCCATGCGCGCGGGATCCAGGTTGGTCCCGTAGGCGGCGTACAGCGTCACGGGGGAGAGGCTAGCGGTGGCGCAGCCGCGTTCGCGGCCTACGACACCGGTGACTAGGGTGGCCGCGTGAGCGACAACCACTTCGATGTCCTGGTCCTCGGCGCCGGCCCCGGTGGCTACGTCGCCGCCATCCGCGCCTCCCAGCTCGGCAAGAAGGTCGCCGTGGTGGAGGAGAAGTACTGGGGCGGTGTCTGCCTCAACGTCGGCTGCATCCCGTCCAAGGCGCTGCTGAAGAACGCGGAGCTGGCCCACACGCTCGCCCACGAGAAGGACAAGTTCGGCATCGAGGGCGACGCCACGATGTCCTACGGGCCGACCCACAAGCGCAGCCGCCAGGTGAGCGACGGCATCGTCAAGGGCGTCCACTTCCTGATGAAGAAGAACAAGATCACCGAGATCAACGGCTGGGGGACGCTCAAGTCCGCCACCGAGATCGACGTGGACGGGACGACCTACACCTGCGACAGCCTGATCCTCGCCACCGGCGCGACGGTGCGGATGCTGCCGGGCATGGAGACCAGCGACAACGTCGTCACCTACGAGGAGCAGATCCTCGACGCGGAGCTGCCCTCCAGCATCATCATCGGCGGCTCCGGCGCGATCGGCGTCGAGTTCGCCTACGTGATGAAGAACTTCGGCGTCGACGTCACCATCGTGGAGTTCCTGGACCGGATGGTCCCCACCGAGGACGCCGACGTCTCCAAGGAGCTCCTCAAGCACTACAAGAAGCTCGGCGTGAAGGTCATGCTCTCGACCAAGGTCGAGAACGTCGAGGACACCGGCTCCGGCGTACGCGTCACCGTGGCGCCGGCCGACGGAGGCGAGAGCCAGGTGCTCGAGGCCGACAAGATGCTCGCCGCGTTCGGCTTCGCGCCGCGCCTGGAGGGCTACGGCCTCGAGGCGACCGGCGTCGAGACCACCGACCGCGGCGCGATCGCGATCGACGAGTACGGCCGCACCAACGTCGACAACGTCTACGCCATCGGCGACGTCACCGGGAAGATGATGCTGGCCCACGTCGCCGAGGCGATGGGGGTCGTCGTCGCCGAGGTCATCGCCGGCGAGGAGACGATGCCGGTCGACTTCGACATGGTCCCGCGGGCGACCTACTGCCACCCCCAGATCGGTTCGTTCGGCTACAGCGAGGCGCAGGCCAAGGAGAAGGGGTACGACGTGAAGACGTCGACCTTCCCGTTCTCGGCCAACGGCAAGGCGATGGGCCTGGGCCACGCGGTCGGCTTCGTGAAGGTCGTCGCGGACGCGCAGTACAACGAGATCCTCGGCGCGCACATGATCGGCCCGGACGTGACCGAGCTGCTGCCCGTGCTGACCCTCGCCCAGAAGTGGGACCTGACCGCCGACGAGGTGGCGCGCAACGTGTTCGCCCACCCGACCCTGACGGAGGCCGTCAAGGAAGCCGTCGAGGGCATCGCCGGCCACATGATCAACCTCTGATCTCGTGAGCGATCGCGTCGTCATCATCGGGGGCGGACCCGGCGGCTACGAGGCCGCCCACGTCGCCGCCCAGCTCGGGGCCGAGGTCACCGTCGTCGACAGCGACGGCCTCGGCGGCTCGGCCGTCCTCACCGACTGCGTGCCGAGCAAGACGCTGATCGCGACCGCCGAGTTCATGACCGAGATGGGCGACGCCGGTGAGCTCGGCGTCGACGTCCGCGACCACGAGGGCGACCTCGCGACCTCGGTCTCCGTCGACCTGACCAAGGTCAACCAGCGGGTGCTCGCCCTGGCCGAGGACCAGTCCGCCGACATCGCCCGCCGGCTGGAGCGCGACGGGGTCAAGGTCGTCGCCGGCCGCGGCCGGCTCGCCGGCACCACCCAGGTCGTGGTCGCGCTCGAACGACGGCGGCGAGCAGACGCTGGACGGCCGACGCGATCCTGCTGGCGACGGGCGCCGCGCCGCGCACGCTGCCGAGCGCGCAGCCCGACGGCGAGCGGATCCTGACCTGGGAGCAGGTCTACGACCTGACCGAGGAGCCCGAGCACCTGATCGTGGTCGGGTCCGGCGTCACCGGCGCCGAGTTCGCGTCGGCGTACCTCGCCCTCGGCATCGAGGTCACCCTCGTCTCCTCCCGCGACCGGGTGCTGCCCGGCGAGGACGCCGATGCCGCGCGGGTGCTCGAGGACGTGCTCACGCGGCGCGGCATGAACGTGCTGTCGAAGTCACGGATGGAGTCGGTGACCCGCGACGGCGACACCGTGACCGTGACGCTGACCGACGGCCGGACCGTCGAGGGCTCCCACTGCATCCTCGCGCTCGGCTCGGTCCCCAAGACCGACGACCTGGGGCTCGAGGAGGCGGGCGTCGCGACCGACGACGGCGGCTTCATCACCGTCGACCGGGTCTCGCGCACCACCGCCCGCGGTGTGTACGCCGCCGGCGACTGCACCGGCGTGCTGATGCTCGCCTCGGTCGCGGCCATGCAGGGCCGGATCGCGATGTGGCACTTCCTCGGCGACGCGGTCACCCCGCTCGACCTCAAGCAGGTCTCCTCCAACGTCTTCACCGCGCCCGAGATCGCCACCGTCGGCTGGTCGCAGAAGGCCGTCGACGAGGGCGAGATCGTGGCCGAGGTCCTCACCCTGCCGCTCAGCGGCAACGCGCGCGCCAAGATGCAGGGTGTGCGCGACGGCTTCGTGAAGCTCTTCTGCCGCCCCGGCACCGGCATCGTCGTCGGGGGCGTGGTGGTCGGCCCGCGTGCCAGCGAGCTGATCCATCCCGTGTCCATCGCCGTCTCCTGCTCGCTCACCGCCGACCAGCTCGCGCACGCGTTCACGGTCTACCCGTCGATGAGCGGCTCGATCGCCGAGGCTGCGAGGCGCTTGCACCGCGTGTGAGGATGGCTCCCATGTCTCGGGGGATTCGTGTACTCACGCTCGCCATCGCCGCCTCGCTCGTCGCGCCCGCACTGCCGGCGCACGCCGACCCCGGCCACGAGGTGGCCGACAACGCCGTCATCAGGTTCACGGGCGACGGCAGCGGCCACGGCCGCGGGATGTCGCAGTACGGCGCCTACAGCGCCGCGCGCAAGGGGAACGCGTTCCGGGAGATCCTGCGCACGTACTACCCGCGCACGAAGTACCGGAAGCTCGCCGGCTCGATCGAGGTGCTGGTCAGCGCCGACGACGACAACGACCTGGTGGTCGAGGACGTCGCCGGGCTGAAGGTACGCCACGTGGGCGGCGAGTCCTGGGCGGCCGACCAGCCGGGCGCGACCCGCTGGCGCATCGAGCCGGACGGGTCGGGCGGTCACGAGGTCGCCTACTTCGACGGCAGCTGGACCACGTGGCGGACCGTCAACGGCGAGGCCGAGTTCACCGCCGGGTCGAAGCCGCTGACCCTGATCACCCCGGACGACCGGGTGCGCTACCGCGGGGCGCTGCGCTCCTCGCGCGACGACCACGACAGATCGGGTGACCGTCAACGTGCTGCGGCTGGAGCAGTACCTGCGCGGCGTCGTCCCCTCCGAGATGCAGGCCGGCTGGCCGCAGCAGGCGCTGCGGGCGCAGGCGGTCGCCGTCGCGCTCGTACGCCGCGCTGGCGTCGTACCCACGCCATGGACGTCGCCTACGACCTCTGCGACACCACGCTCTGCCAGGTCTACGGCGGCGCCTCGGCCGAGGCCGCGTCGGCGTCGAAGGCGGTGAAGGGGACTGCCAAGCAGGTGCTGACCTTCCGCGGCAAGCCGATCTTCGCCGAGTACTCCGCCAGCAACGGCGGCTACACCGTCGCCGGTGGCAAGCCCTACCTGCCGGCGAAGAAGGATCCCTACGAGGGCACGTCGTCCGACTACTACGGCTGGAAGCGTCCGGGTCACCGCCGCGCAGATGGAGGCGGAGTACAACTACGACGACCTCGACTTCATCCGCATCGTCCGAGCGCGACGGGCTAGGGCTCGCGCGGCGGCCGGGTGCGTGCGGGTGCGGGTGACCGGCAGCGTCGGGCTTCACCGACACCATCCGCGGCGAGGACTTCCTGGCCGACTGGGGACTGCCGTCGACGCTCTTCACCATCACCGCCGTCGACTGACCACCTACCATCGACCGATGCGCTCCTTCGCGTCCGTCCTGATCGCCTGCGCCCTCGCGCTGGTCGCCGCACCGGCGTACGCCGCCGACAGCTGGGACGTGCCGGCACAGGCGAAGATCACGATCAAGGGCCACGGCTACGGCCACGGCCACGGGATGTCGCAGTACGGCGCCGAGGGCGCGGCCCGCGAGGGGCTGTCACGTCTGCGGAGATCGCGGAGTTCTACTACCCCGGCACGACCTGGGGGAAGGCGAAGGGCCGGATCCGGGTCCAGATCACCGCCGACACCACCGACGACCTGGTCGTGCTGCCGCGCAAGGGGCTCAAGGTCGAGGACCTCGGCTCGGGGGAGGCGTTCGAGCTGCCCGACAAGGGCGCGTCGCGGTGGCGGGTCGTCCGGGCCGACGACGGCAGCAACCGGGTCAGCTTCCTACACGAATCGCTGGCGGGCGTGGCGCACGCTGACCGGGGAGGGCGCGTTCGTGGCGGGCGGCGAGCCGATCACGCTGGTCACCCCGTCCGGCAGCGCTCGCTACCGCGGCCGGCTCGCCGCGCTCGCGCCGGCCGACGCCCCCGCCGCCCGGGTCACGGTCAACACGCTGCGGCTCGAGCACTACCTGCGCGGGGTCGTGCCGCTGGAGATCCCGGCGCTGTGGACCCCGGCGGCGGTCCAGGCCCAGGCGGTCGCGGCCCGCACCTACGCGGCGTACGAACGCGCCCACCCCCGGGCCTCGATCTTCGACATCTGCGACACCTGGTCCTGCCAGGTCTACGGCGGCGTCGACGCCGAGCACCCCGCCTCCGACGAGGCGATCGCCGCCACCCGCCGCCAGGTGCTGCGCTACGACGGCGAGCCCGCGTTCACGCAGTTCGGGTCGAGCAGCGGCGGCTGGACCAGCGCCGGCTCCGTCCCCTACCTCCCGGCCCAGGCCGACCCGTACGACGGCTGGTCCGGCAACCCGAACCACGACTGGTCCGAGAAGGTCACCGACGCCCGCTTCGAGTCCGCCTGGCCCGGCCTCGGCAACCTCCAGCGCATCGTCGTCCCCTCCCGCGACGGCAACGGCGAGTGGGGTGGCCGCGTCCGCACCCTCCGCCTCGTCGGCTCGAAGTCGACCATCACCGTCTCCGGCGACACCATGCGCTCCGCCCTCGGCCTCAAGTCGACCTGGGTGACCTTCCGCGTCCGCTGACGCCCGTCGGATCCGTCGGGGGTTTCGAGGCTCGTCGCTGGCGCTCCTCGCACCTCAACCACCGACGCACGGCCGGGCGAGACCGGTAGCAGCCGCGGATCAGGCAGAAGGGGTGGCCGGCGGGGTCGAGGAAGACCCGGAAGCCGCCGTCCTGCGAGGGCTGGTGGTCGTGCTTGCGGGCGCCGGCGGCGAGGACCGCGGCCTCGGAGGCGTCCATGTCCGGGGTGGCGAGGTCGAGGTGGAACTGCTGCGGGTGGGCGCCGCCGGGCCAGGTGGGCTCGACCCAGTCGTCGATCCGCTGGAACGCGAGCGTGGCGCGGCCGTCCGGGTTGTCGGGGGAGATCCCGCCACCGGGCGGGATCAGGTTGCACCAGCGCGCGTCGGCGCCGTCCTCCATGCCCCAGCCGAGCACGTCGGCGTAGAACGTGCCGAGCGCGAGCGCGTCGGGGCAGTCGAGGATGATCAGGTCGAGCTTCGGCTTGAGGTCCATGCGGCCACCGTACGACGGGTTGCGGACGATCGACGTCCGCAATCACGGACGTCGACACGCGGTTGATATCGATTGACAATCGATAGATTACGCCCGATAGTCGTGCCATGCTGACGACCGACCGCGTGGTGACCGCGCTCCGCATGCTGCTGGTGCTGGCCTTCCTCGCCATCGTGGTGCTGCAGGTGATGAGCGTGCCGGGCACGATCGACTACAACGCCGAGCAGAGCTCGGACCCGTTCTGGGAGTACCCGCTGCTGATCGTGCTGGAGGTCATGCTGATCTGCGTGCAGGTGGTGATCGTGGCGACCTGGAAGCTGCTGGGGATGGTCCGCGAGGACCTGATCTTCAGCGATGCCGCCTTCCGCTGGGTCGACCTGATCATCGGTGCGATCGCCGTGGCCTGGCTGACGTTCGCCGGCCTCGGCGTCTTCATCTTCGCCACCAGCGACGACCCGGGGCTGCCGCTGATGGTGTCGATCCTGCTGCTGGGCGGGGCGGTGCTCGGGCTGCTGATGTGCGTGATGCGCGCGCTGCTGCGGCAGGCGACCACGCTGAGGACCGACATGGACGCGGTGATCTGACGTGGCGATCGTCGTACGCATCGACGTCGAGCTGGCGCGACGCAAGCTGAGCGTGGGGGAGTTCGCCGAGCAGGTCGGGCTGACCCCCGCCAACGTGGCGGTTCTGAAGAACGGTCGCGCGAAGGCGGTCCGGTTCAGCACACTGGAGGCGATGTGCCGGGTGCTGGACTGCCAGCCCGGCGACCTTCTCGAATGGGTGGACGAGTGATCTGGACCGACGGCCTGACGATGCGGTTCGGCCGCGTCACCGCGCTCGACTCGCTGACCGTCGACGTGGAGACCGGCATCACCGGCCTGGTCGGCGCCAACGGTGCCGGCAAGTCGACGCTGCTCAAGATCCTGCTCGGACTGCTGCCGGCGACCGACGGCACGGCGCGGGTGCTCGACCTCGACGTCGCGACCGACGGCCCGGCGATCCGGGAGCGGGTCGGCTACATGCCCGAGCACGACTGCCTGCCGCCCGACGTGTCCGCGACCGAGTTCGTGGTCCACATGGGCCGGATGTCCGGGCTGCCGACCACCGCGGCCCGCGAGCGCACCGCCGACACGCTGCGGCACGTCGGCCTCTACGAGGAGCGCTACCGGCCGATGGGCGGCTACTCCACCGGCATGCGGCAGCGGGTCAAGCTCGCGCAGGCACTGGTGCACGACCCGAGCCTGGTGATGCTCGACGAGCCGACCAACGGCCTCGACCCGGCCGGCCGCGACGACATGCTGGGGCTGATCCGGCGGATCGGCACCGAGTTCGGCATCTCGGTCATCGTCACCTCCCACCTGCTCGGGGAGCTGGAGCGCGTCTGCGACGGCATCGTCGTCATCGACGGCGGCCGGCTGCTCCGGCACTCCACGACCGCGTCGGTCACCGCCCAGACGCCGGTGGTCGCGGTGGAGGTCGACGGCGACCACGCCCCGCTGCTCGCCAGGCTCGCCGCCGCCGGGCTCGCGGTCCGCGCCGACGGCCGGTTGCTGCACGTCGACGTCGCCGACGAGGCGGCGTACGACGTGGTGCGGGACGCCGTCGCCGAGCTCGGCCTCGGCCTGGTCCGGATGGAGCGCCAGCGGCACCGGATGACCGAGATCTTCACCGACCAGGGGGCCGCTCATGTCTGAGCCGACGGGTGCGATCCACGACATCGGCTACCGCCACTACGACGGGCCGCGGCTCGGCGCGGGGTACATCCGGCGGTCGTTGTACGTCGACACGCTCCGCGGGGCGTTCGGCCTCGGCCGCTCGGCGCGGTCGAAGGTGATGCCGTTCCTGCTGCTGGCGGTGATGGTGCTGCCGGCGGTCACGATGGGGATCGTGACCGGCTACTTCGGGCTGTCGGAGCTGCCGCTGGGCTACACCTCCTACTACTTCGCCTTCCAGCTGGTGATCACGATCTTCGTGGCCGCGCAGTCGCCGGCCGCGATGTCGCGCGACCTGCGGTTCCGGGTGGCGCCGCTCTACTTCTCGCGGCCGCTGAGCCGGCAGCAGTACGTCCAGGCCAAGTACGCCGCGATGGCGACCGCGATCTTCATCCTCACCGCGCTGCCGATCACGCTGCTGTTCGTCAGCGCGCTGCTGGCCGAGCTGCCGCTCGACGAACAGGTGCCCGACTTCCTGCGGGCGCTCGGAGGAGCCGCCGTGCTCGCGGTGCTGCTCGCCGGGATCGGGCTGCTGATCGCCGCGATGACCCCGCGCCGCGGGCTCGGGGTCGCCGCCGTGGTCGGCGTGCTGCTGGTGCTGTCGGGCATCCAGGTGACGGTGCGGGCGCTGTCCGAGGAGTTCGGCACCGATGCCGCCGCCGGCTATGCCGGGCTGATCTCACCGTTCACGATGGTCGACGGCGTCATGGCCGGGCCGCTCGGTGCGGAGTCGATCATGGCCCACGGGCCGGTCGACGCGGTCGCCTCCGCGGTGTTCTGCGTGCTGGTCGTGCTGCTCGTGCTCGCCTGCTACGTCGGGTTGCTCGGCCGCTTCCGGAAGGCGATCGGCATGAGCACCTTCACCCTCGACCAGGTCTCGCGCTGGTTCGGCAACGTGGTCGCGGTCAACGACGTGACGATGCGGCTCGGCCCGGGCGTGACCGGGCTGCTCGGCCCCAACGGCGCCGGCAAGTCGACGCTGATCCACATGATGTCGGGGTTCCTGGCGCCGTCGGCGGGCAGCGTGACGCTCGACGGCCGGCCGGTCCACCGCGACCCCGAGATCTACCGCGAGATCGGGCTGGTGCCCGAGCGCGAGGAGATGTACGACGCGGTCAGCGGCTGGAGCGTTCGTGCTGGCCAACGCCCGGCTGCACCAGCTGGCCGACCCCGAGTCGGCCGCCAGGCGGGCGATCGCCACGGTCGAGATGGCCGACGCGCAGGATCGCGACATCCGCACCTACTCCAAGGGCATGAAGCAGCGGATCAAGATGGCGACCGCGCTGGTCCACGACCCCGCCGTACTGCTCCTCGACGAGCCGTTCAACGGCATGGACCCGCGGCAGCGGCTGCACCTGATGGACCTCCTGCACCGGCTCGGCGACGAGGGGCGGACGATCCTCTTCAGCTCCCACATCCTCGAGGAGGTCGAGCAGATCGCGGCCCGGATCGAGGTCATGGTCGCCGGCCGGCACGCCGCGTCCGGCGACTTCCGCGAGATCCGCCGGCTGATGACGCAACGGCCGCACCAGTACACGATCCGCTCCGACGACGACCGGGCCCTCGCGGCGGCGGTCATCGCGGACGTGAGCACGTCGGCGGTCGAGCTGGTCGCCGACGGCTCCGGCGGCAGCGTGGTCCGGGTGGAGGCGACCGACTTCGCGGCGTTCACCCACGCGTTGCCCCGCCTCGCCTCGCGCCACGGCATCCGGCTGCTCGAGGTCCATCCCGCCGACGAGTCCCTCGAGAGCGTCTTCTCCTACCTGGTGACCCGATGACTGGATGATCCGATGAACGCGACCGTCGCCCAGCTCACCGCCCGCAGCCTGCTCGGACGCCGCCGCACGATCGTGCTGACGCTGCTGCCGCTGGCCCTGCTCGCGCTGTCCGTGCTGGTGCGTGCGCTCGCGGGGACCGACGAGGACACGGCCGCGCGGCCTGCTCGCCGCGTTCGGGATCGCGATCATGATGCCGCTGCTCGGCCTCATCGCCGGCACCGGCTCGATCGGGCCCGAGATCGACGAGGGCTCGATCGTCTACCTGCTCGCCAAGCCCCTCAACCGCTACTCCATCGTGATCACCAAGCTCGCGGTCGCGGTCGGCGTGATCGTGGCCTTCGGGGTGGTCCCGATCGCGGTCGCCGGGCTGATCATGACCGGCTCGTTGAGCGGGGTCGCGGGGTCGTACGCGGTCGGCGCCTTCGTCGCCGGCCTCGCCTACGCCGCCGTCTTCCTCTGCCTGTCGGTGATCACCAAGAACGCGGTCGTGGTCGGCCTGATCTATGCCCTGATCTGGGAGTCCCTGATCGGTGGCATCGTCCCCGGCGCCCAGACCCTCTCCATCCAGCAGTGGTCGCTGGCGGTGACCGAGCAGGTCTACTTCCCGGGCGCCAGCTCCGCCGTCGACTTCGGCACCGGCCTGGTGCTGCTGCTGGTCGTCACGGTCGGCGCCACCGCGTACGCCGGGCGTCGGCTGCAGACGCTGCGCCTCAACGACGACGCGTAGCCCGTTCGACGTCAGCGGTGGAGCCCGAGACGGATCACCTGCTCGTGGTCGAACCACTCGCCGGTCGGCTCGAAGCCGTAGCGCAGGTAGAACCCGAGCGGTGATGCGGGGCCCGGCACCACGCTGGTCATCAGGGCTTCCGCCCCGGGCCTGGTGCGCAGGTAGGCGACGACCAGGTCGAGCGCGGCCCGGCCATGGCCCCGTCCCTGGTGGCGCTCGTCGATGAGCATCCGCCACAGGTAGTAGCGCCACGGGATGACGGCATCGCCCGACGGCACGTCGTCCGCGACCATCACGAAGCCGACCGGGTCCTCGCCGGCGTAGACGGCCCGGCACCAGGGCCGCGACGCGGGCGTGGCGGCCGCCTCGGCCAACGACCTGGTCACCCCGTCGACGTACGCCTCCTGCTCGGCGGACACGTGCAGCGACTCCACCGCGGCCCGGTTGGCCGGAGTGATCTCGCGCAGGGTCACTCGCGGCATGGTTCCATCCTCCCGTACGGGCGTCCGAACCAAGGAGGATCACGTGGCTTCAGTCTGGGAGCGTCGGGCGCCACGAGGGCGTCCTCGCGAGCTGGAACGACGACCGGGGCTTCGGCTTCATCACGCCGGCGGCTGGGGGATCGCAGGTGTTCGTGCACGTCAGCGCGTTCCCGCGTCGCCGGCGACCTGACCAGGGTTGTGCCGTCTCGTACGCCGTGGCTCGGGACGAGCGCAACCGGCTGCGCGCCTCGGCGGTGCAGTACCTGGTGCCCGCCCGGCCCACGACGACAGGAGCCAGCGAGCTGCTCCCGGCGCTCGGCACCGCAGCGTTGTTCTTCGCCGTCGTGGGAGGCCTCATGATGCTGGGCGAGGTGCCGGGGTGGCTGGTGGTCGGCTACGGCCTGGTCAGCGCCGCGGCGTTCGGGATGTACGGCGCCGACAAGTCCGCAGCCGAGCAAGGCCGATGGCGCACCCCGGAGTCCACCCTGCTCTTCATCGCACTGGTGGGTGGCTGGCCCGGGGCACTGGTCGCGCGGCACGTCTTCCGGCACAAGACGACCAAGCAGCCGTTCCGCACCCTCTTCTGGTTCACCGTGGTCGCGCACTGTGGGGCACTTGCGTGGTTCGTGTCCGCTGCGCCGCTGACACTGTCCTGACGTCGGTGTGAGGCGCGGGCGGCGAGGGTCCGCCGGACGGCACGACGGCCGCCGTACGCTCGCGCCGTGGCCGTCAGGAACACTCGCCGGGCGCGCGTCGCTCGCCGCCGCACGCGTCGGGTCGCGAGCCGCGTCAACGACCTGGCTCCCGCAGAGTGGCAGGCCCTCGCCCGGGCGTGGGGCGGGTGCGCCTACTGCGGTGCGACGGACGTGCCGCTGCAGCGGGACTGCGTGCTGCCGATCGCCCGCGGCGGCCGGTACACCCTCACCAACGTCGTGCCCGCCTGTGGCTCCTGCAACGCGAGCAAGGGGCGCCACGAGGTCACCACCTGGCTCCGCCAGCGCCGCCTCGACGAGCGGGCCTTTCTCACCCGACATGTCGAGATCCAGGCTTCGCTCGCCGTGATGTTCCCACTCACGTCCGCCGGCTGAAGGTGACCTTGCCGTTCGGGCCGGCCTTGAGCTGGTAGCGGTGGTCGTGGGCGAGGGTGTGGTGGCGGGGGCAGAGGAGGCGGCCGGTCGTGACGTCGGTGGTGCCGCCCTTGCTCCAGGGGGTGTCGTGGTGGGCGTGGCACATGCCGGGTGGTCGGTCGCAGCCGACGGCGGTGCAGCCGCCGTCGCGGACGGCCCATCGCGATCCGCTGGGCCCTGGTGTGGAAGCGACGCTTGCGGCCGACGTCGAGGGGCTCGGAGGCGCCGCCGAGGACGACGGGGATGATGCCGGCGGTGCAGGCCAGGCGGCGGGCCTCGCCGGCGCTGATGCGGGTGCCGTCGCAGAGGCCGGCGGCCTGGAGGCCGCCCATCAGCGTCTCCAGGGTCAGGGTGACGACCACGGTGGCGGCGCAGCCGCCGGCGTTCGGGACGGTCGACGTCGGGACGGGTCTCGAGGTACTCCATGAACGCCTCGCCGAGCCGGTGCTTGGTGGGGGTCTGGGGTGGCCGGTCGGGGTGACGAGCGGGTGCGGCGAGGGCGAGGAGGTGCTTGCGGAGGATCGAGCCGTGCAGGGAGGGGATGGTGAACCGGCCGTGGCACTTGCCGTGGCCGTCGTCGGACATCGTGAACGACGCCGCGGCCCGGGCGGCGGCTTCTTCGGCGGCGAGGCGGCGGGCTTCCTCGGCGTCGGCGGCGTCGGGGTCGAGGACCTCCAGCAGCCGGCGGCCCAGGATCCGCAGGGCGCGCGCGTCGTGGTCGGCGGCCTCGCGGAGCAGGAACGCCTCGGCCTGCTCCACGATGTCCGGGTCGACAGATCGTCGGGAAGGTCGTCCACCGCAGTAGACGATCACCGTCCGCCTGCTCGACGTTGATCGCGGCGTCGGCGAGCGCGGCATCGACCACGGCGTGACCGTCATCCAGGCTCGACGCGAGCCGCGCAGCGCGATGCATCGCCGGCCGCGTCGTACGGGTCGCGTGGGCCACCCAGTTGGCCGCCGACGTCGCGCCCACGCCCGCCCCGACGTCGACCCGCTCGGCGTGGTGGAGCAGGCGCAGCTGGAGCTGCGCGACCTGGGTGGCGAGGGCGGTGACCTCGAGCAGCGCAGCCTCGGTCTCGGCCGTCGACAGCCCCCAGACCGGCGACCCCGCCAACGACGACAGCGAAGCGCGCAGGCTCACGACACTGGCCACCACCGGGTGCCTGGAGTCGTCGACCTGCGCTGTCATGGCCTCACTCAACCACCGGCCACCGACACCCGAATCCCGCCTGTGGACAGGGAATCAAGCCCCGAAACTGTGGACGGAAAGTGGTCCAACAAAGCTCACGGGAGGTCGTAGCTCAACGGGCCGGTGTGGAACATGTCGTTCCACGCGAGGCGGTAGCCCGACGGGTCCTGCGACCCGGGCTCGAGCTGGAGTCCGGAGTAGACGATGGCGTCGTCACTCCAGCTGGCACCCACGCACTTGTGCATCGGAATGAACTGCCGGATGACATCGGTCTTGACGTTGGTGCGCGCGGTGCCGCACTTCGTGCCCTCCCCGAATCCAGGACCGTCGAAGAATCCCACCCGCTTGGGCGACAGGATCGTGGTCCGGAACATGTTGTAGTCGTACGCGTCGTCGTCCCCGGGGATGTGGAGGTAGATCGCGACGTACTCGTCCATCAGCTGCTTGGTATCGGCCGGGAGCACATCACCCATGCGGTAGGTGACGACGAGGGTCTTGACTGCGTCCTTGTCCTTGGCCGGCGCGAGCATCTGGACCGCGAGGTCCACCTCCTCGACGTCCGTGGCGGTCACGAACTTCTCGGGGATCGGCTTCACGTCGCCGTCGAGGGTGGTCCCGGTGTTCCCGGGGTCGCTCACCGTGAGGGGGAGCGCCTGCGGCTCCTCGGTCGCGCCGGCGTGTGCCGGAGCGAGGACGGCGGTGAGGGGTGCTGCGAAGCAGACGACGGCGGCGACCCACCGGCGCGGGCTGGACATGGTCACGGATCCTCGTTCCTGATCTGTCCGGCGGGTCCGGGAATCCGGCGCCGATTGTGCCGATGGCCTCGTACGACGGCAGCAGATTGCGCGGTCTCGGGACCTTTGGGCCGGACGTCACATTTCACCGAGATGGGTCAAGCCCCGCTCGCTCGGTGGCCCATGAGGCTCCGAGCTGGGTGACAGCGACAGATCAGCCAGGTGATCCAATGTGGCCTGGGTCCCCGCGCCAGTCCGACTAGGAGCTAACGATGAACGCGTTCGTTATCGCATTCCTGGACGACGGGTCACCGGTACAACGGCTCATCGCGGCAGGCGAGGTGGTCCTGCTGCAGGATGTGCCGCCTGGCCGGGCCTCTCATCGACGGAATCAGTATCCCCACCGGATGAGCCGTGGGGTAGCACGCTAGGGTGTCTGTTCCTGTACTTGATGCGGCCGAGTGTGACATCGCGTGGGCCCAGCACCCCGGCGACCATGTCGCGGCTGACGCAGGAAAGTCCTCCCCGAAGATGACCGCGCGCAGGCAAGTACTGATATCTACATAGACGTCGTCGACAGTTCCGTCCAAGAGGACCCAGCGGTACTCAGACTCGGACTGCCCAGTCGCTCGACTTCGAGCAAGGTAGAGCGCGTCGCGATGAGTGCGCTGATGCTAGAGATACACCGAAGTCTCACCTCGCTTTCAGAGCCGTCCGCCGGAGTGTGTACGCACCGGACTGGCTGTGAGGCTGATGCGCGTAAGCAACGGCTGCGTACAGCTCGCCCCGGCTCGCGGCGACAAGGGTCGCTGATCGGTGAAGTTCGACGACGTCCAGCATCAGGCAAACGCCACCGTGTTGGCCGCCGTAGAGATCCCGCAGACTTGGATGTGCGTATGCGCGCCCATACATGTGGTTGCTTCGATTGCCGCTCAACGCCGGGTCGTCTTGCGTGACGCATAGCAACTTGGCGTTGGACTTCATGTGGTCTGTGAACCTGCCGCTGATGGGGACGACGTCCCAGGCGTCGCCCGTGGGGTGGACCGGGACCATCAAGGTGCAATACGATTCGCGACTCTCTGGAGGAGCGTTGACGTTCCGGGAGCGGGACATCCGAAGCCGGAGCGACGGCAGGATATGGGCGAGCAAGACCTCTCGCGAGGTGTAGTGTCAGACGTACTGGTGCGCGAAGTCATCAGAAAACACCTGATGAGTGTCGCCCACCCGATGGATGTCGCGCACCCTCCGACACCTGCGCGCCTACCGACGCCACATCATTTCCGCCGCAAGTGAAGCGCTGAGATCCGTTTTCCGCTGCCTGCTTCTCGGGCACACCGGGCCGCGCCTTGGTCTCACCGACCAAGGGGTGAGGCGAGCGAAAGTGAGATGTGGCACGGTGCTGGTGCGGGGACAACCGACTCGGAGGCGAGATGTCCACGACGGGAACGAGCAAGAACCCAGCAAACCGCGGCGCTGACCAGCGGGTCGACGTCGAGCAGGCGCTGCTCGGCGGGACGACGTACAAGGGTGTGGCGGAGCAACAGCTGTCGGAGCGCGAGGAGCGCTTCGAGCTGAGGCGCCGTACGGCCGGCTTCGTGCTGGCACCCCTGACGACGGTCATCATCTTCCTGCTGCCGCTCGACATCCCGCAGGAGCAGCACACCGTCGCGGCGGTGCTCGGGGGCGTGATCATCGCGTGGATCACCGAGCCGATCCCGATCCCCGTGTCCGGCATGCTCGGGGCCTCGGTCCTGATCCTGCTGGGCGTGGGCGGCGAGGACGGGGCCGACGCGGTGCTGGCGCCGTTCGGCTCCGGCACGATCTTCACGTTCATCGGCGCCTTCATCCTGGCGCAGTCGATGCTGAAGCACGGTCTCGCGAGACGCTTCGCGTTCCGGATCCTGGCCATCCCGGGAGTCGGCCAGAGCACGATGCGCGTGATCATCGCGTTCGGCCTGATCACCTGTGCGCTGTCGGCGTTCGTCTCCAACACGGCGACGGTCGCGATGCTGCTGCCGACCGCGCTCGGCATCCTCGCCGTCATCGCCAACCTGATCCAGGAGCAGCGGATCGAGAGCGGCGAGGGCACGGACGGGTTCGACCCGACCCGGCTGCGGGTCGGCTTCGCGCTGATGCTGATGCTCGCCTACGGCGCCAGCGTCGGCGGCCTGCTGACGCCGGTCGGCAGCCCGCCCAACCTGATCGGCCGCGAGCTGATCGAGCAGGCGACGGGCGAGGCGATCCCGTTCGCGCAGTGGATGGGACTCGCGTTCCCGGTCTGCGCGCTGATGTTCGTCGCGCTGGTGCTGATCCTGATGACTGCTCAACAAGCCCGAGATCCGGCGGCTGACCGGCGTCGAGGACTACGTGCACGCCGAGCGGGAGCGGATGGGCGCGCTCTCCCGCGCCGAGAAGAACACGCTGGTCGCCTTCAGCATCACCGTGGCGCTGTGGATCCTCCCCGGCATCGTGGCGCTGGTCGCCGGCGCCGAGTCCGAGATCTACACGACGGTCTCGACCCGGCTCGACGAGGGCGTGGTCGCGATCCTGGGCGCCTCCCTGCTGTTCCTGCTCCCGACCGACTGGGAGAGCCGCGAGTTCACCCTGACCTGGGGCGATGCGGCGAAGATCGACTGGGGCACCATCGTGCTGTTCGGCACCGGCGTCATCTTCGGATCGTTGCTGCAGGACAGCGGCCTGGCCGAGACCATCGGCCAGGGCAGCTACAACGCGCTCGGCATCACCAGCGGTGTCGCCATCACGATCTTCGCGGTGGTGCTCGCCATCGCGGTGTCGGAGACCACCTCCAACACCGCGTCTGCGGCGGTCGTCGTACCGATCATCCTGCCGTTGGCGGACGCTGCCGGGGTCGATCCACTGACACCCGCGCTGGCGGCGACGTTCGCGGCGTCGTTCGGCTTCATGCTGCCGGTCTCGACGCCGCAGAACGCCATCGTCTACGGCTCCGGCGCGGTGCCGATCACGAAGATGATCAGGTCGGGAATCAGCTTCGACATCATCGGCGCGATCCTGATCCTGCTGTTCCTGCCGCTGCTGATCCCGATCCTCCTCTGATGGCGGGCCGCCCAGCGGATCGCGGTCGTCCCCGGCGACGGGATCGGCCACGACGTGATCGCGGTCGCCCGCTCGGTCCTCGACGCCGCCGCGTCGGCGTACGACCTCTCCCTGGTGTACGACGACTTCGACTGGTCGTGCCAGCGGTACGCCGAGACCGGCGCGATGATGCCGGACGACGCGATCGACACGCTGCGGTCGTACGACGCCGTGCTGCTCGGGGCGGTCGGGTGGCCGGGCGTGCCCGACCACGTGTCGCTGTGGGGGTTGCTGATCCCCATCCGGCGGGCGTTCCGGCAGTTCGCCAACGTCCGGCCGGCCCGGGCGCTGCCGGGTGTCGACTCGCCCGGTGCGGGGGGCGGACCGAGATGGACCTGGTCGTCGTGCGGGAGAACGTGGAGGGCGAGTACAGCGAGATCGGCGGCCGCCTCAACCGCGGCTTCGACGACGAGATGGCCGTGCAGGAGGCGGTGTTCACGAAGGCCGGCGTGACCCGGATCGTGCGCTACGCCTTCGAGCTCGCCCGCGAGCGCGGCGGTCACCTCACCTCGGCGACGAAGTCGAACGGGATCGTGCACACCATGCCGTTCTGGGACGAGGTGGTGCGCGAGGTCGCGGAGGACTACGCCGACGTCGAGTGGGACCAGGTGCACATCGACGCGCTGGCGGCGCGGGTCGTCTCCGACCCCGGGCAGCCTCGACGTGATCGTGGCGAGCAACCTGTTCGGCGACATCCTCTCCGACCTCACCGCCGCCGTGTCCGGGTCGCTGGGCGTCGCGCCGTCGGCCAACCTCGACCCGACCCGCGAGCACCCGTCGATGTTCGAACCGGTCCACGGCTCGGCGCCGGACATCGCCGGGCAGGGTGTCGCCAACCCGGTAGCCGCGGTCTGGTCGGCCGCGATGATGCTCGACCACCTCGGCCACGCCGAGGCCGGCCGCGCACGTGCTGCGCGCGCGATGGAGGCGTCCCTCGCCGACCCCGCCACCCGCACCCGCGACCTCGGCGGCACCGCCTCGACCGAGGAGTCCGGTCAGGCGATCGTGCGGTTGTTCGGCGAGACCTGAGCCCGGGGGTTTCGAGGCTCAGGCGTTGCACGCCTTCGCACCTCAACCACCGGGCACGGTGTCCGGTGGTTGAGGTGCGAGCGCAGCGAGCCTCGAAACCCCCGGGCCTGCATCGGCCATCATGGGCGCGTGGCGGAGCGACAGGTGGGTGTGCTGGCGGACTGGAACGACGACCGCGGCTTCGGCTTCATCACGCCGGATGGGGGAGGGCCGCGGGTCTTCGCGCACATCAGCGCGTTCCCGCGTGGCGGCCGGCCGAGAGCCGGATCGTCCGTCACGTACGCCGCGGCGCGGGACGAGCGAAACCGGCCGCGCGCGGCCGAGGTGCAGTACGTCGGGCGTGCCCCTACTAGCGGGAGGAGTCGCGCCGACGTACTCCTGGCGCTCGCCCTGGCGTGCGCTGTTCTTCGCGGTGCTGGCGGGGCTCGCGGTGCTGGGGGAGGTGCCGGCGTGGCTGGCGCTCGGCTACGGCTTCGTGAGCGGCATCGCGTTCCTGCTCTACGGACTCGACAAGATCGCGGCCGAGGAGGGCAGGTGGCGGATCTCGGAAGCAACCCTGCACACGGTCGGGTTGATCGGTGGGTGGCCCGGCGCACTGGTTGCGCGACACGTGCTCCGGCACAAGACGACCAAGCAGCCGTTCCGCACCATCTTCTGGTTCACGGTGGTCGCGCACTGCGCGGCGCTGGCGTGGTTCGTGTCCGCTGCGCCGCTGACGCTGTCCTGACGCCAGCGCGAGGGGCGGTCGGCGAGGGTCCGTCGGACGGCGCGGCGGACGTTCCCGGCGTCGCCAGCAGACCCCAGCACCATCTGACGAGCGTCCCCTCCGGCCGCACGCACGCAGCGCTCACCCGCACCGGTCCGGGCTTCGGGAATTCTGTCGGTGCTCCGTGGTTTGGTGTTCACAAGGGATCTCGGGAGGCCGACCACGACCCGAGGAGCCATCATGAGCGAACCCGAACGCACCTCTGCCGACGCCCCGTCGGACACGACCGAGCCCGACCCGCGCCGATGGTGGGCGCTGGTCGTCCTCGCGGCCGCGCAGCTCATGATCATCCTCGACGCGTCGATCGTGAACATCGCGCTCCCGTCGGCCCAGGCCGACCTCGGCATCAGCAACGCCGACCGGCAGTGGATGGTCACGGCCTACACCCTGGCCTTCGGCGCGCTGCTGCTGCTGGGTGGGCGGATCGCCGACTACACCGGCCGCAAGCGCACCTTCATCATCGGTCTGATCGGGTTCGCCGGCGCCTCCGCGATCGGCGGTCTTGCGCCCAACCAGGAGCTCCTGTTCGCGGCACGTGCACTCCAGGGTGCCTTCGCGGCCCTGATGGCGCCCGCCGCCTTGTCCATCGTGACGGTCACGTTCACCGAACCGAAGGAGCGCGCGAAGGCGTTCGGCGTGTTCGGCGCTCTCGCCGGTGGCGGTGCCGCGATCGGCCTGATCGTCGGCGGCCTGCTCACCGAGTACGCCTCCTGGCGCTGGTGCCTCGGGGTCAACGTGCCGGTGGCCCTGATCGTGGCAGCGGCGGCGATCCCGCTCGTCCACGAGAGCAAGGCTCACGGCGACACCCGTTACGACGTACCGGGCGTCCTGCTGGCCACGGTCGGCCTGTTCTCGCTGGTCTACGGGTTCACCGAGGCCGCCCGGGCGTCGAACCCCGACGACCCCGAATCACTTGCCGTGCAGGGCTGGGGACACCCGAGCACGCTGACGTTCCTGGGCGTCGGGGTGCTGCTGCTCGTCGCGTTCGTGCTCTGGGAGCGCCGGGCCCGCAACCCGATGCTGCCGCTGCGCGTCGTGCTCGACCGCAACCGCGGCGGGTCGTTCCTGGTGTTCCTGCTCCTGGGCGCCGGACTGTTCGCCATGTTCCTGTTCCTGACCTACTACTTCCAGGTCAACCTCGGCTACACGCCTCTCAAGGCCGGCTTCGCGTTCCTTCCGTTCAGCCTCGGCATCATCTTCGCGGCCGGTTTCGTGTCCCACCTGCTGCCCCGGGTCGGGCCGAGGATGCTGATGGTGCCCGGGCTCGTGATGGCCGTCGTGGGCATGCTGCTGCTGACCCAGATCGACCAGGAGTCCTCGTACTGGGTGCTGGTGTTCCCCTCCATGGTGATCATGTCCGTGGGCCTGGCCGGCGTGTTCATCCCGGCGGCCAGCACGTCGCTCGTCGGCGTCGGCAGCCACGACGCGGGCGTCGCTTCGGCCGTGCTCAACACGTCTCAGCAGATCGGCGGATCCCTCGGCACCGCGCTGCTGAACACGCTGTTCGCCGGCGCGGTCACGGCGTACTTCACCGACAACCCGCCGAGCAGCCCCGACCAGGCGGGACAGATCCTCCCGCTCGCGTTCATCCACGGCTACCACGTGGCGTTCTTCTGGGGTGCCGTCATGTTTGCGGGTGCGCTGATCGTGTCGATCGTGTTCATCACCGCACACAAGGAGGACATCCCCGCCGACGCGGCGGTCGCGGCCGACCCGGCGGAGTGAGGAGCGAACCTTCGGAGGCGACAAGATGATGAGGAGACGGCGATGGGTGAGCTGCACGTCAACATGAACATCACGCTCGACGGCGTGATTCAGGCCAACGGTGGCCCCAACGAGCAGGATGGCGACTTCGAGTACGCCGGCTGGGAGCGCCCGTACGGGGACGCGGAGTCCGGCGCACAGATCACCGCGGACGTGCAGGCGTCCGACGCGCTGCTGCTGGGTCGCACGACCTACGACATCTTCCGCGCCTACTGGCCGGGCAAGACCGACGAGATAGGGCGTGCCTTCGACCGGGTTCCCAAGTACGTCGCGTCCCGCGGCACGCCGGAGCTGTCCTGGGACACCAGCACCCAGCTGGCCGATGCGGCCGCCGAGGTCCGTGAGCTGCGTGAGCGGCACGAGCAGATCCACACGTGGGGCAGCGCGAACCTGCTGCAGACCCTGTTCCGCGAGGCGCTGGTCGACCAGGTCAACCTGTGGGTGTGTCCGGTGGTGATCGGGCAGGGCAAGAAGCTGTTTCCCCAGGGCACCGCCCCCACCCGGTTCGAGCTGGTCGAGCCGCCGAGGTCGTACCCCGGAGGAGCGATGCTGCTGCGATACCGCTGCCTGGAGGGCCCCCCGAGGACGGTGTGACGCGTCAGGTCGACGCCGGCCTCTGACTCCAGCGCCTCGGTGAGGATCGCGACCAGGGTCTCGACCTGCACGTCGACGGTGTCGGTGTCCTCGTCGGCGCCGTCGAGGGCACGGGCGGCGAGGCCGGCCTTGGCGTCGATCAGCTCGGCGATCTTGGCGTCGATGGTCTGCGCGGCGATGATGCGCCAGGCGGTGACCGGCTCGGTCTGGCCGATGCGGTGGACCCGGTCGATCGCCTGGGTCTGCTCGGCGTTCGTCCAGGAGAGCTCGGCGAGGACGACGTTCGAGGCGACCTGGAGGTTGATGCCGACGCCGGCCGCGGTCAGCGAGCAGACGATGATCTTGACCTCCGGGTCGTTGACGAAGGCGTCGATCGCCTCCTGCCGGACCTTGGTGGCCTGGCCGCCGCGGATCGAGGCGTGGCGGATGTCGCGCTTGGCGAAGACCGCCTCGGCGGCGTCCATCACGTCGAGGTGCTTGGCGAAGAACACGACCTTGCCGGCGCTGCGGGCGAGCTGGGCGGCGTAGTCCGCGGCGAGCTCGGTCTTGGCCTGCCCGATCTTGCGCACCATCGTGAACACGTTGTCGCCTTCTGTGTTCTCACCCGAGCCCTCGGCCACCTCACGCTCGGCGACGCGGTGGACGAGCTCGTGGTCGATGCCGTCCTCACCGACGGTGTCGGACGTCGTACGACGGTGCTCGAGCGCGGCCCGGTAGCGACCGACCAGCCGCTGGGCGAGCTGGCGCTCGGCCTCGGCGATGGAGCGGCCGACGGCGCCCTCGAGCTCGACCGGGAGGTCGGCGACGCGGCGGGCCGGGATGTCGGCGGCCACGTCGATCTTGCGGCGGCGGACGATGCCGAGGTCGATCACGGCCTGGCGTGCGTCCGGGTAGAAGGCGTGGTCGGCGGGGGTGAAGCCGGTGTCCTCGAGCGCCGCCATCAGGTCGTCGCCGGGCTTGCGCTCCTCGATCCAGCCGAGGAACTGCCAGATCGCGCGGAAGTCGTCGATGTCGTTGATCAGCGGCGTCCCCGTCAGCGCCATCAGCAGCGGCCTCGCCGACCGCCGGCGGATCCGCTCGGAGACCTCGATGACGTGCTGGGAGCGCTGCGACTTCTTGTTCTTGATGTAGTGGGCCTCGTCGACGACCATGCCGCGGAAGCCGTGGTCACCGATCCAGTCGACGTGCCGGTCGAGCACCTCGTAGTTGACCACCACGATGTCGGCGAAGCCGTCGATGCTGTCGCCGTCGCCGTGGATCACCGAGACGGTGCGGCCGGGGGTCCACAGCTCGGCCTCGCGGGCCCAGTTGGTCTTGACCACGTTGGGGACGACGGCGAGCAGCGGGTAGGCGTTGGCGATCTGCGCGGCGAGCAGCGCCTGCGCGGTCTTGCCGAGGCCGGGCTCGTCGGCGAGCAGGAAGGTGCGGTGCCCGTCCGCAACGGCGGACAGCAGCTTGGCCTGGTGGGCCATCAGGTCCAGCGAGCCCGGGACGCCCGTGAGCGGGCGGGGGTCGGGGAGCTCCATGCAGGCCGAGGCACCGGGCGCGGGGTGCTCGAACGCGTTGAGCACGGGCCCGATCAGCTCCCAGCCGACCAGCCGACCCTTCGGCTTCGGCTTGGCGGCGCTGTAGTCGGGCACGAGGAACGGGTTGGCGAGCTGGGCGGCCACCACGGACTGAGGTCGGGCCTTGCGCTCGGGACGTGCGTCGGCGGCCTCGTCGGGAGTCGCCACCTCCTCGGGCGCGGGCTCCTGCCCGGCGTCCTGCTGCATCTCGCGCTGCAGCTGACGGGTGGCGTCGGTGATCTCGGCGTCCTCCTGGAGGAGTGAGAACAGCGACGGCTCACGCGCCGCCGTACGCGCCAGGTTGGTCGCGACCCCGTCGAGGCGGCGCATCATGTTGTCGCGCTGCGCCTCGGTGATCGTGTCGTCGCCCTGGATCCGGGCCCGCTCCTGCCGGGCGAGCAGGGCGGACGCCTGGTAGCGGGCGCGGTGCCGGGAGGTCATCTGGTTGCGCTCGATGGCGATGTCGACCTCGCGCACCGCCCTCGCCAGCACCGGGATCATGCCCTCGTTGTCACGCCGCCGGGCAGGGGTGCGCCGGGCACCCCGACTGGCGCCGGAACGATTGTCACGCTTGGTGGCCAACCAACAGC
>CAWIKJ010000019.1:0-21188 GCA_963836745.1 uncultured Actinomycetota bacterium
GGTGTGGGGTCCGGACTACGGCTGATGGACTGACCGGGAGATCTTCCCGGCCCTCCGGGAAGCCGCCGGAGGCGCGAGGCCGCCGCTGCCCCGAGGCTCGGAGCACCACCACCGATCCCAGGAGGCCCCATGACCGCCGTACCCCGTCGACTCTGGCAGCTCGCCGGAGCGCTCTGCCTGACCCACGTCGCCCTCGTCCTCGTCAGCCTCCCCCTGCAGCAGGGGCCCCTGTTCGCCGACGGCGTCCAGGGCATCACCGATCGCTACGTCGAGGGCGACCTCGTGCAGACCTTCACCGGCGGCCTGGTCGCCTCCGCCGCCTTCCTGGTGATGGTTCCGACCCTCGTCTTCCTGGGCCGCGTGCTCGGCCGTCGCAGCGAGGCCGGCGCCTGGGCCGCCCAGACCGGACTGCTCTGCGGTCTCGCCTACGTCGCCGTGATCTTCGCGGTCGGGTTCCCGGCCGGGGCCGCAGCGATGTACGGCGCCCAGCACGGCCTCGACGTCGACGTCGCCTTCGCCCTCAACAACGTCCGCATCTTCAGCTACTTCCTCTCGATGATGCTGCTCGGCGGCTCGACGATCGGCTTCGCGCTCGGCGCCCTGGCCGACCGGACCCACCCGCGCTGGTTCGGCGGCTTCGGCCTGATCGCCGGGGCGCTGCTGCTGGTCTCACCGCCGCTGGCCGCGATCGGCCAGCAGGACTGGGGGGAGCTGGTGTTCATCGTCTGGTACGCCGGCGTCGGCGTGCTGATGCTGCGCCACCGTGACGACGCGGCCAAGGCGCCTGAATCCGCTCCGCGTGACCTCGCCGTCGGGCACTCTTGACCCGAGGTGAGGCGATGCGTGCGACCCGGCTGACGGCGGCGTCGCTGCCGGCCGCCCTCGCGATCACCGGTGCGGTGGTCGCGGCGGCGGCCGCCACGGGTCGCCCGCTGGCCGACGACCTGGCGATCGCGCTCGTCGTCGCGGCGTACGCCGTCGTCGGGCTGGCCGTCGAGGTCGCCCGGCCGGGACACGCGGTCGGCCGGCTGATGCTGGCCGGCAGCCTCGCGTGGGGGCTCGGCGAGGGCCTGATCGCGCTGGCCGTGACCGGCCGGCGACGACCGGCTACGCGCTGCTCGGCGTGCTCGGCTCCGCGGGCCGCGGCCTCGGCTGGCTGCTGCTGGTCCTGGCGCTGCCGCTGGTCTTCCCCGACGGCCGGTCACCCGGTCGCCGGTCGGCGTGGCTGGTGGCCGGCTGCGTCGGCGCCTTCACGCTGGGCTCCCTCATCGCGCCGGTCCCGCTCGAGGACCGGCTGGCCGGCACCGACAACCCGCTCGGCGTGCCCGACTCGTGGCGGCTCGTCGCCGACCTGCTCGCGCTGGGCGCGCTCGCGGCGGCGTTCGTGGCGCTGGTCGTCGCGGTCCGGGCGCTGGTGCTGAAGTGGCGCGTCGGGAGGCGAGCTGGTCAGGCAGCAGGTGCTCGTCTTCGGCGTCGCCTTCGCGCTGCCGCTGGTCGTGCTGCCGGTGGTGGCGACGCCGTGGGCGCGGCCGTGGATGTTCGCGCTGGTCGCGCTGCCGGTCCCGGTGGCGGTCGGGGTCGCGATGTTCCAGCGGCGCCTGTACGACGTGCAGCGGGCCGCCCGCGGATCACTGACCTACCTCGCCCTCTCGGCGGTGCTGGCCGGGCTCTACGCGCTGATCGTCGGCGGCGTCGGCGTGATGCTCCGCGACCGCGGCACGCCGTGGCTGCCGTGGGCGGCGGCCGGCGTGGTCGCGGTCGCCTTCGCGCCCGCTGCGCGACTCGCTGCAGCGCGGCGTGACCCGGCTGACCTACGGCCGCTGGTCCACCCCCGCCGAGGTGCTCGCCGACACCGGTCGCCGGCTGGCCGACGCCGCGGACGGCCGGGCGCTGCTGGCGTCGCTGACCACCGAGCTCGTCGACGGTCTCGGCCTCGACCACGCGGAGATCCACGACGCGACGGCCACACCCTGGCGGTCGCCGGCAGCCGTCCCGCCACCACCGAACGGCTCCAGCTCACGGCGTACGGCGTGGAGGTCGGCGCGCTGCTCTGGGCCGGGCGCCCGCTGCGACCCGACGACCGGGCGCTGCTGGAGGACCTGGCGCGCCAGATCGGCGGCGCCGTCCACACCACCGCGCTGGTCGACTCGCTCCACCGCGCCCGGGAGGAGCTGGTGCTCGGCCGCGAGCAGGAGCGGCGGCGGCTCCGCAACGACCTCCACGACGGGCTCGGCCCGTCGCTGGCCGGGCTCGGGTTCCAGGTCGACGCGGTGCAGAACCTGCTCGCCGCCGGCGACGACCCGGGCGCCCAGATCGCACGGCTGCGGGAGGGGCTGCGGGAGACCGTGACCGAGGTGCGCCGCATCGTCGAGGGGCTGCGACCGCCGGCGATCGACGACCTCGGGCTGTTCGGGGCGGTCGCCGAGCTCGGCCTCCAGCTCGCCGACGGCACCGGGCTGACCGTGGACCTCGACCTGCCCGACCACCGGCCGTCACTGCCGGCCGCGGTCGAGGTCGCGGCGTACCGCGTCACCCAGGAGGCACTGACCAACGTGGTCCGCCACGCGCGGGCCACGACCTGCCGGGTCAGCGGCTCGGTGGCCCTCGACGCGCTGGTCATCGCGGTCACCGACGACGGGGTCGGGGGCGCGACGCAGGGCCGGGGCGTCGGCATGTCGAGCATGCGGGAGCGGGCGTGGGAGATCGGCGGGCAGGTGGAGGTCGCGAGCCGCGAGTGCGGCACCACGGTGACCGTCCGGCTGCCGCTGGCGGTGGAGGCGGCGACATGATCAGCGTCCTCGTCGTCGACGACCACCCGCTCTTCCGCACCGGCCTGAGCGGGCTGCTCGCGACCGTGCCGGACGTCACCGTGGTGGGCGAGGCGGGTGACGGCGACACCGCGGTGTCCCGCACCCTCGAGCTGCGTCCCGACGTCGTGCTGATGGACCTCAACCTGCCGCGCTCCCCCGGCCTGGAGGCCACCCGCCGGATCGTCGCCGCGGCACCGGAGACCGCGGTCCTGGTGCTGACCATGGTCGCCGACGACTCCAGCGTGGTGGCCGCGCTGCGCGTCGGCGCCCGCGGCTACGTGCTCAAGGAGGCCGGCCAGGACGAGGTGCTCGCCGCGATCCGGACCGTCGCCGCCGGCGGTGCCGTGTTCGGACCCGGCGTCGCGGCCCGGCTGCTCGAGCGCGGCCCGGCCGGGCGCGACCTCACCCCGCGTGAGTCGGAGGTGGTGGCGCTGGTGGCGCGCGGCCGCAGCAACCCCGAGATCGCCCGCGAGCTGGGGCTGAGCCTGAAGACGGTCCAGAACCACGTCTCGAGCGTGCTGGCCAAGCTGCAGGTGCGCGACCGCACCCAGGCCGCGCTCCGGCTCCGCGGCCTCGAGTGACCCGACACGCAGTTCGAACAGATGTTTGAACATCGCGGCCCGGAGTGACACAGTTCTCCCATGTCACCGAAGCCTCCGAAGCCGGTCTCCGAGCTGCCCGACGGTCCGCCCGACGCGACCGGTCTCACCGCGCGGCAGCAGAAGGTGCTCGCGACCATCAAGGACGCGATCGAGAAGCGGGGCTACCCGCCGAGCATGCGCGAGATCGGCGAGGCGGTGGGGCTGACCAGCTCCAGCAGCGTCGCCCACCAGCTCAAGACGCTGGAGGAGAAGGGCTTCCTCAAGCGCGACCCCAACCGGCCGCGGGCGCTGGAGGTGTTCCTGCCGGAGGTGATGGCGGCCCGGCGCAGCCTCGGTACGGCGGAGGAGAGCTCGGTCGACGAGACCGGGATCGGCGACACCATGCCGGCGGCGTCGTACGTCCCCATGGTGGGTCGGATCGCGGCCGGTGGCCCGATCCTGGCCGAGGAGCGGGTCGAGGACGTCTTCCCGCTCCCCAAGCAGCTCGTCGGTGACGGCCAGCTGTTCCTGCTCGAGGTCGCCGGCGACTCGATGATCGACGCGGCGATCTGCAACGGCGACTACGTCGTGATCCGGCAGCAGCCCACCGCCGACAACGGCGACGTCGTGGCCGCCATGATCGACGGCGAGGCCACGGTCAAGACGTTCCAGCGCAAGGACGGCAAGGTCTGGCTGCTCCCCCACAACGCCGCCTACGAGCCGATCGACGGCACGCACGCGACGATCCTCGGCAAGGTGACCGCGGTCCTGCGCCGGATGTGACCCCGACGCAGGACCCTCGGCTCAGCTGATCAGGAAGCCGGTGTTCCCGGCGATCCCCTCCATCACGTAGATGGAGAGGTAGAAGAGCGACGTCAGCGCGCCGAGTACGACGGCGGCGATGCTGGCGCCGGCTCCGCTCCGGGCGGTCCGGCCGGCGTTGCCCAGGATCACGGCAGCGACGCCGAGCACGAACGGCAGCCCGGTCCAGAACGCCGGCAGCACGAGCAGCGCGGCGATGACGGCGTAGGCCAGGCCCGCGCGCCCGGGGCGGTCACCGGCGAGCGAGCGCGGCACGGCCCACCCGAAGACGACCCCGGTCACCACGGCGATGAGGGCGACCATCGAGATCACCTCCGCCCAGTCGTGGGCGAACAGGGTGGTCAGGGTGGCCGCGACCAGGCCCAGGGCTGCGCCGGTGCCGCGGACGACGGCCGGAGTCACGGTGGTGGTGGGGCTGTTGACGGTGGTGGTCATGACGAGTCCTCTCGGTGGTGGATCGATGCGTCGAGTCTTCGCCGCAAACCCGGCCGACGTCGTCGCGCTCCGGAGGCGAACCCCGCGCCGCCCCGGGGAGCGACGCGACGTCATTCCTGAGAGTGACGCACGACCGCTCCTGCGGCCCTACCGTCATCACATGGACCTGCGCGGGGCTCTCACGCGGTACGGCGACGCGTTGCTCGCCGGCGCCCTCGCGCTCGCCATCGTCGCGGAGGTCCTGGCCTGGGAGCAGGGCATCACGGCAGCGCTCCCGTCGGCACTGCTCCTCACCCTCCCCCTCGTGCTACGTCGGCGGCAACCGGTCGCGGCCTTCGTCCTGTGCATGACCGGCCTCGAGCTGGTCACCCGCGTCGCCCCCGGCTTCGACAACGACTCGGCGGCGCTCGTCATCACGTTCGTCGTGGCCCTCTACTCGCTGGGCCGTCATGCCGGAGGTCGCGAGGCGTGGCTGGGCGCGGCCGCACTGGTCGTCGTCATGGTCGACTTCGTCCACAGCGAGGGTGGCCTGGCCCAGGCAGACGTGGGCGATCTCGCCTTCGTGATCGCCTTCGTGGGGGCACCCTGGGCGACCGGGCTCACCCTGCGACTCCGCGGTGAGCGGGAGACCGTGCTGACCGACGAGAACGAGCGGCTGCGTCTCGAGCAGGAGGAGCGGGCCGCGCGAGCCGTGGCCGAGGAGCGTTCCCGGATCGCCCGCGAGCTGCACGACGTGGTCTCGCACGCGATCTCGGTGACCGTGCTGCAGGCGCGGGGCGCCCGACGCACCCTCGACACCGACCCCGGGGCCGCCCGCGCGGCGCTCGACGCCATCGAGCAGACCAACACCGCGGCTCTCGGGGACATGCGTCGGCTGCTCGCGGTGCTGCGCGACATCGAGCCGGACGGTCGTCCCGACGACGTCCACGCACCGCAGCCGTCGCTGCTTCACCTCGACGCACTGGTGGAGCAGGTGCGCGCCTCAGGGCTGCCGGTGGAGGTCGAGGTCGTCGGCGCGAACGTCGTCGTCCCACCGGGCGTCGACCTCTCGGCGTACCGCATCGTCCAGGAGGCCCTGACCAACGTGCTCAAGCACGCCGAGTCTGCGCCGACGCGGATCCGGCTCGAGTACGCCGAGGACGCGCTGACCGTCTCGGTGCACGACCGGGGCGGGTGCCCCCCGAAGGCTGCGGGCGACGGTGTCGGGCACGGCCTGATCGGCATCCGGGAACGAGTGGCCGTGGTCGGCGGTGAGGTCGAGGCCGGTCCCCGGGACGGCGGGTTCGAGGTCCGGGCCCGGCTCCCCTACGCCCTGGAGGACGCATGAGCGGGCCGATCCGGGTGCTGCTCGCCGACGACCAGCCACTGGTCCGGGCGGGGCTGCGGATGATCCTGTCGACCGAGCCCGACATCGACGTGGTCGGCGAGGCCGACGACGGTCGGGTCGCCGTCACGCTGTGCGAGCAGCTCGCGCCCGACGTGGTGCTGATGGACGTGAGAATGCCGCAGCTCGACGGGATCGAGGCCACCCGTGCCGTCACCGCGCTGCCGGACCCGCCCCGGGTGCTCGTGCTCACCACCTTCGACCTCGACGAGGTCGTCTACGACGCGCTCCGCGCCGGCGCCAGTGGATTCCTGCTCAAGGACGCGAGCGAGGAACGGCTGACGACCGCGATCCGGGTCGTCGCGGAGGGTGGGTCCCTGTTCGCGCCGTCGGTGACCCGTCGGCTGATCGAGGAGTTCGCCCGGCATGGGGCGAGACAGGCTCGGCCAGCCGGCCTCGACGAGCTCACGGCCCGCGAGCTCGAGGTGCTCCGGCTGGTGGCCCGCGGGCATGTCCAACGGCGAGATCGCAGCCGACCTGGTCGTCAGCGAGCACACCGTCAAGACCCACGTGGCCCGGGTACTGATGAAGCTGGGGGTCCGCGACCGGGTCCAGGCCGTGGTGGCGGCCTACGAGGCCGGCGTCGTGCACACTCAGAGATGACTCCGGGGTGGTTACGGGCAAAACCCGAGGACAGGCGGCTGCATACCCAGTATCTTCGGGGTCATGAATCGGGGGATTCGCGAACTCGTGCTGCTGGCGGTGGTCTACGTCGGTTACTCGGCCTCACGCCTGGTGGCCGACGACGCCTTCACACCGGCCGCCGCGCGGGCGCTGCAGCTGCTCGACCTGGAGCAGCTCCTCTGGCTCGACGTCGAGCGGCTGCTCAACGGCTGGTTCGTCACCGTGCCGCTGCTCGGACTCATCGGCAGCTACTGGTACGCCACGCTCCACTACGTCGTCACGGCGGCCGTGCTGGTGTGGCTCTACCGCCGCGGTCCGGCCGACTACCTGCCGGCCCGCACCGCACTGGCGGTCGCCACCGTCCTGGGCCTGGTGCTCTACCTGATGGTGCCGATGGCCCCGCCGCGGCTGCTCGACGGCTACGTCGACGTGCTCCAGCTCCACGCCGGCTCCGGCTGGTGGGACGGCGAGGCCTCGGCCCCGCGCGGACTCGGCGGGCTCACCAACCAGCTCGCGGCGTTCCCGTCGCTGCACGCCGGCTGGTCGCTCTGGGTCGCGCTCGTCGTACGCAGCCTGGTGCGGGCCCGCTGGGCCCACGGGCTGGCCTGGGCGTACGCCGCGGGCACCACGATCGTGATCGTCGGCACCGGCAACCACTGGCTGCTCGACGCGTTCGCCGGCTGGATCGTGGTCGCCGCCGCCTGGGAGATCGTCAACGAGACCAACAGTCGTCCGCGCGGTGAACGTCCGGCGACGGCCGCCGCCGAGCCGTCACGCGAGGGAAGGTCGGTCGTTGACGGGGGGTGACCCCAACCGTTCCTCGCCGCACCCTCCTGGCGACCGGCGCCGCCGGCACCGCCCTCGTCCCCATCGCGTCACGCACGCCCGCGCTGGCCGGGCCGGACCGGCCGGTCTTCGCGCACGGCGTCGCCTCGGGTGACCCGGAGCCGACCTCGGTCGTGATCTGGACCCGGGTGTCCCCCACCGCCGCCGCCACCCCGGGCAGCGGGAAGGGACCGCGGGTCGACGTCCGGTGGGAGGTCGCCACCGACCGGGCGTTCCGCCACGTGGTCCGCTCCGGCTCGTTCGAGCACCGGGCCGGCGCGCGACCACACCGTCAAGGTCGACGTCGACCGGGCTGGCGCCGGGTCGCTGGTACCACTACCGCTTCACCTACGCCGGCGACCCGCAGCCGGACCGGGCGGACGCGCACCGCCCCGCGCGCCGGCTCGGACCCGCGGCGGCTGCGGGTGGGCGTGGTGTCCTGCTCGCAACTACGAGGCCGGCTACTTCGCGGCGTACCGCCACCTCGCGCGCGCACGACGGCCTCGACGCGGTGCTCCACCTCGGCGACTACTTCTACGAGTCGCGGCGCCCACGACGGACGCGTGCGCCGCGCACGAGCCCGCCCACGAGATCCTCAGCGCTGGCCGACTACCGGCAGCGCCACGCGCTCCACAAGGCCGACCCCGACCTGCAGGACCTGCACGCGCGGCACCCGTTCATCGTCACGTGGGACGACCACGAGGTCACCAACGACTCCTGGAAGGACGGCGCGGAGAACCACCAGGCCGGCGAGGGCGACTACCTGCGGCGCCGGGCCCGCGCCCACCGCGCGTACGACGAGTGGATGCCGGTGCGGCTGGACGGCACCGCCGACCTGCGCGACGGCACCCGGCTGTTCCGGCGGCTGTCGCTGGGGCAGCCTGGCCGAGATCTCGATGCTCGACCTGCGCTCCTACCGCGACCGGATGGTCTCCACCGCGGCGCCGTTCCCGCTGCCGCAGGTCCAGGCCGAGGCCGACGACCCCGACCGCACGATCACCGGCGAGCAGCAGATGGCGCTGGCTCAAGGAGTCGGTGGCCCGCGACACCGCCCAGTGGAAGCTGATCGGCAACTCGGTGATGATCGCGCCGCTCTCGATGGCGCAGCTGCCCGCCGACGCGGTCGCCCTGATCGACCAGGTCACCGGCGAGCACCCCTCCGACGGCGTCCCGTTCAACACCGACCAGTGGGACGGCTACACCGCCGACCGGCGCGAGCTGCTTCGCCCACATCGCCGAGCAGGGGTCAACGACACCGTCTTCCTCACCGGCGACATCCACTCCGGGTGGGCCGCCGACCTGCCGCTCGACCCGGGCGCCTACCCGCTCGGCGGCACGGCGGGCGTGGAGTTCGTCTGCACCTCGGTCACCTCCGACAACATCGACGACCAGACCGGCGCTCCCCCGCGCACCACGACGCTGGCCATCGAGGAGGGCCTCAAGGCCAGCAACCGCCACATCAAGTACGTCAACTTCGACGACCACGGCTACTCCGTGCTCGACGTGACCGAGGAGCGGGCACACATGGACTACTACGTCGTCGAGGACAAGACTGACCGCGACACCGGCGTCCGCCACGAGGCCTCGTGGTTCAGCCGCTGCCGGCTCGGGAGTCGTCACCGAAGCAGAAGGACCCGTTGCATGAACCCCCTCGTCCCCCGCCGTACCGTCCTGGCCACCGGGGCCGCCGGCGCGGCCGTGCTCCCCGTCGTGGCGCGCACCCCCGCGCTGGCGCGGGCCGACGACCGGGTCTTCGCCCACGGCGTCGCGTCCGGTGACCCGACCGCCCACGCGGTCGTGATCTGGACCCGGGTCACGCCGACCCGGGCCGCGACCCCCGGCTCCGGCCGGGGTCCGAACGTCACCGTGCGGTGGGAGGTCGCCACCGATCCGCGGGTTCCGCCGCGTCGTACGCCGGGGCGGGTTCAGCACCGGCCCGAGCCGCGACCACACGGTGAAGGTCGACGTGACCGGCCTCAAGCCGGCGACCTGGTACCACTACCGCTTCTCCTACGACGGCGTCGCGCAGCCGGGTCGGCCGGGCCCGCACCGCGCCCGGGCCGGCGCGCGACCGCCGAAGCACCTGCGGTTCGGCGTGGTCTCCTGCGCCAACTGGCAGGCCGGCTGGTTCTCGGTCTACCGCCACCTCGCGCAGCGCGACGACCTCCACGCCGTGCTGCACCTCGGCGACTACCTCTACGAGTACGCGCCCGGCCAGTACGGCTACGGCTCCTCCAACGAGGACATCCGGCCGCACGACCCACCCCGCGAGATGGTGTCGATCGCCGACTACCGGCGCCGGCACGCGCAGTACAAGACCGACCCCGACCTGCAGGACCTGCACGCGAAGTACCCGTGGATCATCACCTGGGACGACCACGAGGTCACCAACGACCAGTGGCGCGACGGCGCGGAGAACCACCAGCCGGACGAGGGCGACTACAAGCGGCGCAGGGCCCGCGCCCACCGCGCCTTCGACGAGTGGATGCCGCTGCGGATGGACGGCACCGCCGACCTGCGCGACGGCACCCGGCTGTTCCGCCGGCTGTCGTTCGGCAAGCTGGCCGAGATCTCGATGCTGGACCTGCGGTCCTACCGCGACGAGCAGGTCTTCACCCCCGCTCCCCCGGCGCCGTTCCCGACCGGCGAGGTCAGCGACCGCGGTCGCACGATCCTCGGGAAGAAGCAGCTGCGCTGGCTGCGGGACTCGCTGATGCGGACCCGACCGCAGTGGAAGGTGATCGGCAACCCGGTGATGATCGCGCCGGTCAACTTCGGCGCCGTTCCCGACGACCTGATCCAGCCGATCAACGACGTCACCGGGCTGGTGCCCGAGGACGGCGCGCCCTACAACGTCGACCAGTGGGACGGCTACACCGCCGACCGCGACCGGGTGCTGCGCCACATCCGCAACCACGGCATCAAGGACGTGCTGTTCGTGACCGGCGACATCCACTCCGGCTGGGCCTGCGAGCTGCCGCTGGACGCCAGCGACTACGTCTACGAGAACCCCGCCCGCGTCAGCGCCGGCGTCGAGTTCGTCTGCAGCTCGGTGACGTCGAACAACCTCAAGGACATCACCGGCGACCCGTCCGGCGCGACCAGCACCGCGGTCGAGGAGGGGATCAAGGCCAACAACCGGCACATCCGCTACCTCAACTTCGACGACCACGGCTTCTCCGTGCTCGACCTCAACGCCGAGCGTGCGCAGATGGACTGGTTCATCATCGGTGACCGGGCCGACCGCGACACCGAGGCGACCTACGAGACCTCGTGGCAGACCCGCTCCGGCACCAGCCACGTCGAGCAGGTCGACCGCCCCTGGGAGGCACGCGCATGAGCCCGCACCTGACCCGGCGCACGCTGGTCACGACGAGTGCCGGCGCGGTCTTCGCGACCGCGCTGACGCCGAGCGGGTACGCCGCCGAGCCGCGCGGCCGCAAGCGCGCCTACGTGCTGGTGGTCGACGGCTGCAAGCCCGAGGAGATCTCCGCGGGGCTGACGCCGACCCTGGCCGGCGCTGCGTGACGGCGGCCTGAACTACCCCGGCGCCCGGTCGCTGCCGATCATGGAGACCATCCCCAACCACGTGATGATGATGAGCGGGCTGCGGCCCGACAAGACCGGCGTGCCGGCCAACGTCATCTACGACCGGGAGCTCGGGCGAGACCCGCACCCTCGACCGGCCCCGCGACCTGAGGCGGAAGACCGTGATCGAGCGGCTGAACCGCGGCGGCTTCACCACCGCGACGGTGCTGAGCAAGGAGTACCTGGTCGGCATCTTCGGCAAGCGGGCCACCTACCGCTGGGTGCCCCCCGCCTACATCCCGATCTCCGACCACGCTCCCGACGTGGCGACCATGGACGCGACGCTGTCGATGGTCGAGGACCACGACCCCAACCTGGTCTTCGTCAACCTCGGTGACGTCGACCGGGTCGGCCACACCGACTTCACCGGCGCCCTCGACGCCCGGCTGGCCCGGCAGACGGCGCTGGCCTCGACCGACACCCAGGTCGCCCGGCTGGTCGACCAGCTGCAGACCTCGGGTGCGTGGGAGCATTCGATGGTGCTCGTGCTCGCCGACCACTCGATGGACTGGTCGGCGCCGGACGCCTTCGTCAGCGTCGGTCCGGCGCTGGAGGCCGACGAGTTCCTCGCCGGCAAGGTCGCCATCGCCGAGAACGGCGGCGCCGAGCTGCTCTACTGGCTCGGCCCGGACGGCCAGCGGGAGAAGGCCGTGAAGCGGATGCGGGCCGCGGCGATGACCGTCGACGGCGTGCTGCACGCCCACGACCGGACCCGCCGCTACCTGCGGCTCGGCCCCGAGGCCGGCGACGTGGTGCTCTACTGCCGCGCCGGACGCCGGTTCGCCGAGAGCCCGGAGTCCAACCCGATCCCCGGCAACCACGGCCACCCGACCACCCGGCCGATCCCGTTCTTCCTCGGCGGCGGCCACCCCGCCGTCCCCCGGGGCGAGACGTCGTCGCTGCAGGCCAAGACCGTCGACGTCGCCCCGACGCTGTCGCGGTTCTTCGGCGTCGGCGGCCCCCGGGGCGGGTACGACGGCAAGAACCGGCTGCCATGACCACCGCGTCCCGGCTCCGCGCGGGGTACGCCGGCGTGGCGGCCCTCGACTCCTGGCTGGCCGGGTCGACCCGCCCGGTCGCCCACCGCGCGCGGCGGCTGACCAAGCCGCTGCTGATGCCGCTGCTGGCCGGCTCGCTGGCCACCGACCGGGCCGCGGCCGGGTCGCCGCTGCGGGCCAGCACCTTGGCCGGGCAGGCCGCCGGCTGGGCCGGTGACGTGGCGCTGATGGGCGACGGGCCGGGTCACTTCAAGGTCGGGTCGGCGGCGTTCGCGGCCGGCCACGCGGCGTACCTCACCGGGACGCTGCGCCACCGCGACCCCACCCGACGACCGGGGCCGCGGGCGGTGGGTCGACTCTGGGCCACGACCGCTCCCGTGGTGGCCGTCGCCGCCGCTCGCGAGGACCGGGCGCTGGGCGGGGTGGTGCTCGGCTACTCCGCCCTGCTCGCCGCCATGGTCGCCGGGACCACCCAGCTCGACCGCTCGCTGCCCGCGTCGTCCCGGCGGCTGACGGTGGCCGGGGCGCTGCTGTTCATGGCGTCCGACTCGGTGCTGGGCGCGCGGCGCTTCGTGCTGCGCGACGCCCCGCCGTGGACCGAGTCGCTGGTGATGGCGACGTACGCCGGAGGCCAGCTGCTGCTCAGCGAGGGGGCGCGGCGAGCCGCGCCAGCGCCTGCCGGACCACCGCCGGGTCGGTGGTGGTCCACATCGGCGGCAGGCTGGCCTTGAGGAACGAGCCGTAGCGCGCGGTCGCCAGCCGCGGGTCGAGCACGGCGACGACGCCGCGGTCGGTGGTGGTGCGGATCAGCCGGCCGGAGCCCTGTGCGAGCAGCAGCGCCGCGTGGGTCGCGGAGACCTCCATGAAGCCGTTGCGGCCCTCGCGGTCGGCGGCGCGGGAGCGGGCCGACATCAGCGGGTCGTCGGGCCGCGGGAACGGGATCCGGTCGATCAGCACCAGCTGGCAGGTGTCGCCGGGGACGTCGAGCCCCTGCCACAGGCTCAGCGTGCCGAACAGGATGGTGTGGGGGTCGGTGACGAACTGCCGCGCCAGCTCCGGCAGCTGCGCCTCGCCCTGGGCGAGCGTCGTCAGGTGGGGCAGCCGCTCACGGATCGCCTCCGCCGCGGCCTCGGCCGCCCGGCGGCTCGAGAACAGCCCCAGGGTGCGGCCCTCGGCGGCGTCGACCAGCTCCGCGATCTCGTCGAGCTGCGCCTGGCCGAGCCCGTCGCGGCCCGGCGGCGGCAGGTGGCGGGCGACGTAGAGGATCGCCTGCTTGCCGTAGTCGAAGGGCGAGCCGACGTCGAGGCCGACGTAGTCGTCGGGCCGCAACCCGAACGTCGACGCGACCACGCCGAAGTCGCCGCCGAGCCGCAGCGTGGCGCTGGTGAACACCACCGTCTTGTCGGCCAGCAGCTTGTCGCGCATCGGCCCCGACACCTGCAGCGGCGCGACGTGGAGCCGCCGCGGCTGCCGGTTGGGTCCGGTCGGGTTGCCCTCGGAGAGCCACAGCACGTCGGCGTCGCTGCGGGCCGCCATCCGCTCGGCGGTGGTGAAGATCTCCTGCACCGAGCCCTTCGCCTGCTGCCGGCCGGCGTCCCCCTCGGCCGCGTCGCTCTCGCGGGGGTAGGCCGACAGGCAGGCCCGGGCCGCGTCGCGGACCAGCACCAGCGCGTCGGCCAGCAGCTCGGGCACGTCGTCGAAGCGACCCGGCTGGAGCTCGGCGAAGGCCTGCGCGAGGGTGTCGCCGGCGTCGGCGAGGTCGTCGGCCTCCGACCCCTCGACGTGACGCTGCGAGCGGCGCGCGGCCCGGTCGACGTCGGCGACGGCCAGCTCGTCGGTGGCGGCCTGGGTGACCCGCGCGGTCAGCTCGTGGGCCTCGTCGATCACGACGGCGTCGTAGTCGGGGATCATCGGGACGCCCTCGATCGCGTCGATCGCGAGCAGCGAGTGGTTGGTGACGATCAGGTGGCTGCGGTGGGCCTCCTCGCGGGCGACCTCGACGAAGCACTCCTGCCCGAACGGGCACTTGCTCGCGCCGAGGCAGTCGCGGTGGCCGACGCTGACCTGGCGCCACTCCCGGTCGGTGTGGCGCGGGGCGGCGTCGCGCTCGCCGCTGCCGCCGCTCTTCGCCTGCTCCTCGGCCCAGCTCCGCAGCTCGAGCACCTTCTTGCCCATCGACCCCTCGGGCACCTCGACCAGGGTGCCCTGGTCGTCGGGCACGCCGGCCCGGATCCGGTGGAGGCAGGCGTAGTTGGAGCGGCCCTTCAGCACGGCGTAGGACGCGTCGATGTCGGGGTTGGCCGCGCCGACCGCCTCGACCAGCCGCGGGATGTCGCGCTCGACCAGCTGGTGCTGCAGCGCCAGGGTCGCGGTGGCGACCACGACCCGCTCCTTGCTCAGCAGGCTCGGCACCAGGTAGGCCAGCGACTTGCCGGTGCCGGTGCCGGCCTGGACGAGCAGGTGGCGGCCCTCCTCGAAGGCGTCGGCCACCGCCTCGGCCATCTCGATCTGGCCGTCGCGCTGCTGCCCGCCGAGCGCCGCGACGGCCGCGCCCAGCACCTCGCGGACGGCTGGGTCGGCTGGTCAGTGGGCGGCGGCACCGGAGCAGCCTAGGCCTCGGGTGTGACAGCGGCGGCGACCAGGTCGCCGAACGCACGGTGTCCTTCCGGGGTCAGGTGGAGCTGGTCGGACAGGTACCCCAACCGCCAGTCGTACGCCGACACGTACTCCCAGCCGGCGTCGTCGGCCAGCCCGGCGAGCAGCCCGTCGACGCGGCGTACCGCGTCCGCCCGGGAGGGGGCCGCGGCGGGTCCGACGACCACCACCCGGTGCCCGCGCAGCGCCTCGACCAGCCGGGTGAAGCCGGCCGTGATCTCCGCGTCGGTCCGGTCGTGGTCGTTGAGGCCGCCCTCGACGACGACCAGCCCGGTCGTCGGGGTGAGCGCGGCGGGCGCGCGGCTGGCGAAGGAGACGTCACCGCAGTCGCTGGCGTCGAGGCTGAATCCGGACCCGGAGAACCCGGCGACCCGGACCCGGCCGGGCAGCCGGGTCGGCCACGAGTCGCCCGGGTCGGCCAGGCCGAGGCCGGCCGACCACGAGTCGCCGATGACCAGGGTCTCGTCCCCGGAGCCGGTGACCAGGGCGGCGCGCTCGGCCGATCCCGCGGCGAACCGCGCACAGCGGTCGTCGTCGCCCGCCTCCGCCGTCGAGGTCAGCCAGACCGTCGTCAGGGCGACCAGCAGCGCGGCCACGACCCCTGCGCGCGCGTACCGAACCGATCGTCCCCCGTGGTCCACACCCCCATCATCCGCGGCAGGGCCGCCGCCGCGGGGCGACTCACGTGACGATCAGATAACGGCGCCGGAGTCCTCGGGGTCGCGAGCGGACCGCTTGACCTTCTCGGCCCGCGACATGGGGTAGCGCTGCTGGAGGTAGGTCACCAGCGGGGTCGCGGTGAAGACCGAGGAGTAGGTGCCGATCACGAGGCCGAGGAGCAGGGCGATCGCGAAGTCCTGCAGCGAGTCGCCACCCACCACCGCGAGCGCGGCCAGGATGAACATGGCACCCAGGCCGGTGTTGACCGTGCGCGGCATGGTCTGGATCGCCGCGTCGTTGGCGACCGCGTTGAAGTGCTTGTCGGTCGACAGCCGCCACTGCTCGCGCACCCGGTCGAACACCACCACCGTGTCGTTGACGGAGAGTCCGATGATCGTCAGTGCCGCCGCCAGGAAGACACCGTCGATCGGCTTGCCCAGCCAGGCGAAGACGCCGACCACGATCACGACGTCGTGGAACATCGCCAGCACGGCGGAGACGCCGAAGGTCCACTTGAAGCGGATCGCGAGGTAGAGCATCTGCACCAGCAACGCGATCCCGAAGGCGATCAGCGCCTTGTCGCGCAGCTCGTCGCCGAGCGAGGCGCCGATCAGCTCGTCGCGTTCCTTGGTGGCTCCGCCACCGGCGTCGGCGATCGCCTCCTCGATGACGACGGCCTCGTCGTTGCTGATCTGGCCGACCCGCACCGAGATCTTGTCGTCGTCGGCGGTCTGGACGGTCGCCTCGGGGTAGCCGGCGTCGGCCACGGCCTCCCGGGCGTCGTCGGCCGAGAGGGTCTCGGTCGTGGAGTACTCCAGGACCCGGCCGCCGGTGAACTCGACGCCCAGGTTGAGCCCGTTGCCGAAGATGCCGGCGAGCGCGGCCACCAGCAGGGCACCCGAGATGCCGAGCCACAGCTTGCGGCGCCCCATCAGGTCGGGGTTCTTGCGCTCCAGCCATTCCCGGACCCGGCCGAGGTTGGCGAGCCCGGAGATCTTGGGCCGGCGGGCCACGGCCTTGGTGGAGACGCCGATCTCGGTGAGCACGCGGGCGATCACCAGCGCGGAGACCATCGAGGCGAGCACACCGATGGAGAGCGTGACACCGAAGCCCTTGATCGGGCCGGCACCGAAGAAGAACAGCAGCCCGGCGGCGAGCAGGGTGGTGACGTTGGAGTCGATGATCGCGGTCCACGCCTTGTTGAACCCGACCTTGAGCGCCCGGCTGAGCCCGGCGTCGGGCGCGGCGGCGTACTCCTCCCGCGCTCGCTCGAAGACCAGCACGTTGGCGTCGATCGCGAGGCCGATGGCGAGCACGAAACCGGCGAGGCCGGGCAGCGTCAGGGTCGAGCCGAGGGCGACCAGGATCGCGTAGGCGAGCAGGGCGTACGAGGTGAGCGCGATCGTGGCGAGGAAGCCGACCAGTCGGTAGACGAGCGCGATGAAGAGCAGGGTGAGCGTGAGGCCCGCGAGCGCGGCCTTCCAGGACGCCTCGATCGCGGCCGCGCCGAGGGTCGGGCCGACGGTGCTCTGCGAGATGACCTCGACCGGCAGCGGCAGCGCGCCGCCCTCGACCAGCACCGCGAGGTTCTTGGCCTCGTCGGTGGTGAAGTTGCCGGTGATGACCGTGGTGTTGCGGATGCTGCCGCCGCACGGCACCTGGACGCCGGGCGAGGAGATGATCTCGCCGTCGAGGACGATCGCGATCCGGTTGGCGGCGCCCTGGGCGCACGCGGCGTCGGCGGAGAGCGTGCCGAACGCGTCGGAGCCCTCGCCGCTGAAGTCGATGTTGACGACCCAGTCGACCCCGCCCTGGGGGTTGACGGTCGCGTCCGCGCCGGTGATGTCGCCGCCGTCGAGCGCCGACGGGGCCAGCTCGAGGACGTCGCCCGAGTCGCTCGGGAGCACCAGGTTGTCCGGGTCCTGCGGCTTCGCCTCGGGGTTCGGGACCGTGCGCAGCACCTCGTGGATGGTCAGCTGCGCCGTACGGCCGAGGGCCTCGACGGCCTCGCGGGGGTCCTCGACGTCGGGCAGCTCCACGATGATCCGGTTCTCGCCGGCGCGGGTCAGCGTCGGCTCGGAGACACCGAGCGCGTCGACGCGTCCGCGGAGGATCTCGATCGCGCGGTCGGTCGACTCGGCGTTCGCCTCGACCCGTTCCGTGCTCTGCGCCTCCAGCGTGATCTGGGTGCCGCCGCGCAGGTCGAGGCCCAGCCGGGGCTCGCGCTCGACGGAGATCCACGCGCAGCCCGCCAGCAGACCGACCACGAGCAGGAGACGGAACCAGGAGCCGCGAGACATGGGGGGCATCCTCTCTCACCGCGGTGCCGCCTCCAAAACGGGGTGGCTAGCGGGGGCCGAGGTCCAGCAGCCCCAGCTCGGAGCCGGCGATCCGGGTCAGCCGCTCGTCGCCGGACTCGAAGAGGGCGGGGACGTCGACGCCCTCGACCAGGTCGCCGCTCAGCATCCGGGCGGTGGTGCTGACCGCGACCCGGCCGAGCTCGTTGACCAGCACCAGGATCCGGCCCGACCCGCGGAGCTCGGCGAGGAAGCGCTGCTCGACCGCGAGGAGGCGTACGTCGACGCCGGCGACGCCCGCGAACGAGCCGTCCTGGCGGCGTACGGCCTCGGTGAAGGTGAGCGTGTAGTCGTCGGTGCAGAGGTAGTCGACGTAGGGCCCGGTCACGGCGCGGGCCGGCGGGCCGCTGTCGCGGGGGCCGGAGTACCAGGGCATGTGGGTGTAGTCGAAGAAGTGGGCACCCGACGGGTCGGTCTGGGAGACCAGCCGTTGCACCGTGCCGGCGTCCCACGCGAACCACTCCAGCCACCAGGGCGCGTCGTCGAGCAGCCCGGGCGCGGCCACGAACCCACCCCCGTGGACGGTCTCCTCGCGCTCGCCGAGGAGCATCCCGACCAGGGGCTCGATCTCGAGCAGGTCGGCGCGGCGCGGCCGGGACGTCGTGGCGAGCGCGGCGGAGGTGGTGGCCGCGATGTCGTGGACGACGCTGCGGGTGCGCACCACGAAGTCCTCGAGCTGGGACAGCACGTCAGCCACGCGAGTCCTCCAGCTCCCGCAGCCGCAGCTCGACCAGGTGGGCGGTCCACTGCACGACCCGGTCCTCGGTCAGCGCCCGCGCCTTCTCGCCGTCGCCGTTCGCGATCGCCTCGACCACCTCACCGGCGAGCACGGCGGTGTGGAGGTGGACCTCCTCGTGTCCGGCGCCGAGCCACAGCAGCGGTCCGATCTCGGCCTGCATGCCCACCTCGTCGCGGAACAGCAGCGGCGACTGCGCCACCGCTGCGATCTCGATCTGCAGGTGGCTCTCCGCGCGGCGTCGCTCCGTCTCGGTGCCCGCCTCGACGATCTGGAGGTGCGCCCGCCGCAGCCGCTCGATCTCGACCGGGGTCGCCCGCCGCGCGGCCAGCCGGGCGGCCGCACCCGACAAGGCGGCGTACTGGTCTCCGAGGTCCCGCAGCTGCGCGGTGCTCATCTCGACCAGCCGCGCCACCACGTGCTTGACGGCCGTCTCCTGCGACTCCTTCACGAACGAGCCGCCGTGTCGGCCGCGTCGCGTCTCGACCAGGCCCGCGGCCCGCAGCGACCGCAGTGCCTCGCGGACGGTGACGGTCGAGACCGCCAGCAGCCGCGCCAGCTCGGCCTCCCCGGGCAGCTGCTCGTCGGTGGGGATCAGCCCCAGCACGATGGCGTCGGTCAGGCGTCGCTCCACCTGCTCGGCACGCGACAGCGTGTCGAGGGGAGCGAAGACGGCAGCGGCCGCGCCGCCGTACATCCGGATGGCCACGCGCCCATGGTGCCGGTCCGGCCCCGGATTATCTCCTCTTCCACGTGTTTGTGGGGCGCGCCGAGGGCTCAGACGGTGTACGCCGCGAGCTCGCCGGCCAGGTCGGGGTTGGCCCGTCCTGAGACCCGGGTGCCGTCGGCGGTGTGCTCGAGGACGTCGATCTCGCCCTGCTTGTGCAGCCGGTCGATCAGGTCGCCGCGCTCGTAGGGCAGCAGGGCCGCGAACTCGACGCCCGGGCGGGGCAGCTCCGCCTCGACCCGGGCCAGCACGTCGGCGATGCCCTGCCCGGTCCTGGCACTGACGACCACGCTGTGCGGCTCGCGGGCCTGCAGCCGGGCGAGCACCATCGGGTCGGCCAGGTCGGCCTTGTTGATCACGATCAGCTCGGGCACCTTGCCGGCGTCGATCTCGGCGAAGACCTCCCGGACGGCGGCGATCTGGCCCTCCGGGTCGGGGTGGGAGCCGTCGACGACGTGGAGGATCAGGTCGGAGTCGGCGACCTCCTCCAGCGTGCTCCGGAAGGCCTCGACGAGCTGGTGCGGCAGGTGGCGCACGAACCCGACGGTGTCGCTCATGGTGTAGACGCGGCCGTCGGCGGTCGTGGTGCGGCGCGTGGTGGGGTCGAGCGTGGCGAAGAGCGAGTCGTCGACCAGCACGCCCGCGTCGGTCATCCGGTTGAGCAGGCTCGACTTGCCGGCGTTGGTGTAGCCGGCGATCGAGACGCTGGGGATGTGGTGGCGGCGACGCTCCTGGCGCTTGGTGTCGCGGGTGCCCTTCATCTCGGCGAGCTGGCGGCGCAGCTTGGCGATCTTGGTGTTGATCCGGCGCCGGTCGGTCTCGATCTTGGTCTCACCGGGACCGCGGCCACCGATGCCGCCGCCGTCGGCGCCGACCCGGCCTCCGGCCTGGCGGGACAGGTTGCCACCCCAGCCGCGGAGCCGCTGCTTCATGTAGTTGAGCTGGGCGAGCTCGACCTGGGCCTGGCCCTCCCGCGACTTCGCGTGCTGGGCGAAGATGTCGAGGATCAGCGCGGTCCGGTCGACGACCTTGACCTTGAGCTGGTCCTCCAGGTTGCGCAGCTGGCTGGGGGCGAGCTCACCGTCGCAGATGACGGTGTCGGCGCCGGTCGCCTCCACGATCTCGCGGATCCCGTCGACCTTGCCCCGCCCGACGTACGTCGCCGGGTCGGGCTTGCCGCGCCGCTGGAAGACGTTGTCGAGCACCGTGGAGCCGGCGGTCTCGGCGAGCAGTGCGAGCTCGGCCATGGAGTTCTCCGCGTCCTCGACCGTGCCCTCGGTCCACACGCCGACGAGCACGACCCGCTCCAGGCGGAGCTGGCGGTACTCGACCTCGGAGATGTCCTCGAGCTCGGTGCGCAGGCCGGCGACCCGGCGGAGCTGGTGGCGCTCGGCCAGGTCCTGCTCGCCGGTGGTGAGGTCCTCGGGATCCGGCTCGTCGGCATATCCGCTCTGGAAGTCGTCGTCGTCCCAGTCGTCGGTCTGCTCGAGCTCTGCGTCGAGGTTGAAGTCAGGTGCGTTCGTCATCCGACCTCAAGGGTAGGTCGCGCGTGCTCAGGGCGCGAATGGATTGCGGAGCGGCGGCATCATGGGCGGGTGATCACGACCCACGTCGCCGAGCAGCTCGACCACCTGCTGCGCGCGCAGGGGCGGCCGTGGAACCCCACGCCCGGCGACCGGTTCACCATCCCGGGGCGGGACCTCGACCAGGTGTTCGTGGTCGCGGACATGACGATCGAGGTGGAGGAGCTCCCATCGGGGCGGCTCGTGAAGTTCAACGGCACCACCGAGTGGGCGCTCGACTCGATCCCGGCCGCCGACGTGCTGTGGCTCCCCGTGGGAGCACCAGCTGCGTGTCCTGCTCGGCGACCGCTTTCGGGTCCCTCGCGCGAACCGTCAACGGGTTCGCGGTCACCCTCGTCAACGGCTCGGCGTACGTGGCCGAGGACATCAAGTCGGCGTACGCCGCTGCCCTGCTGGGCTGAGC
>CAWIKJ010000020.1:0-26680 GCA_963836745.1 uncultured Actinomycetota bacterium
ACGACGCTGACGTCGCCGCTCGCCTGGCCGCCGGCAACCGCGCCTACGAGGAGCGGTTCGACCGGGTCTTCCTGATCCGGGCGGCCGGCCGCGACGCGCCCGAGATCCTGGCCGAGCTGGAGCGACGGCTCGGCAACGATGCCGCCACGGAGCGCGAGGAGACGATCGACCAGCTGCGCGAGATCGCGCTGTTGCGACTGGAGCAGGTGGTGTGATGGCAACCCTGTCCACCCACGTGCTCGACACCTCCCTGGGCCGGCCGGCCGCCGGGCTCCGGGTGACGCTCGAGTCCGCGTCGGGCGCGGACCTCGGTGAGGGCGTCACCGACGCCGACGGCCGGGTCGACGGCGATCGGGCCGGAGCGGCTCACCGCGGGCGACTACCGCCTGCGCTTCGACACCGGCGCCTACTTCACGCTGCTCGGCGTCACCAGCTTCTACCCCGAGGTCGTGGTCACCTTCGTCGTCGACGGCGACGAGCACTTCCACGTCCCGCTCCTGCTCAGCCCGTACGGCTACTCGACCTACCGTGGCAGCTGACCTCCTCCTGCGGGCCGTCCGCGCGGTCGTCGACGGGCGCGAGCAGTCGGTCGCGGTCCGGATCGGCGACGGCGTGATCACCGCCCTCGAACCGCTCGACGCCACCGCGGACGGGGCCACCGTCGTGGAGCTGTCGGACGACGAGGTGCTGCTGCCCGGGCTGGTCGACACGCACGTGCACGTCAACGAGCCCGGCCGCACCGAGTGGGAGGGGTTCGCCAGCGCCACGAGGGCAGCCGCGGCAGGCGGCGTGACCACGATCGTGGACATGCCGCTCAACAGCATCCCGCCGACCACCACGGTGGCGGCGCTCGAGCAGAAGCAGGCCGCGGCCCGCGACCAGGTCTGGGTCGACACCGGCTTCTGGGGCGGGGCCGTGCCGGGCAACGTGGCCGACCTGGCGCCGCTGCACGACGCCGGCGTGTTCGGGTTCAAGTGCTTCCTGCTGGACTCCGGGGTCGAGGAGTTCCCCGAGCTGGCGCCCGCGGACTTCCTGCGGGCCATGACCGAGACCGCGCGGCTGGGCTCGCTGATGATCGTGCACGCCGAGGACGCCGACGCGATCCAGCCCTGCGCCCACGGCCCGTCGTACGCCGGGTTCCTGGCGAGCCGGCCCGATGCCGCCGAGGAACGCGCGATCGGCCTGGTCGTCGGCACCGCCACCAGCACCGGCGCCCGCGCCCACATCGTCCACCTCAGCGCGTCCGGCGCGGTCCCGGTGCTGCGAGACGCCCGCGCGGCCGGGATCGACGTCTCGGTCGAGACCTGCCCGCACTACCTGCACTTCGACGCCGAGACGGTCCCCGACGGCGCCACCGAGCTGAAGTGCTGCCCGCCGATCCGCGGCGCCGCGAACCGGGACGCGCTGTGGGCGGCGCTCGTGGGCGGCGACATCGACTTCGTCGTGAGCGACCACTCGCCGTGCACGGCGGAGCTCAAACGGCGCGACACCGGTGACTTCGCCGACGCCTGGGGCGGCATCGCGTCCCTGCAGCTCGGGCTCCCCGTCGTGTGGACCTCGGCCCGCGAGCGCGGCATCGGGCTGGCCGACGTCGCGCGCTGGATGGCCACCGCCCCGGCGCGTCGGGTCGGCCTGGAGCGCAAGGGCGAGATCGCGGTCGGTGCCGACGCGGACCTGTGCGTGTTCGCGCCGGAGGAGTCGTTCGTCGTCGACGTCGCGCGGCTCCACCACAAGAACCCGGTCTCGGCCTACGCCGGGCGTACGCTCACCGGCACGGTCCGCCAGACCTGGCTGCGCGGCGTACCGATCGACGTGGACGACGCCCCGCGCGGGCGACTGCTGAGGAGGGCTTGATGAGCTACTGGGTGCCGACCGGCGGGCTGCCCGCGCAGACCGAGCTGACCACCGACCGGGCGGTGTTCACCGAGGCGTACGCCGTGATCCCGCGCGGCACGATGCGCGACATCACGACCAGCCGGCTGCCCCACTGGGACGACACCCGGCTGTGGGTGCTGGCGCGGCCGCTGAGCGGTTTCGCCGAGACGTTCAGCCAGTACGTCGTCGAGGTCGCGCCCGGCGGCCGCGGAAGGTTGCCCGAGCTGGACCCGCGCGCCGAGGCGGTGCTGTTCGTGGTCGACGGCACGCCGACGTTGACGCTCGAGAGCGACGGCGGCGCGGTCGACCATGAGCTGCGCGCCGGCAGCTACGCCTACCTGCCCCCGATGGTGGGGTGGGCCCTACGCAACGACTCCGACGCGACCGCGACGTTCCACTGGATCCGCAAGGCATACGAGCGTGTCCAGGACATCGACGTACCCGAACCGTTCGTGACCCACGAGGACGACGTCACACCCCAGCCGATGCCCGGGACCGACGCCTGGTTCACCCAGCGGTTCGTCGATCCCGACGACGTCCGCCACGACATGCACGTCAACATCGTCACCTTCGAGCCGGGCGGGGCGATCCCGTTCCCGGAGACGCACGTGATGGAGCACGGCCTCTACGTCCTCGAGGGCAAGGCGGTCTACCTGCTCAACAAGGACTGGGTCGAGGTGCAGGAGGGCGACTTCATGTGGCTGCGCGCGTTCTGCCCCCAGGCCTGCTACGCCGGCGGACCCGGCCGGTTCCGCTACCTGCTCTACAAGGACGTGAACCGGCACTCGCGGCTTGGGGGCTGATGCTGGCAGTGGGCCGCCGCGCGAGCCTATGCTGGATGCGGCCCGTCGTTCGGCATGGACAACCGGTGGGCTGGTGTCCTCGAAACCATGCGGCTGGTCAGCCTGCGACGGGAGTTTCGAGATGTCCGGACCCACGGTCAGCGTCAACGAGTCGCCGCGCTCGCTCGACGGTGTCGGCGTCCACACCACCGCCCTCGACTGGCTGCGCGGGCTCGGCCTGACCGGCGCCAAGGAGGGGTGTGCCGAGGGGGAGTGCGGGGCCTGCTCCGTGCTGGTCGCCCGTCCCGACGGCGCCGGCGCGCGCTGGACCGCGATCAACGCCTGCCTGGTCCCGGCGGTGACCCTCGACGGGCAGGAGGTCCTGACCGCCGAGGGGTTGGGCACGCCCGACGCGCTGCACCCGGTCCAGCGGGAGCTGGCGGAGCGGGGTGGCTCCCAGTGCGGCTACTGCACTCCCGGGTTCGTGTGCAGCATGGCCGCGGAGTACTACCGCCCGGGACGGACCGGCTTCGACCTGCACGCGCTCGGCGGGAACCTCTGCCGGTGCACCGGCTACCGCCCGATCCGTGACGCCGCGGTGGCCCTCGCGGCGCCGGAGCCGGACGACCGGTTCGCCCGGCGCGCACACGAGGCGGCGCCACCGGCCGCCGCCACCAGGACCGAGTCGTTCGCCCGCCCGGAAAGCCTGTCGGAGGCGCTCTCCGTGCTCGCCGAGCACCCGGGGGCCACGGTCCTCGCGGGAGCCACCGACGTGGGCGTCGAGGTGAACCTGCGCGGCGCGCGGCCGTCGTACGTCGTGGCGGTCGACCGGTTGCCCGAGCTCCGCGGGCTCGCGACCGGCGGCGACACGATCGAGATCGGGGCAGCGCTCACCCTGTCCGAGGTCGAGCGCGGACTCGGCGGGGAGGTTCCGCTGCTCGACCAGGTGTGGCCGCTCTTCGCGTCCCCGCTGATCCGCAACGGCGCCACGATCGGCGGCAACCTCGGGACCGCGTCCCCGATCGGCGACCTCCCGCCAGCGCTCCTCGCGCTCGACGCGGCGGTCGTCGTGACGGGGGTCGGGGGCGACCGGGAGGTGCCGCTGGCGGACTACTTCACCGGCTACCGCGAGACCGCGCTGCGACCCGGTGAGCTGATCCGCTGTGTCCGGATCCCCCGGCCGCAGCCCGCACTGGCGGCGTTCCACAAGATCTCGAAGCGGACCTACGACGACATCTCGAGTGTCGCGGTCGGGCTGGGCCTCGACGTGGTGGACGGCGTGGTGACGCGCGCGCGGATCGGGCTGGGTGGTGTCGCGGCGACGCCGATCCGGGCGCGGGCGACCGAGGCGGCGCTGGAGGGTCGGCCGTGGTCGGCCGAGACGGTCGATGCGGCCTCGGAGGTGCTCAGCGGCGAGGGGACGCCGATCGACGACCACCGCGCCAGCGCGGCCTACCGGGCGGCCATGCTCGGCAACTCCCTGCGCAGGCTCTGGGTCGAGACGACGGAGTCGCGCGATGACTGACCTGTCCCGGCGGCCCGACGGCACGGCCGTGGGCGAGAGCGTCCCGCACGAGAGCGCGGCGCTCCACGTCACCGGCCACGCGCTCTTCACCGACGACCTGGTCGACCGGATGCCCGGCGTCCTCCACGCCCACCCGGTCTGCTCGCCCCACGCCCACGCGCGCGTGACCGGGCTGCGGGTCGAGGCCGCTCTCGAGGTGCCGGGGGTGGTGCGCGTGCTGACCGCCGCCGACGTCCCGGGCGTCAACGACGCCGGCGTGAAGCAGGACGAGCCGCTGTTCCCCTCGGAGGTCATGTTCCACGGCCACGCCGTGTGCTGGGTGCTCGGCGAGACGCTCGAGGCGGCCAGGTTGGGCGCCGCGGCCGTCGACGTCGACTACGCAGACGCTGCCGGCGCTGGTCGGGGTGACCGAGGCGATCGCGGCCGCGAGCTTCCAGGGCGGTCGGCCGACCGTACGACGCGGTGACGTCGAGCGCGGACTGGCGGAGTCGGTCCACGTGTTCAGCGGCCTCACCGAGATGGCCGGACAGGAACACTTCTACCTCGAGACGCACTGCTCGCTGGCGCACGTCGACGAGGCGGGGCAGGTCTTCGTGCAGTGCAGCACCCAGCACCCGTCGGAGACGCAGGAGATCGTCGCGCACGTCCTGGGCCTGCCCAACCACCACGTCACCGTGCAGTGCCTGCGCATGGGAGGCGGGTTCGGTGGGAAGGAGATGCAGCCCCACGGCTTCGCAGCGGTCGCCGCTCTCGGCGCGACCCTGACCGGCCGTCCGGTCCGGTTGCGACTGACTCGTGCCCAGGACATGGCGATGACCGGGAAGCGGCACGGCTTCCACGCCCAGTGGCGGGTCGGGTTCGACGCCGACGGCCGGCTGCAGGCGCTCGATGCCACCCTCACCTCCGACGGCGGGTGGAGCCTCGACCTCAGCGAACCGGTCCTGGCGAGGGCGCTGTGCCACGTCGACAACGCCTACTGGATCCCCCACGTGCGCGTGAACGGCCGGATCGTGCGGACCCACAAGACGTCGCAGACCGCGTTCCGCGGCTTCGGCGGGCCGCAGGGGATGCTGGTGATCGAGGACGTGCTCGGCCGGTGCGCGCCGCTGCTCGGCATCGACCCGGCCGAGCTGCGCCGTCGCAACTTCTACGTCGAGGGGCAGACCACGCCCTACGGACAGCCGGTGCGGCACCCCGAGCGGGTCGCGCGCGCCTGGGACCAGGTGCTCGCGGATGGCCGGTTCGCCGAGCGTCAGGCAGAGGTGGCGGCGTACAACGCCGGTCACGAGCACACCAAGCGGGGCCTGGCGATCACGCCGGTGAAGTTCGGGATCTCCTTCAACTTCACGGCCTTCAACCAGGCCGGGGCGCTGGTGCACGTCTACAAGGACGGCTCGGTGCTGCTCAACCACGGTGGCACGGAGATGGGCCAGGGCCTGCACACCAAGATGCGGCAGGTGGCCGCCACCAGCCTCGGGATCCCGCTCGAGAGGGTCCGGTTGGCGCCGACCCGCACCGACAAGGTCCCCAACACCTCGGCCACGGCCGCCAGCTCCGGCGCCGACCTCAACGGGGGCGCGGTCAAGCACGCCTGCGAGCAGATCCGCGAGCGGCTGACCGCGCTCGACGCCGGGCGGGGCCTGCCCTGGCAGGAGCTGGTCCGCGAGGCCTACTTCAGCCGGGTCCAGCTGTGGGCCGCCGGCTTCTACCGGACCGAGGGACTCCACTGGGACTCGACGGCGATGCAGGGCCACCCGTTCAAGTACTTCGCGTACGGCGCGGCCGCGGCCGAGGTCGAGGTGGACGGCTTCACCGGTGCCTACCGCACCCGCCGCGTCGACATCGTCCACGACGTCGGCGACAGCCTGTCGCCGCTGGTCGACCTGGGCCAGATCGAGGGCGGGTTCGTGCAGGGCGCCGGCTGGCTGACGCTGGAGGACCTGCGCTGGGACGAGTCCGACGGACCCGGCCGCGGTCGACTGGCCACCAACGCCGCCAGCACCTACAAGCTGCCGAGCCTCGGTGAGATGCCGGCCGAGCTCAACGTCGCGCTGTTGCCACGCGCCCACGAGGACGGCGCGGTCTTCGGGTCGAAGGCGGTCGGCGAGCCACCCCTGATGCTGGCGTTCTCGGTGCGGGAGGCGCTCCGGCAGGCGGCGGGGGCGTTCGGGCCGCCCGGGATCACGGTCGACCTGGCGTCGCCGGCGACCCCGGAGGCGGTCTACTGGGCGCTCGACACCGCGCGGCACACGACGACCGATGGTGGCGGGGGTCGCCGCGAGACGAGCCCCGACGGCCTGACGATCGGCTTCCCCGGACTGGTGCCCGACCAGCCGTCGCCCGACGCCGAGCCGTTGCATCCGCGTTCGGAGCGGCTGGCCACCTCGACGGCGGAGGTGCCCTGATGCACTGGTTGGCTGCGGTGGCCCGGTTGCGCCGCGAACGGCGGCCCGGGGTGCTGGTCACCGTCACCGAGGTCCGCGGGCACGCGCCCCGGGAGGCCGGCGCCAAGATGGTGGTGTCCCGCGGCGAGGTGTGGGGGAGCGTCGGCGGCGGCAACCTCGAGGAGACCGCGGTCGCGCGCGCTCGAGCCCTGCTCGACGGCGACCCGGACGCCGGGTCGCCCGGCCGCCCCGAGTCGATGACGGTCTCGCTGAGCGACAAGGCGCGCACCGACCACGGTCGCCAGTGCTGCGGAGGCGAGGTGACCCTGCTGCTCGAGCCGCTGCCCGTCGTACCGGCGGTGGCGGTGTTCGGGATCGGCCACGTCGGGCTCGAGCTGGCCCGGATCCTGGTCCGCCACGACCTCGAGCTGCACCTCGCCGACTCCCGCGCCGTCCAGCTGGCACCCGAGCGGCTGGCGTGCCTCGACGACGGCCAGGCCACCGTCCACGTGCACCACGCGCCGGTCCCCGAGCTGGTGCTGGGATCGGTCCCGAGCGGCAGCCACGTGCTGGTGATGACGCACGACCACGCCGAGGACTTCGCCCTGTGCGACGCCGCGCTGCGCTGCGAGCACCTCGGCAGCATCGGGCTGATCGGCTCGTCCGCGAAGTGGACGCGCTTCCGCCGCGGCCTGCTCGTCGAAGGCCACGCGGAGGCCGTCGTCGACCGGATCCACTCACCGATCGGCAGCCCGGACCTGGTCGGCAAGGAGCCGCAGACGATCGCGCTCGCCGTGGCCGCCGAGCTGGTCCGGTCCTTCGCGGCCGACCCGGCGGGACTCGCACCGTGACCATCTTCCGGGGCCGGGTCCTCGACACCCCCGACGACCCGTTCGCCGGCGGAACCCTGCGCAGCGAGGAGGACGCCGGGCTGCTGGTGGTCGACGGCGTCATCACGGCCCGCGGCGACTTCGCGCGCGTGCGGGCGGACCACCCCGCCGAGGAGGTGGTCGACCTCCGGGGCGGCGTGGTGCTGCCCGGCCTGGTCGACACCCATGTCCACTACCCGCAGGTGCGCGTCATCGGCGCCCTCGGCATGCCCCTGCTGGAGTGGCTGGAGCGCTGCGCCCTGCCCGAGGAGGGCCGGTTGGCCGACGCGGCGTACGCCCGTGACGTGGCGCGCGACTTCGTCCTCGGCCTGACCTCGGCCGGCACCACGACCGCGCTGGTCTTCGGGTCGCACTTCGCCGCGGCGGTCGACCTGCTGTTCGAGGAGGTGGCGAGGGTGGGGCTGCGGGTCACCTCCGGCCTCGTGGTCAGCGACCGTGCCCTGCCGGAGCCGTTGCTCACCACGCCCGAGCGGGCCTACGACGAGGCCGTGGCGCTCGCGGCCCGCTGGCACGGGACCGGCCGGGCCAGGTACGCCGTGACCCCGAGGTTCTCCTACTCGGCCGGCGACAGCCTGCTCGACGCCTGCGCCGCGGTGGTCAAGGACGTCCCCGACGCCTGGTTCACCTCGCACGTGAACGAGAACCCCGCCGAGGTCGCAGCGGTGGTCGCGCGGTTCCCGGAGGCGGCCCACTACGTCGACACCTACGACCGGCACGGGCTGCTGGGGGAGCGCTCCGTGCTGGCCCACAACGTGCACGCCACCGACGCGCGAGCTGGCGGTGCTGGCGGCGCGGGGGACCTCGGTGGCCCACTGTCCCTCGAGCAACTCGGCGCTGGGCAGCGGGCTGTTCCCACTCCGGCGCCACGTGGCGCACGGGGTGCGGGTCGCGCTCGGGTCGGACGTGGGCGCCGGCACCGGATTCTCGTTGCTGCGCGAGGGCCTGCAGGGCTACTTCGTGCAGGCGCTGCTCGGACCGGAGGGGCAGCCACTCACCTCGACGCACCTGCTCCACCTCGCCACCCGGGCCGGCGCGCTCGCCCTCGGGCTCGGCGACCAGGTCGGAGACCTCGGCGTGGGGCGCCAGTTCGATGCGGTGTGGGTGCGGCCGCTGGCCGACGACCCCCTCGACGTCGGCCTCCGACACGCCGCCTCGACCGAGGACGCCCTGTCGAAGGTCTTCGCCCTGGGCGACGACTCCGACCTCGCCGGCGTCTGGGTCGGCGGAGACCGGGTGAAGGGCTGACGCCCCGCCGTCGCCAGCCGGGAACCCGCCAGCCGCGCGAGGGTCGGCGTACCGTGGTCGACATGACCGAGGCTGACGTCCGCGACCCCGGGCCACCCGCGGAGGAGGAGCGGCACTGGTGGGACTGGTGGCACGAGTCCCACCCGACGTTCGCCGCGCTGACCGGCTTCTTCACCGGCATGCTGTTCGTGACCGCGGTGCCCGGCGGGTTCGCCGGCGTCCTGCGGCTGCTGTTCCACTACGACACGGCCGAGCGAGCTGTTCCCGCTGGTGCTGCTGTTCTTCCTCCTGCCGCTGGGCATGCTGTTCAACAAGCGCACCCGACGGTTCGCCCAGTTCATGTGGCTCGGCATGGCGGTGACGGTGCTGGTCGTCGGCGGAGTCACGTCGCTGGTCCTCTACTTCATGGTCCGGTACGACGGCTGAGCCTCGACCCACCGATGGCCGGCGTCGCGAGCGTCACCAGGCGGTGCGATGGCAAGGCGCCGGCGCGACGGCGTACTGGTTGTCCGTGGAGCGTTGGCAACGCAGCCAGCGCCCCGCATGGTGGCGCGCAGCAGGCGGAGATCGGCGGTCGAGGCTGAGGCCGTACGCCGCGAATCGGCCGGGTCGGCGGGCACGTGGGACACTCGGGGCGATGTCCGACGACCCCCAGCCCCAGGACGCGCAGCCGGTCAAGCAGCTGCCGCTGGTCTTCGACGAGCCCCGCGGTCGCAAGAAGCCGCCGCGCCACCTCGCCGACCTGACCGAGACGGAGCGTGCCGCCGTGCTCGTGGAGGCCGGCCTGCCCGGCTACCGCGCCAAGCAGCTCTCGAACCACTACTTCTCGCGGCTGGTCGACGACGCCGCCGACATGACCGACCTCCCCGCCGCCCAGCGCGACGACCTGGTCGCCAGCCTGCTGCCCGACCTGATGACGCCGCTGCGCACCCTCGAGGCGGACAAGGGCACCACCCGCAAGACGCTGTGGAAGCTCTTCGACGGAGCACTGGTCGAGTCGGTGCTCATGCGCTACACCGACCGCGTCACCATGTGCGTCTCCAGCCAGGCCGGCTGCGGCATGGCGTGCCCGTTCTGCGCCACCGGCCAGGGCGGCCTCCAGCGCAACATGTCCACCGCCGAGATCGTCGAGCAGGTGGTGGCCGGCGCCCGGTCGCTCGCCCGCGGCGAGGTGCCCGGCGGTCCCGGCCGCGTCTCCAACGTGGTGTTCATGGGCATGGGCGAGCCGATGGCCAACTACAAGGCCGTCATCGGCGCCGTACGCCGCCTCACCGACCCGGCCCCCGGCGGGCTCGGCATGTCCGCCCGCGGCGTGACGGTCTCGACCGTCGGCCTGGTGCCCCGCATGAAGCAGCTCGCCGACGAGGGGATCCCGGTCACCCTCGCGCTCAGCCTGCACGCGCCCGACGACGAGCTGCGCAACGAGCTGGTCCCGATCAACACCCGCTGGTCGGTCGCCGAGACCGTCGAGGCCGCCTGGGACTACGCCCACCGCACCAAGCGCCGCGTCTCCATCGAGTACGCGATGATGCGCGGCATCAACGACCAGGCGTGGCGGGCCGACCTGCTGGCCGACGTGCTGCAGTCCTACGGCGACTGGGGCTGGGTCCACGTCAACCTGATCCCGCTCAACCCCACGCCCGGCTCGAAGTGGACCGCCTCCGACCCCGCCGACGAGCGGGAGTTCGTGCGCAGGCTCGAGGCCAAGGGCGTGCCGACCACCGTCCGCGACACCCGCGGCAGCGAGATCGACGGCGCCTGCGGCCAGCTGGCCGCGATCGATCCCTGACCCGGGTCAGGCCAGGGCGGGCATCGGCAGCAGCAGCTCCACGTTGCGGGCGTTGCGCCTGCCGCGGCTCTCGGTGTGCAGCTGCCAGTCGTTGGCCGACAGCAGCCGCGACAGCGACGCCAGCTGCATGACCGACTCGTAGGCACCCACCCGGCGCCGGGCCTGGTGGTCGATCATCGTGCAGAAGATCGACAGGCTGCCGTCGCCGTTGTCGAGCACCTCGATCAGCCGCGCCTGCTGCGGCCAGTCGATGTGGGAGGCGGTGTTGATCTCCCAGAAGCCACCGGTGCCGGACCGGTGGGCGCGGATCTGGTTGTCGTGGGTGTGGCCGTTGACCCACGCGATGAGGTTGTCGTGGGCGAGGAACTCCTCGACCAGGGCAGGGCCGAGCACCCGCGGCTCGGCACCGGGAGTGGCGTTGTCCATGGTCCAGGAGGTGTGGTGGCTGGAGGCGATGACGAGCTTGTCGCCGGACGCCGCCAGCTGCTGCTTGATCCAGTCGAACTGCGACTGGGAGATGGACCCGTCGGCGCCGCCGTTCTCGTTGACGGTGTCCATGACCAGGAACCGGATCGGGCCCTGGTCGAAGGTGTAGTAGCCGACCCCGGAGGTCCGGTTCTCCTCGGTGAAGCCGTGGCCGACGGGGAGCCCGCTGGTCGTGAAGTGCTCCTCGATCGTCTCCGCCCGCGAGAGCAGCCGCCGGTCGGGGTCCGGCGTGATCGGCCGGACGCCCTTGCTGGTGACCTTGGTGTCGCCGACCGCACGGTTGCGGAACAGGTCGTTGTGCTTGAAGTTGCCCTGCATCAGCTGGTCGTGGTTGCCGAACACGGCGTACCACGGCATCGCCAGGCCGGTGGCCTGGAACGGTTGGCGGCAGGCGTCGAGCAGCCCGGGCACCCTGGGGAAGCCGTGCTTCTTGCGCGGGACGTCCTTCTCCGCACCGGCCGGGGTGCCGTCGGGGTGCCAGAAGTAGGGGTCGTAGTACTCCGGGTTGCCGTCCATGACGCCCTCGAACGTCGAGAGGTCGCCGGAGTCCTGCCGGACCTCCCCGCCGTCGAGCAGGTCGATGTTCCAGCGGATCTCGTTGTACTGGCTGTTGTCGGAGTTGTCGCCGGTCTGGATGGCGAGGGCGAGCGGCGCGCCACTGACGGGGCCCGCACCGACCTTGTTGATCCTTCGCACCATCGACTCCGCCACGTGGGCGGAGAGCATCTCCTGCGGCCGGTAGGCCGAGGTCGAGAACCCTTCCTGGTCCTCGAACCGCATCGGCGACTGGGCGTCGACGATGTGGACGTCGCTCAGCTGCGCGAACGCCAGCAGCGCCGTACGCCGCCCGGCGCGGCCGGCCTGCGCCGACTGGCCGAGTCCGGTGCGCACGACATGGGGCTCACCCGGACCCCGGACCACCCGCGACCAGCCCTGGTCGTCGGGCTTGCTGATCAGGAAGGTCTTGTCCAGCGTCGTACCGGTGGTGCCGGCCACGGCCTCGGCCGCCAGGCCCGAGCCGACGACGGCGGCCCCTCCGACGGCGGTGGCGGCGCCCGCGGCGCCCGCGGTCTTGAACAGGTCGCGACGGGTGAGCTTCATGAGCCGAACCCTAAGCCGGTGACGCTAGGTCCGTGTCGGGAATCCGGAGACGACCAGCGCGGCTTCCTCGACGTCGTCGACGAGGTGCACGCGGGGTGCCATCTCGCGGCCCTCGGCGAGCGCCTGCAGCAGGGGCCAGACCGGCAGCGTCTCGGTCCAGTGACGGCGACCGACCAGGACCATCGGCGCCACCGAGGCGGGGTCGGCGTAGTAGTTCTCGCAGGCATCCTGGAACACCTCCTGGACGGTGCCCGCGGCACCGGGGAGGAACACGATCCCGCCCTGGCAGAGCTCCAGCAGCACCGCCTCGCGGACCGCGTTGCGGACGTACTTCGCGATGGCGGTGGCGCACACGTTCGGCGGCTCGTGGCCGTAGTGCCAGGTCGGGATCCCCAGCGTCTCGCTGCGGTCGGGGAGGTCGGCCAGCACCTCGAACGCCCGCCCGGCCCACGCCCCCACGTCGGGGCGGTAGTCGGGCACGGCGGCGAGCCCGGCCACGGCGTCGTCGAGCACGTCCTCGTCCAGGCCCGCCAGCGTGGCACCGAGGTTGGCGGCCTCCATGGCGCCCGGTCCGCCGCCGGTGGCGACCGTGAAGCGCTGGCCGAGCAGCCGTCCGAGCCGGGCAGCGTCGGCGTACGCCGGCTCGCCGCGCCTGATCGCGTGCCCGCCCATGACCCCCACCAGCCGGCGGTCGGCGGTCCAGGTGGTCAGCGCCACGTCGATGGCGTGGTCGTGGAGGGTGGATGCCAGCAGCGAGTCGGGGTCTGGTTCTCCCTCGGTCCAGGCGTAGGTGCGGGCGTCGAGACTGCCGGCGTAGCGGCCGCCGCCGTAGAGCTCCTCGGCCGTGTAGAGCCGGTGCCGGTAGATGTCGACGGGCGTGTCCGGGAGCGCCGGGAACACGACCGCCCCGCCCGCCTCGAGGTCGGCCTCGACCCCGGGGTCGAACCGGCACCCCAGGAACATCGCCCCCGCGACCCGGCGGCCTGACCACCGGTCGGCGGCGCCCCGGAGGTCGAGCGAGCGCAGTCGCCAGCCGTCGAGGTCGCGGGCACCCGCACGCAGCCGCCGGTCCAGGTCGTCGAGGGTGTCGACCTCGACGACCCTCCCACGGCTGTGTCTCACGGCGACGACCCTACGGTCGCCGTCCAGGTCGGGGAGTCAGGCCTCGCCGGCCAGGCCGTGCCGGTGCGCGAGCAGCACGGCGTGGACCCGGTCACGCGCCTCCAGCTTGGCCAGGATGCTGCGGACGTGCGTCTTGACCGTGGCCAGGGAGAGCACCAGCTGCTCGGCGATCTCGGGGTTGGTCAGGCCCTGCGCCACCAGGGACAGGACCTCGCGCTCGCGCGGGCTGAGCGACGCCACCGCCGGCGGCACCTCCCCGGTCCCCGGCTCGCGCTCCAGGAACCGGTCGACCAGCCGAGCGGTCACCTGCGGAGCCATCGGCACCTCCCCGGCCGCTGCCCGCTCGACGGCACCGACCAGCTGCTCGGCCGAGGCGTCCTTGAGCAGGAAGCCGGCGGCACCGGCGTGCAGCGCGTCGTAGACGTGCCGGTCGAGGTCGAACGTCGTGAGCACCACGACGCGGCAGGGGAGTCCGGCCGCCACGATCCGCCGGATGCCCTCGATCCCGTCCGTGCCCGGCATCCGGACGTCCATCAGCACGACGTCGGGCTCGAGCTCCGCGGCGAGGGTCACCGCCTCGGCCCCGTCGGCGGCCTCGCCGACCACGTCGATCCCGCGCAGCTCCAGGATCATCCGCAGCCCGCTGCGCACCATGGCCTGGTCGTCGGCGAGCAGCACCCGGGTCACGCCCCTGACTCCGTCCCGGCCGGGAGCCACGCGACGACGGCGAAACGGGCGCCGTCGTGGCCCGCGTCGAGCGTGCCGCCGAGGGATCGTGCCCGCTCGGTCATGCCGGTGAGGCCCAGCCCCGAGGCCGTGCCGTCGGGCGCGGGCGCCGGGTTGGTGACCCGGACCCGCACGCCGTCCTCCCGCCAGTCGACGGCCACCTCCACCTGTTCCCCGGGCGCATGCTTGCCGGCGTTGGTGAGGCACTCCTGGACGATCCGGTTGACGGCGAGCCAGTGCTGAGGAGCGTCGGGCCACGGCGTGCCGGTCTGCGACAGCGCGGTCGGGATCCCGAGCCGGGCGGCCCGGTCGGTCAGCTCCGTCAGGCCGCGTGGGTCCGTCGCGACCGGGAGCTCCCCGTGGCCGAGCAGCCCGAGGATCGCCCGCAGCTCCCTGCTCGCGCGCTGTGCCGTCTCCCGGACCGCCGCGACCGGGACCGCTGCCCGCTCCGGGGCGAGCTCCAGCGCCTGACAGGCCGCCTCGGACTGGAGTGCGATCAGGGTGACCTCGTGCCCCAGGACGTCGTGGAGCTCGCTCACGATCCGGGCACGCTCCTCCTCGACCGCCCGCAGCCGCACAGCCTCGCGCTCGGCATCGAGACGCTCCTCCGACTCGCGCTCCTGCGCCTGCATGACCCGGCCGACGACGTACGACGCGAGCACGGCGAGCCAGGTGCTGAGCAGGCCCGCGACCGGCTCCTCCGGGCCCTGGAGCGTGCCCAGCGTGCCCACGGCGAGTCCCCAGGCGCACACGAGGAGCCCCGCCGGCCAGCTGGCGGTCCAGCGGCCCACGGAGAAGAACAGCAGGATCGCGACCACGAAGCCGAGGAACAAGAACGCGTCCGTCGGCACCAGCCACGCCGCCGTTCCCACGACCGCCGCGGCCACGGGCCGGGCCCGCCGCCACGCCACCGGCAGCACGGCGACGACCGTCACGAGCAGGCTGACCGGCAGGCTCCCGAGGGGCTGGACCCACAGGACCTGGACCAGGCTCAGCGCCAGCAGAGTGGCCGTGAGGACCACGTCCGACCGCCGCACGCCGTCGGTGAGTGCAGAGGGAGGCGACACGCGCCGAGCGTAGGGCCCGCGTGCGGTCGGCGTCCTCAACCCGTGGGCTGAGCCGAGGTCCAGCCCTCGGCACGATGTGGCGGGGTGGGGGCCGGACCTAGCGTCACGGCGTACGAAGTCCTCATCCGACGAAAGGCACGATCCGATGTCCACGACCGTCTCTCCGACCGTCTCGCCCGTCCCCACCCGCAACGCCGCGCTGACCGCCGCGCGCGTCACCGCAGCCGTGATCGGTGGACTGCAGCTGGCGGGCTTCTCCTTCTTCATGCTGGTCGTGCCGGACGACGAGGTGGTCTGGCTCGGTCCGTGGATCGACTACCCGATCCTCACCCTGCTGCTGACCGGTGTCGCACTCAAGCTCACGACCGCGTTCGCGCCGGCCCTCGGCCCCTCCCTGCGGATCCGGATCGGGTTGGCCGCCGTGGGGGTCAGCGTGCTCGTGACCCTCCTCAAGATGCCGCTCTACGGCGAGCCGGAGGGCGCCACCTTCCTGGTGCTGGACGCCCTCCTCGGCTGGCTGCTGCTGAGGGCGCGACGCGCCCGGTGACACACGTCTCGGACCGCTAGAACGCGTGGGACAGCAGCTCGCCGTAGAGGTCGTGCTCGTCGACCGCGAGCCCCCGGGCTCGGAACCACCGGCACACGTTGGTGCAGTCGCGCAGCAGGTAGTCCATGCCGGCGGGGTTGCCGACCAGGTCGATCACCTGCGGCAGGTCGATCACGACCAGCCGCTCACCCGCGGCGAGGATGTTGTACGGCGAGAGGTCGCCGTGCACCATCCCGTGCCGGGCCAGCTCGGCCAGCACGTCGCGGACCTGCTCGAAGTACGACGCCAGCAGCTCCGGCTCGGGCCGGGTCTGCGCCAGCCGCGGCGCGGTGTCGCCGTCGACGGTGATCCACTCCATCAGCAGCTCGGCGCCGTCGATCTGGACCGGGTAGGGGACCGGGACCCCGAGCTCCCAGAGCCGCTTGAGCGCCTCCCACTCGGCCCACGCCCACTGCCCGGCCGCCACGGCCTTGCCGTGGGCGGTCTTGCGGGCCATCGCCCGGGTGTCGCGGGTGTTGCGGATCCGGCGACCGTCGGTGTAGCTGCTGGACCGGTGGAAGTCGGTGTGGTCGTGACCGCGGTAGCGCTTGGCGGCCATCACGACCGCCTCGCCCACGGCCTCGGAGTCGGGGACGGCGCGCTCGACGAGGAAGACGTCGGCCTCCTTGCCGGTCTTGAGGACGCCGAGCTCGGTGTCGACGGCGGCCTGGGAGGTGACGACCCAGTCGGGGCGCGGCTCGGGACCGCGGCACAACGGCTCGACGCTCAGCCAGGTCGACCAGCGCTGCCGGTCGTCGTCGGGTTCGTCGTAGCTGTGGAAGTCGAAGAGGAAGCGCGGGTCGATGCCCTCGAGGGGGTCAGCTGCCGCGCGGGAAAGGTGGTGAGAGGACAACGGTGCTCCAGGTGAGAGAAGTGGTGCGGTCTGCGGACAGGCCGATGACAGTCGTGGTCATGTCACATCTCCTCTCGGTCCCGGGCACGGCTCGGAAGCACCGCGCGCTGCCCCCATGGTGAAGGGACAGCGCGCGGGATGCAACGGATTTACCGGATCAGGTCAGCAGACCGAGTCCGTCGGCTTCGGGTTGGTCAGCCCGAACAGCGGTCGCAGGGCGAGCCCCCCGAAGGTGCCGACCACCGCCATCACGCCCCAGATCCAGCCGTGCAGGCTGAAGGAGGCAATCCCACCGAAGTAGGCGCCGATGTTGCAGCCGAAGGCGATCCGGGCGCCGTACCCCATCATGATCCCGCCGATCACCGCACCGAGGGCGAGCTTGCCCGGCACCCGGCGGTGCAGGACGAAGGCGCCGGCCATGGCCGAGGCGATGAGGGCGCCGACGATGATGCCGAGGTCCATGACCGAGGTCTTCTCGACCAGCCAGCCGGCCTCGTACTTCGCGAGGTTGGCGGGGTCCTGCCAGAAGCCCCAGGACAGGACGTCGACGCCGATCGCGTCGAGGAACTTCGACCCCCAGAGCGCGAACGCGAACGTGACACCCCACGGGCTGCCCGACACGTAGAGCGTGAGGGCGTTGAGCCCGGCGAGCAACAGCGCGCCCACCCACAGCGGCCAGGAACCACGGAGCGCGCGGGCCACGCCGCGGGCCGCCGACGGCCGCTCGAGGGGCGGCACCTGGCCGCGTCGCTGGACCGCGAGCGTGATCGCGACGATGACGGCCATCGCCGCCAGCGAGATCAGCCACGCCCCGAGGTAGCCGCCGCCGACCTCGGTCAGCGAGATCGGCGCGTGGCTCGGCAGCTCGTTGGTCCACCACGGGAAGTGCAGGGCACCCACGGTGGCGCCGATGATGAAGCCGCCGAGGGTCAGCAGGATCGCCGACTGGCCGCTGCCGATGGCGAACAACGTGCCGGATGCGCAGGAGCCGCCCAGCTGCATGCCGACGCCGAACAGGAACGAGCCGGCGAACAGGCCGACCCCGATCGGAGCCAACGACTGCGCGGCGGGGACGTCGCCGAACGAGGCCTGGGTGGCCAGGATCGGCGCGAACAGGGTGCAGGCCACCGCGAGCATCAGCATGTGGGCCCGCAGCGCGCCGCCCTGCCGCACGGCGACCAGCTGGCGCCAGGCGGAGGTGAAGCCGAACCGGCTGTGGAACAGCACGAGGCCCAACGCGAGCCCGAGCGCGAACAGGATCGCGGGGACCTGTCCGGAGCGCACGAAGATCACGCCCCCGAGGACCAGCGCGGCCACGAGGCCGACCAGCACCACCGACGCCTGCGGCGCCGGCGACTCGGGCGGGACGGTCGACGACCGTTGGTGGGCACCCGGCCGGGTGCGATCGATGAGGGACATGGTGGTTCCTTTCGGGAGGGTCAGGAGATGGGTGTGACGGTGCCGCCCGGGAACCAGGCCACCTGGGTCTCGTGGCCCACGTGCCCCCGTCCCAGCTTCGGCATGTACGCCGCCCGCGAAGCGGCATGCAGCCGCACGGGAGAGACCGGCGTGCCCTGTGCGGCACGCCATGCCGTGTAGGCCGAGCCCGTGGGTGCCTGTCCGGGCAGGTAGGTGGCCAGCACGTCGCCGAACTGCTTCGCGTCCGGGTCACGGATGTCGAAGTCGAGCGGCACGACGACGCCGGCCGTCGAGTCGAGCACCCCGGGCGTGAGCAGCCAGGGGGCCAGCCAGGTCCCGTCGGTGCGGACAGGCTGCCGGCGCAGCGGCATCGCGCTGACCTCGCCGAGCCTGCGGGCGGCGGTCTCCCACCCGCTCACGGCCAGCAGGGCACTGCGCTCGCTGGGGTCCTCCCCGGGTCCGACCACTCGTACCCCAGCCGGCTCTGCGACCGACGCGACGAGCTCGTACGCCGCCTCGGACCGTGCCGAGTCGTCGCGCAGCACGGCCAGCTGCGTGATCCCGCGCCCGACCAGGGTGTCGACGACCTCGCGCAGCGCAGTCGCCTCCTCCTCGCCCAGCTCGCCGGAGGGACACGTCGCGGGGGCGTCACCGGCCAGCACGGTCGCGGTCTGCACGGCCAGGCACTCCGGGCCGTCCGGACCGGCCCACAGCGGGTCGGCCGGCTCGGACCCGGTGTCCACGGCGAACGGGACGCGGTGGTCGCGCCCGTGGGAGACCAGCACGGTGCCGGACCCCTCGGGGAGGTCGACGACGGCGAACCGGCCGTCGCTCCCCGGCCGGGGCCGGGCCGGCACCAGCGTCGCTTCACTGGTGCCGACCCGGACCGGCTTCCCGCCGTGGTGGCTCTCGCCCAGCGCGTCGACCCGGACCAGGTTCGGCCCGGGGCGCGCCGGCGCGATGGTCACGGTGAACGTGACCCGGTCGTGACGGAGCCGCTGGATGCTGGGGACGCCCGGCGTACGTTCGTCTCCCAGCACCTGCTGACCGCCGGTGCGTGCCCGCCAGTCCTGCTGCATCGCGTCACTGCTGCGACCGGTGTGCTCACTCGCGACCATCGCGTAGCCGGCCGAGCCGACCAGCGCGACCACCACGGGGATCACCGCCCACAGGCGGGACCGGGGTCGCCGGTCCCGCCCGTGGCCTGTCAGTGGGGACAACGACATCAGCGGATGTCGCCGTCCGCCGTGACGAAGAGCATCGAGTGCGGCTTGGCCGGTCCCCATTCGCCGTGCGGCCACGCCGCACGGTCGAAGTCGAGGCACGCCTCGCCGGTCCGCTCGTCGCGGAACTCCTCGTCCAGGGTCATGGTCTCGTCGTCGCCGATGTCGACCATGCAGACCCGGTGGTCACCGTTGAGCCCGGTGCGCGCCACGAAGTAGTTCGAGTACGCCATCCGGTCCACGTCGGTGGTCTCCGTGTAGAACCCGTCGTCGCCGAGCTCGAGGTTGTCCAGTGCGCCCCAGTGCGGGCCACCCGGTGCCGGGAGCGTGTCCACGACGGCCGGGCAGTCGGACTCGGCGCCACCGGCGGTGACCTCGTCCAGCGTGTCGATGCTGCACGACACGTCGTCGCCCGAGGCCAGCAGCTGCTGGATGTCGAGCTTGAGGATGTACGCCGGGGAGCCGAGGTCGTCGCCGGACGCGGGACGACCCATCACCGCGTGGTAGAGGTACTTGTCGTCCAGGCTGGTCTGGAGCCACCCGCCGTTGCTGCCGCCCCCGTAGTAGGTGCTGGCCGGGTTGACCTGCTTGTTGGACGTCGTCAGGTCGAAGACCTCACGCCACTCCGGCTCGTCGACCGTGATGTCGGGGGAGTAGTAGATGGCGCCGCCCTGCATGGTCGAGGCGAACGCGCCCCGGTGCTCCGGCAGGTTGGTGACCGTGGTCTCCATGGCCGCCCGGGGCTCCTCGTGGTGGGCGACCTTGCCGACGCGCGGCCCGTCCGGCAGGAACGAGACCGCCTTCAGCTTCGGGTTGTCCTTGTCGGAGATGTCCCAGGTGCGCACGGTCGGCCGACGCAGGTACGAGGAGGGCGCCGACACCGGGTTGAGGATGATGTTGCGCGGCTCGTTGTAGTCGCTGGTGATCAGCGTGTCGAGGTCCTCGCGGGCCTGGACGCCGTGCGGGTTGGCGCAGGTGGGCTGCGGCAGGGCCGGGATGTTGTCGCAGCGCTGCTCGGTCTCCGCCGTCTCCGGCGTCGCCGGTGCCTCGCTGATCGTCCGGCCGTTCCGGTCCAGCCGGACCAGCTCGCCGGGCGAGCCGCCGAAGCCGTTGCCGACCCGGACGCTGCCGTCGGTGTAGGTGCACGGTCCCGGCAGGTTCGGGCCACCCATGTAGGTGCCGTAGGCGCCGCCGTCCTGGGTCACCCAGTAGGCGTCGGGGACGGAGCCGCACGTGGTGTCGGTCGGCAGGTTGACCCCCTTGAGCTCCAGCTTCGGCAGCTGGGAGGTGTCCACGACGTACGTCACGTCGGTGAACAGGCCGCCGGCGAAGATGTTGTGGCCCTTGTGCCACAGGTACTGCATGTGGTGCGGCTCGTTCTCCACCAGCGGCCCCACGGTCGCCGTGTTGACGACCTGGCCGTAGGTGTCGGACCCCTTGGTCGCGTCGACGACGGCGAAGAAGTCGGGCCCGATGAGCTCCTTCTGGCCGACCAGGTCGGGTCCGACCGTCTTCGGCAGCGTGGTCAGCTCCGACCCGCTGCGGTCCAGGATGTTGTTGTCGCCGGCCCAGACGACGAGGTACTCGCGCCGCAGGCCGTCGTCGGGGACCTCGCCGCCGGCGTCGCCGCCACCGAGCACCGGGAGCTCGGGCAGGTCGCCGAGTCCGAGTCCGTCCAGCACGTCGAGGGGGAGCGCGCTGGTGTCGAGGTGGTTCTTGATCCAGTAGGTGCGCCCGTCGTCCGCGGCGAGCGAGGAGGTCTCGGTGACGATGTCGTCGCCGAGGAGAGCTGTCAGCTTGTCGGTGACGGCGGCGTCGGTGTCGACCGGGCCGTCGTCGTCGCCGTCGGCGTAGGCCTGGGCGATCTGGAGGGAGGAGACGAGGGCCAGCGCGGTCGCTGCTGCCCCGAGGGAGACGCGCCTGGCTCGGCGCGTGGGGTTCTTCTGCAACAAGTTGTTTCACCTCCGGCGGCCCCATGACCGCCTGTCGGAGTGGTGATGTGGGGAAAGGTGGACGTGCGAGTGACCCGAGAGCTCCTTCCGGCACGTGGTGGGAGAGGTCAGGCGGCGAGGGCGCCGCTGACGGGGAGCGAGACCTCCGGGACCCGGGTCCACTCGTCGTCGAGGTGGACGACGGCGCGTCCGGCGCGCTGGAGGATGCTGGCGGCGGCACCGGCCCGGAAGCCGGAACGGCAGTAGACCCACACCTCGCCGGCCGGGACGTCGAGCAACCGCAGGTCGAGCTCGTGCAGCGGGATGTTGACCGCTCCCACGAGGTGCCCGTCGTCGAACTCGTCGACCCGGCGGACGTCGAGCAGCACCGGCGGGCGTGACAGGGCGCGCAGGTCCTCCCAGCGGGCCCGGCGGTAGGTGGCCGGCAGCTCCGTGTCGTCGGCCAGGGCGTGGGTCGCGACACCCTCGATCCCGATCGCCGCCAGGTCCCGGACCGCGACGTCGAGGTCGTCCGGGTCGTCCGCCAGCAGCACGATGTCGTCCTGCCACGGCACCAGCCAGCCGACGTACGTCGCGAACTGGTCGGAGTGCTCGAGGTTGACGGTGCCCGCGAGGTGGCCCTGGGCGAACCGGACCCGGTCGCGCACGTCGATGACCCACTGGCCGGACAGGATGGCGTCGGTGACCTGCGCGGCGGTGGCGGGCCGCGCCGGGACGGGCGGACGCCCTCCGGCGCCGGCGCGGTTGAGGCCTCGCATGTGGGCGTAGTAGGTCGGGACGGGCCCGTAGCCGGCGACCAGCTGGGCGACGAAGTTCTCGCGACTGGTGGTCAGCGCCGGGTTGGTGACGAGCTGATGACCGAGGGTGACCGGACCCGCGACCTCAGCGGTGGTGGTCCGCGCGCCCGCGCAGAAGCTGCCGAACCCGTGCGTCGGGAGCAGCAGCGTCGAGGGTGGCAGCGAGGCGAGGGCGCGGGCCGAGGCCCACTGTGCGCGCGCGAGCCCCAGGGTGCGCTCGGGCGAGATGAGGTCGGTCCGCCCGACGGTGCCGTGGAGCAGGCTCCCCCCGGACAGCAGCGCGGACGGGCCGTGCCCGATGCCCACGAGGAACGACTGGTGGTGGTCGGTGTGACCGGGGGAGTCGATGACCTCGACCCGGAGCGACCCGACGGCGAGCACGTCACCACCGCGGACGCCGACGTGGGGCGTGCTCAAGGACTCCTCCGCGGCGACGAGGTAGTCGGCGCCGTGCCGCCGCGCCAGCATCGGTGCACCCGAGACGTAGTCGTTGTGGACGTGGGTGTCGGCGACGGCCACGATCTCCACCCCCGCCTCGGCGGCGGCCCGCTCGACGAGGGTGTGGTCGCGCGGGGGGTCGACGACCAGGCCCCGCCCGCGGTCGTGCACCAGGTGGCACCGGTTGCCCAGCTGAGGGACCGGAAGGGTGATGACGTCCATGCGCGCTCCTTGATCACTAATGTCGAGTGAATTACTAGAGTTTTACCCCACGACGGTGGATAGGTCCACTCGACCGCGGCGTGTCGGCTAGGTTCGGGCGCATGGTCACCTCGCCCCGACGCCGTCTCGGGGCGCGCGCTCCACTCGCCCTCGGCCTGGCGGGCGCGATGCTCGCCACCGTGCTCGTGACCGCGTCTCCCGCGCAGGCTCGGCCGGTGGCCGGGAGCGACGGGATCGGCGACTCGTACTTCCCCCTCGACGGCAACGGCGGCATCGACGTGCTGCGCTACCGCATCCAGGACCGCTACCGGTTCCCGACCAAGCGGCTGAGCGGCCGGACCGTGCTGACCGTCGAGGCGACCGAGGACCTCTCCTCCTTCAACCTCGACTTCCTGCTGCCGGTCCGCCGGGTGAAGGTCGACGGGGTGCGCGCGGCCCACGACCGGCCCCGCCGGCACGAGGTGGAGATCACGCCGGCGCAACCCATCGCGAGTGGCGACACCTTCGAGGTCGCGGTGTCCTACGACGGCCGGCCCCAGCGCCTCGGCTACCTCGGGGAGAAGAACTGGCTCGCCGACCGGCACGAGGTCGTGACGATGAACCAGCCCCACATGGCGACCTGGTGGTTCCCCTCCAACGACCATCCCAGCGACAAGGCCCTGATGGACATCTCCATCACGGTGCCGCGCGGCAAGCAGGTCTTCGCCAACGGGGACCGGGTCTCGATCAGGCGGGAGGGCGGGCTCGCGACCCATCGCTGGCGCGCCGACGAGCCGATGTCGACCTACCTCGCGGTCTTCGCCGCCGGTGACTTCCAGGTCGACTCCGGCGTCCGCAACGGGCTGCCGTGGCGGGCGATCGTCTCCAAGCAGATGTCACGAGACGCGCGCCAGGACAACCTGGCGCTGATGCGGCAGACCCCCCGTGTGGTCGACGGCCTCGAGGAGGACCTCGGCGACTACCCGTTCAGCCAGGTCGGCGGCCTGGTCACCGGGCTCGACGTCTACTTCGCGCTCGAGAACCAGACGCTCCCGACCTACCCGGTGACCGGCCGCGGCTACACCTGGCTGGTCGTGCACGAGCTGGCACACCAGTGGTTCGGCGACTCGGTGGGGCTGCGCCGGTGGAAGGACATCTGGCTCAACGAGGGTGCCGCCACGTTCATGGAGATCCGCTGGGAGGAGACCCACGGCGGTCGGTCGGGCGCCGAGTGGCTGCGCTCCGCCTACGACAGCCGGCCGGCCGGGAGCGCGTTCTGGGACCTCGAGATCGGGGACCCCGGGGCCGACCACATCTTCGCCGGGCCGGTCTACACGCGCGGGGGGATGACGTTCCAGGCGCTGCGCAACCGGATCGGTGAGGCGGACTTCTGGACGCTGCTGCAGACGTGGGTCGGCGACAACCGCCACGGCCTCGGCACCCGCGAGGCGTTCGAGGAGCTGGCCGAGGAGGTCAGCGGCGAGGACCTGCGCCAGTTCTTCCGGGCCTGGCTCGACGTCGGGCGCAAGCCCGCCGACGTCGCCGCCAACGGCCTCGGCTGACCAAGAAGGCCTGACGCGGAGCGGCGAAGCCTTCCGCGTCACGGCCTTCGCGCGTCAAGAGCGCGACTGAGCTGCGAAGTCGCGACCGTTCAAGCCAACCTCGAAGTCATCCCAGCAGGGGGGCGATCGCCCGGGCGACCAGGCTCGGGCGTCCGGTGAGGCGCTCCTCGGTGTCGGCCCAGGTCATGGCGTGGAGCCCGGCGTTGATCCCCAGCCAGCGCAGCGGTTCCGGCTCCCAGCGCGGTGAGCGGTGGCCGACCCACGGCAGCCGGGTCAGGTCGGTGTCGCGGTCGAGCACCAGGTCGCGCAGGGTGCGGCCGGCCAGGTTGGTCGTGCTGACCCCGTCCCCGACGTACCCGCCCGCCCAGCCGATCCGCGTCGCCGGGTCCAGGCCGACCGACGCGCACCAGTCGCGAGCGACGCCGAGCGGTCCGCCCCAGGCGTGCGTGACCCGGACCTCGCGCAGCACCGGGAACAGCTCGACCAGCGTCGCCCGGAGCGCGGCGAAGACCCGGTCGTGGCGGTCGAACCGTGGGCTCACGCGGGAGCCGAAGTGGTACGGCGCGCCGCGGCCGCCGAAGACCAGCCGGTCGTCGGCGGTGCGCTGCCCGTAGATGATCAGGTGGCGGTGGTCGGTGAACGTCTCCCGCCGGGCCAGCCCGATCCGTTCCCAGGTCGAGGCCGGCAGCGGTTCGGTGGCGATCACCAGCGAGTAGACCGGCACCACGTCGCGACGGTGCCCGGGCAGCCGGCTGGTCCAACCCTCCGTGGCACGGACCACGGTCCCCGCGGTGACCCGACCCGACGCGGTCTCCACCCGGCCGGGCGCCACGGCCGTGGCCCGGGTGTGCTCGTGGACGGCGACCCCGCGCCCGACCAGCGAGTCGGCCAGGCCGCGGGCCAGCCGGAGCGGGTGGATCGCGGCGCAGTCGGGGGTGTACGTCGCACCGATGGTGCCGCTGGCGTCGAGGAGCGCCCGTGCGGCGGGTTCGTCGAGCAGCCGCAGCTCGTCCTCGCCGATGCCCCAGCTGCGGGCGTGGTCGACCTCGGCACGGGCACGGGCCAGCTGCGCGGGGGAGCGGACCAGGGCGACGGTGCCCCCGCGGCTGACGTGGGCGTCGATGCCGAGCCCGTCGGCGGCCCGGGCCAGCTCGGCGACCGACTCCCGCATCGCGGCGTGCTGGGCGAGTGCTCCCGCCCGGTCGGAGAGCGCGGCCAGCGAGTCGAGGGAGGCGGGGAACAGGGCGGAGCACCAGCCGCCGTTGCGGCCGGAGGCGCCGTACCCCACGGTCTCGGCCTCGAGCACCGCGATCCGCAGCGAGGGATCGGCCTCGGCCAGGTAGTGGGCGGTCCACAGTCCGGTGAACCCGGCACCGACCACCGCGACGTCGACGGTGACGTCATCGGCGAGCGGCGGTCTGGGCGGCGCCGCGGGTGCGGTGTCGACCCAGACGGAGCGGGACCCGCTCAGCGGACGCCCCACGAGTAGGTCTGCTTGCGGAGCTTGAGGTACATGAAGGTCTCGGTGCGGGCGACCCCCTCGATCCGCCGGATCTTGTCCGAGATCAGCTCGAGCAGCCGCTCGTCGCTCTCGCAGACGATCTCGGCCAGGACGTCGTAGGTGCCGGCGGTGATGACGACGTAGTCGACCTCGTCCATGGCGGCCAGCGCCTCGGCGACCGGCTCGAGCGGTCCGGACACCTCGATCCCCACCATCGCCTGGCGTGCGAACCCGAGCTGGAGGGGGTCGGTGACGGCGACGACCTGCATCACGCCGCTCTCGATGAGCCGCTGCACGCGCTGCCGTACGGCGGCCTCGGACAGGCCGACCTCCTTGCCGATCGCCGCGTAGGAGCGTCGACCGTCCTGCTGCAGCTGCTCGATGATGGCCTTCGCGACGTCGTCGAGGGTGTTCCCGCCGCGCTCCTGCCTCTTGGTCATGGTGGGTCATGGTTCCACACGCATCGCAGGTCGGCCACCAGTTGGCGATTGATTCCGCAGTTTCCGCGAGCGCAATCAACGGAATCACTTGTCTCGGCCCGAGCGTCATGACACGATCCGAACGGCAGATCCATGGCGAGGAGGCACCCACCATGACCCACCGCACTCGAGGCGGACCTTTCGGCGACAGCTCCACGGATCGCTTGATGGCACAGTTCGTCCAGCAGGTCGGTCGGGGCGGGTTGTCGCGCCGCTCGCTCCTGCGCGGGGCCGGCGCCGCGGGCATGGCCGTCACCTCGAGCGGCCTGTTCGTCGCCTGCGGCACCGACGCCGCGAAGATCGAGGCGGGCGACTGCGTGAGCACCGATGTCAGCGACGAGGAGAAGGAGATCGTCTTCGCCAACTGGGTCGGCTACGTCGACCCGGTGAAGAAGGAGGACACCTCCACGCTGGAGAAGTTCGAGCAGGAGACCGGCATCTACGTCGACTACCTCAACGGTGACGTCAACGACAACGAGACGTTCTTCGCCAAGGTCTCCCCGCAGCTCCAGGAGTGCCGGTCCACCGGTCGCGACGTGTTCGTGCTGACGGACTGGGCGGCGGCGCGGATGATCGAGCTCGGCTGGATCCAGAAGCTCGACCACTCCAACATGCCCAACGTGATGGCGAACATCATCCCGTTCCTGAAGGCGCCCGCGTGGGACCCGAAGCGGGAG
>CAWIKJ010000021.1:0-92860 GCA_963836745.1 uncultured Actinomycetota bacterium
GCCGGCGTGACGGTGACGCGCAAAGGTCCTCCCGGCCAGCCGCGCCGCAAGCTGCTCGGCGGATCCTGACGCCGATGGCTGCCGACCGTTGCGAATTCGTTGCTTGACACGTCCGCTCAGGGCGGATCAACGTGGACAAGCAACGGTGGTGCCGGTATGAACTACATCACAACCTGACGCAGCGGCGTCGCTCGCAACCATGAGGGAGTCCAGATGAGAATCACGAAGCGGCGACGGTGGTCAGCGGTGGCTCTGGCCGCCACGGTCGCACTGACCCTGAGCGGATGCCTCGCCGGGGGAGACGACGAGGAAGGCGACAGCGAGAACGAGGTCCTGGTCTGGGCCAGCATGGACCCGCCCGTCATCGAGGGCCTGCAGGCGGCCCTCGACGCGCGTGCCGAGGGAGAGGACATCACGGTCACGATCGAGGCGGTCGAGGACATCAACTCGCTCATCATGCAGCGGATCCAGGCCGGTGACACCCCGGACATCGCGATGATCCCGCAGCCGGGCGTCGTCGGCCGACGTCGTCGACCGCGCCGACCACGGTCGCCCTCGAGGACGTGCTCGACATGGGGGCCCTCGAGGAGTCGATGACCCCGGGCACGCTCGAGGCGGGCACCGTCGACGACGAGCTGCGCGGACTGCTGGTGAGCATGAACGTGAAGTCGCTGGTCTTCTACAACAAGCCCGCGTGGGAGAAGGCCGGATATCCCGACGCCGGCCACCATCGACGAGCTCAACGAGCTGACCGAGCAGATCAAGGCCGACGGCAACACGCCGTGGTGCATGGGCATCGAGGACGGCGGTGGCACCGGATGGGCCGCCACCGACTGGATCGAGGACCTGATCATGCGTTACGGCGGCGCCGACGAGTACAACGCGTGGGTCGCCCACGAGACGCCGTTCGACTCCGAGGTGGTCCGCGAGGCGGCGGCGGAGTTCGAGGAGCTGCTGTTCACCGAGGGCAACACGCTGGGCGGGCGTGAGGCCGATCGCCAGCACCAACTTCGGCAACGCGGCCAACCCGATGTTCAAGGCGGAGCCCGACTGCTGGATGTACAAGCAGGGCTCGTTCATGACCGGCTTCTTCCAGGAGAGCGCGGGCGTCGAGGACCTCGACAAGGAGGTCGGCGTCTTCGGCTTCCCGCCGGTCGAGGAGGGCGGGGAGAACCCGGTCCTCGGTGGTGGCGACATGGCCGTCATGATGAGCGACAACGACGCCACGGCGCAGGTGATGGAGTGGCTCGCCGATCCCGAGATCGGCAACGACGCGGCACCGAACAGCTCGTTCATCTCACCTCACACGACCTTCGACACCGAGCTCTACCCGACCGAGCTGACCAAGCAGATGGCGGCCGTGGCCTACGACTCGACCTCGTTCCTGTTCGACGGGTCCGACCAGATGCCCGGTGAAGTCGGCGCGGGCTCGTTCTGGAAGGAGATGACTGCCTGGATCTCGGACCAGCAGGATCTCGACACCACGCTCACGAACATCGACGAGAGCTGGCCGTCGAGCTGACGCCATCGCGGACGGGGGCGGAGTCCCGCCCCCGTCCGCTCGCGGCGTCATCCGCTGACGGATGCCGTAGCGCGACAGGGCCCAACGGGAAAGGAAATCCCCGCCATGTGGATCAAGATGTTCAACGCGCTACTCACGGTGCTCTACGGGGTCGGCGCGGCGCTGATCATCTATTGGGCGCTCAACAAGCTGGCCGAGCTGCTGCCCGCCCAAGCTGGAGCAGCGGCTCAAGCCCTACTTCTTCATCCTGCCCGGCCTACCTCGCCATCTCCGTCTACCTGCTCTATCCCGCCGTCCAGACGGTCATCAACAGCTTCCAGGACCGCGCCTCGGAGGAGTGGGTCGGCTTCGAGAACTACACCGACCTGCTGTCCTCCTCCAGCTTCCGTGACACCTTGTTCAACACCTTGCTGTGGATGCTCGTGGTTCCGGCGGCCACGGTGGTGATCGGACTCGCTGTCGCCACGCTGGCCGATCGCCTGAGACCGTCCACCGAGAAGCTGACGAAGACCATCGTCTTCCTGCCGATGGCGATCGCCCTGGTCGGCGCCGCCGTGATCTGGGACCTCATCTACGCGGTGCGGCCGGAGGGCCAACCGCAGACCGGGTTGCAGAACGCGATCGTCACCGCGCTCGGCTTCGACCCGATCAACTGGCTGCAGACGAGCACGCTCCACCTCAACAGCTTCCTGCTGATGCTGGTGCTGCTGTGGGCCCAGGTCGGCTTCGCGATGGTGCTGCTCTCGGCCGCCGTCAAGGGCGTGCCCGTCGACACGCTCGAGGCCGCCCGCATCGACGGCGCGAACGAGCGGAAGATCTTCTTCCAGGTGGTGGTCCCGCAGATCAAGGGCACCATCATCACGGTCTTCATCACCGTGCTGATCTCGGTGATGAAGATCTTCGACATCGTCTTCGTGATGACCAGGGGCAACTTCAACACCGACGTGCTGGGCAACCGGTTCTTCACCGAGCTGAACACCAACTTCAACAACGGTGCAGCCGCAGCGGTGGTCGTGATGCTGATGGTGGCGGTGATCCCGGTGATGTTCTACCAGGTCAAGCACTTCAAGGCCGAGGAGGCCAACGCATGAGCCAGCCGAGCCAGACCACCGCGGCCGCGACGCCCACCCCCGAGGAGCGGAAGAAGAAGTCGGCGACCCACTTCGATGCCAACCCGGCCAAGGCGGGGTGGGCCACCAAGCTGGTCCTGGTGCTCATCTGCTTCCTCTGGATCGTGCCCCTCTTCGGCACCCTCGTCACCTCGTTCCGCACCGTTCAGGCCGCCGACTCCTCGGGGTGGTGGACGTTCCTCGGTTCGCTCGACGAGCTTCACCCTCGACAACTACCGCAGGGCACTGCGAGCGGCTCCGACATGGGCGAGGGTCTCATCAACAGCTTCGCCATCACGCTGCCCGCCACGTTCATCCCGTTGCTGGTGGCGGCGTTCGCGGCCTACGCGTTCACCTTCATGCAGTTCCCGGGTCGCGACTTCCTGTTCCTGGCGATCGTCAGCCTGCTCGTGGTGCCCAACTACGTGGCGTTCGTGCCGATGCTGCAGATCTACGACACGCTCGACCTGAACGGGACGTTCCCCGCGGTGTGGCTCGCCCACATCGGCTTCGGCATGTCGCTGGCGATCTACATCCTGCGCAACTACATGGCCACGCTGCCGGTGACCGTGATCGAGTCGGCGAAGGTCGACGGTGCGAGCCACTTCCAGACCTTCTGGCGCCTGGTGCTGCCGATGTCTGTCCCGGCGCTGGCGGGCTTCGCGATCTTCCAGTTCCTCTGGGTCTGGAACGACCTGCTGGTGGCCCTGATGTTCATCGGACCGGGCGACAACGCGCCCGTCACCCAGAAGCTGAGCGAGCTCAAGGGCCAGTTCGGGCAGGGCGCGAACCTCACCACCGCGGGCGCGTTCATCACGATGCTGGTGCCGGTCGCGGTGTTCCTGGGACTGCAGCGGTTCTTCGTCCGCGGTCTGACCGCGGGTGCCGTGAAGGGATGACGCGGACCACCGTGATCCGGTGACCTGGTCACCCGTCCACCTGACCCGGGAGGGCGTGAGCCTCGTGCTCACGCCCGCCCCCGTGGGTGAGCCCGTCCTGCAGCACTGGGGGGAGGCCCTCGGTGCCCTCACCGACCACGAGCTCGGCGCGCTGGCCGAGGTGCGGGCGCCGGGGGTCCCGCACAGCGCGCTGGACGACCCGCGCGTCGGCGGGCTGGTGCTGCTGTCGACGTCGGGCTTCACGGGTACGCCGCTGATCGAGCTCGGGCGCCGCCGGAGTCGTGGCGCCGCTCCGGCTCGACGGCTGGACCTGCTCGAGCACCGGCGACGCCGTGGAGTGCACGGCAGCGGACACCACGCTCGAGGTCGAGGTGCGGGTGGAGCTCGCGCTCACGCCCGAGGGGTTGGTCCGCTCGCGCACCGCCGTCTCGAACACCGGTGGGGACGGGCTGCAGGTGGTGGCGGTCCGTGGGTGCCTGCCGGTGCCGCACCAGGCCACCGAGCTGCTCGACCTGACGGGCCGGTGGATCCGGGAGCGGGTGCCGCAACGGCTTCCCTGGCACCAGGGGACCTGGCAGCGCAGCAGCCGGCACGGTCGCACCGGCCACGACGCGACGTTGCTGCTGTGCGCCGGGACGCCGGGCTTCGGCTTCCGGTCCGGCCAGGTGTGGGCCGTCCACGTCGCGTGGAGCGGCGACCAGGCGGCGTACGCCGAGCGGACGGCCGAGGGCGAGTCGGTGCTCGGCGGCGGCGAGCTGCTCGCCGCCGGCGAGGTGGTGCTGGCCCGGGGCGAGACCTACGAGTCCCCGTGGCTGGTCGGCGCCTGGTCGGGCGAGGGCCTCGACGCCGTCTCCGCGCGGCTCCACGACTTCCTGCGTCGCACCACCCCGCGGCCCCGACATCTGGCAGAGCGGAAGGTGCTCGTCAACACGTGGGAGGCGGTCTACTTCGACCATGACCTCGAGCGGCTGACCGAGCTCGCCGAGGCCGCGGCCGAGGTGGGGGTGGAGCGGTTCGTGCTCGACGACGGCTGGTTCCGCGGCCGGCGGGACGACCGACGGGGCCTCGGTGACTGGACGGTCGACGAGGACGTCTGGCCCGGTGGCCTGCACCCGCTGGTCGACCGGGTCCACGCGCTGGGCCTCGACTTCGGGCTGTGGGTGGAGCCGGAGATGGTGAACGTCGACTCCGACCTGGTCCGCGCGCACCCCGACTGGGTGCTGCGGGCCCACGAGCGCGCTGCCTCCGGAGTGGCGGCACCAGCAGGTGCTCGACCTGGCGGTGCCGGCGGCGTACGACCACGTCCGCGGAGCCCTGCTGGCGCTGCTGGACGAGTACGACATCGCCTACCTCAAGTGGGACCACAACCGCGACCTGGTCGACGCGCCCGGCACCCGCGCCCAGACGCTGGCGTTCTACCGGTTGCTCGACGAGCTGCGGGCCGCCCACCCGGAGCTGGAGATCGAGTCGTGCGCCTCCGGCGGCGGTCGGATCGACCTCGGGGTGCTCGCCCGGACCGATCGGGTGTGGCCGAGCGACACCATCGACGCCGTGGAGCGGCAGCGGATCAACCGGTGGACAACCCTGCTCGTGCCGCCCGAGATGACCGGCTCCCACCTCGGCGGGCCGACCGCGCACACCACGGGGCGCACCCACCGGCTGGAGCTGCGGGCTGCCACCGCGCTGCTCGGGCACTTCGGGATCGAGTGGGACCTGCGCGCCGTCACCACGGCCGAGCGCGACCAGGTCCGGGCCTGGGTCCAGCTGCACCGCAGGCTCCGCGGCGTCGTCGCCACGGGTCGGCTGGTGCGCAGCGACCACCCCGATCCGGCGTGCGTCGTCACCGGCGTCGTGTCGGCGGACCGGGCCGAGGGGTGGTACGTCGTCGCGCTGACCGGGTTGTCGGCGACCCAGCACCTCGCCCCCGTGCTGCTGGAGGGTCTCGACCCCGATCGGCGCTACCGGCTCTCGGACGAGACGCCCACCCACGGCCAGCACGGGCTCGACCTCTCGCCCCGGAGCCTCGCGGGCGTGCTGCCGGGCGACGTCCTGGGCCGGGTCGGGGTCCGGCTCGGCGTGGTCGCACCGGAGACCGCCCGGGTGCTGCACGTCCGCGCCGAGTGAGGGGGCGTGGACCCGCAGTGGTGGTGAGGGCCGCCGGTCACTAGTGTGACGGCAGTCACTTCACTACGGATCGTCCGGCACGTACCTGCCGGTGAAGGGAGCAGATCACCATGGCCACTGTGACGTTCGAGAAGGCCCAGCGCTGGTATCCGGGGGCCGACGAGCCCGCCGTGCCCGGCATCGACCTGGAGGTGCGAGACGGGGAGTTCATGGTCCTCGTCGGTCCCTCCGGCTGCGGCAAGTCCACCACCCTCCGGATGCTCGCCGGTCTGGAGGAGTGCAACGAGGGCAAGATCTTCATCGGTGACCGCGACGTCACCCACATGCCGCCCAAGGACCGGGACATCGCGATGGTGTTCCAGAACTACGCGCTCTACCCGCACATGACCGTGGCCGACAACATGGCCTTCGCCCTCAAGATGGCGAAGGTGCCGGACGAGGAGCGCAAGAAGCGCGTCGCCGAGGCGGCCAAGATCCTCCAGCTGGAGGACTACCTCGAGCGCAAGCCCAAGGCGCTCTCGGGCGGCCAGCGCCAGCGCGTCGCGATGGGCCGGGCGATCGTCCGCAACCCGCAGGTCTTCTGCATGGACGAGCCGCTGTCCAACCTCGACGCCAAGATGCGCGTCCAGACCCGCACCGACATCGCGCGGCTGCAGGCCGACCTCGGCGTCACCACCGTCTACGTCACCCACGACCAGGTCGAGGCGATGACCATGGGCGACCGGGTCGCGGTGATGAAGGACGGCCACCTGATGCAGGTCGACACCCCGCTGAAGCTCTACGACAAGCCGGTCAACCTGTTCGTCGCCGGCTTCATCGGCTCGCCGCAGATGAACCTGCTCAAGGCGAAGGCGAAGGACGGCCAGGCCCAGATCGGCGACTACCTCGTGCCGGTCGACCCGGCCGCGTCGAACAAGCTCGGCCCGCAGCACAACGACATCACCGTCGGCGTCCGCCCCGAGGCGTGGCGCCTGGTCTCGGAGAACGAGGGCGGTCTCCCCGTCAACGTCACCGTGGTCGAGGAGCTCGGCGCCGACGGCTTCGTCTACGGCACCAGCGACGTCGAGGGCACTCCCGGCAACGTCATCGTCCGGGTCTCCTCCGCACGCGACTCCGTGCACAAGGGCGACACCATCTACGTCACCACCGACCCGCAGAACGTCCACGTGTTCGACAACGAGACCGGGGAGCGCCTCTCCGACTGACGGTTGAGTTGGGCCTCACTCCCGGTTGAGTTGGGCCTCGGTCGTGTCCCAGGACGCAGCGAGGCCCAACTCAACGCTGAGCCGAGCCCAACTCAACCTGCGCGGCGGATGGTGCGGTCGATCGCGTCGACGAAGGTGGGGTAGAGGTCGGCGGGGAGGTCGTGGCCCATGCCGTCGATGACCAGCAGCTCGGCGCCCGGGAGGGCGCGGGCGGTGGCCCGGCCGCCGGAGACGTGCACCATCCGGTCGGCCGCGCCGTGGATGACCAGCGCCGGCATCCGCAGGCTCCGCAGCCGCGGTCCGCGGTCGCCCTCGTGGAGGATCGCCAGCATCTGCCGCATCACGCCGCTGGCGGACACGCCGCGGTCGAACGTCTCGTGGGCGCGGGCGATGACGTCGCCGTGCTCCTGGGGGAAGGCCGGGGAGCCGATCACGGCCCACATCCGGGCCGAGCCCTCGGCGTACGCGTCCCGCCCGCGCCGCGCGGGGCGACCAGCATCGGCAGCAGCCGAGGGTGCTGCCAGCCCACCGAGCGCTTGCCGGTCGTCGACATGATGCTGGTCAGCGAGCGCACCCGGTCGGGGTGGTGGATCGCCATCGTCTGCGCGATCATGCCGCCCATCGAGATGCCGACCACGTGGGCGGCCGTCCAGCCCGAGGTGGTCCAGCAGGCCGAAGCCGTCGTCGGCCATGTCGCCGAGCGTGTACGGCGGGCGCCCGCCGCGGCCGGCGAACGCCCGCACCAGGGCCGGACGGCGCACCCGCTCCTTGACCCGGGTGGAGCGGCCGGTGTCGCGGTTGTCGTAGCGGATGACGTAGCAGCCGCGCGCGGCCAGCATCCGGCAGAACTCCGGGTCCCACCACGTCATCGGACCGCCGAGCCCCATGACCAGCAGCACCGGCTCGCCGTCGGGGTCGCCGAAGGTCTGGTAGCAGAGCTCGACGTCACGGTTGACCGGCGCGAAGAGCTCCTCGGACACCGGGATCCCAGCGTCCGGTGCCGTGTCGTCGCTGATCGTCCGGCCCATGCCGACAGTCAACAACACGCGACCACCGGGGGAAGGTCGAAATGCCCGGTTCCGACCGGACCTCACCCTAGGGTCGCGAGCATGGCACCCACGATGGGCACGTTCCTGCTGCCGGAGGGCTTCGCGGCCCCCGGGCTGGCCGCCGTGCTCCGCGAGGGCAGCGTCGTGGGCGAGGCCGGCCGCCACGTGCTGTGGGCCGCGGGGGAGCGGCGCACCCGCCGGCACACGCCGTACGCCGTGCGCGGGGCCGTCCGCCGGGAGCCGGTCGTGCTGGTGCCGGGCTTCCTCGCCGGCGACGGCTCGCTGGCGCTGATGGCGCGGTCGCTGCGACGCCGCGGCCACCGCACCTACCGCTCGCTGATCCACGCCAACGTCGGCTGCACGCGCAGTGCCGCGGCCCAGCTCGAGGGCCGGATCGAGGCGATCGTGGCCCGCCGCGGCAGCCGGGTCCAGATCGTCGGCCACAGCCTCGGCGGGATGCTGGCTCGCGGCGCTCGCCGTACGCCGGCCCGACCTCGTCGCGGGCATCGTGACGCTCGGCAGCCCGATGCTCGCCCCGGCCGCCCACCACGCCTCACTGACGCGCAGCGTCGACGTCCTGGTGCGGCTTGAGCCGCGCCGGTCTGCCCGGGCTGATGTCGGAGGACTGCGTGGCCGGGCACTGCGCGCGGGAGGGCTTCGAGGAGAGTCGGCAGCCGTTGCCGGCCGACGTCTCCTTCACCGCGATCTACTCGAAGCGGGACGGCATCGTCGACTGGCGGGCGTGCGTCGACCCGATCGCGACGTCGGTCGAGGTCACCGCCTCCCACGTCGGGATGGCGGTCGACCCGGTGACGATCGAGCAGGTGGTCGCGGCGCTGCTGCGCCACGAGGCGCCGGCTGGGCTGTCAGTGGTCGAAGTCGATGGACGCGAACGTGCGTAGCTTCGCCAGCTGGTGCTCGGAGCTGATCGACCGGATGGTGCCGCTGCGGGCGCGCATCACCAGGGAGTCGGTGGTGCAGCCGCCCGCGCGGTAGCGGACGCCGCGCATCAGCTCACCGTCGGTGATGCCGGTGGCCACGAAGAACGCGTCGTCGCCGGACACCAGGTCGTCGGTCGCCAGCACGAAGTCGTCGTCGAGGTTGTGACCGGCGTCGAGCGCACGCTGCCGCTCCTCGTCGTCCTGCGGCCACAGCTGGCCCTGGATCACGCCACCGGTGCACTTCATGGCGCACGCGGCGATGATGCCCTCCGGCGTACCGCCGATGCCCAGCATCAGGTCGATGCCGGTGTCGGGACGAGCGGCCATGATGGCGCCGGCCACGTCGCCGTCGGAGATGAACTTGATGCGCGCGCCGGTGCGCCGGATCTCGTCGACCAGCTTGTCGTGGCGGGGCCGGTCGAGCAGGACCACGGTGACGTCCTCGGCGTTCGAGCCCTTGGCCCGGGCGACGGCCTGGATGTTCTCGGCGACGGGCTTGCGGATGTCGACCACGTCGGCGGCCTCGGGTCCGGTGACCAGCTTCTTCATGTAGAAGACGGCGGACGGGTCGTACATCGCGCCGCGCGGGGCGACCGCCAGCACGGCGATCGCGTTGTTCATGCCCTTCGCGGCCAGCGTCGTGCCGTCGATCGGGTCGACCGCGACGTCGCACTCGGGGCCGGTGCCGTCGCCGACCGACTCACCGTTGTAGAGCATCGGCGCCTGGTCCTTCTCGCCCTCGCCGATGACCACGGTGCCGTCCATGTTGACGGTCGAGATCATGACCCGCATCGCGTTGACCGCGACCTGGTCGGCGCCGTTCTTGTCGCCCCGGCCGACCCAGCGGCCGGCGGCCATCGCGGCCGCCTCGGTCACCCGGACCAGCTCCATCGCGAGGTTCCGGTCGACCTTCCCGGCGTTCAGCGTGAGCGGGTCCTGAGTCATGGCGTGACTGTACCCGGCGCCGCGGGGTCCCATTCATAGCGGCGCACGGCGGTCTCCTTGACCGACAGCCACACGTCCCGACCGGGGGTCAGGTCGAGCTCGGTCGCGGCCGCTGGGGTCACGTCGGCGATCAGGTCGGGATCGGCCCGCACCAGCACGCGCACCGCGTCGCCGTGGGGTGCGACGTCCTCGACCCGGCCACGCCAGCGCAGCCGGGGCGAGCCGACCGGCTCCGCGAGCGACACCGCCACCGACTGCGGCGTGAAGGAGATCAGGGTGTCGCCGTCGCGGACGACGTTGAGACCGACCAGCCGGGCGACGTGCTCGGTGCGCGGCCGCTGCGACACCTCCTCCGGCGTCCCGATCTGGGCGACCCGGCCGTCGTCGAGCACCAGCACGCGGTCGGCGAGGGTGAGGGCGTCGAGGGCGTGGTGGGTGACCAGCAGCGTGACGCCGTCGTACGACGCCAGGTGACGGCCGAGCTCGATCCGGAGCGCCATCGCCACCTTGACGTCGAGCCCGGTGAACGGCTCGTCGAGGAGCAGCAGCCGCGGCCGGGTGACCAGCGCCCGGGCGATCGCCACGCGCTGCGCCTGCCCGCCGGAGAGCTCGCGCGGCAGGCGCTGGGACAGCTCGCCCACGCCGAGCCGGTCGAGCCACTCCTGCGCCCGCGCCTCGGCCTCGCGGCGCGCGGTCCCGCGGGAGCGTGGACCGAAGGCGACGTTGGCCAGCGCGGTCAGGTGCGGGAAGAGCAGCTGTCGCTGGAAGACCAGCCCGACCTCGCGCTGCTGCGCCGTCCGGGCGAGCAGGTCGGTGCCGTCGGCGACCGCGGAGCCCTCGGCCGGCACCAGGCCCGCGAGCGCGTGCACGAGCGAGCTCTTGCCGGCGCCGTTCGGTCCGATGACCGCGAGCACCTCGCCCGGCTCCACGCTGAACCGGGCCGCCACCCGGCCGGGCACCCGCAGGTCGACGTCGAGGCCGCTCACGCCTCCTCCATCAGACGCCGCCCAGCCAGCGGTCGCGCAGCGCGAGCAGCACGCCGACCGATACCAGCAGCATCACCAGGCTGAGCGCGAGCGCGGCGTCCTGGTCGGACTGCCGCGTGACGTAGATCAGGTTCGGCATGACCTGGGTGGTGCCGGGGTAGTTGCCGTTGAAGGTGATGGTGGCGCCGAACTCGCCCAGCGCACGGGCCCAGCCGAGCACCAGCGCCGGCCAGGATGCCGGGGAGCGCCAGCGGCACCGTGACCCGGCGGAACGTCGTCCACCGACTGGCTCCGAGGGTGGCCGCGGCGGCGTCGTACTCCCGGTCCGCGGAGCGGAAGGCGCCCTCGACCGCGATCACCACGAACGGCAGGGACACGAAGACGTGCGAGAGGACCACGCCCCACGTCGTGAACGGGAAGCTGAAGCCGGTCAGCTCGAGGATCGGCTCGCCGAGCAGACCGTTGCGCCCGAACGCGGTGCGCAGCGCCACGCCGGCCACGACCGGCGGCAGCACCAGGGGGACGGACACCAGCGCCCGGAGCACGCCGCGGTGGGGCAGGTCGACCCGGGCGAGCACCCAGGCGAGGGGGAGCCCGAGCACCAGGCAGATCAGGGCGGCACGCGGTCGCGGTCGTCAGCGACAGCCAGAGCGCCTGGCGCAGCGGCTCCGAGCGCAGCTCGCCGGCGAGGCCGGCCCAGTCGACGGCCGCGACCATGGCCACCAGCGGTACGACGAGCAGGCCGGTCGCGATCGCTGCCGGGACCAGCAGCAGCGCCGGTGGCCGGCCGAGCGGGTCCTTCACGGCGCGGAGAACCCGGCCGCGTCGAGCGCGGCGCGGCCCTCGTCGGAGCGCACGAGCTCGACCCAGCCGGTCGCCAGGTCGGCGTCGCCGGACTGCGCCAGCGGGGCCACGTGGTAGACGGCCGGGACGTCGTCGGCGCCCTGGATCGGGACCACCTCGACGGCGTCACCGGCGCTGACGGCGTCGGAGGCGTAGACGAGCCCGGCGTCGACCTCGCCCGCGGTCACCTTCTCGAGCGTGGCCTTGACGTCGACCTCGAGGCTGACCGGCTCGGCGGAGACGCCGGCGCCGTCCAGCAGGCTGAGCGCGACCCGGCCGCAGGGCACGTCGTCGGCGCAGCGGACCCACGTGACGTCGGCGAGGTCGTCGAGCGAGTCGATCCCGTCGGGGTTGCCGGGGGCCGTGACGAGGACGAGCCGGTTCTCGGCGAACACGGCCGGGTCGCTCGACGTCACCCCGGCGTCGACGGCGACCTGCATCGAGGCCTCGTCGGCCGTGGCGAGCACGTCGCCGGGTGCCCCGTCGGCGGCCATCTCGGCCAGGTCGGTGCTGGAGCCGAGGACGAGCTCCACCTCGACCCCTGCGTGGTCGGCCTCGAAGTCCTCGGCCAGCCCGGTGAACACCTCCGTCAGGGACGCGGCGGCGAGCACCTGGACCGTGGTCACGTCGCTCGTCGCCGCTGCAGCCGACGAGACCCGGCAGGACCAGGACCAGGATCGGTAGCAGCGTCCTGCGTCACGGGCGCTCCACGACGACGTTGGTGGACTTGACCGAGGCGATGGCGCGCACGCCGGGCTCGAGGCCGAGCTCGTCGGCGGCCTCGGCGCTCATGAGCGACACCAGCCGGTAGGGGCCGCAGATCATGTCGACCTGGGCCATCACCGTGTCCTTGACGACCTTGGTGACGATGCCGTCCAGCCGGTTCCGGGCGCTCACGGCGCTGGCGCGGGTGCGGTCCCGGTCGGGGTGGTCGGCGAGCTCCTCGGCCAGCCGCGCCAGGTCGACCCCGTCCAGCGTGGTCCGGCCGCCCTCCGAGCGGGCCGGGATCCGCCCCCCGTCGACCCAGCGCCGTACCGTGTCGTCGCTGACCCCGAGCACCTCGGCTGCTTCCGCGATTCGGTACGTCGCCATGTGTGCATGGTGTCGCATCTGCGGCTTCCGAGCAAGAAATCGAGCGCATCTGCGGATCGATGTCGTCGAAGGGCTCCCGGGTGGACGCAGGGCGGCAGGCGGGGGATGTGCGGCACCTGTGAAACTGGTCCCGTGAGCGAGCAGCCCGGCCGGTACCAGCGGTCCGCGTCCGGCATGGTCGGCGCGATGGTGGTCCTGCTGCTGGTCATCGCGGCGTACGTCGGCTTCCGCGCCCTCACCCGCGACGAGCTCGAGGTCGAGCCCGAGCGTGTCGACTACCTGGCGGCCGCCGGCTTCGCGCAGGAGTCGGACCTGACCGTGGTCTACCCGCCGGTGGTCCCGGACGACTGGACGCCCACCAGCCTCGAGTCCCGGCCCGGCGAGGTGTGGGGCATCGGCTTCATCACCCCCGACGGCTTCGTCGGGCTCCACCAGTCCGACGACTCACCGACCGACCTGCTCACGACCTACGTCGGCGAGGACGCCGAAGAGGTGGGCCGGGTCGAGGTCGAGGGTTCGGCGGCACCGTGGCAGGCCTTCGAGGACCGCGGGGGCGACGTCGGCTACCTCGGGGTGGTCGACGGTGAGCAGGTGCTCGTCTACGGGTCCGCGCCGGCCGACGACCTGCGCCGGCTGGCGGGCTCGCTCACGACCGAGCCGGTCTCCTAGCCACCGTCGTCGGTGCCGATGGCCCGCTCGAGCCGCTCGCGGGCGCCGTCGAGCCAGGTCTGGCAGATGGTGGCCAGCTTCTCGCCACGCTCCCAGAGCGCCAGCGACTCCTCCAGCGTGAGGCCGCCGGCCTCCAGCTTGCGGACGACCTCGACCAGCTCCTCGCGGGCCTGCTCGTAGGGGATCCCTGGTTCGTTCACGGGGTCGTTCGATGCGCTCACGGCTTCCCCTCAGTTGTGGACAGAGTCTCGGTTCCGGTCGTGGTGGCCAGGACCCGTCCGTCGGCCACCCGGACGCTCACCGCGCGGCCGGCCTCGACCTCCGCCACCGAGGCGATGACGTGTCCGGAGTCGTCCTGGAGGACGGCGTAGCCCCGCTGGAGGGTCGCCAGCGGGGAGAGGGCGCGCGCCCGGGCGCGCTGGTGGTCGAGGTTGTCGGCGGCCCGGTCGAGGGAGTGGCCCAGCGTGCGGCGGGCCCGCTCGCGCAGGGCGACGACCTCGGCGGTCCGGTCGTCGACGAGGGTGCGGGGGTCGGCCAGCACCGGCCGTGACCGCAGCGCGTCGAGGTGCTGCTGCTCGCGGGCCAGCAGCAGGCGGACGCCGCCGCGGAGCCGGTCGCGGGCGGCGGCGACGTGGCGCTGCTCCTCGACCACGTCGGGGACGACCCGCTTGGCGGCGTCGGTGGGGGTCGACGCACGGACGTCGGCGACCAGGTCGAGCAGGGGCGAGTCGGGCTCGTGGCCGATGGCGGAGACGACCGGGGTGCGGACCGCGTGGACGGCCCGGATCAGCCCCTCGTCGGAGAACGGCAGCAGGTCCTCGACCGAGCCGCCGCCGCGGGCGACCACGATGACGTCGACGTCGGCGTGGCGGTCGAGCCGCTCCACGGCCTCGATCACCTCCAGCGCGGAACGTTGGCCCTGCATGGCGGCGTACGCCGTCTCGAAGCGCACCGCCGGCCAGCGCCGGCGCGCGTGCTCGAGCACGTCGCGCTCGGCGGCCGAGCCGGGCGCGGTCACCAGGCCCACGCAGCGCGGCAGGAACGGGAGCGGTCGCTTGCGGGCCGGGTCGAAGAGCCCTTCGGCAGCCAGCAGCTGCCGCCGGCGTTCGAGCCGCGCGAGCAGCTCGCCGAGGCCGACCATCCGGAGGTCGGAGGCCGCCAGGGACAGGCTGCCGTTGCCGGCGTAGAAGCTCGGCCGGGCGTGGACCACGACGCTGGCGCCCTCGACGAGCGGCGGGTTGAGGGAGTCGAAGAGGGTGCGGGCGCAGGTCACCTGCACCGACACCTCGGCCACCGCGTCGCGCAGCGTCAGGAAGACCGTGCCGAGGCCCGGGTCGACGCGTGAACTGGGTGACCTGGCCCTCCACCCAGACCGCCCCCAGCTGGCCGATCCACTGCGAGAGCGCGTTGGAGACCGCCCGGACCGGGGCCGGGGACTCGGCGGTCGCGTCGCGCAGGGAGGGCACGGCGCTCACCCTAGGGGCTGGGTCCGACTGGCTCGATCCGTAGACTCGCCGACATGAGCACCGACCTGGGAACCCCACGCCTGCTGAGCGAGGACGAGCGGTCCGTGCTGCTGGCGGCGCCGCGCGGTTACTGCGCCGGCGTCGACCGCGCGGTGGTGACGGTCGAGCAGTCGCTGGACCTCTACGGAGCCCCCGTCTACGTCCGCAAGCAGATCGTCCACAACAAGCACGTGGTCGCCGACCTCGAGTCCCGCGGCGCGATCTTCGTGGAGGAGCTCGACGAGGTTCCCGAGGGGGCGACCGTCGTCTTCTCGGCGCACGGGGTCTCACCCGAGGTGCACAGCCAGGCCGCCGAGCGCGAGCTCAAGACGATCGACGCCACCTGCCCGCTGGTCACCAAGGTCCACCACGAGGCCAAGCGGTTCGCCAGCGAGGACTACGACATCCTGCTGATCGGCCACGAGGGCCACGAGGAGGTCGAGGGCACCGCCGGTGAGGCGCCCGAGCACATCCAGCTCGTGCAGAGCCCCGACGACGTGCCCCACATCGTGGTCCGCGACCCCGAGAAGGTCGCCTGGCTCTCCCAGACCACGCTGAGCGTCGACGAGACCATGGAGACCGTGGCCGCGATCCGGGAGCGCTTCCCGGCCCTGCTCGACCCGCCCAGCGACGACATCTGCTACGCCACCCAGAACCGGCAGCTGGCGATCAAGGAGATCGCCCGCGAGGCCGACCTCGTCATCGTGGTGGGCTCCGGCAACTCGTCGAACTCGGTGCGGCTGGTCGAGGTCGCGCTCGAGGCGGGTGCCCGGTCGTCCTACCGCGTCGACGACGCCAGCGAGATCGACGAGGCCTGGCTCGAGGGGGTCCGCAACGTCAGCGTGACCAGCGGCGCGAGCGTGCCCGAGGAGCTCGTGGACGGGGTGCTCGCCTTCCTCGCCGAGCGCGGCTACCCCGACGCGCAGGCCGTCCACTCCGCCGAGGAGTCGTTGATCTTCTCGCTCCCCAAGGAGCTGCGGCGCGACATCAAGGCGGCCCAGCAGCTCGCCCAGCGGTCGTAGGCTGCTGCTCGTGGCGCGCTACCTCGACCTGCACCCGGTCAACCCGCAGCCGCGCCTGGTGACCCAGGTCGTCGAGGCACTGCGTGACGACGCCCTGATCGCCTACCCGACCGACTCCGGCTACGCCCTCGGCTGCCCAGCTCGGCAACCGTGACGGTCGCGACCGGATCCTGCGGATCCGGCAGCTCGACGACCGCCACCACTTCACGTTGATGTGCAAGGACTTCGCCCAGCTCGGCCAGTTCGTCCACATCGACAACTCGGCGTTCCGCGCGATCAAGGCGGCCACCCCCGGGCCCTACACGTTCATCCTGCCGGCCACCGGCGAGGTGCCGCGGCGACTGATGCACCCCAAGAAGCGCACCGTCGGCGTCCGGATCCCCGACCACGTCGTGGTGTGCGCGCTGCTCGAGGAGCTCGGCGAGCCGATCCTGACCAGCACCCTGATCCTGCCCGGCGAGGAGGATCCCCGGACGCTCGGCTGGGAGATCAAGGAGGAGCTCGAGCACCAGGTCGACATCGTGGTCGAGGCCGGCGAGACCGGCGCGGAGCCGACGACGGTGGTCGACTGGTCCGAGGGTTATCCGGAGATCGTGCGGGTCGGCGCGGGCGACCCGGAGCGCTTCGCCGCCTGAGCGACGAAGTGGTGCCGGACCGCGAGCACCAGCAGGCACAGCACGTAGCCGGTGCCGAGCGCACCGCTGTGACCGGCGAGACCGGTGACGACCGACTGGACGACGCCGTCCTGCGGGTGCCCGAGCACCTCGGGCCGGGCGACGTCGAGCAGCACCAGCACGCCCAGCATCAGCAACGGCGGGAGCACGCCCACGGTGAAGAAGTCGTGAGGTCGCACCCGGAGCGCGATGGTCACGCACAGCGCGACGAAGCAGAGGTCGAAGAAGAGCCCGAGGTCCCCGCCCAGGGCGACGTCGATGACGACGGCCGACAGCGCCAGTGCGGCGCCGAGCGCCACCATCTGCCGGCCCGGCTCGCGACCCTCCTCCCAGAGGGTCCGCCCGGCCAGCTCCGAATTATCGGGCACGGGACCACGGTAGGAGGGCGTCGGGCTCGTCGGTGGGCGGCGCGCCGAGCGAGCGGACGCCCGCCTCGACCTGCCGCGGCCCTGCCAGCGGCTCGTCGGTGACCGACAGGTCGCGGAACCGGCGGGCGGAGACCAGCACCCGGGACTCCAGGCTGCCCACCGCCGAGTTGTAGTGGCCGACCGCGGCGTTGAGCGAACGACCGACCTGGTCGAGGTGGCCGGACAGGGTCCCGAGCCGGTCGTGGAGGTCGCGCCCGAGCTGGTGGATCTCGCGTGCCTGGTCGGCCAGCGCCTCGTGGCGCCAGCCGTGGGCGACGGTGCGGAGCAGCGCGATCAGCGTGGTCGGCGACGCCAGCACGACCTGCCGCTCGGCGGCGTACTCGATCAGGTCGCGGTCGGCGTCGAGGGCCACCGCGAGGCACGACTCGGCCGGCACGAACAGCACGACGAACTCCGGCGTCTCCGGGAGCGCCCGCCAGTAGGCCTTGGAGCCGAGCGCGTCGACGTGCGCGCGCAGCTGGCGGGCGTGGCGGCGCACGGCGTCGTCGCGCCGCGCCTGGTCGTCGGTCGCCCCGCTGTGGCGGCCTGGCGTCGAGGTAGGCGTCGAGCGGCACCTTGGCGTCGACGACGACCTCGCGGCCGCCGACCAGGTGGATGACCAGGTCGGGGCGCAGCGCGCCGTCGGCGACCCGGACCTGCTCGCGGAAGTCGCAGCGGTCGACCAGCCCGGCCAGCTCGACGGCCCGCCGCAGGTGGAGCTCGCCCCACCGGCCGCGCACCTGCGGCTTGCGCAGCGCGGTCGACAGGGTGCGGGTCTCGTGCTGGAGCTCGGTGACGTGCTGGCGCAGCTCGCCCTGCCAGCTGGCCCGCTGCCGGTCGAGGTCGATCATCTGGTCGCTGAGCCGGTCGAGGCCCTGCATCACCTCGGCCTGGTCGACCATCCCGGCGGCCACCGACGGCCGCGACCGAGCCCACAGCAGCCCCAGCGCGCCGCCGAGCAGCAGCCCCACCGACCAGCAGCCGGCCAGCAGTCACCGCGAGCGTCCATGCCGACGTGTCCATGCCGGTGAGTCTGCAGCGGTGGGCACTGACAACGTCCACGGGGTCGCGGTCGCGAGCCGTGACCATGTGACCGACTCCGATCCGGCACAATCAGCGGGCCATGACGAGCCAGCCGGAGGTGCCCGCGCGACGACCGCGCGGCGGGACACGTCGCTGCTGGCCGTCGGGTCGCTGGTGAGCGGGCTGCTGGCCTACGTCTTCTTCGCCCTGGTCACCCGCGCGCTCGGCGCCGGGCCGGCGGCGCCGGTCGCGGTGCTGTGGGCGTGGTGGAGCTTCGCGGGGGCCGCGATCACCTTCCCGGTCCAGCACTGGATCTCCCGCACCGCCGCGCTCGCCGGTCGGCGAGGCCGCCGTACGACGCGGGCTGCCCCGGGTCGCCGCCGCGGTCGTCGGGGCGTCGGTCGCCGCGGGGGCGCTGGCGTGGCTGGCGAGCGAGCGGCTGTTCGGGCCCGACGGCGCGTGGTTCCCGCTGCTCGTCGTGGGCGTCGGGATCGGCAGCGGAGTCCTCGGCCTGGTCCGCGGCACCCTGAGCGGCCGTCACCAGTTCGTCGCGGTCGGGGCGGCCCTGCTCGCCGAGAACGGGCTGCGCTGCGTGGTGGCCGTCGCGCTGATGGTCTCCGGCAACGAGAGCCCGACGGCGTACGGCGCCGCCCTGGTCGTCGGTGGCGCGGTCGGTGCTGCTCTGGCCGGCCGCCCTCGTGCCGCGCCGCACCGGGACCGGCGGCCTCGGCACCCCGCTGACGTTCGTCTCCGGTGCGTCGGCCGGACAGCTGCTGGCGCAGGTCACGCTGACCGGCGGTCCGGTGCTGCTCGCGGCCGTCGGCGGAGCGCCCGCGCAGGTCACCGCGCTGTTCGCGGCGCTGGCGCTGTTCCGGGCGCCGTACACCTTCGCGCTCGGCCTGGTCGCCGCGCTGACCGGCCGGCTGACCCGGTTGGTCGAGGCCGGCCGGCACGACACGCTCCGCCACCTCCGCGAGGGACTCGTCGTCGCCACCCTCGTGACCGCCGCTGCTCGGCGGGCTCGGCGGCGCGTGGCTGGGCCCGGAGGTCATGGAGCTGGTCTTCGGCGAGGGCGTCCGCCTCGACCGCGGCAGCACCGCCCTGGTGGCGGTCGGCAGCGTCTTCGCCCTCGCCTCGCTGGTGCTCACCGTCGGGCTGCTGGCCCGGGGCCGCACCGTCGCCGTCGCGCGGACCTGGCTGGCGGCGGCGCCGTTCGGCCTGGTCGCCCACCTCGTCGTGCCCGGCTCCGAGCTGACCCGCACCTGCTGGACGTTCGTCGTCGTCGAGGGCGTCGCGTGGGTCGGCTTCCTGCTGCTCGAGTGGCGCTCAGACCGACGTGAGCTTCGGCTTGTCGGCGGCCAGGAACACTGACGACCCGAAGGGCGCGTCGTGCTTCCGGAGCCAGCGCGCCTCGGCCCGCGAGAGCCCCAGCAGGACCCGCTCGACCGTCGGCGAGGGCTCGGGGAGCTGGTGGGTGTCGGGCGTCGGCCGCACCCGGCGCGCCATCCGCTCGGCGGCGAACACCGGGAACACCCCGGCGAAGCCGTAGCTCGCCCGGCGTACGACGAAACCGGCCCGCTCCACGGCACTCACCAGTCGCGGCCGCGTGTAGCGCCGGTGGTGACCGGCCCTGACGTCGTGGTCGGTCCACGCCCAGGTGTAGGCCGGCACGGAGAGCAGCAGCCGCCCGCCGGGCCGCAGCACCCGTCCCAGCTCGGCCAGCGCGACCGCCTCGGGCTCGCAGTGCTCGACCACGTCGAACGCGCTGACCAGGTCGAAGCTGTCGTCGCGGAACGGCAGCGACAGCGCGGAGGCGCAGACCCCCTCACCCGGCCGCAGGCCCCGCGGATCGAGGTCGACGGTGACGTGGTGGTCGTCCGCGCAGCCACGGCACGCTGGGCCCGTCGGCGCTGCCGACGTCCAGCACCCGCGTGGTGTCGGTGGCGAAGTCGCCGAGCGCGGCGTGGAGCAGGTCGGCGCGGGCGCGGTACCACCAGTAGTCCGGCTGGTCGATCGACGCCGAGCCCTCGCGGCGGTCGCTCACGACGCGTTCTCCACGGCCGGGACCAGCGCGCCCGAGACCCGGTCGAGCTCCTCGGGGGTCAGGGTGTTGAAGAACGGCAGCCGCACCAGCCGGGCGCTGACGTCGCTCGAGACCGGGCACTCGGTGGCGCGCGCCGCGAACCTGCGGCCGCCGTCGGAGTCGTGCAGCGGCACGTAGTGGAACGTGGTGGCGATGCCCTGGTCGCGCAGCTCGCCCATCACCGCCGGGCGCATCGCGGCGTCGGGCAGCAGCACGTGGAAGAGGTGCCAGGCCGGGTCGCACCCGTCCGGCACCACGGGCAGCCGCAGCCCGAGCTCGGCGGCCGGACCGGCCAGCCGCTCGGCGTACCCCTCGAAGACGGCACGGCGCCGGCGCTGGACCGAGTCGGCCTGCTCGAGCTGGCCCAGGAGGTACGCCGCGAGCGTGTCGGAGAGGCCGAACGAGGAGCCGGTGTCGCGCCAGGAGTACTTGTCGACCTGGCCCAGGAAGAACGCCTGCCGGTCCGTGCCCTTGTCGTAGAGGACCCGTGCCCGGTCGACGTCGGCCGGGTCGTTGAGCAGCAGCGCGCCGCCCTCGCCGCAGACGAAGTTCTTGGTCTCGTGGAACGACAGGCTGGCGAAGCGGCCGATGCCACCCAGCTTCTCGCCGTGCCAGGCGCCGTGGAGGCCGTGGGCGGCGTCCTCGACCACGACCACGTCGGGGCGGTCGGCCAGCGCCCGTCGTACCCCGCCGATGTCGCAGGCGACGCCGGCGTAGTGGACGACCACGACCGCGCGCACGCTGTCGTCGAGCAGCTCGGCGAGGTGGGCCGGGTCGATGCCCAGGGTCTCCGGCTCGATGTCGCAGAACAGGATCCTGGCGCCCTGCCGGGCGAAGGCCAGGGCGCTGCTGGTGAACGTGAAGGACGGCACGATGACGGTGTCGTCGGGGCCGAGGTCGAGCAGCATCGCGCTCAGCTCGAGCGCGGCGGTGCACGACGTCGTCAGCAGCACCTCCTGCGCCCCGGTGGCCTCCTGCAGCAGCGCGCCGGCGCGTCGCGAGAACGGTCCGCCGGACGACGTGTGGCCGCTCTCGATCGACTCCCGGATCAGGTCGAGCTCGCGGCCGACGACCTCCGGCCGGTTGAAGGGGATGTCGTTCATGAGTCCTTCCCTCGCCACGGCAGGTCGCGGCCGAGCAGCTCGGCCAGGGCGGCGTCGCTGTCGCGGTAGTGGGCCCGCAGCTCGGCCACCAGGTCGTCGTCGAGCTCGCCGGTCGCCGCGGAGCTGGCGTTCACCGGGGCCTCGCCCACGTCGGGCCGCACCGCGCCGTCGACGCCCAGCCAGCGCGTAGAGGTCGCCGATCGTGCTCCGGTCGTCGAGCAGCTCCTCCAGGAACTGCACGTGGACGTCGAACCGCGCGCGCCACCGCACCAGGTCGTCGACGTAGCGGCCGCGCGCGACATAGGCGTACGGCGAGACCGACGACGCGTCCCGGTCCCACTCCCGCGGCCCGGTCAGGTCGTCCCGCAGCGCCTCGGCCAGCGACCGGTCCTCGACGCCGTGGTCGCGGCTGAACCTCCAGTTGGAGACCGCCCGGGCGACCGGGTCGCGGAGCTGGGCCACGATCCGTGGGGAGCCGAGCGTCGCCGCCACCCGCTCGGGCGCGTCCTCCACCTCGAGGTAGGACGTGCTCTTCTCGCCGAGCAGCTGGCCCTCGCGCGCGTGGCCGAAGAACTCGGCCCGGTAGGCGTCGGCGTCCACCGGCTCCGCGCGCAGGAACACCTTCGGCTCGGGCCGGGCCGGCCGCGCCATCGCGATCCCGGGATGGGCGGCGAGCAGGTCGTGCAGGTAGGTCGTGCCGCACCGCTGGGCCCCGACGACCAGGAAGTGGTCGGTCATCCGCCCACCCGGCGTACGACGTGGAAGGACTCCTCGGTGCTGACCGTCTGGAGCGTCCGCACGACGTACTCACCGATCATCGACAGCAGCGCGATGATGAAGCCGGCGAACAGCGAGACCAGCACCATGATCGAGGTCCAGCCCGGGAAGACCGTGTCGCGGACCAGGGCCCGGATCACCAGGAACCCCCCGAGCAGGACGCTCAGGCCCGAGATCGCGAAGCCCAGCACGGCCGCGGCGCGCAGCGGCCAGGAGCTGTAGCTGAACAGGATCGTCAGCACCAGCCGCACGATCCGGACCAGGCTGTAGTTGCTCTTCCCGACCGGCCGCGGGTCGTGGCGGACCAGGACGTTGGCGCGGTCGCCGGAGTACATCAGCGCCTGCCCGGTGATGTAGGGGTACGCCGTGCGGGACGCGACGATCCGGTCGACGACGTCGCGCCGCAGGATCCGGAAGTTGGTGACGACCAGGTCGGCGGGCTTGCCGAAGATCCGGCTGTTCATGGCGCCGATCAGCCGGCTCCCGATCCGGCGGACTCCGGCCGCCGCCTTCTGCTCGAACTGGCCGAAGACGACCTCGTGGCCGGCCATCGCCTTGTCGATCAGCACCAGCGCCTGGTCGGGCGGGTTCTGGAGGTCGTCGTCCATGGTGATGACGTAGTCGCCTGTCGACTGCGTGAGTCCGGCCAGGTTGGCGTAGTGCTGGCCGTAGTTCTTCAGCAGGTCGAGCGCCACCACGCCGGGCAGCCGCGCCGCGCGCTCGGAGATCACGTCCCAGCTGCCGTCGGTGCTGCCGTCGTTGACCAGGATCAGCTCGTAGCGGAGGCCGGCCTCGGTGAAGACGTCCACGACCCGGTCGATGGTGTCGCCGACGATGCGCTCGCTGTTGAAGACGGGGATCACGATGGAGTAGGTGAAGCTCGCGCGGTCGAGCTGCTGGTCCGTCGCGGTCATGCCACGGATCGTGTCACAGCGCGCGGGCGGGCCCTCACGGGCCGCTGGCGAGGATCGCGGTGAGGCGGGTGATCTGCTCCTCGCCGACCGAGCGCTCGACGTACCAGGTGAAGTCGAGGGTGGTGCCGATCCTGCGGTACTTCTCCAGCAGCACCGGGCGCAGCCAGCCGTACCACTCCGGGTGGTCCATGGTGATGAACGTCGGAGTGTCCCGGCGCACGACCGCTGCCATCGCCTCGAGCCCGCCCGGCCAGGTCTCGTCGAGGTACTCGGAGAGGCCGCCGATGAACATCTGGTGTCGCAGGGGGTTCCTCAGCTCGCCGAACACCAGCGGCTGCGGGGCGCCGACGGACAGCACGGTGACGTCGGGGCCGGCGGCCGCCAGCACCGCCTCGGTCTCGGCCCGCATCGGGGCCAGCTCGTCGGGGCGGGTGGCCCAGGTGTCGACGCCGGTCGCCACCAGCGCGACCACGGCGTACGCCGCCACGAGCCGGGTCGCCGTCGCGGCGTCGAACCGGCTGGCCGCGACGTGGAGCAGCCCGCCGAGGCCGAGCGCCGCCAGCGGCAGCACGACAACGGCGTCGGCCCAGCCGTTGAACACGTAGAGCGACCACACCAGGTAGGCGACGGTCGCGGCGCCTGCGGCGATCAGGACGGCGCCCGCAGGTTCTTCGCGCTCGCCCCGACGCCAGGCCCGGACCGCCAGGACGACGCTGCCGATCAGGCCGGTCAGGATCAGCCACCACGACCAGCCGAAACCCCCGGCGAGCGACTCGGGGTCATAGCCGAGGTACTCGACCAGCCCCATCTGCCGGGTGGACGTGGCGTTGAGGAAGAGGAAGCCGTCGAAGAAGGCCTGCAGCTCCTCGACCCACCAGAAGTAGGCGAGCATCGCCCCCGACGCCAGGATGCCGCCGAGTGCGAACCAGAGCAGTCCGCCGACCTTCCGCCATCCGGGCAGACCGACGAGGACGGCCGCCACCGCGGCGACGGTGCCGACGACGAAGGCGGGCTGCCAGGTCAGCGTGGCGAGCGCGACCGCGGCCCCCGCCCACGCCCAGCGGCGGTGGACCACCGCGAGCAGGACGCACACGACCAGCAGCATCATCGTGGTCTTCTCGCGCGGCCCGCCGGTCGCGTAGGTGACGAAGCCCTGGAACGTCAGCAGCGTCACCGCGGACGCGACCCCGGCCAGCCGTGGAGCGGAACGCGTCGCGTCCGAGCAGGTAGGTGAGCCACACCGCCACCGTCGACAGCGCCATCATCAGCGCCCGCATCGTGAGCAGGTCGTCGGTGCCGAGCGCGCGGGCGATCAGGACGCCGAAGCCCGGCACCATGTGGGCCAGCGGACCGGCGCGGTTCAGCACCGCGACGTACGGCGGCACGCCCTCGGCGAACTGCTGTCCGCCGTACGCGTAGAGCGCCAGGTCGCGGGTGAGCAGCCCACCGAATCCGTGGAGCAGGAAGATCGCCACGGCGACGGCAGCGAGCAGCGGCCCCCACCAGTCCAGGCGCAGGCGCGAGACCCGACCCGCCCCGGTCACCCTCCGTCGCTGCAGCACGAGCTGAGTCTATCCAGCCGAGCCGAGCCGGGGCCCTACCCGACATCGCGAGTCGTCGTAGGCCTGCTGCGCCTCGGCGTGGCGACCGAGGGCATCGAGGGTCTCGCCCAGCTCGATGTAGTGCTCGGGGAGGGGGGTCGTGGCGACGATCTGCTGCCACCGATCGACAGCGGACTCGAGGTCACCACGAGCGGTGTCGAGCAGAGCGAGTCCCACCAGCGAGTCCGGGTCGCCGGGGACGGCCTCCAGGGCCCGGTCGAGCTTGGCCCGCGCCGCATCCAGGCGGCCCTGACGACGGTCCAGGTCGGCGGCGTGACTCAGCAGGTGGGCGAGATCGGTGCGGTTCGTCGAGTCGGTCACCGCTCATGAGGATGGTGCGAGCCCGGTCGAGATCTCCGCGCAGCTCCACGGCGTAGGAGTACCGCGACGTGGTACCCACCCCCGGCTGGCGGCGGTCGGCCGTGCGGACGGCGACGAGCTGCCGGCGATACTGGCCGAGCTGGGTCAGGGCGTCGACCCGGATCCCGAGGGCGATCGGGTCGTAGGGAGCGACGGCGAGTGCGGCATCGGCCTGCTCGAGAGCTGCGACGAAGTCGTGGTGCGAGGCGCTGATCGCTGCACCGTTGGCCAGGGCGGCGACGTTGTCCTCCGGAAGGATCTCGAATGAGCGCGCGATGGCGGCGTCGGCCTTGGCGTAGAGGCTCTGGTCGAAGGTGACGCCGGCTTCCTCGAAGTAGGCGAATCCGAGATCCGCCCACGCTCGGTGGTCACCGGGGACGCGGCGCACCTGCTCCTCCAGGGCGGCCACTGCCTGGGCACCGGTGGCGTCGGGGCGGGCCGCCGCCACGGGTGGCGACGATGTCGCGATGCCCGTGTGCCCGTTCAGTCCGAGGGCTCCGGAGATGCTCAGCACCACGGCAAGGGCGACGAGGACGGTGTACTTGAACATCGGCTGGGCCTCTCGGGAGTGGGACCCGGCCGCGCGACCAGGGAAGTCGCGCGGCCGAGCGGGGAGATGGATCAGCTCTCGCGGCGGCGAGAGCGTCGTGCGATGCCGGCGCTGCCCATCAGCAGCGCGACCATGCCCACCCCCAGTGCGGACATGGAGACGGTCTCGTTCTGCAACAGTCCGGTCACGCCCTCGGCTGAGACAGGATCGTTGCTCGCGTCGGTCGGGTGCGGGTCCGCCTCGCTGCCGCTCACGGGGAGCGCCAGGTAGGGGAACGTGTCGGAGAACTCGACGTCGTTGGCGTCCACGCCGTCTCCCAGGTCGTTCGGGTTGCCCACGAGCTCGCCCTCGACGACCTGCAGGGCGATGTCGATCACGTCGTCGGCGAGCCGACGGCCGTTCGGGAACCCTTGGTTGTCGCCGCCGATGACGCCGAGGCGGTCAGGGTTCGCCGTGACCGGTGTGCTCATGTTCAGTCGCAGCTGCTCGCTGGGAGTGATCTTGCCCTCGGGCATGTTGAGGCCCTCGACACCGGTCAGGAACACCGAGACGAGGTCGTCACGCGGGGTCTCGGGCGCGGGGATGCCGTAGACCGCCTCGATGAGCTCGGGGAGCTCGGGGTGGGTCACGTACCTCAGGGCGGCCACGTCCTGCGTGGGCTCGGAGGCGTTGAACGCATCCTTGACCTTGAGCGGGAGCACGACCTCGTTGACCAGCGGCATGCCCAGCCGCGAGACCTGGCGGTAGCGGCCGCCGACCGACTTCCTCGACGTCGTCGACCAGGTCCCGATGACGGGGTTCTGCTCGGCGTTGCCGTTCTTGGCGACCCAGCGGCGCGGCACCTGGAGCGCCACGGAGTTGACGTTGAAACCGTCCAGGGTGTCGTCACCGACCTCGGAGAGGTCACCGCCGTAGAGCAGGTCGAAGACGCGCAGGTCGAGGAAGAACGGGTCCTCGGCCTGGCCGACGAACGAACGCACGGTCTTGCCGATGCTCGTGGTCGCCTGGTTGCGCAGCGTCGCGTAGTCAGGCATCGACGCCTCGCCGACGTTGGAGGGCGCGACCTTCCTGCTCTTGACCAGGACCTTGCTCTTGTTTCCCTTGATCCGGACGAGCCGGTAGGTCTGGTAGAAGTTGAGGTTCTGGTCGTTGAGGGACGTGACCGGCCCGTTGGCGTAGAGGAACGTGTCCTGGGACCGGTAGTGATCCTGGAACGTCCATCGGAACGTCACGTCTGCCTTGGCGTCGGCGTCGTTGTCGATGTGGATGTCATAGCGGGCATCGGTGGCGAAGCTGTAGAAGTTCGGTCCACCGGCGGGCTCCTCGAACGGGATCCAGTTGGCCGCCAGCGTGATGGTGCTCTGGCGCTCGGGGCTGCGGAACGCGTAGAGGTCGGTGTTGTCGTACTGCGGAAGGCCGGCGATGAGCGGTGCCTCGCGGTGACTGGACGCTGTGGCGGACAGCGGGCCCAGACCGGCAAGACCGGCCGAGGTGAGCAGCCCGCCAGCAGCTACCAGGGCCACTGCCCCGCGCCGCTGACTGAGTCGTGAGCGAATCATGTGACGATTACTCCTTGCGTCGGCACAGGTGGGCGCTCCGAGTTCCTGCGCGCCAGGCGTGCGGCCCCGGTCCGAGGTCGACGACCACCGGCGCGTGGTCGGAGGCGCCCGTGCCGGCGCGTTCGTCGCGGTCGATGAACGCCCCGGTCACCCGGGTGGCGAGCGGCGGCGAGGCGAGCACGAAGTCGATCTTGAGCCCGCGATCACGCTCGAACCGCTGCCGGTAGTAGTCCCAGTAGGTGTAGCCGGGAGCGTGCTCGCGCGTGACCTCGGTGAACCCGTCGTCGAGGAACGCCTGGAAGGCCGCCCGCTCCGGGGGCGTGACATGGGTGGAGGTGCGGAACTGTGCAGGATCGAACACGTCGTCGTCCGTCGGGCAGATGTTCCAGTCACCGGCGAGCGCGGTCGGGGTGTCGAGCCACTCCGCGGCGGACTCGCGGAGGCGGGCCAGCCAGTCCAGCTTGTAGACGTAGTGGGGGTCCGCGACCTTGCGACCGTTCGGCACGTAGAGCGACCACACCCGGACCCCGCCGCAGGTGGCACCGATCGCCCGGGCCTCGGCGGCCTGCGGCTCGCCCCAGGTCGGCATCCCGGGGAAGCCGACCTCGACGTCCTCGATCCCGACCCGGCTGACGAGGGCGACCCCGTTCCACTGGTCGTAGCCGGCCGAGACCACCTCGTAGCCCATCGCCCCCAGCCCCATCAGGGGGAGCTGGTCCTCCCGGGCCTTGGTCTCCTGCAGCGCCAGCACGTCGACGTCGTGACGCTGGAGGAAGGCCTCCACGCGGTCGATGCGGGAGCGGAGTGAGTTGACGTTCCAGGTGGCGAGGCGCACCGCTGGAGGCTACCGCCGGTTGCCTCAACCTTTCGCACGGCAGAAACATGAGGCGGGCCGACTCTGGCTACCGGTCCGGACTCCGGGATTACATGCCCGGGACCTGTACCCCCGAAGAAGGACGCTCATGAACCTGCGAAAGACCCGCACCGTCGCGGCGATCACCCTCGCCGCCGGTGCCCTCGCGCTGTCCGTGCTCCCCGCCAACTCGGCCACGGAGTACGGCACGGCCCCCTCCTACCAGGACTTCAAGGCCTCGACGTTCGTCGACACCGACGCGCAGTTCGTCGTCAACGGCGACGAGCCGGTCGCCACCGACGGCAAGCTGCGCCAGTTCTACGACTCGATGGTGAGCGACAAGCACACGGGCAAGCAGCTCGAGGGCGGTCTCATCGTCAACCGGGTCAACGGCCAGGACGACAAGTGGAGCGCCTCGCAGGCGCTCAACCTGACCTACTGCGTCAGCACCAAGTTCGGCAGCGACTACTCGCGCACGGTCACCGCCATGGCGAGCGGTGCCGGGCAGTGGGAGGCGGCCAGCTCGAAGGTCAACTTCGTCTACGTCCCCTCGCAGGACGCGAACTGCAACACCCGGAACAACAGCGTGCTGTTCTCGGTGGAGCCGGTGAGCACCACCCAGTACATCGCCCGGGCGTTCTTCCCGAGCACCCCGAAGCGCTCGCGCAACGTCCTGATCGACGACTCGATCTGGACCTCGGGCTCGTGGACCCCGTCCAACATCGTCGCCCACGAGCTGGGCCACGCCCTGGGCTTCCGTCACGAGCACACCCGGCCGGAGTCGGGCACCTGCTTCGAGGACAACAACTGGCGTCCGCTGACGCCGTACGACTCGGCGTCGATCATGCACTACCCGCAGTGCAACGGCTCCTCGGACGACCTCAGCATGACCGACCAGGACCGGGCCGGCATCCGCGCCCTCTACGGCACCTGAGCCGCCTCCTCGCGGAGGAAGGCTCGCCAGCCGCTGCCCCCCTCGACCTCGACGTAGTCGCGGTCGAGGGGGCGCAGCGAGCCGCCGAGCCCCCGCGGTGAGGTGACCACCAGGGTGGGCTGCATCTCGCGGAGCCGGAGGACGTAGCCGCGGAAGCCATCGGCCCACTGCGAGGCGACGTACTCCTTCATCCCCTCCCCGAACAGGACGTACCGGCTGATGCTGGCCCGACCGGTGAGGGCCAGCGGCTGGGGGGCGTCGAAGGCGAACACGGTGGCGTCGGCCGGAGCGGCCGCGAACACCGCCTCGGCGGCGGCGCGCTCGGCGGCCAGCTCCGGTGCCCGGTCCGTCCAGGTGAGGTGAAGGGTGGTCGCGATGGCCACGAGGACCCAGCCGGCGGCCAGGACGGTCAGCGAACGGCGCCACCCGCCGGGCAACCACTCGAGCTGCCAGGGCCACGCCGCCGCCGACCCCGACCGCGGCCAGCGGCAGGATCAGCAGCGCGTCAGGTGCCCCGTTGAACGCGGTCGTGCTCCAGGCGACGCCGGCCACGGTGGCCGCGCCCAGTGCCAGCGCGCCGGTCCGACGGTGTGCGACCGCGCCGCAGTGCCCTGAGTGCCAGGACGACGGAGAGCACGCAGCCGGTGAGCAGGAGGCCGGTCGTCCAGCCGAGCCACGACGTGAGCGCATCCCAGGCCCTCGCCGGGCCCCTCGGCCAGACCCTGCTGGTCGGTGTATCCGGCGTTGACGCCCCAGAAGCCCTCGACGAACGCGTCGAAGGCTCCGGCCTGCATGAAGTAGGCCACCGAGGCGGCCAGGGCCAGCCCCCCGCCGGCGAGGAACCGGGCGACGCCGGCCAGCTGGTCGCGACGCTCACCGGGCATGCAGGCGGCCACCACCAGCGCGGCGGGGACGAGGACGACCAGGACCGGCTGCCAGGTGAGGGTCGCGAGACCCGTGACCAACCCGGCCGCGAGCCACCGGTGGCGCACGAGCAGCAGCAGCGCCACCAGCAGACCGAGCATCATCGGTTGTTTGCTCTGCGGGCCGTCGGTCGCGATGAGGGCCAGTCCCGGGAACGCGAGCAGGGTGGCGGCGGCGACCGAGGCGGCCAACCGGGAGCCCCACACGTCGCGCGCCAGCACGTAGACGAGCGCCGGGGTGGCCACGACGAGGAGGAAGAACACCATCCGTGCGCCGACCACGTCCCCGACGCCCACCAGCCGCCCCAGCTCGACCCCGAGCCCGGGCAACAGGTGTGCCAGCGGCCCGGCCCGGTTGAGCACCCCGACGTACGGCGCCTCGCCGTCGGCGACCTCCTGCCCGGCGTACACGTAGAGCGCGGCGTCGCGTGACAGCCCGTCCTCGAAACCGTGGGCGCCCCACACCACCAGGGCCGCGAGCAGCCACAGGAGGACGCCGGGGTCCACCCGGCGCCACCACGACGCGATCGTCCGGTCTGCAGGCATCCTGCCGAGGGTGTCACGCCCGAGCACGTGGATTCGGGGTCGCTCACCGACCGCGCCTAGACTCGCGGCCCGTGGCACTCACCATCGGCATCGTCGGGCTCCCCAACGCGGGCAAGTCCACCCTCTTCAACGCCCTGACCAAGAACGACGTCCTCGCGGCGAACTACCCGTTCGCGACGATCGAGCCGAACGTCGGGGTCGTGGGCGTCCCCGATGACCGGCTGCCGCGGCTCGCTGAGGTCTTCGGCAGCGCCAAGGTCCTGCCGGCCACGGTCGAGTTCGTCGACATCGCCGGCATCGTCCGGGGCGCGAGCGAGGGGGAGGGGCTCGGCAACAAGTTCCTCTCCCACATCCGGGAGTCGGCGGCGATCTGCCAGGTCACCCGGGTGTTCCGCGACGAGGACGTGACCCACGTCGACGGCAAGGTCGACCCGGCCAGCGACATCTCCACGATCCAGACGGAGATGATCCTCGCCGACCTGCAGACGGTGGAGAAGGCGATCCCCCGGCTGGAGAAGGAGGCGCGGACGAAGAAGGAGCTCGGCGCCGTCCTGGCCACCGCCAGGGACGCGCAGGCGGCTCTCGAGGCCGGGACGCCGGTGATCGCCACGAACCTCGACCGGGACCTGCTCCGCGAGCTCTCGCTGCTGACCGCGAAGCCCTACATCTACGTCTTCAACTGCGACGCCGACGAGCTGTCCGACGAGGACCTCAAGCAGCAGATGCGCGACCTGGTCGCCCCGGCCGAGGCGATCTTCCTCGACGCCAAGTTCGAGTCCGAGCTCGTCGAGCTCGACGACGACGACGAGGCCCGCGAGATGCTCGCCGAGATGGGCATCGAGGAGTCCGGGCTCGACCAGCTGGCGCGGGTCGGCTTCGACACGCTCGGCCTGCAGACCTACCTCACCGCCGGCCCCAAGGAGTCGCGCGCGTGGACGATCCGCAAGGGCGCCACCGCCCCCGAGGCGGCCGGCGTGATCCACACCGACTTCCAGCGCGGCTTCATCAAGGCCGAGGTCATCGGCTTCGAGGACCTCATCGCCACCGGCTCCATGCAGAAGGCCAAGGAGGCCGGCAAGGTGCGCATGGAGGGCAAGGACTACGTCATGGCAGGACGGCGACGTGGTGGAGTTCCGCTTCAACGTGTGAGGGCCCGCGGTCACTTCGCCGGGTGCGCCATCGTGTCGACGGCGACGGTCACGGCGAGCAGGAGGACGGTGTTCTCCGCGGGGGCGACCTGGACGCCGTACGTGTCGCGCACCCGGAACCACTTCTTGGAGACCTCGGCGACCTTGCGTCCGTCGGCCTCGATGTCGTACTCGTGGTCGACGACGTTCCCCTGCACCGTCCAGTCCTCCTCACCGTCCGGCCGGTCGACCTTCCAGCGCTCCCGCAGGGGCGAGATGAGCGCCTTGTGCACCAGGGCCAGGCGATCGCCATCCGCGTCCTCGATCGCCATCGAGTCGCGCACGTGCAGGACCCGCGTCTGGATCCGGCAGAGCTTCGTGCCGTGTGCGTCCTCGAGGTCGAGGGTGTTGCGCAACCTCATGGCCTTGCCGTCCACCCGGAAGACTCGTTCTCCGGCGTCGTTCTCGATCCAGTAGTCGTCGCCGATGGAGAGGAGCTTCTGGCGCATCTGGTAGCGGATCGCCGCGCCGCCCCGGCCGAAGGTGGCCCGTTCGTCCTGTCGCTTGTCGCGCCTGCCTCGCATCCCCATGGCCTTCATGCTGCCGCCGGGGACCGTCCACCAGATCATCCTCCGCGGATGAGGCGGCTGGGGGAACGTTGAGATCAGTGGGCGCCGGCGAGGTTGAGGCCGACGACGCCGACCACGATCATCGCCAGCGAGGCGGCCTTGAGCAGGCCCATCTGCTCGCCGAGGAACCAGTAGCCGATGACCGCGACGATGGCGGTGCCGACACCGGACCACACGGCGTACGCCGTCGACACCGGGAGCGTGCGGACCACCACCGCGAGCAGCCAGATCGACGCCGCGTAGCCCGCCACGACCCCCACCGACCACAGCGGGTCGGTGAAGCCGTTGGTGCGGGGGAGCAGCGCGGTGGAGACGACCTCGATCCCGATCGCGGCCAGGAGCAGCAGGATGGCGACGTACATGACTTCCTCTCGTATGTAGCGGTCGCTACACACCTCCTACTGTAGCACTCGCTACACTCAGGGCATGGATCGTCGAGAGCAGCTGCTCGAGCAGGTCACCGACCACGTGCTCGACCAGGGCCTGATCGGGTTGACGCTGCGCCCGCTGGCGGCGGCGATCGGGACCAGCGACCGGATGCTGATCTACCACTTCCACAGCCGCGACGCGCTGGTCTCGGAGGTCGTCGCCCACGCCACTGGCCGAGCCATCGCCGAGGTGGACGCGCTCCCGGGCGCACCGACCGTGCGGTCGGCCGTCAACCGGTTGTGGCGCGCCTACCGGGACGAGCCGTTGAGCTCGCTGCTGACGCTCTACTGCCAGGCTGCCGCCAGCGGCCTGATCGGGCAGGAGCCCTACCGCTCGGACGCCCGTGCCAGCAACGAGCAGTGGGCGGGTGCGCTGCGCGACTACCTCGTCCGCAGCGGGGCTCCGGCTCGCCGGGTCGCCCGGATCGTCACGCTCGTCGACTCGTCCCTCTTCGGCTTCCACCTCGACCTGACGACCGACCGCCCCGGCGAGCTCGCCCGGGGCGTCGACGACCTCGCGGCCGCTGCCCAGGCGCTGGCCGGCTGAGCCGATCAGCGGGTCGCGTGTCCGTTCGCCCAGCGGGCGAGCACGGTCGAGAGCGAGTCGAGGCCGATCGGCCTCGTCAGGTGGTCGTCGATGCCGGCCGCGCGGAGGTCGGTCGAGGTGGTCGTCGTTGTCGGTGGCGGTCATCGCGATGATCGGCACGCGGGTCTCTGCGCCGTGGAAGCGACGGATCTCCTGGGCGGTCCGCAGCTCTCCCCGGACCGGGAGCCGGCAGTCGATGAGGACCGCGTCGTAGCGGACCCGCGCGAGTGCGATGAGCGCCTCGACCTCGTCGGCCGCCACCGACGCGTGGTAGCCGAGGTACTCGACCATGCCCGACGTGATGAGCTGGTTGGTCTGGTTGTCGTCGACGACCAGGATCCGACCCGCCGCGTGCGGCCCGGACTCGGGGACGCTGGGGCAGGCCAGCTCGGCCAGCACGGTCCGTAGCTGGGCCGATCGCACCGGCTTGGACAGGGTCGCCGAGAATCCGGCGTTGGCCGCGCGCCCCTGGTCGACCGACGGGTCGGACGTGAGCAGCACCAGCCGCGGCCCGCGGGAGCCGGAGTCGTTGATCCGGGTCGCCAGGTCGAGGCCGTTCATGACCGGCATCATCATGTCGAGCACCGCCAGGTCGTACGACGTGTTGCCCGCCAGCATCTCCAGGGCCGCGGTGCCGCCGGAGGCCGTGTCGACGTGGGCTCCCCAGCCGCGCAGCAGGTCGCCGAGCACCAGTCGGTTGGTCGGGTTGTCGTCCACCGCCAGCACCCGCAGCCCGTCGAGCCGCGGCAGCTCGACCTCGTCCCGCTCGGACACGATCTCCAGCGTCAGCGCGAACCAGAAGGTGCTGCCGACGCCGGTTGCGCTGTCCACCCCGATCTCGCCGTCCATCAGGCTGACCAGCTGCTTGGCGGTTGCGAGGCCCAGCCCGGTGCCCTCGTACATCCGGGTGTTGGAGGAGTCGCCCTGGGAGAAGGCGTCGAAGAGCTCCACGCGCTCGCTCGTCGGTGACCCCGATGCCGGTGTCGGTCACCTCGAACCGCACCCGGGCCGCGCCGTGCTCCGTCGAGAGGACGCGGGCCCGCAGCGACACCTCGCCCGCCGCGGTGAACTTCACGGCGTTGCTGGCGAGGTTGAACAGGATCTGCCGGATCCGGGCGCCGTCGCCGCGCACCAGGTCGGGCAGCCCGGGGTCGCACTCGGTGACGACCTCGAGCCGCTTGGCGTGGGCCGACGGGGCGACCAGGTCGGCGGTCTCCTCGACCACGTCGACGACGCCGACGTCGCCGATCTGCAGCTCCAGGCGGTCGGCCTCGACACGCGAGTAGTCGAGGATGTCGTCGATCAGGTTGAGCAGCATGCCGCCGGCGCCGTGCACGCCCTCGGCGTACTGGCGCTGCCGCTCGTCGAGGTCGGTCTGCATGAGCAGCTGCGACAGTCCGATCACGCCGTTCATCGGCGTCCGGATCTCGTGGCTCATCGTGGCCAGGAACTCGGACTTGGCGCGCGATGCCTGCAGCGCCGCGTCGCGCGCCGCCTCCAGCTCCTCCTGCGCGCGGTGCTGGTCCATCAGCAGTCGCGCCGTGCGCATCACGGCGAAGGTCAGCAGCAGCAGCGATCCGATGATCAGGGGCCAGACGTCGACCTCGCGGTCGAGCAGCACGTCGTAGATCAGCAGCGCCGGCACGGCGAAGAGGGGGCCGATCGCGATGGCCAGCTTGACCACGATGTGGTCGTGCGCCGAGGTCCGACGCGGGTGGGGGTTGCCGCCCCGGTGGAAGCGCGCCATCAGGATGGCCCCGAGCATCCAGCCGGCGTTCTCCCAGTTCTCGTTGAAGTCGGTCAGCGGGAGGGTGAGGAAGCCGATGTCGGCGATCAGCCAGGCCGCCACCCCGAGCCCGAACCACGGGTCCATCCACTCCCGCGCCAGCCGGTCGGTCGCGATCCGCAGCACCAGGGCGAGCAGGATCGCGTCCGCGACGGGGTAGGTCGACCACACCAGCTTGATGAACGGCGTGAGGGAGGGGTCGCCGGCGATGGACGCGATGGAGATGCTCCAGAGGACCATGATGCTGACGGTGACGATCGTCGCCGCGTCGATGAGCGAGTCCACGTCACGCCCGCGGCCGGCGCGGGACCGCTTGAGGGAGATCACCAGGGCGGCGATCAGGAACCCGTACGCGACCAGCCAGCCGACGTCCGCGAGCGACGCGTCGGTGTTCTCGCCGCCGACCACGATCGTGTACCACATGAGCTCGCCGAAGGCGTTGCTCGCGAGGCCGAGGGCGACCAGGCGGGCGGGCAGGCGACGCTCGGGCGCCGCCGTACGGCTGCCCAGCCAGGCGGCCACGGCTGCGCTGGTCAGCACGCCGATGAACGCGACAGCGACCCAGGCGTCGGACGGACGGACCACGTGCACGGCCACGGCGGCGACCCAGACCGCCGTCACCAGGGCAGCCCACAGCGTCCGGCGTACCGAGCGCGCCGGGGCTTCCGAGGGGCGGGCGGTCATGGGGGGCTCCCTGGGTTCTCCCGAGTCACTCCAGATTCTCGCCGTCGGGGTCCGACCGTGAGGGCGTTTCGGGCATTTGTTACCCGGGTCAGTGCTCGTGGATGGCCGGGCCGAGGTCGCGCCACCACTGCGCCGGTGCGCCGGAACGCCTCGGACTCGTGGTCGCTCAGGTCCACGAGGACGGTCGCTGCCGCTCATGCCGAGGGCGAAGAACAGGCCGTGCCGGATGGAGCTCCGTCTCGTCGGCGTCCACGGAGGCGACGAGCGCCTGCGCCTCGCCCGGGCTCAGCTGCGGTCTCGTCCAGGCCGATGTTGACCAGCGCCCGGGCCCGCAGGGTCGGCCGGCCGTCGCTCATGGCCCGGAGCAGCACCTCCGACCGGCGACCGGCGAGGCCGACCCGCATCAGCACCGCCCACGCCCGCGCCGCGAGGAAGTCGTTGGAGCCGCCGGCCAGGGAGTGGCAGCGGCGGGCCACGGCCCGGCGGTAGGGCGAGAAGCTGAGCAGCTGGGCAGCGTGGTGGCGGCGCGCCTTGTGGGCGTGGAACAGCGACTCGCGCAGCAGCCGGCGCAGCATCATGTCGGGCTCGGGGTGGCGGCGGCACCTCGGTCTCGTCGGCCTGCACGGCAGGCCGCGAGGTCCGCGACGACCGCGGCCGCCTGCAGGCGGGGGATCAGCTCGCCGCGGCTGCGGGCTTCGGCCGAGCTGGACCTGGAGCCGGCGGTTCGGGATGGCCGCCTGAACCCGCTGGAACGACGGCGTACGGCAGCTGCATGGCCACGTCGAACGCATCGAGCCCGCCGTCGAGCGGCTCGCCCCGCCGCAGCGTGCTGGCGGCGTACGCCTCGAGCTGTCGGAGTCCCGCATCGGGCAGCACGCCCTTGCGGAGCTTGGCCGCGGCGACGGAGGCGGCTGCCCGTCGCAGTGCCTTGCTGTCCTCGCCCATCATCCGCAGGACCAGGGCGCCGGCCGCCGCGTCGTCGACCTCGGTGAGGAGCCGGAGGACCGGCAGCACGACCTGGGTGTCGGGATCCATCACGAACTGGCCGAGCGCGCGCGAGAGGTGTCGCTGCGCCGACGGGTGGCGGATCAGCCGCGCCGCCGCGTCGTAGCGCCGGACGTAGGCCAGTCCCGTCGACCGGCTGACCTCCGCCACCAGCCGGCCCGCCAGGGCGTCCCAGTCGAGCCGGCGCAGGTAGAAGGAGGGGTACGCCGTCAGCTGCCCGGCCAGGTCCTGCCAGTGGCCGCCGGTCATCGGCTCACCGGCGAGCGCGTCCTCGAGCAGCCGGTCCGGCGCCCGGCCCACCTTCGGTCACCTGGAGCTGCACGTGAGCCGAGTCCGTCGGAGAAGGAGCGCCGCAGCCCGCCGACCACGGCGGACAGCGAACCGGGCGGCCGGCCCAGCACGGACTCGTAGGTCCGGATCACCTCGGACGTCGCGGGCGAGGTGCCGGTCTCCCAGCGCGAGATCCGGGTGCTGTCCACGCGCAGGCCCAACGCGGTCGCGGCGGCGGTGAAGCCGGCACGGTTGCGCAGCTCGTCGTCCGGGTGGAGGATCCGGGTCGTCGCGAGCAGCCAGCCGACGCGGTGCTCGACGGTCAGACCTTTCGAGGAGAGCGGTACCGGGTCGTCCGGCAGCCGCTGCGGCCGACCCCGTCGGCGAGCCTCACCTACCACCCCCGTGCTGTCCACGGACCCTTTATTGCAGAACCGCGCGAATTCCGCAAAAAGTCTGCGGGGCGTGTCGTGCGCCACTTATGTTTCGACTCGTGTGACGACTCTGTCGTCACACGTGCACACAACGGGGGCCCCTTCGGGGTCGCCAGACAGCGTCGGTGGAGCAGATCTCCACTGACTGTTTCTCCGAAAGGAATCAGCATGACTAGCAGCGGCATCAAGCGGGGAGTGGCGGCAACCGCCATCTCCGCGCTGGCGGTGGCGGGTCTCCCGCTCCTCGCCGGCACGGCGTCGGCGACGCCGAACGCGGCCCAGTCGGCGCGACGGAGTCGAGCTCTACGCCCGGCCAGTTCGCGACGGTCATCTCCACCAAGAACGACGGCACCAACACCACCGTCTCGCTCGTGGCCGGCGGCGGCGCGGAGCGTCCGCGTCCATCCCTTCCAGTACCACCACCGACACCGGGGCGACCTGGATCAGACATCGGCGACCGTCGCCCGCAACGACGACGGCGTCTTCGCGCTCGACGTGGACCGGCCGGCCCGTCGCCGACGACCACGCGTCCGGGCGGTCGCCAACACCGGCGAGCGACCGACGCCGAGTCGACCGTCGTCACCAATCGCCGACGCCGTCAACACGGTCGAGCTGGCCACCGAGGGTCGCGCTGGGTGTCTTCCAGGCGCCCTACACCGACGACAGCGCGGCACCGCTGGCGCCGACCGACGGCGACTACGTCGGCGTGACCGGCACCACGTCGACGGTCGACGCGACGACCGTCGACGTCAGGACCGTGAGCCACGGCACCGCACCGGCACCGACGACGCTCGACCGACGCCGACGGCACGGGCACCGGCACCACCGGACACGTTCCAGGCGTCCTCGACATCGACGGCTACACCGTACTCCGGCGGCACGAGGCCAACCAGATCGTCACTCGGCGCGGCGACCGACAACACCGACGACGCCGAGGGCTCGACCCTCTACGTCCAGACCATCGGCTCGATCACCGCTGACCCGGCCACGCAGGAGGACGCTGACCCCGAACGACGCCACGGTCACCCTGACGGTCGCTCGACACCATGGCAAGCCGGTCGCCGGTGCCGCAGGTCTACAGCGGTGGCGACACCGACACCGACGCCGCTGGCGCCGACACCGACGCCGACGGCCCGAGACGTCTGGGCTACACCGACGGCAATGGCCAGATCGACGATCACCAGCGGCTGCCGCGACGGTACGGTCACACGTACTACGTCGAACGTCACCGACACGCGACACGCTCACGAGGCCGGCATCGACCCGTCCGCCACCGTCGACGGTCACGACCTACACGCCGGTCGCTGACCTCGGTCGACATCGTCAACGAGCGCAACCGGTCGAACTTCGACCCGCGACGAGCTCGGCCGACGGTGACGACTTCACCATCGAGACCCGCGACCAGGCGGCAACGACCTCGTACGAGCGACGCCGACGCGCCGAGTACCGCTGGATCATCGACCCGAGCGACCGCCGGCAACACCTACACCGGCGACGTGGACCGCCGCTGACGCCGTCGACCACGCGTCGACGGCGTCGACGACCGTCGACGGCGACCTTCGGCGGCACCGGTCGGCCCGCGACTCCCGGCTGACGGCACCTACACCCTCGAGGCGCGTCGCCCGAACGTCGGCGGCACCGGCCTGATCAACGCCACCCCGGAGACCGTGACCGCTGCCGAGTCGGAGATCACCTTCGACGAGGGCGACGCGGCCAACGCCCCGGTCGAGGGCGACACCACCGTCACCGGCAACCTGGGCAACGCCAACGGTCCGCTCGCCGGCCGTGACGTGACGCTCACCTACGCAGCGACCGGCCGGCGACTCGCCGCTTCGCTCCGCAGTCGGAGCAGCCGGCCGGCGTGACCCGGACGCGGCGGACACCGCCACCGCCGTGACCGACGCCAACGGTGACTTCTCCGTCAAGCTGCGAGGACCCGGCCGGTCCGGCCGAACGTTCACGACCACCGAGGAGAGCGGCACGCTCAAGGCCATCGCCACGGACGAGACGGCGACCGACGCGACCTCGCTGCAGGGCATACGCGGCCACGACGATGTCAACGACGGCCGCGACGCCGAGGCACGACGCGTCGACTGATCCAGTCGACGTCGACTTCGTCACGCTGGTGACGCCACCGAGGTCGACATCGACACCGATGAGATCGTCGACGGTCAGTTCGGCCCGGGCCGCCCGGTCAACGTCGAGGTCACCGTCCGCGGTGACGAGGACGGCGACGGCGACCCGAGCAACGACGAGGCCTCGACGACTACCCGGTCGAGATCTCGGTGGACAAGGGCTTCCTGACGCCCTACGCCGACGGCAACGACGACGGACAACCTCGACCTGGCCGACGGCCACGACGAGGAGGGTGACCTCTGGGGCTTCTTCGAGAACCTCGGTCAGTCGAGTCCGACAGCAGCACCGGTGACAACGGCGCAGGCGCAGATCGCTGCGTGCGATCGAGCGTGACGCGGACTTCGACGACGACGGCCTCACCGACGTGACCATCACGGTCACCGCCGGTGACGTCACCGAGACGGCGACCCTCACCGCCGACAGCCGCGACGCCGATCAACGTCGCGTCGGCCGACCTCGTCCGCGACGAGGGCGAGCCGGCCGGTCAGGTCGAGCTCGGGCGACGAGGTTGACTTCAACTTCAACGTCATCGACCAGTTCGGCAACCTGGCCGGCGACCAGCTGCGCCACGGTCACCGACGACTCCACGGTGGCGGACTTCGAGACCGAGGAGGACTTCGACACGGTCCGTGTCCGACTACACCACCTCGGGCCCGAGCATCACGGCCTTCTCCGACGGGCGAGACCGTGCAGACCCTGATGGCGATGTTCGACGCCAACGAGTACCTGGTCGACGGACAACGAGAACCTGGACGAGGGCACGCGCAGCGTCGACGGCCGACTCCGACCCGATCGTCTGGGCCGAGGACGACCGTCGTCCGTCGAGCCGATCGACGGCCGAGCTCAAGGGCCGCAACACCGGTGCCGACACGGACAAGCTGAAGGTCGTCACCACGCCGCGTGGCGTGGCCGACGGTGCGGTCGTCAACCTGTACAGTTCAACAAGAACGGCGTGCGCGTCCTGGTCGAGAGCTCCACGCTCAACGCCAACGGCGTCAAGCGCTTCCAGGTGAAGGACACGCAACGGCCGCAAGTTCACGAAGTACGTCGCCCGCGTGAAGCGGACCGACGACAGCAAGGGCGTCAAGCGCACCAACCGCAAGCGCGTTCGCTGATCGCCGGTCCAGCAACACCTGAGTGGGTCCCGGGGCCAGGGCAACCTGGCCCCGGGACACCCCTCGCCCCTCGGGGGCTCTGCTCCCGCAAGCTCCTGAGATCCTGTTTCACCCAAGTACACACAGTCGGGACACACAGACGCGGTCCGGGCCATCCTCTGTTTGCCGCTGCGCGAGGATGGTCCGGACCGCCTGTGTCACCCTAGGGCACCCGAACCCGGCAGCCCGGTACCGGCGCCACCGTCACGACACGGTGGCGCCGTCCGGCATTTCAGGGGCTCTCAGTCGAACCGGGTGCGGCGCATCGAGAAGACCCACCGCCGGCGCGGGTGCTCCGAGACCGACCACAGCCGGTCGGTGGAGGGCCAGTAGCTCAGGTCCTCCGGGCCCATCGGCACCGCCAGGGGGTACGCCGCGAACGACCCCGGCTGCCCGGCGTACACCGATCCGGGTCGCCACGGCCCGTGCGAGGTCGTCACGTAGTAGCGGCCGTGCGCCACCACCGCTCCCTGCATCTGCACCACGCCCCCGTCGTCGAGGCCGCTGGGGCGGGAGAACCCGTCCTCGCCCGCGGCGAGGAGCGCCGAGGCCGCATCCAGCTCGAAGTGGGCGAGCCGGGTCGACTCCTGGCCCCGCCCGTACTCGCCCGCCACCAGCCGAGGCGCCGCCGCGCGGTCGAGGGAGATGAAGGAGTAGCGGAGCTTGCGCTGCCCCTGGTCGGTGTGGGCCCGGTAGGAGAACCGGACCGGCAGCACGTAGGCGTGACCGTGCATCGATGACCGCATGACGTCGTCCACATGGAACGTCAGCAACCCGCGAGACGTCGCTGCGACGTGCAGGTAGGGGCCGCTCCACGCGAGGCCACCGGCGTGGACCTGGACCGGCTCCATCTCCGGTGTCACCAGCAGCACGTGCCGGTAGCGCAGCGTGTCGAGGTCCAGGAACGTCACCCGGGAACCGTGGGAGACGCCGCCGATCGTGTGGGCGTACCAGGTGACCGCCACCAGCCGCCGGCCGAGCACCCGCTCGTCGTCGGAGGCATCCGCCGAGGTCGAGATGCCCTGCGGCCACCACCGGTGGTCGCGGTTGTCCCGGTCCTCCCACGTGTAGGCCTCGTCGACCGCCCGTCCGAGCAGCCTCCCGAGCACGGATGGTCGCGCCTGCGAGTCGAGGTCGGACAGGACACCGTCGAGACCCACCCGACCGCCCAGGCGCGAGGCGAGCGCGTCGATCGCCGCCACGTTCTCGTCGGTCCGTGACAGGTGGACTCCGGACATGCGGTGAACGCTAGTGCCTACGGACACTCGGGGCAGGGCTGCAGCGAGCCAGCCCATCCCCGACCAGCGAGCAGGGCGGCGAGCCGGTGAGCCGTCCGGCAGCGTCGCCGCGTCACCTGACCCCAGCCCAGCCGCACCGTGGTTCGGCCCTCGACCGCGTCATCGAGGTCTCGGTCGAGGTCTCGGTCTCGCTGCTGCGCGTTGTCGTGGAAGGTGCGGCCGTCCAGCTCCACCGTCAGGCCCTCGTCGGTCCACTCGGCGTCCCGGTACTCATGCCGCCGCCCCTTGGTCTCCAGCACCGTGCGCTGCACCTGACGTGAAGGGTCCGGGAGCCCATGGGCGCGTACGACGTAGGTCACGAAGAGGTGCTCGAGAGAGCAGGTGCCGGCGGCGAGGTCGGTGAGCACGGCCCGCAGGTCCGCTCGACCGACGACGCGGGCTCGCTTCCCGAGAGCGACGATGATGTCCTCGGCGGAGACGCAGCGCGACTGGCACGCGTCCGCGACGACACTGACGACCTCAAGCAGGTCCTCTGCAGCGAGCGCCCGGTCGAGAACCGGCCTCAGGCAGTGTGAGGCGAGGCGGCGTACGCATCGCGTCGACCCGCTCGACGAGGTGGGCCGTGCGCACGAACCGGTAGCCACCCACAGGTCGCACGGCGCGGTCCCGGTCGACGCAGATCTCGATGGGTGCGGTGTCGCCGCGCCGCCAGGTCGGACCGATGGCATGCCGCAGGGCGGCATGCCCGCCCAGTGCGGCACCGACAGGGCGACCCTCCTCGTCGAGACCACTCGCGCCGTGCAGCACGCCCGCCATCGCGCGCTGCTCCCAGGTCGCCGTCCCGGTGTGGTCGACGTAGATCCCCTCCACCAACGTCCTCCACTCGCGGCGCCGCCGACGGCGCCGGATGTCGTTCGGAGTTCCGCCGCAGGCCAGCACCTGCGCGCGTGATACCACGCCGTCCTGGATCGTGAGCAGGTCGCCGAGGTCCACGGACCGATGCTGGCCGTGCCCACCGACATCGCTGGGTGGTGATTCCGGGCACCTGATGACCCGGAATCACCACCCAACTCGAGCGTCACCCGCCCCACCTAGGCTTCAGGCGTGTCCGAGCGGAGGCTGGTCGTGGGCGCGGCGATCCTGCGGGACGGCACGCGTGCTCGCCGCGCGGCGTACGACGCCGCCGGAGGCGGCCGGCCGGTGGGAGTTCCCCGGCGGGAAGGTCGAGCCCGGCGAGGACGCCCGCGGCCGCGCTGGTGCGCGAGATCGGCGAGGAGCTCGGCTGCGCGGTGAGGTGGACTCGGCTGGCTCGACGGCGCGGTGCCGATCGGCGAGCGGCACCTGCTCGCGGGTGGCGCTCTGCTCGCTCGACGACGGCGACGGCGAGCCGAGGCCGACCGAGCACGACCGGGTGCGCTGGCTGGCTCCCGAGGAGCTCGACGACGTCGACTGGCTCGAGCCGGACCGGCCGTTCCTCGCCGAGCTCCGGCGGCCGGATGATGGCGCCGTGAGAGGCATCTTCTTCGACGAGGACGACGCGCGGGCGGCGGCGGCCCGGCTGCGGGCCGACGGCTACGCGGCCCGGGTGGACCGCGAGCGGCTGACGGGGGAGGACGACGACGAGGACCACCCGTGGGCGGTGGTCACCGACGCGCCCGAGGTCGCGCTCGACCTGCTCGTGGAGCAGTACGACGGCTGGCTGGACGTCGGACGAGCCCGCGCCGGCCGCCGGCGCCGCTCGACCTGCCGACTGCGCCGCGGCGCCACCACCGCGCTCCGTAGGCTGGCGGCATGGCCGACACGCCCGACCAGCGGCTGCTGCTGGTCCACGCCCACCCCGACGACGAGACGATCAACAACGGCGCCACCATGGCGCGCTACGTCGCGCGAGGGCCGCGGCGTCACCCTGGTGACCTGCACCGCCGGCGAGATGGGCGAGGTGCTGGTCCCCGAGCTGGCGCACCTCGCGGCCGACCAGGAGGACGGCCTCGGCCCCCACCGCCGCGGCGAGCTCGACGAGCGCGATGCGGATCCTGGGCGTCACCGACCACCGCTTCCTCGGCGGCTTCGGCACCTACCGCGACTCCGGCATGAAGTGGCACGAGGACGGCCACGCGATCGCCGCCGACGAGACCCACGAGAACGCGTTCTGGCACGCCGACCTCACCGCCGCCGCCGACCACCTGGTGGAGGTCATCCGCGAGGTCCGGCCGCAGGTGCTGGTGACCTACGACCAGTTCGGCGGCTACGGCCACCCCGACCACATCCAGGCCCACCGGGTCGCGATGTACGGCGCCGCGCTGGCCGGCGTCCCGTCGTACCGCCTCGACCTGGGGGAGCCGTGGGAGATCGCCAAGGTCTACTGGGCGCGCGATGTCGGAGAGCCGGATGCGCGAGAGCCTGCGCGCGCTGCGCGAGGCCGGCGACACCGAGACCTTCGAGGGCATGGAGCCCGACGGCGACCTGCCGCCCTTCATCACGCCCGACGACCTGATCTCCGCCCGGGTCGACGGAGCGGAGTTCGTCCAGCGCAAGATGGACGGCGCTGGCCGAGCACCGCACCCAGGTGCGAGGCCGACGGCCCGTTCTTCAGCGGCGGCGAGAGCGGCCACGCGTTCTGGGGCGAGGAGTGCTACCGGATCGTCCGCGGCACGCCGGTCCCCGGCCCGGACGGGCTACGAGACCGACCTGTTCGCGGGCCTGTGACCGGTGCGGTGACCCTGCTGCGGGTCCTCGAGGCGCTGCTGCTCGGCCTGCTCGGCGCCGCGATCGCGGTCGCCGCCGTGGCCGTCCACGAGCTGTGGTGGGGGCTGCCGCTGACGGCGGCGGCCCTCGCCGGCCGTCCTCGTGTGGGTCGGTCGCGGCTGGTTGACCCGGCTGCCGCTGGCGCTGGGCTTCGTGGCCGTCGTCCTGGTGGCGGTGCCGACCCGGCCCGAGGGCGACTACCTCGTGTCCTCCAGCACGCCGCGGCTACCTGTTGCTGCTGCTGGCCCTGCTCGCCGCTGCTGCGTCGCGGTGGTGACGCTGCCGCGTCCACGCCGCGCGCCGCGTCTCCGGAGCCGTGGGCGCGCACGACCTAGCATGGCGCGCGTGACCGCACCTGACCGACCCGCCAGCGGCAGAGCGCGAGAAGGCGGGCGGCCGCGTCGTCCTGCTCCTGCTGCTGGGACTGGCGGTGCTGGCCGGCGGCGCCTACGCCGCGGCCTACCTCGCCGCCGGCGACCGGGTCCCGCGCGGCACCACGGTGGCCGGCGTCGAGATCGGCGGCATGACCCGCGGCGAGGCCGTCGCGGAGCTCGAGGCCGGGCTGGCCGACCGGGCGAACGCCCCGATCGCGGGTGTCGGTGGACGGCGGACTCGCTGCCGGCTGCGGCCGGCGCAGGCCGGGCTCGTCGGTCGACTACGAGGCGTCGGTGGCGGCGGCCGGCGGCGGCCGGTCCTGGGACCCCGCCCGGCTCTGGGACTACTACACCGGCGGCGACGAGCTGCCCGCGGCCGTCGACGTCGACGACGACGGCGATGGAGTCCGCGCTCGCCGACCTCGCCGACCGAGGTCGGGACGCCCGCCGCGCGACGGGAGCGTCGAGTTCCGCGACGGCCGGGTCGTCGTCACCGAGCCGCGCACCGGCGCAGGCGCTCGACACCGAGGCCGCCCGCGAGGCGATCGAGTCGGCCTACCTCGCCGACGGACGGTCGGCCGAGGTCGAGCTGAGCCTGACGCTCGCCCAGCCGGACATCGACGACGGCGACGTCCAGGAGGCGCTCGACGACTTCGCCAACCCGGCGATGTCGGCGCCGGTCACCCTGCTCTTCGGCGACTCCCAGATCCGGCTCTCCCCGCGCGACTACGCCGCCGCGCTGCAGCTGCGGCCGCGCGACGGCGAGCTGGTCCCGGCCCTCGACCGCGAGGCGCTGACCCGGCTGCTCGACTCCCGGATCAGCAGCGGCGAGCCGGTCGACGCCACCGTGCGCATCGTCGACGGCGAGCCGCGGGTGATCCCCGCCAAGCCGGGCGTGACCTACCGCCCGGCCGACGTCGAGAAGACGTTCCTCGTCGCTGGTGGCCGAGCCGTCGGGCCAGCGCGAGCAGCGGATCAAGGCCGTCGCCGCCGCCGCCGACTTCACCACCGCCGACGCCCGCGCGCTCGAGATCACCGAGCGGGTCTCGACCTTCACGACCTACTACCCCCACGCCGACTACCGCAACACCAACATCGGTCGGGCCGCCGAGCTCGTCGACGGCACGATCCTCGAGCCCGACGAGGTGTTCTCGCTCAACGGCATCGTGGGGGAGCGCACCGTCGCCAACGGCTTCACCGAGGGCTACGTCATCTCCGACGGCATCCTCGGTCACCGACCTCGGCGGCGGGGTCTCGCAGATGGCCACGACCACCTTCAACGCCACGTTCTTCGCCGGCCTCGAGGACGTCGAGCACAAGCCCCACTCGTTCTACATCGACCGCTACCCGGTCGGCCGCGAGGCGACGGTCGCGTGGGGCTCGGTCGACCTGCGGTTCCGGAACGACACGCCGTACGGCGTGCTCGTCACCGCCGACGTCACGCCGAGCACCGCCCACCACGTCGGGCGTGGTGACGGTGAGCATGTGGTCCACGAAGTACTGGGACATCACCACCTCGACCTCCGACCGCTACAACTTCACCGAGGCCGAGACCCGGCGGGTCGACACCCGGCAGTGCCACCCCAACGAGGGCTACGGCGGCTTCGACGTCGACGTCTGGCGCTACTTCCGCAAGCCGGGCTCCTCCGAGCTGGTGCGCAAGGAGAAGTTCCACACGACCTACATCCCCAGCGACACGGTGATCTGCACCCACCCGAACGCCGAGGACGGCTGAGCCACGCGCTCGGCGTGCACGCCACCGGCTGCCGGAGCGGGGCCGAGAACAGGTAGCCCTGGTCGTTGTCGGGCGCCGTCTCCGGCTGGGTGCGGCCGCTGCTGTCGACCGCCCGGCTCACCAGGCAGCGCTCGCCGGGTGAGTCGAAGGTGACCTCGAGCTCCCAGCGACGTCCAGCTCGACGGCTGGTTCGGCCCGGTCAGCCGCGCCTCCTGCCAGCTCGCGCCGCCGTCGGTGCTGACGGTGACGCCGGTCGATGGTCGCCTCGCCCGACCACGCGCGCCCACGCAGCGTGGTCGGGCGGCCGGCCACGAACGGACCGAGGGTGTCGACGACGCTCTTGACCGGCATCCGGTCGAGCGTCGCCCGCTCGCCGGACCAGCCCTCGCCGTGCATCCGGTACCACGTGGTGTTCCACGGCGACGGCACCGGACGCGGTGGTGACCCGGAGCTCGCCCAGCCACTTGATGCTGGCGACGCCGACCCAGCCCGGCACGATCAGCCGGACCGGGAAGCCGTGGTCGAGCGGCAGCGGCCGACCGTTCATCTCCCAGACCACGAGCACGTCCTCGAGCGCCTTGGCCAGCGGCAGCGGTCGCCGCACCCGGCCGTGGTCGACGCCGTCCTCGACGTACGGGTCGTCGAGCCCGACCGCCATCACCGAGGTGGCGTCGGGACGCAGCCCGGCGTGCCGCAGCACGTCGGCGAGCCGCACGCCGGTCCAGCGGGCCACGCCGATCGCGCCGGTCCCCCACGGCGTGCCGGGCCGCGGCGTCCCCTGCTGGCAGGCGAAGTAGCTGCCGGCCGTTGCCGGTGCACTCGAGCGCGTACTCGGCCGTGACCTGCGTGAAGTCCCGGAGCTGGTCGAGGGAGTAGGTGGCCTGGCCGTGGACGCCGTCGCCGGTGACCAGCAGCCGCCAGAGGCCGGCGTCGATGACGGGCGCGGTGGTGTGGTTGCGGACGAAGAACCGGTCCACCGGGGTGACGGCCGGGACCTCGCCGGTCCCACACGGTCTCGGCGTCGGTCCCGTGCAGGTCGAAGCCGGCGGTGAGGGGTTGGTTCGCTGGATCCCGCAACATGCTCAAAGTCTACTGAGTCACTCGATCACTGGAATCCGGCGCGCGGCGGTCAGCGGCCGGCGTCAGGTAGCAGTAGCGGTGGTGGGTGGCGAACCCCAGGCCTTCGTAGAGCCGCCGGGCCGGCTCGTTGTCGCCCAGCACCTGGAGGTACGCCGTCGTCGCCCCCTGCGCGGCGCCCCACTCGACCAGCGCCGCCATCACGGCGAGCGCCGAGGCCGCGGCCGCGGTGGGACGCGGCGACCTCGACGCCGCGGAAGCCGACCCAGTCGTCGGCGTACGCCGCACGCCGGTCGCGACGCCGTCGACGCGGGCCTGCACCAGCCCGGGCGCCGACGGCTCGAGGCGTGGCCTCGGCCAGGTCCGCCGGGCAGCGACCGCGGGCGAGCCGCGCGACCGAGGCGAGCTGGAAGACGGTGTCGGCGTCGTGGCTCTCGAGCGACCCAGCCGTGCGCCCGGAACAGGGCGTGCTCCGCGGAGCCCGGCAGCACGCTGGCGATCGGGCGCTCGTAGTGCGCGACGACCCGCTCGTAGGCGTCGCTCGACGCCGGACGGGCCGAACGCGAGCACCGAGTTGGCGCGCCGGGCGGTCGAGGTCGCCGAGCGTGCGCAGCAGCCAGTCGCCCGAGCGGCTCGGTGACCAGGTCCGGCCAGAGCGCGAGCGCCGGCAGCTGGCACTCCCGCGGCGTGACCCGGAACCGCGGCGACGGCCGCGGCGGCACCGGCTTGCCGGAGACGATAGTCGCCAGCGGGATGGTGACCGGCCGGGCCCGTCCTCGGGCTGCACGACGCACTCGCCGTCGGACCAGCGCAGGCAGGTGCCGAGCACGTCGGTCATCGCCGGACCGCCGCTCGGGCCGGTCTCGCCGGGCAGCACCCGGCGCACGACGACCCGCTGGCCGACGACGTGGGGGCCCAGACCGTGGGCCTCGGGCGTGGTCGGGCACGACCGGGATACTAGGCTGGTGCCCAGTCGAGACGCTGGCACCCCACCGTCTGTCCAGGAGGAACTGGTGACCTACGTCATCGCCCAGCCGTGCGTCGACCTCAAGGACCGGGCCTGCGTCGACGAGTGCCCGGTCGACTGCATCTACGAGGGCAAGCGGATGCTCTACATCCACCCCGACGAGTGCGTCGACTGCGGTGCCTGCGAGCCGGTCTGCCCGGTCGAGGCGATCTTCTACGAGGACGACACCCCGGAGGAGTGGAAGGCCTACTACGACGCCAACGTCCACTTCTTCGACGACCTCGGCTCGCCCGGCGGTGCCGCCAAGATGGGCGAGATCGACCACGACCACGAGCTCGTCGCGGCGCTGCCGCCGCAAGAGCACGACGAGTGACCGCCGGTGACCGCGGGTCTCCGAGCGGCTGCCGGACTTCCCCTGGGACCAGCTCGGCGGCGTACGCCGCAGCGCGCCCGCGCCCACCCCGACGGGATCGTCGACCTCTCGGTCGGCACCCCCGTCGACCCGACCCCGGCGGTCGTCCAGGAGGCGCTGCGCGCAGCCGCGGACTCGCCCGGCTACCCGACGACGCATCGGCCTGCCCGAGACCCGGCAGGCGGCGGTCGACTGGCTGGCGCGCCGGCACGGGGTGACCGGGCTCGGCCTCGACCGGCGTGCTGCCGGTGATCGGCTCCAAGGAGCTGATCGCGCTCGCTGCCCGGCCACCTCGGCCTCGGCCCGGGCGACCTGGTCGGCTACCCGGAGCTCGCCTACCCGACGTACGAGGTGGGGGCCGCGCTGTGCGGCGCCCGGGCGCTGGCGACCGACTCGCTGACCGCGCTCGGCCCGCGAGCGGCCGGCGCTGCTGTGGCTCAACTCGCCCGTCCAACCCGACCGGCCGGGTGCTGCCGGTCGACCACCTGCGCAAGGTCGTCGACTGGTGCCGCGAGCGCGGCACGCTGCTGGTCTCCGACGAGTGCTACCTCGAGTGCGCCTGGGAGGCCGGCAGCCGGTCTCGGTGCTGCACCCCGACGTCTGCGGCGGCTCCTTCGACGGGCTGCTCGCCGTCCACTCGCTGTCCAAGCGGTCCAACCTGGCCGGCTACCGGTGCGGCTTCGTCGCCGGCGACCCGGCGCGTGGTCGCCGAGCTGCTCGCCGTGCGCAAGAACCTCGGGCTGATGATGCCCGGGCCGCAGCAGCGCGGCGATGGTCGCGGCGCTGCGCCGACGACGACCACGTCGCTGGCGCAGCACGCGACGTACGCCGCCCGCCGGGCGGTGCTGCGCGGAGGCGCTGGAGGCGGCGGGCTTCCGGGTCGACCACTCCGAGGCGTCGCTCTACCTGTGGGCGACCCGCGGCGACCGGACTGCTGGGAGACCGTCGCCTGGTTCGCCGAGCGCGGCATCCTGGTCGCGCCGGGCGCGTTCTACGGCGCCGGCCGGCGCGCGGCACGTCCGGATCGCGTTCACCGCGACCGACGAGCGGGTCGCGGCCGCGGCCGACCGGCTGGCTGGCCGACGGCTCCGGCGGTCACGGTGCGGTCACGTCGTAGACGTCGACGTGGACGTGGTCGCGGTGCTCGAGGATCGCCGCGGTCGTCGGCGTCGCGGCCCGACGTGTCGGGGTCGTAGCCGCGCCAGCCGTCGGCCGAGCGCCAGCCCGACGGTCCAGATCCGGTCGTCGAAGATCACGGTCCGGACGTCGCAGCCGGGCGCGCCTGCGCGACCAGGTAGTGGGCCATCGCCCAGCCGCGGTCCTGGTTGGCCTCGCTGATCGGCCGCACGAAGACGTCGACCGCGCGGCCGTCGTAGTGGGCGGAGCCCGCGCATGTGGCCGTCGCGGACCCCGCCGGGCGCGAAGCCGCCGAGCGACTGCGGGCCGAACGACCGCCTCGAGGTCGCGCCGGACGACGTCGGCGCGCGCGGTCAGCCCGGCGTCGTCGAGGCCGGGCGGGCGCCGCGTCGGGCTCGTCGGTCGACGGTGCAGTGGAACGCCCGCGCACGACTGGCCGGTGAACGCGCTGGCCAGCACCCGGGCGTCCGCCTCGTGGTCGGCGTAGGCGTCGGGGTAGGCCGAGCGCTGCACCTCCTGCGCGGCGACCGGTGACTCCATCGTCTCGTAGCCGTCGACCTGCGGCCAGCGCGTCGTAGAACGCGTTGGTGGCGTAGACCGGGTCCAGGATCTGCTCGGCGCGTGCCCCAGCCCTGCGACGGCCGCTGCTGGAACAGGCCGAGCGAGTCGCGGTCGCCGTAGTCGATGTTGTGGAGCTTGGACTCCTGGTAGGCCGTGGCGAGCGCGATGGTCGCCGCCCGGGCGGGCAGCCCGCGCGCGACCGCGATCGCGGCGATCAGGGCGGCGTTCTCGGCCTGCTCGGGCGCAGCGTCGACGGTGCGGCCCTGCACGGTCGCCGTGCAGCCGTCGGCGCGCGAGCAGCGGCGACGACCGTGTCGCCGACGAGCCGCCAGGCGACGATGCCGGCGGCGACCAGCGGCGATGACGGCGCCGACGGCCCAGACCGCGTCCTCAACGCAGTCGCGCCAGTCAGTTGGCGTGCAGGTCGGCGTTGAGGGCGATGCCCTCGCCGCTGCCACGGCACGGCCTCGACGGCGCCGGTGACCGAGTTGCGGCGGAACAGCACGTTGCTGGCGCCGGACAGGGTCGGCGGCCTTGACGACCTTCGGCTTGCTGTCCGTCGCGGATGGTGACCTTGGTGCCGGCCGTGACGTAGCAGCCGGCCTCGACGACGCAGTCGTCGCCGAGCGAGATGCCGATGCCGGCGTTGGCGCCGAGCAGGCAGCGCTCGCCGACGGAGATGACCTCCTTGCCGCCGCCGGACAGGGTGCCCATGATCGAGGCGCCGCCGCCGACGTCGGAGCCGTCGCCGACGACGACGCCGGCCGAGATCCGGCCCTCGACCATCGAGGCGCCGAGCGTGCCGGCGTTGTAGTTGACGAAGCCCTCGTGCATCACGGTGGTGCCCTCGGCGAGGTGGGCGCCGAGCCGGACCCGGTCGGCGTCGGCGATCCGGACGCCGGCCGGGACGACGTAGTCGGTCATCCGCGGGAACTTGTCGACCCCGAAGACGCTGCACCGCGGCCGCGCGGCGCGCAGCCGGGCCGGGTCGCCTCGAAGCCCTCGACCGCGCACGGCCCGGCGCTGGTCCAGACCACGTTGGTGAGCAGCGCCGAAGATGCCGTCCATCGAGATGGCCGTGCGGGCCGGACCAGCCGGTGCGACGAGCAGGTGCAGCCGCAGGTAGGCGTCCGCGGTGTCGCGCGGGCGGCGCCTGCGAGGTCGGTCGACCACCACCGGCGTACCTCCCGGGCGACGCCGCGGGCCTCGTCCTCGCCCGCCAGCGCGGCCAGCTCGGCGGGCGCGCTCGGCGCCGTCGGGCGTCGCCGAGCGCGGGCGAGGGGAACCAGACGTCGAGCACGGTGCCGTCGGCGTCGATCGTGGCCAGGCCGTGGCCCCAGGCGGCGGTGGGTGAGTCAGTCACGGCACCAGCCTACGGAGTGCTCCGCAGCCGATCGACGACACCGTACTGGCACGCCCGCTCGCCCCGGGTCGACGTCGGTTCATGCCTCCGACCTCCCCGAGCCCGCCCGGGAGGACAACCGGGTTTCTCGTCGTCGGCCGACGGCGATCGCGACGCCGGTGACCGCCACGACCAGGCCGACCAGCTCGCGCAGGTCGAGGGTCTCGCCCAGCACCACCCACGCCATCACGCGCGGTCACGGGCGGCAACAGGAAGAAGACGCTCGAGGCGGCACCGGCCCCGCCGCCCGGACCACGACACCGAGCAGGATCAGGCCGACGATCGAGTTGACGACGGCGAGGAAGACGAGGGCGACGGCGGCCCCGACCGGGTCGTGCACGGGCTGGGTGCCCTCGAGGACGAGCCCAGGGCCAGGGTGGTCGGGATGGTGACGGCGAACTGGAGGCTCGCCGACCACCACGGGTCGACGGAGGCCGGGATCCAGCGCTGGCCCATGGTGCCGAGGCTCAGCGCCAGCATGGCCGAGCAGGCCGCAGACGATGCCCGACCGCGCCGCCGGCCTCCTCGACGTCCGGCCCGAGCACCACGAGGACGCCGGCCACGCCGATCGCCAGACCCAGCACCTGCACCCGGCCGCACCCGCTCGTGCGAGCAGCAGGCCGGCCAGCACCACGGTCAGCACCGGGGACAGCGAGTGCAGCAGCGCGCCCAGGGTGGCGCCGAGGCCGGCCTCGAAGGCGAGGTACATGAGGCCGAACTGCACCGCGTTCATCACCAGCCCGACCGCGCAGACCCGCAGCAGCGCCGGCCGGCCGATCCGCAGCGGCCCCCGCCGCCACCTCGTCAGCGGCACCAGCAGCAGCGGTCGCCAGCGCGAACCGCGCCGCCAGCAGGCTGAACGGCTCCATCGCGTCGACCCCGGCCGGCCCGGCGATGTAGCCCGACGACCACACCAGCACGAACGCCCCCGCCGGCAGCCACGGGAACGCCGCCCGTCACGGTCCGCTCGTGTGTCGCTCACCGCTGCCCGAGCCATCCTGTGGACGGTAGTCCACGGAGAACGTGGTCGCGACGGGGCAGAACCGATTGGCGGGGGCGGCCGGCCGCGCCGTACGCTTGCGACCACAGGCGTTCGAGCCGTCATCAGCGGCGAGCCTCCGGAAGAACGGGCCGGGAGACCGACCTCAGTAGAACCGGACGGGTAGGCCCGTCACAGCCCCGACGAAGCGGTCCCGCTCATCATGAGCGCGGGCAAGCGAGGTGGTACCGCGGTCCCCGCCCAGGAATCAGCCAGGGGGTCGTCCTCGTGATCACACCGAGGATCGACCAGGAGCCACCAGCATGAGCCGCATGACCTACCCCAAGGTCGTCCCACACCGACGCCACCACCAGTGCCCGCGACGCCGGCGTTCCCGGCGATCGAGGAGCAGGTGCTGGCGTACTGGAAGGCCGACGGCACCTTCGAGGCGAGCGTCGACCAGCGCGACGCCGGCACCGACGGCGACAACGAGTTCGTCTTCTACGACGGCCCGCCGTTCGCCAACGGTCTGCCGCACTACGGCCACCTGCTGACCGGCTACGTCAAGGACCTGATCCCGCGCTACCGCACCATGCGCGGCAGCCGGGTCGAGCGCCGCTTCGGCTGGGACACCCACGGCCTGCCCGCCGAGCTCGAGGCGATGCGGCTCAAGGGCATCAAGACCACCGACGAGATCGTCGAGATGGGCATCGACGTCTTCAACGACGCCTGCCGCACCTCGGTCTTCACCTACACCGACGAGTGGCGCGACTACGTCACCCGCCAGGCCCGCTGGGTCGACTTCGAGCACGACTACAAGACCCTCGACCTCGACTACATGGAGTCGGTCATCTGGGCGTTCAAGGAGCTCTACGAGAAGGGCCTGGTCTACGAGGGCTTCCGGGTCCTGCCCTACTGCTGGAACGACGAGACGCCGCTGTCCAACCACGAGCTGCGGATGGACGACGACGTCTACCAGAACCGCCAGGACCCGGCGGTCACCGTCGGCTGCCGGCTCGAGACCGGCGAGATCGCGCTGGTCTGGACGACGACCCCGTGGACGCTGACCGCCAACCTGGCGATCATGGTCCACCCCGACATCGAGTACGTCGTCGTCGAGTCGTCCTTCACCGGCACGCCGGAGCGCTACGTCATCGGCGCCGAGCGGCTGGCGGCGTACGCGAAGGAGCTCACCGACGAGGGCTCCGACGACGTCGCAGGACCAGGTCGTCGAGCGGCTCACCGGCCGCGACCTGCTCGGCCGCGCCTACACGCCGCCGATGGCGTACTTCCTCGGCCACGAGAAGGCGTTCCGCGTCGTCGAGGCCGACTTCGTCACCACCGGCGACGGCACCGGGCTGGTCCACACCGCCGGCGCGTTCGGTGAGGAGGACAAGGCGATCACCGACCGCGAGGGCATCGAGCTGGTCGTGCCGGTCGCGCTGGACGGCACGTTCACCTTCCCGGTGACCGACTACGAGGGCATGCACGTCTTCGACGCCAACCTCCCCATCATCGACCACCTCAAGGCGCACGACGCTCGGGGCGAGGGCGACACCGGGAGCCATCACCCCGGGCACGGTGCTGCTGCGCCGCGAGACCTACGAGCACTCCTACCCGCACTGCTGGCGCTGCCGGAACCCGCTCATCTACATGGCGGTCTCGTCGTGGTTCGTCAGCACGACCACGATCCGCGACCGGATGCTCGAGCTCAACCAGGAGATCCGCTGGGTGCCCGAGCACGTCAAGGACGGCCAGTTCGGCAAGTGGCTGGAGAACACCCGCGACTGGTCGATCTCCCGCAACCGGTTCTGGGGCAGCCCGATCCCGGTGTGGAAGTCCGACGACGCGCAGTACCCGCGGGTCGACGTGTACGGGTCGCTCGAGGAGATCGAGCGCGACTTCGGCGTACGTCCGGACGACCTGCACCGGCCCTTCATCGACGACCTGACCCGGCCGAACCCCGACGACCCGACCGGGAAGTCGACCATGCGCCGGGTCACCGACGTCTTCGACTGCTGGTTCGAGTCCGGCTCGATGCCGTTCGCCCAGGTGCACTACCCGTTCGAGAACGCCGACTGGTTCGAGGACCACTACCCGGGTGACTTCATCGTCGAGTACATCGGCCAGACCCGCGGCTGGTTCTACACGATGCACGTGCTGGCGGCCGCGCTGTTCGACAAGCCGGCGTTCTCGACCTGCGTGAGCCACGGCGTCGTGCTCGGCTCCGACGGCAACAAGATGTCGAAGAGCCTGCGCAACTACCCGAACGTCTACGAGGTCTTCGACCGCGACGGCGCCGACGCGATGCGCTGGTTCCTGATGTCGAGCCCGATCCTGCGCGGCGGCAACCTGATCGTCACCGAGCGCGGCATCCGCGAGTCGGTGCGGCAGGTGCTGATCCCGCTGTGGAACACCTGGTACTTCTTCGCGCTCTACGCCAACGCCGCGCGCGACGGCGCAGGGGTACGACGCGGCGGACCGCGCACGACGTCGGACGCACGTCATGGACCGCTACGTGCTGGCCAAGCTGCGCCAGTACGTCGAGGACATGACCGCGTCAGCTCGACAACTACGAGGTCGCGAACGCGTGCGACTCGACGCGGACGTTCCTCGAGGTGCTGACCAACTGGTACGTCCGCCGCTCGCGCGACCGGTTCTGGGGCGAGAACCCCGAGGCCTTCGACACGCTCTGGACGGTGCTGGAGACGGTCTGCCGGGTCGCCGCGCCGCTGCTGCCGCTGACGACGGAGGAGGTCTGGCGCGGGCTCACCGGCGAGCGCTCGGTCCACCTCACCGACTGGCCCGACGCCGACGCGCTGCCCGCCGACGACGCGCTGGTCGCGGCGATGGACGAGGTGCGCGACGTCGCGTCCGCGGGGCTCGCGCTCCGCAAGGCGCACGGCCTGCGCACCCGGCTGCCGCTGGCGTCGCTGACGCTGGTCGTCGACGACGCGTCCGCGCTGGCCGGCTTCGAGCCGATCCTCGCCGACGAGCTGAACGTCAAGGACGTCCGGCTCGTGCAGGCCGGGTCCGACGGAGGCGGCGGCGTACGCCGTGGAGCAGCGGCTGACGGTCAACGCCCGTGCGGCCGGCCCCCGGCTGGGTCGCGACGTGCAGACCGTCATCAAGGGCTCCAAGTCCGGCGACTGGTCGGTCGCCGACCGACGGCACCGTGACCTGTGCCGGGTTCGAGCTGGCCGAGGGCGAGTTCACGCTCGAGACGGTGGCCGGCGAGGGCGACGGCCACGCGGCGACCGCGGTGCTGCCGCGGGGTGGCTTCGTCGTGCTCGACACCGACATCACCCCCGAGCTCGAGGCCGAGGGCGTCGCCCGCGACCTGGTCCGCACCGTGCAGCAGGCGCGCAAGGACGCCGGCCTCGACGTCTCCGACCGGATCGCGCTCACCGTGGCCGCACCCGCCGACGTGCTGGCCGCCGCCCGCACCCACGAGGCGGCTGCTGGCCGAGGAGACGCTGGCGAGCTCCGTGGCCTACGACGAGGCCGTGGCGACGACGGTGTCCGTGGAACGCGGCTAGCAACTGGTTGGATGGGGGCCATGACTGACCTCGACCTCACCGCCGACGCCGTCACCCTGACCGAGCAGCTGGTCAACATCGAGTCGGTGAGCCGCAACGAGCAGGCCATCGCCGACGCCGTCGAGCGCGGCGCTGCGCCCGCTCGGACACCTGACGGTCACCCGCCACGGCCACACGGTCGTCGCGCGCACCGAGCTCGGCCGGGCCGAGCGGGTGGTCATCGCCGGCCACCTCGACACCGTGCCGCTCAACGACAACCTGCCCGCCCGCCGCGAGGGAGGCCTGCTGCACGGCCTGGGCACCTGCGACATGAAGAGCGGTGACGCGGTCATCCTCCGGCTCGCCGCGACGGTGCCCGAGCCCAACCGCGACCTCACCTTCATCCTCTACGAGGCCGAGGAGATCGAGGAGGAGTTCAACGGCCTCAACCTGCTCAGCCAGAGCAACCCCGAGCTGATGGAGGCCGACTTCGCGATCCTGATGGAGCCCTCCGGCGCGATCGTGGAGGCGGGCTGCCAGGGCACGATGCGGGTCGACGTCCGTACGACGGGGGAGCGGGCCCACGCCGCGCGCAGCTGGAAGGGCGTCAACGCCATCCACGGCGCCGCCGAGGTGCTGGCCCGGCTCAACGCCTACGAGTCCCGCCGGCCGGTGATCGACGGGCTGGAGTACCGCGAGGGGCTCAACGCGGTCTTCATCAGCGGCGGTGTCGCGGGCAACGTGCTCCCCGACGAGTGCGTCGTGTCGGTCAACCACCGGTTCGCCCCCGACCGCTCGGTCGCCGAGGCGGAGGCGTTCCTGCGCGAGTTCTTCGACGGCTTCGACCTCACCGTCTCCGACAGCGCCCCGGGTGCGATGCCGGGTCTCGGGCTGCCGGCCGCCAAGGAGTTCCTCGAGGCGGTCGGTGGGGAGGTCAAGCCGAAGTTCGGCTGGACCGACGTGGCGCGGTTCAGCGCCCTCGGCGTACCGGCCGTCAACTTCGGTCCCGGCGACCCGATGCTCGCCCACAAGCAGGAGGAGTTCGTCCCGGTCGAGCACATCGAGCGCTGCGAGCGGCAGCTCCGCGACTGGCTGGGGGCGGGCGGATGAGCAGCGGCAAGGCCAAGGGTCGCGTGACGCTCAAGGGCAAGCGCGGTCGACCAGGGCACCACCGACCAGCGGCTGCTCGACTCCCGGGGCTCGAGCGACTGGGTGCACACCGACCCGTGGCGGGTGCTGCGCATCCAGGCGGAGTTCGTCGAGGGCTTCGGCGCGCTGGCGGAGCTCGGCCCGGCGATCGCCGTGTTCGGCTCGGCCCGGACCAAGCCCGACAACCCCTACTACGCGATGGGCGTCGCGGGTCGGCGGTGCGCTGGTCGACGCCGGCTTCGCGGTGATCACCGGCGGCGGGCCCGGGCGCGATGGAGGCGGCCAACCGGGGTGCCCGCGAGGCGGGCGGCACGTCCGTCGGGCTGGGGATCGAGCTGCCCTTCGAGGCGGGCCTCAACCCGTACGTCGACATCGGGATCAACTTCCGCTACTTCTTCGCCCGCAAGACGATGTTCGTGAAGTACTCGCAAGGCTTCATCGTGCTGCCCGGCGGGCTCGGCACCTTCGACGAGCTGTTCGAGGCGCTGACCCTGGTGCAGACCCAGAAGGTGACCTCGTTCCCGGTCGTCCTGGTCGGCACCGACTACTGGCGCGGGCTGCTCGACTGGCTGCGCGGCACCGTCCACGCCGCCGGCAACGTCTCCGCGGCCGACCTCGACATGCTGGTGCTCACCGACGACGTCGACGAGGCCGTCGAGCTGATGGTGCGGGCCCGCGACGGGGACATGCCGAACCCGCCACCCCACCGGGCGGAGTGACCGCCGTGGTCTGGGTCTTCGCCGTCCTCGCCGTGCTGGCGCTCGGTGCGATCGCGGTCGTCGCCTCCGGCCGTGGGACGCCGATGGAGCGGGCGTACGACGACCGGCCGGACGCCGTCGTACCCGCCGAGGGCCCCCTCTCCGGGGACGACCTGCGCCGGGTGCGGTTCTCGCTGGCGTTCCGCGGCTACCGGATGTCGGAGGTCGACGCCCTGCTCGACCGGCTCGCGGCCGAGCGGGAGTCGTCCGACGAGGCCGACACCGGCGATCCGCCACGCCCGGCCGGTCGTGGCGACGCAGAGTCGCACTAGGGCACACTTCGAGCGTGTCCATCGAGGTGATCGTCTACATCCTCACCGCCCTCGCCGCTGTCGTCGTCGTCCTGACGCGACTCCGCCTCGGGAAGCAGGAGGGTGGTGCGGGCCGCGTCAGCGTCGGCGCCGCCCTGCTCAACGTCCACACGGTCGCAGGCACGCTCGCGCTGGTCGTGTGGGTGGCCTACCTGCTCGCCAGCGAGGAGACACCCGTCGGAGGTGAGCTGGCCGGCATCATCGGCCTGGCCCTCTGGTGGGTCGTCACGATCGCCGGGCTGCTGATCCTGGTGCGCTGGATCCCCAGCCGCGGCCGGCACGCGACCTCGGCGCAGGAGGACACCTGGTCGGAGGGCCCCGGTCTGTCGATCCTGGCCCACGTGGGCATGCTGGTCGGCGTCCTCGTGTTCACCTACGCCTACGCCGCCTCGCTCGTCTGATCGTGCGCCGCAGCCTCAGCCCTCGCGCTCGCCGCCGCCGCGACGGTGGTGCCGACCGCTGACGGCGGTGACGACCACCGTCCCCGCTGCTCCGGCCAGCGCTCTCGCCGCGGCTCCCGCCACCCCGGTGGCAGCCCAGCAGGACGCGGTGGTGAGGAAGCGCAAGCTGGGCGAGTCCGTCAACGGCCGCCCGATCATGGCCTACCGGCTCGGCGAGCGCGACCAGCCGACGGTGGTCCTGATCTCGACCATGCACGGCAACGAGGCGGACACCCGCAAGATCCTGCTCTCGCTCAAGGACGGTCGGCCGATCACGGGCGTCGACCTGTGGGTCGTGCCGACCTACAACCCCGACGGCCTCGCCGCCGGCACCCGCAAGAACGCCCACGGCGTCGACCTCAACCGCAACTTCCCCTACAACTGGGCCGATCTCGACGGCAACTACGAGTCCGGGCCCGAACCCGAAGTCGGAGCCGGAGACCCGGGCGATGATCGCGTTCCTCAAGGACGTGAAGCCGAAGCGGATCCTGAGCTTCCACCAGCCGTTGTACGGCGTGGACACCGACACCAAGAACCAGAGGTTCGCCCGCCGGGTGGCCGACGTGCTCGAGCTGCCGACCAAGACCTTCGACTGCGGCGGTGTCTGCCACGGCACGATGACGTCCTGGTACAACCACCAGTTCAAGGGCGCGGCCCTCACCGTCGAGTACGGCGCCGAGCCCGAGCGGGAAGATGATGCGGGGGACCGCGCCGACCCGGGTGCTGAAGGTCTTCGGCGCCCGCCGCGGTCAAGCTGGAGTCCGAGATCATCGACTAGGACGGCCGGACCCGCCCTACCGCCCCTCGAACACCGGCTTCTCCTTGGCGACGAAGGCGGCCACCGCGCGGGCGTGGTCCTCGGTCGCGCCGGTCAGCGTCATCATCGAGCTCTCGAACGCCAGCGACTCCTCGAAGGAGTGGCCGGCGGCGTACGCCACGGAGCGCCGCATCGCGCCGAGGGCCACGGTCGGGCCGGCAGCGAGCCGGGCGGCCACCTCGCCCACCACGCCGGCCAGCTCGTCGGCGGGGACGACGCGCGGTGGCGAGGCCGAGCGAGAGCGACTCCTCGGCGGAGATGGTGCGCGGGAAGTAGAGCAGCTCGATCGCCTTCGCGCGGCCGACGAGCCGCTGCAGGTGGTAGCTGGCGCCGGTGTCGCAGGAGAGCGCCACGTTGGCGAAGGCGAGGTTGAAGCCGGCCCCCTCGGCGAGGTAGCGCAGGTCGCAGGCGAAGGCCAGGCTGGCGCCGGCCCCGGCGGCGACGCCGTTGACGGCGGCCAGGACCGGCTTGGCCATCGTCGCGAGCGCGGTCACGATCGGGTTGTAGTGGGCGTCGACGGTGTTGAACAGCTCGTCGCTGGAGCTGCTGTTCAGGATCTCGATGTGCTCCTTGAGGTCCTGCCCGACGCAGAAGGCGCGGCCGGTGCCGGTCAGCACGACGCAGCGGGCGGCCGGGTCGTCGGCCACCGCGCGCACCGTCTCGAGCAGCGCCTCCTTCGTGGCGACGTCGAGGCTGTTCATCGCCTCCGGCCGGTCGAGCGTGATGGTGGCGACGCCCTCGGTCAGGTCCAGCTGCACGGGTGAGCTCATGCGCGCAGTCTGCCGGATCGAGCCTGCTCAGTCGTCGAGGCAGGACGCGACGAACCGGTCCGCGGCCGGCTTGAGCCGGCGGGCCTCGCCGGTGAAGAGCTCCTCGGCGGCCCGGCCCGGCCAGTCGGCGGGCAGCAGGTCGTCGGGCAGGCCCGGGTCGGTGAACAGGAACTTGCGCCACTCGTGCACGAGGCGGAACCGGGCGGCGAACGCGGCCTCGTCCTCGTCGGCGGCGCCGTCCGCGTGGACCCCGTCGAGCAGGGCGTCGGCCTCCGCGACGAAGCGTTCGTACGCCGCCGCGAGGCCCGGCAGGTCCCACGCCTCGATCGGGCTGGGACTCGACCAGGTCGGCCCGGACCAGTCGCGCGGTCGCGCCGGCCCGGTCGAGCACCTCGTCGAGCTCGGCCCGCGGGAACGGGCTCACCCAGGTGTGCGGCGTCAGCTCGGCGTAGCCGATGAACGACAGGTCGGCGCGCAGCCGGTTGCGGTCGGGCCGCGCCGCGGGCTGGTCGATCAGGGCCAGGTGCCAGTGGCCGTCCCAGACCCGCTCGACGCTGCGGTAGACCCGGGCCGAGACGTCGTCGAGCCACCGGATCGTGCGTGACGTGGCGCGGTAGCCGCGGCCCGACGGCAGCCGGACCGGCTCCAGCCAGCCCTCCGAGACCATCCGCGAGATCGCGGTCCGGACCGCCGGCGCGGCGATGCCGACGGGGTCGAGCAGCCGCACCAGTCCGGCGACCGGAGCCTGGCTGCCCCGGCCGCGCAGGTGGTCGCCGTAGACGTCGAACAACGCCGAGCGCGCGTGCATGGACGGAGTGTGCCACCTGGCGGTCACCGGGACCGGGGGACCTGTGGTCGGCATCACTCGCGTCATGGGGGATAATGGTCCGGCATACGACGCAGGCGTGCCGCATCCGCGGCCGCCTCTGTCATGGGATCACACAAGGAAGAGGTGCGCGGATGGCGGCGATGAAGCCCCGGACGGGCGACGGACCGCTGGAGGTCACCAAGGAGGGACGCGGCCTGGTCATGCGCGTCCCGCTCGAGGGCGGCGGACGGCTGGTCGTCGAGCTCAACGCCGACGAGGCCAAGGAGCTGCGCACGGCGCTCGAGGGCGTCACCAGCTGATCACGGTGGCCTCTCGCGACCGACTCACTTCCCGCGCAGGTCTCTCCTCCGCAGTTCGCGCTCAGCCCGCTCCGGCCCCACGCCGTCAGCGGCGTGGAGATCGCCGCCGTCCCGGTGCTCCCGGCGACCGAGGGCGGATCGCGTGCTGCTCGGTCCGGGTGCCGAGGAGCTCGCCGACGCCCTCGGCGTCGACCTGCTCGGCGTCCTCGAGGCCGAGCGCGCCACCGGGAAGACGGGTGAGGTCACGACCTACCCGGTCCCGCTCGGGATCCCCGACAACCCTGCGCTGCGGCTGGTCCTGCTGGTCGGTGTCGGCGACCAGGCCCCGCGCGACCTGCGTCGGGCCGGGGCCGCGCTGGCCCGCGCCGTCCGCGACCGGTCCTCGGTCGCGACGTCGGTGGCGGCTGCGGGCGGCGACGAGGGCCTCACCACCTTCGTGGTCGGGATGACCCTGGGCTCGTTCGGCTTCCACCTGCGCTCGCAGGGGCCCGAGCACACCCCGGTGGGGCGGGTGGTGCTGGCGGCGACCGCGGACGACGAGGCGGCGGACGCCGCGCTCCACCGCGGCATCGCCCTCGGTGGTGCCGGCTGGCGGGCCAGGATGCTGTCCACCGTCCCGTCGAACATCAAGAACCCGCAGTGGCTGGCCGAGCAGGCCGAGGAGCTCGCCGGCGGAGTCCGGGCTCGAGGTCACCGTCTGGGACGAGAAGCGGCTGGCCAAGGAGGGCTTCGGCGGCATCCTCGGCGTCGGCCAGGCCTCCGCGACCCCGCCGCGGCTGATCCGGCTCGACTACGTGCCCGCGCAAGGGCCGCAAGGCGCCGCTCGTGGTGCTGGTCGGCAAGGGCATCACCTTCGACACCGGCGGTCTGTCGATCAAGCCCGGCGAGGGCATGGCCAACATGAAGCGCGACATGACCGGCGGCGCGGTCGTGATGTCGGTGCTGGCCGCGCTGCGCGAGCCTCGACTGCCCGGTGCGTGTCACCGGCCTGGTCGCCGCCGCCGAGAACGCCGTCGGCGGCAACGCGCTGCGTCCCGGCGACGTGCTGCGCCACTACGGCGGCCGCACCACCGAGGTCACCAACACCGACGCCGAGGGCCGGCTGGTGCTCGCCGACGCGCTGGCGTACGCCGTGGCGGAGCTCGACCCGGTCGTCGTGGTCGACATCGCCACCCTGACCGGGGCGATGAAGGTGGCCCTGGGGCAGCAGCACCGGCGGGCTACTTCGCCAACCACGACGCGCCTCGCCGACGTCCTCCGCGAGGCGGGTCGACGCCGCCGACGAGCCGCTGTGGCGGATGCCGCTGGTGCCCGACTACGAGGCCCACCTGTCCTCGCCCGATCGCCGACGCCGACAACGGCCCCAAGCACGCCGGCGCCATCTCCGCCGCCCTGTTCCTGCAGCACTTCGTCGGCCGGCCGGCCGTGGGCCCACCTCGACATCGCGTCGGTCGGCGACTCGCCCGGCGAGCGCCACGAGTGGACGACCGGGCCGACCGGGTTCGGCGTCCGGCTGCTGCTGCGCTGGCTGACCGGCCCCGACCCGCTCGACGGGATCGGCTGATGCGCGGGCCTCACCGTGCGGTGGTCGCTGGCGGACGCCCCGGCCGAGGTCGCCGACGAGCTGGCGGCGTACGTCGAGGAGAGCTCGCACGCCCGCTTCAACGACATGCCCGGCCTGCGGTTCAAGACCTGGCGGATCAAGCCCGGCCAGTGGTTCGAGGGCTGCTACGTCTTCGCCACCGAGGAGGACCGCGCCGACTTCCAGCGGACCTTCAGCCAGGGTGCGGCCGAGTCGCCGGGGTCGACGATCATCGGCAGCCCGCCGATCCTCATCGAGGAGTGCGAGATCGTCGCGATCGCCGAGGGGCGCGAGGGCTTCCAGTCCGCCGCCCGCTACTGACCCCGTCGACTGGCCGGCGTCACTCGCCGGGCTCGGGCGACCAGAGCTTCTTGGCGGCGAGCAGGCCGTCACCGACGGGCAGCAGCACGGCGACCAGGTCGTCGTCGTCGGCGACCCGCTTGCCGAGGTCGCGGATGGTGACGGTCTCCCGGTCACGCTGGGCGGGGTCGGCGACCCGGTCGTGCCAGAGCGCGTTGTCGAAGGCCACCACGCCGCCCGGGACGCAGCAGCCGCAGCGCCTCGGTGAGGTAGGCGTCGTACTCGGCCTTGTCGCCGTCGCAGAACACCAGGTCGTAGTGGCCGTCGGTCAGCCGGGGGAGGACGTCGAGGGCCGCGCCGGAGATGGTGCGGGCGCGCTGCGAGGGGATGCCGGCCTCGGCGAAGGACTGCTTCGCCAGCCGCTGGTGCTCGGCCTCGATGTCGACGGTGGTGAGGATGCCGTCGGCGCGCATGCCGCGCAGCAGCCACAGCCCGGACACGCCGGTGCCGGTGCCGATCTCCACCACGGCGCGGGCCTCGAGCACCGACGCGAGGAACCGGAGGGCGGCGCCGCCGCCGGAGCCGATCGGCACGACCCCGACCTCCTCGGCGCGGGCGCGGGCCGAGGCGAGGACCTCGTCCTCGGCGACGAACGTCTCGGCGTAGGACCAGCTGGCGGGCTTGATCGGCCCGTGGTTCGAGGTGGTGATGGTGGCCTCCTGGGTCCGGCCGCGGGGGCGGCGCTGACAGCGGCACGACCCTACCGCGTGCGCGGGCTTCCTGGCGCGGGAACACGGCGGCGCCGACGGCTCGTTGGGTCAGTCGAGAGGTCGCCTCACAGGTTCCTCTCAGCACCGACCCCTAGCGTGAGGGGTCACAGCCCGCTGAAAGGCCCGGAGGTCCGACGATCCGCAGGACCGTAGCACGAGCGAGCGGCCGCATGCTCGATCAGCGGGTGCCGACGTGGGACGAGATCGTCGAGCAGCACTCCGACCGGGTCTACCGCCTCGCCTACCGGCTCACCGGGCAACCGGCACGACGCCGAGGACCTCACGCAGGAGGTCTTCGTCCGGGTCTTCCGCCGCCTCGACACCTACACGCCCGGCACGTTCGAGGGCTGGCTGCACCGGATCACGACCAACCTCTTCCTCGACCAGGCCCGCCGCAAGCAGCGGATCCGGTTCGACGCCCTGTCCGACGAGCGGGCCGGCACGCTGCGCAGCACCGGCCCCGCGCCCGACTCGCCGTGGCCGACCGGATGTTCGACGACGACGTCGAGCGGGCGCTCGCCTCGCTGCCGCCCGACTTCCGCGCGGCCGTCGTCCTGTGCGACGTCGAGGGCCTCTCGTACGACGAGATCGCCGACATCCTCGGCGCCAAGCTCGGCACCGTCCGGTCCCGGATCCACCGCGGCCGGGCGATGCTCCGCCGCGCGCTGGCGCACCGTGCCCCCGAGGCCGGCCGGGTGCGCTACTCCGGTCCCGGTCATGGCTCCGGAGGGCGCGCCGTGATCGGTCACCTCGGACACCGCGTGAGCGCCCTGCTCGACGGCCAGCTGCCGCCGGAGGAGGCCGAGCGCGCCTGGGCCCACGTCCACGCTCTGCCACTTCTGCCGCGACGCCGTCGAGCGCGAGGGCTGGGTCAAGACCCGGCTCGCCGGGCTGTCGGCCGGCGCCGCACGCGGCGTCCGACCACCTCAAGGGCTCGCTGCTCGTGCGGCCACTCGCTCGCCGACCGCGCCGGCCCGACCAGCGACCGCCCGCGCCGCGTCGCGATGGTGCTGCTCGGCGGCTCGGCCGCCGCCGTGGCCGTGCTCGGGGTGGTCGCGCTCGGGCTCGGCGGTCCCAACGCGCCGGCACCCGACGCGCGACGTGCCGCCGGCGCCAACATCGGCGGCTCCGACGGCTCCCGCCAGCTGCCGGCGCGGGTGCCCGGCCTGACCCTGCGCCCGGCGCGCGCCCTCACCCGCGCGCTAGGTCGCTCACCACCTCGGGTGAGAATGGGCGGGTGACCGACCACGACGAGGGCAGCACGAGCCCGACGCAGCCGATCCGGCCTGCCCGCCCGCCACCGCCGCCCGCTGCCGGAGCCTCCTGGCTGCCGCCGGTGAACCAGCCGCCGCCGGCCGAGTGGCACGCCGCCGCGACCGCCGCTGCCGCCGTACCCGGTGCCCGGTCACGCCCTGGGGCCAGCCCTACCCGCCGCCGCAGCAGCCGCGGGGCCGGGTGCCCGGCTGGATGTGGCCGGCCGTCGCCGGCCTGGCGCTGGTGCTCGGCCTCGTCGGGTGGCGCCGTGGGCGCGGCGCTGCTCGACAACGTCGTCGACGCGACCGGCCCGGCACCGTCTCCGACGGCCTCGACGGCGTCGACACCGAGACCTCCCCGCCGCTGGCGACCAGCAACAAGTCCGTCGTCCGGGTCGCCGACCAGCTGCTGCCGAGCACGGTGCAGATCGTCGCCGCGTTCGAGGGCGAGGACGGCGGCGCGACCGGCTCCGGCTTCGTGCTCGACCGGCAGGGCCACATCGTCACCAACAACCACGTCGTGCGAGTCCGCCGACGAGTCCGACGGCGAGATCGAGATCGTCGACCAGGACGGCAACCGGTACGTCGCCGACGGTCGTCGGTCGCAGCCCCGTCTACGACCTCGCGGTGCTCTACTCCAAGGACGCCGCGGTCCTGCCCCCGGCCGTCGCTCGGCGCCTCGCGTCGGCTCAGCGTGGGCGAGCCCGTGGTCGCCTTCGGCTCGCCGCTCGGGCTGAGCTCGACCGTCACCTCCGGCATCGTCAGCGCCCTCAACCGGCCGGTCACCACCGGCGACTCGGCCAACGACTCGTCCTACATCAACGCGGTGCAGACCGACGCGGCCATCAACCCGGGCAACTCCGGCGGGCCGCTGGTCAACCTGCAGGGCCAGGTCGTGGGCGTCAACAGCGCCATCGCGACCACCGGTGGCGGCTTCGCCGGCGGCGAGAGCGGCAACATCGGGGTCGGCTTCGCCATCCCGATCGAGCAGGTCCGGGTCACCGCCGACCAGATCCTGCGCACCGGTGAGGCGCGCTACCCGGTCATCGGCGCGAAGGTGCAGACCGGTGGCGACGAGAGCGGGACCGGCGCCCTCATCGACGAGGTCATGCCGGACACGCCCGCCGAGGACAGCGGCCTGGAGAAGGGCGACATCGTCATCGAGGTCAACGGCCAGCGCGTGACCGACGGCATCGCCCTGATCGTCGCGATCCGGACCTACCAGCCCGGGCGAGACCATCGAGTTCACCGTGCGCCGCGGCGGCGACGAGCAGGTCGTCGAGGTCACGCTCGACTCCGAGGTCGGCTGAGCCTCAGGCTGCGCGTCGTCAGGCCGTCCTCGGCTCGACGAACGGGTGCTGGTCGACGGTAGGCGCGGTCTCGTCGTACATCCGCTCGATGTAGGCCTCCAGCTGCCGTCGTCTCGACCCGCCACTGGCCGCGGCCGCCGATCTTGATCGCCGGCAGGTCGCCGCGCCGCACCAGCGCGTAGACCTGGGCGCTCGGAGGTGTTGAGGACCTCGGCGACGTCGGCCAGGGTCAGGAAGCGGGGCGTGCCGGACATGGCGCCATCGTCCCACCCGCGCACCGCCGGGCGGGTACGCCGGCCCGCGGCCTGTGGACAACGCGTGACCGGAGGCCCGGCCCGGTCCATGATGGCTCCCGTGACCAGTCTCGGGGACGCTCCATCATCGGCTGGACCGCCTGCGGCGACCCGCGCCACGCGGCCCGGGTGGCGTGACCCGCGGCTCTGGATCGGGGTCGCGATCGTCGCGATCTCCGTCGTGGCCGGGTCGCGGCTGCTCGCCGCGGCCGACGACTCCGTGACGGTGTGGGCCGCGGCGGACGACCTGGCCGCCGGCGACGAGCTCACCGCGGACGACCTGGAGGCGCGCCGGGTCCGGTTCGTCGACGAGGCCGACCTCGACCGCTACGTCGCCGCCGACCAGGCGCTGCCGGCCGACAGCCCGGCTGCTGCGGGGCGTCGGCGAGGGCGAGCTGCTGCCGCGGGCGTGCGCTGGGATCCGCCGACGAGAGCGGCGTCCTCCAGCTGCCGATCGCGGTCGAGCCCGCCTGGTGCCCGACAGCGTCCGGGCGGGCTCGGTCGTCAGCGTCTACGTGCGCGACACCGCCCGCTGCGAGGAGTGCGCGGGCGCCGCGCTCGAAGGCGTCACGGTCGTCGACGCGCCGGCCGGCGACGACCTCACCGGCACCCGCCAGCTCGTGCTGGCCGTCGAGCAGTCGGACGCCGACCGCTGGTTCGAGCTGCTCGCCGGGCTCGAGCAGCCGGTCGTGACCGTCGTCGGGAGCTGAGCGCCGTGGTCGTCGTGCTGGTGCTGGCCGCCGGTGCCGCCTGGGAGTCCGCCGGCACTGACCCGGCTGGCCGACCGGTCCGACGTGGTCGTGCTGAAGCGGTGCGTCGACGTGCCCGACCTGCTCGCGACCGCGGCCGCCGGCCAGGCCGACGTGGCCGTGGTGGCCATCGACGCGCCCGGGCTCGACCGGGCCGCCGTCGACCACCTGCGCGGCCACGGCGTCCGTCCGGTGGCGGTGCTGCCCGGCGGCGCCGACCTCGACCCGGCGGCGCTGCGCGCGACCCGGATCGGGGTCCGGGCGCTCGTCGGCGACCACGAGCTCGACGCGCTGGCCGACCTGGTCGCCGCGGGGGAGGAGCCCGACCGACACGGTCGCCCGCGACGCCGTCCGACGACGCCGGCGCCGGCCCGGAGCCCGGGACGCGTGGTGGCCGTCTGGGGGCCGTCCGGCGCCCCCGGCCGCACCACGCTGGCGGTCGGGATCGCCGCGGAGCTGGCCCGCGACCGCCGCACCATCCTGGTGGACGCCGACCCGTGGGGTGGCTCGGTCGCCCAGCAGCTCGGCATCGTCGACGAGGTCTCCGGGTTGCTCGCGGCGACCCGGCTCGTCGCGACCGGCCAGCTGCCGGAGCGGTTCGGCGGGCTGCAGCGCTCGCTCGACCACCGGCTCAGCGTCGTCACCGGGCTGCCGCGGGCCGACCGCTGGGTGGAGGTCCGCGCCGGGGTCGTCGACCACCTGCTCGACGTCGCCCGCAGCCACGGTCACGTCGTGGTCGACACCGGCTTCAGCCTCGAGCACGACCCGGCCACCGACGGCGGTCGGGCGGGCCGCAACACGATGACGCTGGAGAGCCTGGAGGCCGCCGACGAGGTCGTGGTGGTCGGCAGCGCCGACCCGGTGGGGCTGGCCCGGCTGGCCCGCGGGCTGGTGGAGCTGCGGCGAGGCGACCGGCCGCTCCGACGTGCACGTGGTCGTCAACCGGATGCGGCCGACGCTCGGCTGGTCCGAGCAGGAGATCGCCGGGATGCTCGGTGGCCTGACCCGGATCACCGGGCTGCACTTCCTGCCCGACGACCGCGCCGCGGTCGACCGGGCCCTGGTGGCCGGCCGGTCCCTGGTCGAGGTCGGCGACTCCGCGGTGGGCCGGGCGCTCGCCGGGCGTCGCGGCGGCGCTGGCCCCGGCTCAGGCGGCGAAGAGCAGGTAGAGCCCGCCGACGGTGAAGGCGATCATCGCGAACAGCATCGGCAGCTGACCGGTCACCTGGTGCTTCTTCGGCAGCACCCGCACCGCCCGTTCGTGGGCGGCGACCACGCCCAGCACGTGGCCGACCACGACCGCCGCGACCTTGATCCAGGCGAGCAGGGTCGGGTGGTAGGAGAGCCAGGAGATCCGGTCGAGGTCGCCGGTGCCGAGCCAGTTCGGAACCGTTGCTCAGCGGGTCGCTCGCGAGGACGAGGGTGTCCCAGCCGACCTCGACGAGGTAGTTCACGTAGTGGGCGAGGATGTAGCCGACGATGATCGGCACCACCGAGTGCGCGAACAGGGCCGGCAGGTCCCGGCGCCGGGTGCCCGGACCGGTGCCGGTGGCGGCGCTGCCGATCGCGAGGATCACCGCCACGCCGACGCAGAACGCGAGCAGGGCGAGGTTGTCCAGGACGTACGTCGAGACCGACGACTCCTGGGTGAACCGGATCCAGGTCAGCGAGTCGCGGAACGAGTCGAAGGCCGTGCTGCCGAACAGCACGCCGACCACCGCGACCAGGCCGGGCAGCGGGGCGACGGTGTCGAGGTTGGCGAGCGGGCTGCGCACGACCAGCACGCCGTCGCGGCGACCCCAGACCGAGAGCTTGGCGCAGAGCGAGGAGTAGACCTCGAACGGGTCGGCCTTCTCGTAGAAGGTCGATCCGAACAGCGCGCCGCCGAGCAGCATCAGGGCGAGGTAGCCGGCAGCCCACAGCCGCACCGGGCCGAGCTCGGTCGAGAACGGGTAGACCAGCTCGATCCAGACGAACGCGAACAGGCCGACGGCCGCGGGCCAGAGGCCGAGCCGCGCGGGGTAGTCGTAGAGCCCGCGGTCGGGGTCGCTGCCCGACGCTCGGGCGAAGAGGGTGTTGATGGTGCGGACCGGGCTGATCGCCTTCCACACCGGCCCGAACAGCACCGACAGCGGCACCAGCCCGACCCACCACCACACGTAGAACATCCCGAAGGCCGGGTTGGTGAGCAGGTCGCGACCGAAGACCGCGGCGAGCACGAACCACGCCAGGACCAGCATGCCGACCACGCGCAGCGCGACGCCGGTACGCCGGGTGGTCGACCAGCCGCGCCAGCGCGGCCGGGCGCCGGCCGACCGCTCGTGGCGGCGTCGTACCGCGGGGACCGCCAGGCGACGGCGAGCACGGTGAACGAGACGACGAGGGCGGCCACGGCGCCGGCGATCGCGAGCTCGGGCGGGATGGGCAGGTCGGCCGGCCCGCCCAGGCCGTGGGCGAGCAGCCGCTGGTCGGCCACGTCAGCCGACTTCGAGCTGGAGCACGAGCGCCTCGGGCTCGTGGCGCTCGACGTCGACCACGCCGGGCTCGTCGATGGTCAGCTTGAAGGTGGTCGTGCCCGGCGGCGTACGCCAGCTCCTGCTCGGGCTCGGAGTGCACGTGCAGCTCGCCGGCCTCGTCGGACTTGACGACGATCTCGATCTCCTCGCCGGGCTCGACCTGGACCCGCTCGGTCGGGGGCGCCTCGTCGCCCTCGAAGGTCAGCTCGATGCGGCCGGGGTCGCGTCGGCTCGGTGCCTGCCTCGGGCTCGTCCGAGCCGCAGCCGGCCAGGGACAGGAGGGTCGTGAGCACGGTCGCCAGCAGCGCCACTCGTCGCACGGTCGAGGTCCTCTCGTTCGCGGGGCACGGGCGTCCGGCACGGACGTCACCTCTGCCAGAATCGCACGTTGAGCAATACCGGGATGCCCACCACCCCGGGGGTGCGACCATGACAACGACAGCGAAGGGGGAACGATATGGGTCACCGGCTGCGTCCGCGCGACCTCGCGCTCCTCGCGCTCGAGTCGCCGACGGCCCCCATGCACAACGCCACGGTCGAGATCTTCGACCCCGGTGACTCGGGGTTCGACCACGACCGGCTCGTCGAGCTGATCGCCGACCGGATCTCCTTCGTCCCCCGCTACCGCCAGAAGCTGCAGTCGGTCCCCGGCCGGCTGGCCAACCCGGTCTGGATCGACGACCCCGACTTCGACCTCGGCTTCCACGTACGCCGCTCGGCGCTGCCCCGTCCGGGCAGCATGGACCAGCTGCGCGAGCTGGTCGGCCGGATCGTCTCGCGGCCGCTGGACCGGAGCCGGCCGCTCTGGGAGGTCTACTTCGTCGAGGGGCTGGCCGACGGTCATGTCGCCGTGCTCTCCAAGGCCCACCTCGCGCTCGTCGACGGCGTCGAGACCGTCGACCTCGGCCAGGTGCTGCTCGACGTCAACGCCGACACCCGCTCCCTCGGCGGCGACGAGTGGCGGGCCGGTCGGCGGCCGACCCCGTTCGGGCTGGTCGCGGAGGCGCTCGGCGACTCCGCCCAGCAGCCGCGGATCGTGCTCGACACCGTCCGCAGCAACGCCGAGGCCGCCGTCCGGACCGTCGGCGCCGTCGCCGACCGCGCGAGCCGCGTCGCCGACGCCCTCACCAACCGCCGCCCCTCACCCGACTCACCGATCACCGGTGAGCTGTCGCAGCAGCGGCGCATCGTGACCGTCCGCACCTCGCTGGCCGACCACCGCGCGATCCGCGACGCCCACGGCGGCACCGTCAACGACGTCGTGCTCGCCACCGTGGCCGGCGGGCTGCGCGGCTGGCTGATGACGCGCGCCGAGTCGCTGGGCGGGCTGCGCAGGATCCGGGCCGTCGCGCCGGTCTCGGTCATCGACGACGAGCTCGAGGCGACCTCGCTGGGCAGCCAGATCGCCGCCCACTGGGTCGACCTGCCGGTCGGGGAGCCCAGCGCCGTGGTCCGGCTCCACCAGGTCTCCTACTCCTTCCAGGCGCACAAGGAGACCGGCCGCGGCGTCGCCGCCAACCGGCTCGCCGGCATCGCCGGGTTCGCGCCGGCGACCTTCCACGCGATCGGGTCCCGGGTCGCGGTCGAGGAGCTGCGGCGCGGCTTCCAGCTGGCCGTCACCAACGTGCCGGGGCCGCAGTCGCCGCTGCACGCCTCCGGCGCCCGGATGCTCGAGACCTACCCGGTCCACCCGCTGCTGCCCGGCCACGCGCTGGCGATCGGCGTCACGTCGTACGACGGGCAGGTGTTCTACGGCATCACCGCCGACCGCGACCTGCTGCCCGACGTCGAGCTGCTGGGCGCCTGCCTGACCGAGGCGCTCGACGAGCTGCTCGACACCGCCTCGGGCGCGCGGCCGAAGGTGCCGCGCGGCCGGAAGAAGGCGCCGCAGAAGTCGGCGAAGAAGTCGTGACCACCACGCGGGTCTACGTCCCCGCGGACCTGGCCCGGCTGGCCGCGTGGCACGCCGCCGGCGCCGTACCCGCCGAGCGCCGAGCGGGTGCTCGCGCCCGCCGACGACGAGGACACCGAGTACGACGCGCTGATGACCGCGGCCGTGCTCGCGGCCGGGCTCGGTCCGGAGGGCGGTCGCCGGGTCGTGGTCGTCGCCGAGACCGACGACGGTGCGGCCGAGGGCGCGATCGCCGCGGACGACTGGGTCGCGGTCCACTGCGACGTCGCCGACCGGAGCCCCGACGCCGACCCCGACGACGACCTGGCGTGGTTCGCGGTCCAGGAGATCCCCGACCTGCTCGTGGGCGCTCCGCCGGACTAGGGTCGAGCCCATGGATGCCTTCACGACGCCCCCGGCTCCCGTCAACGAGCCCAACCTGACCTACGCGCCCGGCAGCCCCGAGCGGGACGCCCTGGTCGCCGAGCTCGAGCGCCAGGAGCGCCGCCAGCCCACGCTGCGCGCGGTCGTCAACGGCCGTCGCCGCAACGGTGGCGGCGCGGAGATGAAGGTCGTCCAGCCCCACGACCACCAGCACGTCCTCGCGACGTTCAAGAACACCACGACCAAGGACGCCGAGGCCGCCGTGAAGGCCGCCCTCGACGCCGCCCCGGCCTGGCGCGCGATGCCGTTCGACGACCGGTGCGCGATCATCCTCAAGGCGGCCGACCTGCTGGCCGGCCCGTGGCGGCAGCGGCTCAACGCGGCCACCATGCTCGGCCAGTCGAAGACCGCGTTCCAGGCCGAGATCGACGCCGCCTGCGAGCTGATCGACTTCTGGCGCTTCAACGTCCACTACGCCCGGCAGATCCTGGCCGAGCAGCCGATCGCCAACAGCCCGGGCGTGTGGAACCGCACCGACCACCGCCCGCTCGAGGGCTTCGTCTACGCGATCACGCCGTTCAACTTCACCGCCATCGCCGGCAACCTGCCGACCGCGCCGGCGCTGATGGGCAACACCGTGATCTGGAAGCCGTCGCCCACCCAGCAGCTCGCCGCGTCGCTGACGATGGACCTGCTGGAGGAGGCCGGCATGCCGCCGGGCGTCATCAACATGCTCCCCGGCGACGGGCTCGACGTCTCCAAGGTCGCGCTGACCCACCCCGACCTCGCCGGCATCCACTTCACCGGCTCCACCCCGACCTTCCAGCACCTGTGGCGCACCGTCGGCGAGAACATCTCCGGCTACCGCTCCTACCCGCGGATCGTCGGCGAGACCGGCGGCAAGGACTTCGTCGTCGCCCACCCCAGCGCCGACCCCGACGTGCTGCGGGTCGCGCTGCTGCGCGGCGCCTTCGAGTTCCAGGGCCAGAAGTGCTCGGCGGCCTCGCGGGCCTACGTCGCGAAGTCGGTGTGGGCGAAGATGCGCGACGACTTCGTGGGCGAGGTCGAGGGCATCCCGATGGGCGACGTCACCGACTTCTCGAACTTCATGGGTGCGGTGATCGACGACCGGGCGTTCGCGAAGCACAAGAAGGCGCTGGCGCGGGTCTCGCGCAACAAGCACCTCACGACCGTGGCCGGTGGCCAGACCGACGACTCGGTCGGCTGGTTCGTCCGGCCGACCGTCGTGGAGTCCACCGACCCGACCGACCAGATGTTCTCCGACGAGTACTTCGGCCCGATCCTGGCGGTCCACGTCTACGACGACGCCCGCTACGACAAGGTCCTCGACCAGATGGAGTCGTTCGCGCCGTACGCCCTGACCGGCGCGATCATCGCCCAGGACCGTCAGCGCGATCGCCGACGCCCGGCGCGACCTGCGCTTCGCCGCCGGCAACTTCTACATCAACGACAAGCCGACCGGCGCGGTCGTCGGCCAGCAGCCGTTCGGCGGTGCCCGCGCCTCCGGCACCAACGACAAGGCCGGCGCCGCACAGAACCTGATGCGCTGGACCAGCCCGCGCTCGATCAAGGAGACCTTCGACCCGCCGAAGGACTACCGCTACCCGTTCATGGGCTGAGCCCGGTGTACCTCCAGCACCTGGGCTCCCTGCACGGGTACGAGCAGGCGCTCGTTCTGGTGCTGGCGTTCGGGCCGTTCGTGCTGCTCGCGATCGTGATCCTCGTCCGCCGTCGGCAGGACGCCGACGGGGACGCCGGCAAGGACGACCGGGGCTGACCTAGCGTTCGGCCAGCCACGTCCTGCCGACCACGTTCTCGGCCTTGAGCGCCTTGAGCAGGAGGTCGCCGATCAGTCCCTCGAGCTTGCCGCCGACCAGCGGGATGCCGACCTTGACGGTGAGGTCGACGGTCTCGGTGGTGGTGCCGCCGGACTCGCGCAGCCGCGCGGTGCCCTTCATGTCGCCCGGCTTGCCGGGGATCTCGACGGTGATGTCGCCGCGGTCGGCGCTGGTCCACCGCTCCGTCTGCACGATCTCGATCTCGTCGCCGACGAACTTCTTCGCGAACGAGGGGATGCCCTGCGCCGCCTGGACCTGGTCGATGCGGGCGCGGAAGCCGGCGCCGTCGGGCTCGATCTCGACCGAGGAGCGGAGCACGCGCTGGTAGTCGCACACGGCCTCGCGGAACGCCGGGTCGGCGAGCATCGCGGCGACGTCGGCCAGCGGTGCGTCGTAGGTCAGGTCGTGGGTGATGCGTCGCGACATCAGAGGTGTCCGGCGCGGGTCGGCACGTGGCGGAAATTCATGCGCCCACTATGGCCGAGCGTCGGGCGCGGGGCCATCGCCGACGCGCCTCGCACCCCGTGTTGTCGACTGCCGGCCGGAGTCCTAGGGTCGGAGTCGTGGCGACAGTGCTCGACGACGAGAAGTCCGCACGCCTCGGCGAGGCCGCGGGACAGTCCGCGATCCGGCCCTGACCGAGGACGCCCCGACCCGGGTCCCCTGGTCCGTGCCTACTACCGCAACGTCGCGGCCGAGGACGTCTGCGAGCGGCCCGCCGACGACCTGTACGGCGCGCTCGCCTCGCACCTCGACCTGGCCCGGAACCGGCCGCAGGGCACCGCCCGGGTCCGGGTGCTGACGCCGGGGCCGGAGGACGGCTGGTCCGCCCGGGGCCACAGCCTGGTGCAGGTCGTCACCGACGACATGCCCTTCCTCGTCGACTCGCTGACCATGGAGCTCGCGCGCCAGGACCGCGACGTCCGGCTCGTGATCCACCCGCAGATGGACGTCGTCCGCGACATCACCGGCGAGCTCAAGTCGGTCACCGGCGTCGAGGACGGCTCGGTCGCGGCACCCGAGGGCGCCGTCCGCGAGTCGTGGATGCAGGTCGAGGTCTCGCGGGTCACCGAGGAGACCGAGGCTGCCGCGCTGGAGGAGGCGCTGCAACGGGTGCTCGGCGACGTGCGCCACGCCGTCGACGACTGGCCCAGGATGCAGGCCCAGGCGATGGAGATCGTCGACGAGCTCGGCACCGAGCCGCTCCCGCTGCCCGGCTGGGAGGTCTCCCAGGGCCAGGACCTGCTGCGCTGGCTCGCCCACGACCACTTCACCTTCCTCGGCTACCGCGAGTACCGGCTCGAGACCGACGGCGAGGACGACGTGCTGCGGGCGATGCCCGGCACCGGGCTGGGGATCCTCCGGTTCGACCAGGACATGTCGGCCTCGTTCGGCAAGCTGCCGCCGGCCGTCCGCGCGCTGGCCCGCGAGAAGACGCTGCTGGTGCTGGCGAAGGCCAACTCGCGTGCCACGGTCCACCGCCCCGCCTACCTCGACTACGTCGGCATCAAGTCGTTCGACGCGGCCGGCGAGGTCGTCGGGGAGCGTCGCTTCCTCGGCCTGTTCTCCAGCGCCGCCTACACCGAGTCGGTGCTGCGGATCCCGCTGGTGCGGGAGAAGGCACGCGAGGTGCTCAAGCGCGCCGGCTTCGACCCGCGCAGCCACGCCGGCAAGGCGCTCATGGACACGCTGGAGAACTTCCCGCGCGACGAGCTGTTCCACATGCCCACCGACGACCTCGCCACCACCGCGGTCGCGGTGATGCACGCCCGGGAGCGCCGCCAGGTCAAGATCTTCATCCGCAAGGACACCTACGGCCGCTACGTCACCGCGCTGGTCTACCTGCCGCGCGACCGCTACAACACCAACGTCCGGGAGCGGTTCGCCCGGATCCTCAAGGAGCAGCTCCGGCGGCGAGACCGTCGAGTTCTCGGTCCGGCTGGGGGAGTCGGCCACCGCGAACGTCCACTTCGTGGTCCACCCGCCGAAGGGCGAGGAGATCCGCGAGGTCGACCCGGTCGACCTGGAGCGGATGCTGGCCGAGGCCTCCCGCTCGTGGCGCGACGACTTCGTGTCCGCGGCCATGGCCGAGTACGGCGAGGACCGCGGCGCGGCGCTGGCCCGCGAGTACGCCGACTCCTTCCCCGAGGCCTACAAGGAGGACTTCCCGGCGGCGATCGGCGCCGCCGACCTCGGCCTGCTCGACAGGCTCGCCCAGGAAGGGGGGGACGACGGCATCGACATCCGGCTCTACCGCAAGGACGACGGCAACGCGGCCGAGGGTCGGCTGAAGGTGTTCCGCACCGGCTCGGCGCTCTCGCTCTCCGAGATCCTGCCGATGCTCTCCTCGATGGGCGTCGAGGTCGTCGACGAGCGCCCCTACGAGCTGGTCGGCCTCGCCCGGCCGACCTACGTCTACGAGTTCGGGCTGCGCTACGACAAGCGGGTCGGTCCCGAGACACCGGACCGGTTCCAGGACGCGCTGCGGGCGGTGTGGGACGGCTACAACGAGATCGACGGCTTCAACCGGCTGGTCCTCGACGCCGGGCTGACGTGGCGGCAGGCCACCGTGCTGCGGGCCTACGCGAAGTACATGCGGCAGGGAAACAGCCCGTTCGCGCAGGACTACATCGAGGGTGCGCTGGCGGGCAACGTCGACATCACGCGGCTGCTGGTGCAGCTCTTCGAGACCCGCTTCGACCCGGCCGACCCCGACGAGGACCGTGAAGCAGCGCACCACCGACGTCGAGTGGCGGATCAGGACCGCCCTCGACGACGTGGCCAGCCTCGACCACGACCGGATCCTGCGGGCCTACCTGACCCACGTCCGGGCGACCCTGCGGACCAACTACTTCCAGCCGGACGCGGACGGCGGCCTCCACCGCTACCTGTCCTTCAAGCTCGAGCCGTCGGCGATCCCCGACCTGCCCGAGCCGCGGCCGTCGTACGAGATCTTCGTCTACTCGCCCCGGGTCGAGGGCGTCCACCTGCGCTTCGGCTCGGTGGCCCGCGGTGGCCTGCGCTGGTCCGACCGGCGCGACGACTTCCGCACCGAGGTGCTGGGGCTGGTCAAGGCGCAGATGGTCAAGAACACCGTGATCGTGCCGGTCGGCGCGAAGGGCGGGTTCTTCTGCAAGCAGCTGCCCGACCCGGGCGACCGCGACGCCTGGCTGGCCGAGGGCATCGCCTGCTACACGACCTTCATCTCCGGGCTGCTCGACATCACCGACAACCTGGTCGACGGCCAGAACGTCCCGCCGCGCGACGTGGTCCGCCACGACGGCGACGACAGCTACCTCGTGGTGGCGGCCGACAAGGGCACCGCCACGTTCTCCGACATCGCCAACGGCGTCGCCAAGGACTACGGCTTCTGGCTGGGTGACGCCTTCGCCTCCGGGGGCTCGGTCGGCTACGACCACAAGGCGATGGGCATCACCGCGCGCGGCGCCTGGGTCTCGGTGCAGCGCCACTTCCGCGAGCGCGGGATCGACTGCCAGAGCGAGGACTTCACCGCCGTCGGCATCGGGGACATGTCCGGCGACGTCTTCGGCAACGGCATGCTCTGCTCGGAGCACATCCGGCTCGTGGCCGCGTTCGACCACCGCGACATCTTCCTCGACCCGAGCCCCGACGCGGCGACGTCGTACGCCGAACGCCGGCGGCTCTTCGACCTCCCGCGCTCGAGCTGGCAGGACTACGACACGACGCTCATCTCCGACGGCGGCGGGGTGTTCCCGCGGTCGATGAAGTCGATCCCGATCGGGCCGGAGGTGCGCGCGGCGCTCGGGCTCGACGACGACGTCACCGAAGCTGACGCCGGCGGAGCTGATGAAGGCGATCCTGCAGGCGCCGGTCGACCTGCTGTGGAACGGCGGCATCGGGACCTACGTCAAGGCCGCCGACGAGACCCACGCCGAGGCCGGCGACAAGGCCAACGACGCGATCCGCGTCAACGGCCGCGACCTGCGCGCGAAGTGCGTCGGGGAGGGCGGCAACCTCGGCTTCACCCAGCTCGGCCGGATCGAGTACGCCGCGCGCGACGGCCGGATCAACACCGACTTCATCGACAACTCGGCCGGGGTCGACACCTCCGACCACGAGGTCAACATCAAGATCCTGCTCGACCGGGTCGTCAAGGACGGCCACCTGACCGAGGAGCGCCGCAACTCGCTGCTGGCGGAGATGACCGACGAGGTCGCCGCCCTGGTGCTGCGCGACAACTACGAGCAGAACCTCGCGCTCGCCAACGCGGTCGCCCACGCGCCGTCGCTGCTCCACGTCCACGAGGACTGGATGAAGAAGCTCGAGCGCGACGGTGTCCTCAACCGCGAGCTGGAGGCGCTGCCCAGCTCGCGGCAGGTACGGCGGCGGCTCGAGCGGGGCGGCGCGCTGACCGTGCCCGAGCTGTCGGTGCTGATGTCGTGGACCAAGATCGTCCTCGCCGACGAGCTCCTCGCCTCCGACCTCCCCGACGACCCGTACTGCGACGTCGACCTCCGCGCCTACTTCCCGCAGCCGATGCAGGACGGCTTCCTCGACCAGATCCGCGAGCACCCGCTGCGCCGCGAGATCATCGTGACCCAGGTCGTCAACGACCTGGTCAACGGTGCCGGCATGACGTTCGTGCCGCGGCTCGGCGGGGAGACCGGCGCGACGGCCGCCGAGCTGATCCGCGCCAACTTCGTGGCGCGCGAGATCTTCGGCTCGCTGCCGCTGCGGCAGGAGCTGCAGCGCTGGGACAACCAGCTCGACGCCCAGGTGCAGACCCGGATGCGGATCCAGATGCGCACCCTCGTCGAGCGGGCCTCGCGCTGGCTGGTCACCAACCGCCGGCCACCGCTCGACAGCCAGGGCACGGTCGACCACTTCAGCGAGCCGGTGCAGACCCTCATGGCCCGGCTGCCCGAGCTGATGACCGGTCGTGAGCGCGAGGACCTGGAGGCGCGCCGCGACGCGCTCGTCGAGCACGGCGTGCCCGAGGACCTCGCGACGCGGGTCGCGGTCCTCGACCCGGCGTACTCGCTGCTGGGCGTGGTGGAGGTCGCGCTCCGCGACGGCCTCGACCCCGCCGACGTCGCCCGGGTCCACTTCGCGCTGGGCGAGCGGCTCGGGCTGCCGGCGCTGGTGCGGCGGATCTTCGCGCTGCCGCGCGAGGACCGCTGGCAGACGATGGCGCGGGCCGCGCTGCGCGACGACCTCTACGCCGTCCACAGCCAGCTCACCGCCCAGGTGCTCGACGCCACCTCCGGCGACGAACCTGCCGCCGCACGGATCGCGAGCTGGGAGGAGTCGGACCTGCTCACCCTCTCCCGTGCCACCGGCACGCTCGAGGAGATCTGCCGCGACGAGGACGCCGACCTGGCCCGGATGTCGGTGGGGCTGCGCGTGGTCCGTGGCCTGCTCCGGAGCTGATCCCGTCCCGCGAGACGGGTGATTCCAAGGGGTGCCGGTCAAGCGAGCGTCTTCCCGCGCCCGGCTGGCAAGGCGGACGAGCGAAGGCGTGGCGGAGCCACGTCGAGTCGAGGACAACGCCGCCAGGCGGGATGCGGGGAGGCGCGAGTCAGGCACTCCCCTGGGAATCAGTCGTCTAGAGTCCCGCGCGTGATCGACCACGAGACGCCGGGCGTCGCCGAGACCGCACGCAGGATCGCTCGCGGCGAGACGACCGCGCGCGACGTGACCGCGGCGGCGCTGGCGCGGATCGGGGAGCGCGACCCGGAGCTCAACGCGTTCTCGGTGGTGCTCGAGCGGCAGGCGCTCGCCGAGGCGTCGGCCCGCGACGCGACGCAGGCCGCCGGCGTCGAGCTGGGTCCGCTGCACGGCGTCCCGATCGTCATCAAGGAGGAGCTGGACGTCGCCGGGACGGTCACCACCTTCGGCGGCCGCGGCAACAGCACCCCGGTCGCCGCCGACGGGGAGGTCGTCCGGCGGCTGCGCGCGGCGGGCGCGGTCGTCGTCGGCAAGTCGACGATGCCGGAGTTCGGTGCCTGGCCCTACACCGAGTCCGAGGACCGCGGCGTGACCCGCAACCCCTGGGACCGCACCCGCACCCCCGGCGGCTCCAGCGGAGGTACGGCGGTCGCGGTCTCGTCCGGCATGGTGCCGGTCGGCCTGGGCGGGGACGGTGGCGGTTCGATCCGGATCCCGAGCGCCTGTTGCGGCCTGTTCGGCCTCAAGCCGCAGCGCGGCCGGGTGACGACCGCGCCCCACCCGCACCTCTGGTGGGCACTCGGCACGGTCGGTCCGCTGGCGCGCTCGGTCCTCGACAGTGCGCTCGTCTACGACGTCATCCGCGGCAGCCAGGACGGCGACCTCTACCGGGCCGGCGAGACCGGGTCGTTCGTCGCGGCCGCCGGCCGCGAGCCCGGGCGGCTGCGGATCGGCTGGTCGACCAAGCCGGTGACCAAGGGCGTCCGTCCTGATCCGGCGCACGTGCAGGCCGTGAAGGACACCGCCCGGCTGCTCGCCGACCTCGGCCACGACGTCGTCGAGGTCGACCCGGGCTACCCCGACCCGACGCTGGCGTTCGTGCCGCAGTTCTTCGCCGGCATCCGCACCGAGTCCGACGAGGTGGAGCACTACGACCGGCTCGAGCGACGCACCCGCGCCACCTACCGGCTCGGCTCGTGGGTCACGCCGAGGGTGGTCGACCGCGCGCTCGCGATGACCGAGACGGTGGCGGAGAAGGCCAACCGGGTCTTCGACCGCGTCGACGTGCTGCTGACGCCGACCATGGCCCACCGACCGCCCGCCACCGGCGTGCTGATGAACGCCCGCACCCCGGCCGGCGCGGCACTGAGGTCGATGCCGGCCATCGCCTACCTCGCGCTCTGGAACGTCGCCGGCAACCCGGCCGCCTCGGTGCCGCGCGGGATCGGCACCGACGGGCTCCCGCTCGCCGTCCAGCTGGTCGGCCCGACGGACGGGGAGGAGCGGCTGCTCAGCCTGTCCGCCCAGATCGAGCAGACGCGCTCCCTGGCAGCTGGTCGGCGCCCGGTTAGGGTCCGCGTCATGGGAGCCATCGAGGTCACTGACCTCGCCATGGCCTACGGGGAGCTCAGGGCAGTCGACGGGGTGAGCTTCGAGGTCGCCGAGGGGGAGTTCTTCGGCATCCTCGGGCCCAACGGTGCGGGCAAGACCACCACCCTGGAGATGATCGAGGGCCTCCGGAAGCCGGACGCGGGGACCATCCGGGTGCTGGGGGAGTCGCCCTGGCCGCGCAACGCGGCGCTGCTGCCGCGGATCGGCGTGCAGCTGCAGGCGTCGTCGTTCTTCGAACGGCTGACCGCCCGCGAGCAGATCCACACCTTCGCCTGCGCTGTACGGCGTCGCCGGCCGCCCGCGGCGACGAGTGGCTGGAGCAGGTCGGGCTGGTCGACAAGGCCGACACCCGCGTCGAGGACCTCTCGGGCGGGCAGACGCAACGGTTGTCGATCGCCTGCGCGCTGGTCCACGACCCGGAGCTGGTCTTCCTCGACGAGCCGACCGCGTCGCTCGACCCGCAGGCGCGCCGCAACCTGTGGGACCTGCTGTCCGGCATCAGCGAGGCCGGCCGCACCGTCGTGCTCACCACCCACTACATGGACGAGGCCGAGGTGCTGTGCGACCGGGTCGCGATCATGGACCACGGCCGGATCCTCGAGCTCGACACGCCCCGGCTGCTCGTGAAGGGGCTCGCGGGTCCGACCCGGATCACGACCGTCGACGGCGTGACGATCGAGACCCGGAGCCCACGTCGGTGCTCGGCCGGCTCGCGGACGAGCAAGCTCGACGGCATCCGGTGCGGACCGGGACCCTCGAGGACGTCTTCCTCGACCTCACCGGGCGGGAGTACCGCGCATGACCGCCTTCGTGCTCCCTCTCGGTCGCGATCCTGCGCGGCTTCCTGCGCGACAAGGCGTCGGTGTTCTTCGCGCTCGTCTTCCCGCTGATGTTCCTGGTGCTCTTCGGCGGCCTGCTCGGCGACCAGACCCAGTCCAGGGTCGACCTGGTCCAGGTCGGTGACGTCGCGCTGTTCGACGACCTGCCGGCGCCGGCCCGCGAGGCGTTCGAGGACACCTTCGAGGTCGAGCACATCCGACGACCTCGACGCGGCGCTCGCCGAGGTGCGGGACGGCGACGCCGACGTCGCGGTCGAGATGCGGGAGCGACGAGCTGGTCGCCCACTACACGCAGACCGACCCGATCAAGGCCGCGATCACCCAGGGCGCGCTGCGGGCCTTCGTCGACGGCGCGAACGTCGCGGCGACCGGGCGAGCCGCCGACGTACACCCTCACGACCGAGCGCGGTCGAGGACGACAGCCTGACCACGATCCAGTTCGTCACGCCCGGCCTGCTCGGCTGGGCGGTCGCGATGAGCGCCGCGTTCGGCGCCGCGGCCACCCTGCAGGGCTGGCGGCAGAGCAAGCTGCTGCGCCGGCTCCAGCTCGCACCGGTGACGACCCGCACCGTGGTCGCCGCGCGGGTCGCGGTCACCATCGGCATCGCGCTGGTGCAGATGGCGATCTTCGTCGGCCTCGGCGCGGCCGCCTTCGGGCTGCAGCTGAGCGGATCGTGGTGGGCCTCGGTCCCACTGCTCGTCGTGGGCACGCTGTGCTTCATGGCGGTCGGTCTGTTCGCCGGGCGCCACGACCGGACGGTCGAGGGCGCGGTGAACATGGCCAACTTCCTGGTGCTGCCGATGGCGTTCCTCGGCGGCTCCTTCTTCCCGCTCGACGCTGCTCCGGCCTGGCTGCAGGCGTTCTCGCACGTGCTGCCGCTCTACTGGCTCAACGAGGGCATGTTCGACGTGCTCGTGCGCGGGCGACGGACCGGCCGCGGTGCTGCTGCCGATGGCCGTGCTGGCCGGCTTCGCGACGGCGCTGACGCTGCTGTCGGCGCGGCTGTTCCGCTGGGAGACCCGCTAGCCGTGGGACTGCTCTTCGAGACGCCGCGGGCGCGCGTGCGTCGGCGGTTGCGCCGGTCGGCGCCCAGCCCGCTGGCGGGCCGCACCGTGCTGGTCACGGGAGCGTCGTCCGGCATCGGCGAGGCGACCGCACTGGCGGCCGCCGGCCGCGGGGCGACGGTGCTGCTCGTGGCCCGGCGGGCCGAGGAGCTCGAGCGGGTGCGGGCCGAGGCCGAGTCGCGGGGCGGCCGCGCGGCGTCGTACGTCTGCGACCTGACCGACGGCGCCGCGGTCGACGACCTGGTCGCGACCGTGCTCGCCGAGCACGGCGCCGTCGACTACCTGGTCAACAACGCCGGCCGGTCGATCCGTCGCTCGCTGCACCTGAGCTACGGCCGGATGCACGACTTCGAGCGCACCATGGCGGTCAACTACTTCGGCCCGGTGCGGCTCACCCTGGGCCTGCTGCCGGTGATGCGGGCACAGCGGTTCGGGCACGTCGTCAACGTCGTCAGCTGGGGCGTGCAGATGAAGGCACCCAAGTTCGCGGCCTACCTGGCCTCCAAGACCGCACTCGACACCTGGTCCCGCATCGCCGGCCGCGAGACGTACGCCGACAACGTGACGTTCACCAACATGCGGTTCGGCCTGGTGCGGACCGCCATGGTGGTGCCGACCGCCTCCTACGAGGACCGGCGCGCGCTGTCGGCCGAGCAGGCCGCGGCCCGGGTGGTCCGGGCGCTGGAGGAGCGGCCGGTCACCGTCGGACCTGCTCGCCGGCCGGGTCGGCGAGCTGTTCAACATCGTGACGCCCCGGCTCAGCGACGCGCTGATGGCCCGCTACGACCGGATGGCGCCGGACTCCGCCGCCGCCCGCGGCTCCGACTGACCCGACCCGGTCAGCGCAGGAGCAGCACGGCGGCGGTGATGCCGGCCAGCACGATCAGCCCGCGGAGCAGGGCGTCGGGGAGGCGCCGGCCGATGTGGGAGCCGACGTAACCGCCGACGACCGACCCCGCCGCCAGCAGCACGATCGCTGCCCAGTCGAGGTCGGCGACGGCGAGGAAGATCAGGCTGGCGACCACGTTCGCGGCCATCACGGCCAGTGTCTTCAGCGCGTTGACGACCCGCAGCTCGAGGTCGGTGCCGAACCCGAGCACCGCCACCATCATCACGCCCGACCCCGCGCCGAAGTAGCCGCCGTACACGCCGGTGAGCGTCGCGAAGAACGTCGTCACCGGCGACATCCGGGTGCGCGGCTCGGGGGCGTCGCCGACCTGGCGGCCCGGAGCCAGCGTGAGATCCGCGGCTGCGCGCCCACGAGCAGGCACGTGAAGAGGATCAGCCACGGCACGACGCCCTCGAAGACGCTGGGTGGCAGTGCGAGGAGCAGCACCGCGCCGAGCACCGCGCCCAGCGCGCAGGTGATCGTCACGGCCACGGTGGCGACCGGGTGTTCACGCAGCTCGCGGCGATAGCCGAACGAGCCGCTCAGCCCGCCCGGCGTCATGCCCACGGTGTTGGAGGCGTTGGCCACGACGGGTGGCAGCCCGACCGCCAGCAGTGCGGGGAAGCTGACCAGCGAGGCGACGCCGACGGTCGAGGTGAGCACGCCGGCGACCAGTCCGGCGGCCAGCACGACCAGCTGCTCGGATCCAGTCACCTCGTCACCCTAGGGCGGACGCCGCCCACTTGACGTGTGACGCACATCTCCCCTTGAGTCATGGGTTGAGCCGCACACGTCTCGGAGGTGCTCATGGGTCCGGAATGGGTCGCGATCATCGCGCTCGTCGCACTGTTCGTCGTCGGCACGGTGTTGCCGATCAACATGGGGGCACTCGCCTACGTCGCGGCGTGGCTGGTGGGCATGTACTCCCTGGGTCTCGACGAGAAGGAGATCCTGGCCGGGGTCAGCGCCGACCTGGTGCTGACCCTGATCGGGGTCACCTATCTCTTCGCCATCGCCAGGAACAACGGCACGGTCGACCTCATCGTGCGGTACGCGGTGAAGGCCGTCGGCGGCCGGGTCGCCCTCATCCCGTGGGTGATGTTCGCGGTGACCGCGGTGCTGACCGCCATCGGCGCGGTCAGCCCGGCCGCCTGCGCCATCATCGGCCCGATCGCGCTCGGCTTCGCCGGCCGCTACGGCATCAGCCCGCTGATGATGGGCATGATGGTCGTCCACGGCGCCCAGGCCGGTGGCTTCTCGCCGATCAGCATCTACGGCACCATCACCAACTCGGTCATGGAGGACGCCGGCCTCCGTCGAGCGAGATCGTGATCTTCCTCGTCCAGCCTGGTCGTGAACACGATCCTCGCCGCGATCCTGTTCGTCGTCGCTCGGCGGCCGCAAGCTGATGGACCGGCGGATCGACCCCGACGAGCCGCGAGCGACGCCTCGACGACGGACCGCACCGCGGACGGCGCCACCGTCGCCGGCACCGGAGCACCGGCAGCGCGACCCGACGACCGACCGACCCAGGTCGATCGGCGTACCGCCGCGACCAGGTGCTCACGCTGCTCGCGTTCGTCGGCGTCGCCGTGGTCGCGCTGGCCTTCGAGAAGAACATCGGCTTCGTCGCCATCACCGCCGCCGTGCTGCTGTCGATGCTGTCGCCGAACGAGCACAAGGACGCCGTCAAGCAGATCGCGTGGCCGACCGTGCTGCTGGTCGCGGGCGTCAGCACCTACGCCACGATCCTCACCACCGCCGGGTCGCCCGAGTTCGTCGGCAACTGGGCCGCCGGGCTCGGCGCGGTCGCCATCGGCGCGCTGATCCTCTGCTACGTCGGCGGCGTGGTCTCGGCGTTCGCGTCCTCGACCGCGTTGCTGCCGGTGATCATCCCGATCGCGATCCCGCTGGTGGCCGAGGGCGGCATCAGCGCCGGGCTCTTCGTGGCCGCGCTGGCCGTCTCGCTCGACGATCGTCGACGTCAGCCCGTTCTCGACCAACGGTGCGCTGATGCTGGCCAACAGGCCGGACACCATCGAGGAGCAGGTCTACTACAAGCAGATCCTGACCTACGGCGTCATCGTCGACCCTGGTCGGTCCGCTGCTCGTGTGGGCCGCCCTCGTCCTGCCCGGCTGGTGAGCCGGGTCGAGCTGACGGCGGGACCGCTCGGCGGACGTGCTCGTCGTCGACCTCTCCCGCGCCCTCGCCGGGCCCGCACGCCACGATGATGCTGGGCGACCTCGGCGCCCGCGTGATCAAGGTCGAGGCGCCCGGGCACGGCGACGACACCCGCGGCTGGGGCCCGCCGTTCGTCGGCGACCCGGACGCCGCCAGTCGACGTACTTCCTGTCGACCAACCGCAACAAGGAGTCGATCGCGCTCGACCTCAAGGACCGAGGCCGACCGCGACGTGCTGCTGCGCTGGTCGACCGCGCCGACGTGCTGGTCGAGAACTTCCGCACCGGCGTCCTCGAGCGGCTCGGGCTCGGCATCGAGGCGCTGCAGCGGCGCAACCCGCGGCTGGTGGTGCTGTCGATCACCGGCTTCGGCCACGACGGCCCCGAGGGCGGCCGCGCCGGCTACGACCAGATCGCGCAGGGCGAGGCCGGGCTGATGTCGCTGACCGGCTCCGGCCCCGACGACCCGCAGCGGGTCGGCGTCCCGATCGCCGACCTGCTCTCCGGGATGTACGGCGCGTACGGCGTGCGTCGCCGCGCTCCACGAGCGGCGACCGCACCGGCCGCGGGCACCGTCGTGCGGACCTCGCTGCTGGCCGCCGTCGTCGGCGTCCACGCCTTCCAGGGCACCCGCTGGACGGTCGCCGGGCGAGGTCGGGCGCGCGCAGGGCAACCACCACCCGTCGATCGCGCCCTACGGGCTGTTCCACTGCCGCGACGGCGCGGTGCAGATCGCGCGTCGGCAGCGAGGGCCTGTGGCGGCGGCTCTGCGAGGGCTTCGGGCTCGACCCGACCGCCGAGGGGCTGGCCACCAACGCCGAGCGGGTCGGCGCACCGCGAGCGGGTGATCGAGGTCGTCGAGGCGGCGTTCGCCGACTGGGACGCCGAGCCGCTGCTCGCCCGGCTCGCCGAGGTCGGCGTACCGGCCGGCAAGGTGCGCACGCCTCGACGAGGTCTACGAGTGGGAGCAGACCGCGAGCCAGGGGCTGCTCGTCGACGTCGACCACGCCACGCTCGGGCACCGTCACGCTGCCCGGGCCGCCGCTGCGGTTCTTCGACGCCGACGGCGCCGAGGTCACCCGCGCGCGACCACGCCGCCCCGCCGCTGCTCGACCAGCACGCCGACGCCATCCGGGCCTGGCTGGCCGACGAATCGGCTGGGTAACGGACCGCCGCGCTCGGTAACGGACCTTTCCTCTCGCTACTGCGCCGTTGTAACGGCGCAGTAGCGCAGCCCGATTGCGTTACCCGACAAAGCCTCAGACGACCTCGGGCACCTCCTCGGGTGCGGCCTCCGGCAGCGCCGCCGCGGCGAGCGCGGCGACCGCCATCAGCGCGGCGACGGCGACCAGCACGACCTGGAACGCCGGCCCGAACAGCTCGGCCGGGAACGCCGACCGCTGCCGCGAGACGACCTCGAAGAACAGCGTGCCGAGCAGCGCGATGCCGATCGCGTTGGCGAGCTGGGTGGTCGTGTTGAACAGCCCGGACGCCGATCCGGCCTGCTCCACCGGCACCTCCGCGATCGAGAACATCCCGATCGGCGCGACCATCAGGCCGAACCCGGCACCGGTCACGATCAGCCCCGGCACGAACACCCAGAACGAGGTGTCGGCCGACGCGACGTGGACCGCCATCGCCTGGATCGCGACCCCGGCCGCGAGCACGCCGGCGCCGTACTGGAGCACCTTGCGGCCGATCTTCGGGGCCAGCACCGTCACGCCGAACCCGGCGAACGCCGCGGTCGTGAAGGCGAAGGGCACGCCGACCAGCCCGGCCTTGAGCACCGACCAGCCGAGGCCGGCCTGGAAGTAGACGGTCTGCGCCAGGAAGTACGCCGACATCGAGACGAACAGCACCATCAGCACCGTGCTGCCGCCGGCGAACGCGCGACCGCGGTAGAGGCTGAGCGCCACCAGCGGCTCGCGACCCGCGCCTCGGCCCGGCGCTGCGCGCGGCCGAACCGGACCAGCACCGCCGACACCGACCACGATCAGCGCGAAGACCCACGCGGGCCAGCCCTGCTCGCGGCCCATCGTCAGCGGGTAGAGGACGGCCAGCAGCCCGCCGCCGAGCGTCAGCACGCCGACCGGGTCGAGGTTGGGCCGGCGGTCCGAGCGCGACTCGGGGATGAACCGGAGCGCCGCGACCAGCGCCAGCACGCCGACCGGGACGTTGATGAGGAAGACCGGCCGCCAGCCGTGCCGGCGATGTCGGCGTCGGTGAGCACCGCGCCGAGCACCGGGCCGAGCACGGTCGCGAGGCCGGCGAGGCCGGTGAAGGCGCCCATCGCCTTGGCCCGCTCCTCGGGCGCGTACATCACCTGGATGTTGGACATCACCTGCGGGATCATCGCCGCGGCGGCGAAGCCCTGGAGCGCGCGGAACGCGACGAGCGAGCCGGCGTCGGGCGCGAACCCGCACGCCGCCGACATCGCGTGAAGCCGACCAGGCCGACGAGGAACAGCCGCTTGCGGCCGAACGCGTCGCCGAGCCGCGAACCGGTCACCAGCGCGACCGCGAAGGCGAGCGGGTACGCCGCCACCATCCACTGCAGCTGCGAGCCGCTCGCGCCGAGCTCGGACTCGATCGTCGGCAGCGCGACGTTGACGATGGTGACGTCGATCAGCTCCATGGTCGAGGCGAGCAGCAGGCTGATCAGCGCCGCCGTACGGCCCGGGGTGGGACGCCTTCCCGGCCTCCTTCTGAGCCACGGTCGTGCTCCGGACATCTGGACTGATGGTCGTGGTTTCCATGTCTCCGACGCTAGAGATCCATCCGGTCACTTCCTGACCGGTATATGAGAAACTGGGGACATGGCGAACACGAGCTCCCGCACCCTGCGACTGCTGTCGCTGCTGCAGACCCACCGCTTCTGGCCCGGTGGCGAGCTGGCCGGCCGGCTCGAGGTCTCCGAGCGCACGCTGCGCCGCGACATCGAGCGGCTGCGCGACCTGGGCTACCCGGTCCACTCCACCCGCGGGGTCGAGGGCGGCTACCAGCTCGGCCCGGGCGGGTCGATGCCGCCGCTGGTCGTCGACGAGGACGAGGCGATCGCGATGGTCGTCGCCCTCGGCGGCACGGCGAGCGCGTGTCCGGCGGGCTCGTCGCGAGGCGTCGCTCTCGGCGCTGTCCAAGGTGGTGCAGGTGCTGCCCGACCGGCTGCGGCGCCGGGCCGAGGCGCTGCGCGCGCGACCGTCGACGCGCCGTTCTCCCAGGCGCCGGAGGTCGAGGCCGGCGTGCTCGCCATCGTCGCCCAGGCGATCCGCGACCACGAGCGGCTGCGCTACGCCTACACCGCGCAAGGGCGGCAGCGCACCCGGCGAGGAGCTGCGCCGCCACGTCGAGCCCCACCAGCTGTGACCGTCGGCCGCAAGCTGGTACCTGCTCGGCTACGACCTCGACCGCCAGGACTGGCGCTCGTTCCGGCTCGACCGGCTGCGCGACCCCGGCGGCACCCGGGCGGTCTTCCGGCCTCGCGACATCCCCGGCGGCGACGCCGCGGCGTACGTCCGGCGGGCCTCGCGGGGCGAGCGAGGCGCTCCGCTTCACGGTCTCGGTCGCCGCCACCGAGGAGCACGTACGCCGCCGGATCGGCCCCTGGGCGCGGATCGTCGACGACGGCGAGATCGACGGCGCCCGGTCGTGGCTCGAGATCGAGGCGAACGACCTGTGCTGGGCCGTCTTCGGGCTCGGCCACCTCGACGCGCCGGTGACCCTGCTCGAGCCGCACCCGAGGAGCTGCGCGCGGCACTCTCGCGTGAGTGGTCCGCCCGGCTGGCGGACGTGGCGGAGTCCGCGCCAGACTGCGCCATAGCACCAGTGCTCAGCTGGCCTTCTTCTTCGCGGCCTTCTTGGCGGTCTTCTTGGCCGGCGCCTTCTTCGTGGCGTCGCTCGCCGAGTCGGACTCGCCGCGAGCGGTCTTGGCGGCCTCGACGGACTTCTGCAGCGCGGCCAGCAGGTCGACGACCTCGCCGGAGGACTTGGTCGAGGTCGGCGTCCTCTTGATCTCGCCGCCCTCGATCTTGGCCTTCACCAGCGCCTGCAACGCGCCCGGCGTAGTCGTCCTCGAACTCGGACGACGTCGAAGTCGCCGGCCAGGGTCTCGACCAGCATGTTGGCCATCTTGACCTCGGAGTCCTTGACCTCGCCGGACTCGACGCTGAAGTCGGGGGTGCGGATCTCGTCGGGCCACATCATGGTCTGGAGCACGATCACGTCGTCCTTACGCGCAGCACGGCGATGGTCGTGCGCTGCCGCAGCGCGACCGTCACCACGGCCATCCGGTCGGCCTCGAGCAGGGCCTGCCGCAGCAGGGCGTAGGGCTTGGCGCCGGTCTTCTCGGGCTCGAGGTAGTAGGACTTCTCGAGCAGCATCGGGTCGATCTGGTCGCTCGGGACGAACTTCTCGACCGCGATCTCCCGCGACGACGTACCGGCAGGTCGGCCATGTCGTCGTCGGTGAGGATGACCATCTCGCCGTCCTCGGTCTCGTAGCCCTTGGCGATGTCGGCGTAGGCGACCTCCTCGCCGTCGATCGAGCAGACCCGCTGGTACTTGATGCGGCCGCCGTCCTTGGCGTGCACCTGCCGGAACGAGACGTCGTGGGACTCGGTCGCCGAGTAGAGCTTCACGGGCACGTTGACGAGGCCGAAGCTGACCGAGCCCTTCCAGATCGCACGCATGGGACGAGGGTAGCCCCGGGCCGCGGGAAGCCGGCCCCTAGGCTGGCGGCATGTACTGGGAGAACCTCGTGTTCGACGCCGACGACCCGCGGTGGTGGGCCGGTTCTGGCAGGCCGCAGTGGGGCGAGCGGCTACCACGAGCCGAGGCTTACGAGACCGGCTGCGTCGAGGGCGGGCCGGTGCTCGACCTGTGCTTCCACGGGTCCCGGAGCCGCCCACCGGCCGCTGCGGCTCCACCTCGACCTGCTCGGCGGCGCCACCCGCAGGCCGAGACCGTCGAGCGGCTGCTCGGGCTCGGCGCGCGCCAGGTCGACATCGGCCAGGGCGACGTGCCGTGGGTGGTGATGGGTGACCCGGAGGGCAACCCGTTCTGCGTGATGGAGCACCGCGAGGTGTACTGCGACACCGGGCCGATCGCGGCGCTGCCGCTCGACTCCGCCGACCCCGCCCGCGACGTGGAGCTGTGGGCGTGGCTGACCGGCTGGACCGGGTCGACGGGGCCGGCCTGTCGCGCTGCGTCACCCCGCGGGCGGGGCCGCTGCTGGAGCTGTGTCCCGAGCCGGCCGAAGGGAGAGGGCAAGAACCGGCTCCACCTCGACCTGCGGCTCGAGCCGGCGACGACGCCGACGAGGTCGCCCGGGGCATCGCCGACCGCGGAGGCCAGGAGGCTTCCACCCCGACTGGGGCGACCTCCCGTGGCGGTTCTTCGTCGACGGCTCCGGCAACGAGTTCTGCGTGCTGCCCGCCCGCGGCTGACCGGCATGATGCGGGCCATGCGCCCGATGCTGGCCACGGCCACCGACCACGTCCCGCCGGGGGACGGGTGGGTGCACGAGGTGAAGTGGGACGGCGTCCGCGTGCTCGTCGACGTCACCGACGGCGTCACCCGGATGTTCAGCCGCAACGGCAACGTGGTCACCGCCGCCTGGCCCGACCTGAGCCGCGCCGCTCGGCGACCGCGACCTCCTCGTCGACGGCGAGGTCATCGCGCTCAACGACCGCGGCATCCCCGACTTCCGCGTGCTGCAGCACCGGATGCACGTCCGCAAGGCCAGTGACGCGGCGCGTCTGGCCGAGCAGATCCCCGCCACCCTGATGACCTTCGACCTGCTCCGCCTCGACGGCGACGACCTGACCGGCCGCCCGCTGGCCGAGCGCCGCGAGCTGCTCACCGGGCTCGGGCTCGGCGAGAAGAGTGGCAGGTGCCGGCGTCGTACGACGACGGGGCGATGCTCTGGGACGCCACGCTCCAGCAGGGGCTTGAGGGCGTGGTCAGCAAG
>CAWIKJ010000022.1:0-165313 GCA_963836745.1 uncultured Actinomycetota bacterium
GTCGAACAGCGAGGACCCGCCGCTGGCCTTGGCGGCCGGGCCGGCGTCGGCGGTCTCGGTGATGGTGCCCTCGGTCTGGGTGGCGTCGCCGGCCTCGGGCTCGGCGGCCGTCTCCTCGTCGCGGGTGAGGGTCGCGGTCGCCGTACCGCCACCAGCAGCCGGAGGCAGAGTGCAGCCGCCGGCCTTCTTCTGTCGCGTGGCGGGCTCGCCCTTCACCGACGCCAGCAGCATCTGCGCGACGTCGAGGACCTCGACCTCCTCGCGGGCGTCGCCGGAGTCCTGCATGGCGGTGAGGCCGTCGGAGAGCATCACCCGGCAGAACGGGCAGCCGACGGCGATCTGGTCGGCACCGGTGCCGACGGCCTCGGTGGTGCGGTTCAGGTTGATCCGCTCACCGATGGTCTCCTCCATCCACATCCGGGCACCGCCGGCGCCGCAGCAGAAGGACCGCTCGGAGTTGCGCTCCATCTCGACGAACTCCGCGCCGGGCAGGACCTGCAGCAGCTCGCGCGGCGGCGTGTAGACCTGGTTGTGGCGGCCGACGTAGCACGGGTCGTGGTAGGTGATCGAGCGCTTCGCGGCGCCGGCGCCGTCCTGGACCGGGGTCAGCTTGCCGTCGCGGACGAGCCGGTTCAGCAGCTGGGTGTGGTGGACCACCTCCAGCTCGATGCCGAACTCCCGGTACTCGTTCTTGAGCGTGTTGAAGCAGTGGGCGCAGGTCGAGACGACCTTCTTGACCTTGAACTCCTTGAACGTCTCGACGTTCTGCTGGGCCAGGCCCTGGAAGACGAACTCGTTGCCGGCCCGGCGCGCGGAGTCACCGGTGCACGTCTCGCCCTTGCCGAGTACGCCGAAGGAGATGCCGGCGATGTTGAGCAGCTCGGCCACGGCGCGGGTCGTCTTCTTCGCGCGGTCCTCGTAGGCACCGGCGCAGCCGACCCAGAACAGCCAGTCGACGGACTCCAGCGACTCGAGGTCCTCGCCGACGACGGGCACCTCGAAGTCGAGGCCCTGCGCCCAGTCCATGCGCATGTTGGGCGACAGGTTCCACGGGTTGCCCTTGGACTCCATGCCCTTGAAGAGCTGGTTGAGCTCGGCGGGGAAGTTGGCCTCGACCAGCACCTGGTAGCGGCGCATGTCGACGATGTGGTCGACGTGCTCGATGTCGACGGGGCACTGCTCGACGCAGGCGCCGCAGGTCACGCAGGACCAGAGCACGTCGGGGTCGATGATGCCGCCGCCGGTGGGGTGCCAGGCCTCGCCCTCGGTCGCGCCGACCAGCGCCCGCTCGACCTCGGCGGCGAGCTCCGGGTCGTCCTCGAGCATCTTGTCGCGCTTGGCCTGGTCGGCCTGGAGGTAGGAACCGATGTGGAACGCGTGGTCCCGCAGGTTCATGATCAGCATCTTCGGCGAGAGCGGCTTCTCGGTGTTCCACGCCGGGCACTGGCTCTGGCAACGACCGCACTCGGTGCAGGTCGCCATGTCGAGCAGGCCCTTCCACGAGAAGTCCTCGATGGTGCCGATGCCCAGGGTGGTGTCCTCGTCCATGTCCTCGATGTCGTCGAGGGTGACCGGCTTGCCGGCGTTGGTGAGCGGCTTGACCGCGCCGAGCGCGACCGGCTGGCGCTTGAAGAGCACGTTGAGCGGCGCGACGAAGATGTGGAGGTGCTTGCTGTTGAGCACGAAGATCAGGAACACCAGCATCACGCCGATGTGGAGCAGCAGGCCGATGCCCTCGAGCACGTGGAGGGCGTCCTCGGACAGGCCGTCGAGCAGGTTGCCGAGGCCGACCGAGGCGAAGGCGCCGCTGTCGTAGGGCAGGTTGCCGGCGGCGGAGGCCGCGGCGCGGAACAGGAACATCGTCCAGATGACGTTGAAGATCATGAACAGCGTGATCCACGCGCCGCTGAGGTGGGAGCCCTTGAAGCGGGACTTGCGGCCGAGCTTCTCCGGCGCGTTCTTGAGCCGGATCTGCGCGAAGACGGCGAGGCTGACCAGCGCCAGGATCGCGATCAGGTCCTGCGCGAAGCCGAGCACCTCCCAGTGCCCGATCAGCGGGATCGCGAACTCGTCGGAGATGAGCAGCACGCCGTACGCCTCGAGGTAGACCGAGCCGAGGATCACGAACGCCCAGAACACGAAGAGGTGGGCGGCGCCGGGCACCGTCCACTTCAGCAGCTTCTGCTGGGCGAAGACCTCGACCAGCTGGTTCTTGACGGCCTGGCCGATCCTCCCGGTGACGCCCGCGACCCGGCCCGGGTCGGGCTGCCCGCTGGTGATCAGCCGGTAGAGCCAGACCACCCGTCGCGCGGCGATCGGCAGTGCGATCACATTGATCAGCAGGCCAAGGATCAGGACCCAGTCCACAACGTCTCCTCGAGGGCAGGCATCGGCGACACCGGCGACCGAGACCAGGCGTCGCGCCGAGACTACGGCGAACGGCGGTCGGGGTCACCGGCTGCCCGTGTGAGAAAGGCTACCCGTTGGTAACCGGGCGTACGTCCGCGACCCGACCGGCGGACGTGAGCTCCACCTGCATCCGCACCTCGCGGTCACCGGGGCGCTCGGCGCAGTAGGTGTAGGTCAGGTCCCGGCGCAGGAACGGCTGGCCGACGGCACGCATGACCTGCTTCGCGGAGAGGCCGGGCTGCACCAGCCGCTCGAACGCGCCCACCGACTCGCGCAGCCGCGGGTTGCGGCACGAGTCGGCCGCGATGCCCTGCGCCCGCTCCCACGTCTGGAGGTAGGCCTCGGCGCCGCGCGCCATGTCCTGCACGATCGCGGCACCGTCGCCCTGCTCGGCGTCGGCGACCATCCGCAGGTCCTGGATCCAGTCGGGGTAGAGGCCGTACTGCGCGACGCCGTCGACGTTGATGTCGTAGACGCGCTGGCCGGCGTGCTGCTTCTCGACGGTCACGCCGCCGATGCCGCGGAACGGGTAGGTCACCGGGTTGGGGACGTCGGCGCCGCGCGGGTCGCCCTGCGCGCCGAGCCCGTTCATGTCGGCGCCGTAGCCGAGGCCGAAGTAGTACTTCGGGTTGGCCCACTCCAGGTGGCGGCGCCACTTCTCGACGAAGCCGGTCGAGTCGCCGGCGTACGGCGCGATGAACCCGCCGAGGTCGTAGATCCGCGGGTAGGCGTCGGGCGTCGACCACGAGTGGCTCGACACCACGCCCGGGTAGTCGCGCCGCTCGACCAGGTCGAGCAGCGAGTCGCGGGCCTTGACGCTCATGTGGTCGGGGTCGACCAGCATCCCGCGCTCGGCCAGCCGGCGGACGAGGTGCTCGCCGAGCCCGGTGAGGCCGCGCTCGTTGCAGTGGTCCGGCGGCGGGTAGAGCGGCAGCGCGGGACCCAGTGCCCCGAAGACCTGGCCGATCGCGCCGAAGAGGGCGTCCTGCTGGTCGGCGGAGACCTCGGGTGCGGCGAGCTGGTTCTTGTCGTGCGCCTCGGGGTTCTCGGGCTCGCAGTGCTCGCATGTCCCAGTAGCTGTTGGTCTCGGCGAACTGGGCGTTGTTGACGGCCACGCCCACCTCGCCGGTGTCACCGGCGACGCCGGACAGCGCGTTGTCGAACTTGTTGACCAGCTCCATCTGCCGCACGCCCATCCGGTGCACCTCGGCGAGCTGCCGGTCGATGGACTCCTCGGTGCAGTCGGCGGCGGGGGTGTCACCGCCCGGTCCGGCCTTGAAGGTGCAGCCGAAGGGCACGCTGGTCTCGATGCCCATGACGATCGCCATCTTGCCGTCGTTGATGACGCGGCGTGCCTGCCACGGGTTCTTCACGATCCGGTACCAGCCCTTGCCCGGGCCGCCCCACTGCGCGTCGATGTAGTTCTGGAACTGGTGCATCCGCTTGGCCTGGAGCCGGACCGAGTCCATGTCGTCGCAGGAGTTCTTCTGCGGGCTGCCACCCGGTCCGAACGGGTAGAGCATGCAGAGCTGGTTGTTCTCGACGAGCAGGTTGACGAAGAGCCGCTGCCCGCCGCGCCACGACCGCTCCATCCACTTGTAGTAGGTGCCCTCGTGGGTCAGCGAGTCGGGCGCGGGCCAGTCGGCGAAGGTCGGCCAGCCGACGGGGTCGTGGGAGGGCTCGCCGGAGAGGATCGCCTCGAGCGGGTTGCTGCCGGTCTCGTGGTCGGGGCAGTCCACGAGCGCGTACGGCGCACCGAACCGGTCCCACGGCTTGCCGCAGTGGGCGCCGCCCCCGAGGAACTCGAAGGCCATGCCGTGGGTGTGCGCGTCGGCGTACCCCCGCACCTCCTGGAACGGCGAGACCCCGGCGAACGGGTCGCCGGTGATGTTGACCTGCGACTCCGGGTAGGCCGCGCAGCCGGTGGTCCGGGTCAGCAGGAAGCGGCTGCGGCCGTCGACCTCGAGGGACTCCTCGCCGTTGGTGAGCCGGGTGCGGCGGCCGTCCCTGGTGGCGGTCCAGATCGTGTCGTCGCCGGGCTCGGCCGCCTTCTGGCCGCCGGCCGCCGACGAACTGCCGCTCGGCGTCGTAGAGGAGGTAGTCGCCGAGCCGGGTCGGCTTGAAGAACAGCGGCTCGCCGCCGTCGACGAGGGTGTAGCAGCCGTTGGCCATGGCGTAGCGCGTGGCCGGGTGCGTCGCGCGGGGACGGGTGGCCGGGGTCGTGGTCAGGGTCGGCTCCGGGGTGCCGCGACCGGCGGCGACGGCGGCGGCGTTGGCTGCCTTCTCGACCGCGGACGTCGGGTCCTGGGCGTTCCGGGTCGTCTCGCCGGCCCGGGAGAGGGCGTTCTTGGTCGACGGGTCGCTGTGGGAGTGGGGTCGGGCCTCGGCCTTGACCTCGGCGGCCGCCTCGGCCGCCTGCCGCACCGAGCGGTCGTAGTCGCTGACCAGGTCGCCGCTGCGGTCACCGGCGGTGGCGGTGGTGACGGCACCGGCGACCAGGACGGCGGCGGCGGTGGCGGCGACGGCGATGCGGCGTACGGGGCGGGAAGTCTCGGGCACGGCTACTCCTCGGTACGGGCGGCTGCCGGGCTCAACGAGCGGAGGAGGCTCAGGTCACACGCCCGCCGAGGCGGTGGGTCAGCGCGGCGGCCGTCTGCAGGGTCGCGTCGACCAGGTCGTCGACGGGAGTCACGTGGGACTCGTAGGTCAGCGCGATCGCGCCCACGGGGTGGCCGGTGTGGTCGCGGACCGCCGCCGCGACGCTCGCGAAGCCCGGGGTGACCTCGCCGTCCTCCACGGCGTGGCCGCGCTGTCGCGTCTCGGAGAGCACGGCACGCAGGGCGCTCGGTGACCCGGGCCCGGTGCCGTGCCGCTCGACGAAGGCGGACCGGTCGGGGTAGAGCGCCCGGACCTGGGCCGGCGGCAGCCCGGCCAGGATGGCGCGCCCGCTGGCGGTCAGGTGGGCCGGGAGCCGTACGCCGACGTCGGTCACCAGGCTGGGTCGGCCCGGCGCCCGTTCCTCGACCACGTAGAGCACGTCGCGGCCGTGGAGCACCGCGAAGTGGGCGCTCTGGTGGGTCCGGTCGACGACGTCGGCGAGCAGCCGCCGGGCGACGCGCTGCAGCGGCTCCTGCCGCGAGTAGCCGCTGCCGACCTCGTAGGCGGCGACGCCGAGCCCGTAGCGGTGCTCGTCCTCGAGGTGGGTGACGAAGCCTTCCTCGACCATCGCCTGCAGCAGGTGGTAGGCGGTGCTGCGCGGCAGTCCGCAGGCGCGCCGGATCCGGTCCAGGGCCACCGGCTCGGGCTGGCTGGCCAGGAACTTGAGCACCCGGAGGCACCGGGTGGCCGCGGGGACCTGGGTCACCCCCGCACTGTAGGTCCCGGGAGGGTCAGCTGCGGTGGGTCCCGCCCTCGCGGGGCGCGTCCGGGTCGACCTGGTCGGCCTCGCGCACGTGGTCCTCGACGCGGGCCTGGTCGTGGAGGTGCTCGCGGCGCGCCTCGGCGGCGCGCGCCTCGGCCTGCTCGGCCTGGACCCGCGCCCGCTCGGCCTCGGCCTCGGCCTCGCGGGCCTGGAGGTCGCTCTGCTCCGTCTGGCCGGCGTGCACCCGGGCCTCGGCCCGCAGCTCGTTGGCCCGCTGCCGGTCCTGCTCGAGCCGCCGCTTGCGCGACAGGGCGACGACGACGGCGATGACGATCGCGATGACGACGATCGCCACGACGATCCAGATGATCTGTCCGGTTTCCATGGTGCCCACGCTAGGGACACCAGCCGGGCGTGGCTTCACCTGCAGGGGTTAGTGGCGTGTCTCGGATCCGAGACAACTGGTGCCGCTGCACCACTGGTGGAGGTACGCCGACGGCGGTTCGATGGGTGGCATGGACAGCCCCGCACGTGACCGTCGGCACCGGCCCGGTCTCCTTCTCCGACCTGGTCGCCGTGGCCCGTCACGGCGCGACCGTGTCCCTCTCCGCCGAGGCCGAGGCCGCCGTCGAGCGGGCCCGGGCCGTCGTCGACGAGCTGGCCGGGGCCACCACCCCGTCGTACGGCATCTCGACGGGGTTCGGCGCCCTCGCCACCCGCCACATCCCCTCCGACATGCGGGCCCGGCTGCAGCGGTCGCTGGTCCGCAGCCACGCCGCCGGCTCCGGGCCCGAGGTCGAGCGGGAGGTGGTCCGCGCGCTGATGCTGCTGCGGCTCTCGACGCTCGCCACCGGCCACACCGGGGTGCGGCTCGAGACCGCCCGGCTGCTGGCCGGGCTGCTGGAGCACGGCATCACGCCGGTCGTGCACGAGTACGGCTCGCTCGGCTGCTCCGGCGACCTCGCGCCGCTGTCGCACTGCGCGCTGGCGCTGCTCGGCGAGGGCGAGGTCCGCGACGCCGAGGGCGTGCTCCGGCCCGCGGCCGAGGCGCTGGCGGCGGTCGGGCTGGCGCCGGTCGAGCTGGCCGCGAAGGAGGGGCTGGCGCTGATCAACGGCACCGACGGCATGCTCGGGATGCTGGTCCTGGCGATCACCGACCTCGAGCGGCTGCTGCGCACCGCCGACATCGCGGCCGCCATGTCGGTCGAGGGCCAGCTCGGCACCGACCGGGTCTTCGCGCCCGAGCTGCAGGCGCTGCGTCCCCACCCCGGCCAGGCCGCGTCCGCCGCCAACCTCACCCGGCTGCTCGACGGGTCCGGCGTCGTCGCGTCCCACCGCGGCCCGGACTGCAACCGGGTCCAGGACGCCTACTCGCTGCGCTGCTCGCCCCAGGTGCACGGCGCGGCGCGCGACACCGTCGCCCACGCGGCCGCCGTCGCCGGGCGTGAGCTCGCCAGCGCCGTCGACAACCCGGTGGTGATGGGCGATCGGGTCGAGTCCAACGGCAACTTCCACGGCGCACCGGTCGGCTACGTGCTCGACTTCCTCGCGATCGTCGCCGCCGACGTGGCCTCGATCAGCGAGCGTCGTACCGACCGCTTCCTCGACAAGGCCCGCAACCACGGGCTGCCGCCGTTCCTCGCCGACGACCCGGGCGTCGACAGCGGCCACATGATCGCCCAGTACACCCAGGCCGCGATCGTCTCCGAGCTCAAGCGGCTCGCGGTGCCGGCGTCCGTCGACTCGATCCCCTCCAGCGCGATGCAGGAGGACCACGTGTCGATGGGGTGGTCGGCCGCCCGCAAGCTGCGCCGCTCGGTCGACGGTCTCGCCCGCGTCGTCGCCGTCGAGGTGCTGACGGCCGCGCGCGCCCTCGACCTGCGTGCCCCGCTGGAGCCGTCGCCCGCCACCGGAGCCGTCGTCGCGCTGCTGCGCTCGTCCGGCATCGAGGGCCCCGGCCCCGACCGGCACCTCTCGCCCGAGATCGAGACCTGCGTCTCGCTCGTCCAGTCCGGCGCCGTGCTCGCGGCCGCCGAGTCCGTGATCGGAGAACTGTCATGACCCGTGAGATCCACGCGCCCACCGGCACCGAGCTGTCCTGCGGCTCCTGGCAGACCGAGGCGCCGCTGCGGATGCTGATGAACAACCTCGACCCCGCCAACGCCGAGCGTCCCGAGGACCTCGTCGTCTACGGCGGCACCGGCAAGGCGGCCCGCAGCTGGGAGGCCTACGACGGTCTGGTGCGCACGCTGCGCACGCTCGCCGACGACGAGACCATGCTCGTGCAGTCCGGCAAGCCGGTCGGCGTCATGAAGACCCACGCGTGGGCGCCGCGGGTGCTGATCGCGAACTCCAACCTGGTCGGCGACTGGGCCAACTGGGAGGAGTTCCGCCGGCTGGAGGACCTCGGGCTGACGATGTACGGCCAGATGACGGCCGGCTCGTGGATCTACATCGGCACGCAGGGCATCCTGCAGGGCACGTTCGAGACCTTCGCCGCCGTCGCCGACAAGAGGTTCGGCGGCACCCTGGCCGGCACGATCACGCTGACCGCCGGGCTCGGCGGCATGGGTGGCGCGCAGCCGCTGGCGGTCACCATGAACGACGGCGTCGCGATCTGCATCGAGTGCGACGAGTCCCGCATCGACCGCCGGATCGAGCACCGCTACCTCGACGTACGCGCGGACTCGCTGGAGCACGCGCTCGAGCTGGCGACCGCGGCGCGCGACGAGCGTCGGCCGCTGTCGATCGGCGTCCTCGGCAACGCCGCCGAGCTGGTGCCGGCGCTGCTGGAGATGGACGCGCCGATCGACGTCGTCACCGACCAGACCTCGGCGCACGACCCGCTCGCCTACCTGCCGGCCGGCGTCCCCTTCGAGGAGTGGGACGCGCGTCGGCAGGCGGACCCGGCCGGGTTCACCAAGGAGGCGCAGGCCTCGATGGCCGTGCACGTGCGGGCGATGGTGGAGTTCCAGGACCGCGGCGCGGAGGTCTTCGACTACGGCAACTCGATCCGCGACGAGGCCCGCAAGGGCGGCTACGACCGGGCGTTCGAGTTCCCGGGGTTCGTGCCGGCCTACATCCGGCCGCTGTTCTGCGAGGGCAAGGGCCCGTTCCGCTGGGCCGCGCTGTCCGGCGACCCGGCCGACATCGCGGCCACCGACCGCGCGATCCTCGAGCTGTTCCCCGACAACGAGCGGCTCCACAAGTGGATCACCATGGCCGGCGAGCGGGTGTCGTTCCAGGGCCTGCCGGCCCGGATCTGCTGGCTGGGGTACGGCGAGCGCCACCTCGCCGGGCTGAAGTTCAACGAGATGGTGGCCAGCGGTGAGCTCAAGGCCCCGGTCGTGATCGGCCGCGACCACCTCGACTGCGGCTCGGTCGCCTCGCCCTACCGCGAGACCGAGGCGATGCTCGACGGCTCCGACGCCATCGCCGACTGGGCGATCCTCAACGCCCTGGTCAACACCGCGTCAGGTGCGACCTGGGTGTCGTTCCACCACGGCGGCGGGGTCGGCATGGGCCGGTCGCTGCACGCCGGGCAGGTGTGCGTCGCCGACGGCACCGACCTCGCGGCGGCCAAGATCGAACGGGTGCTGACCAACGACCCGGGCATGGGCGTGATCCGCCACGTCGACGCGGGCTACGACCGCGCGATCGAGGTCGCCGCCGAACGCGGCGTCCGGGTCCCGATGCGCGAGGAGTGACCTCGCGTCAGGCGCGGGCCTGCGCCCGGCGTACGTAGGGCGCGACGGGGGAGAACATCAGTGCCTCGGGCAGCACCATCAGCACGTCGCGGCGGCCGGTGAGGCTGAGGAGCCCGTCGCGCTTCGCGGCGAGCAGCTCGAAGCGTCCCTCCCACACCTGGTAGAGCGTGGACAGCGACGACTCGAGGGTGACGTCGATGTCGTGCCCGGGATCGGTGAAGCAGAGCGAGACGTCGCTCGGCTGGATCACGAACCAGAAGCGGGTGCGTCGGCCGTCGCTGAGGTGGACGTGCAGCACGACCCGCTTGCCACCGAAGGGCGTGGGGTCGATGCCGCCCCGGATCCACCACATCAGCACGGTGGGGTCGAGCTCGTCGGTCCGCGGCTCGCCGAAGGCCCAGCGCGCTCCCCACTCCGCGAGTCCGAAGACGATCGGTTGCAGCTCCTGGCAGGCGGGGGTCGGCCGGTAGCCGTCGGGCACGCGCTCGACCAGGCCGTGCCGCTCGAGGTGGTCGAGCCGCTTGGAGAGGATCGCCCGCGACATCCCGGGCAGGCCCCGACTCAGCTCGTTGAACCGGGTGGCACCGACGATCAGGTCGCGCACGATGAGCAGGGTCCAGCGGTCGCCGAGGATCTCCAGCGACCGGGTGATCGGGCAGTACTGCCCGTAGCGTGACACCTCTTCATGGTGGACCGGCCGGTTCAGTTTGTGAACTAGTCGCGGGGACGTGACCGCCGCACGATCGGACCATGACCACTTTGCAGACCGCCCCCGCCGCCGTACCGGCCGCGGGGCTCACCGATCACGACGTCCTGACCATGGCCGCGACCGTGGGCGCCGAGGCGGCGCGCCACGACGAGCGGCACGACCGGGACGCCACCTTCGTCACCGAGGCGTACGACGCCATGCGGGCCAACGGCTACCTCGCGCTGCCGGTGCCCACCGACCTCGGTGGCGGCGGCGCCACGATCCGGCAGATGGTGCTGGCCCAGGAGGAGCTCGGCCGGTGGTCGGGCTCGGCCGCGCTGTCCTCGACGATGCACCTCTACCTGACCTTCGTGCAGCGCTGGCGGCTGGCCCACGGGGCGCCGGACGCCGCCGGCGTGCTCGGCAAGGTCGCCCACGACGGGCTGGTGATGGCGACCAGCGGCGGGTCGGACTGGATCGCCCCGACCACGATCGCGACCGAGGTCGAGGGCGGCTACCGGTTCGACGGCCACAAGATCTTCTGCTCGCAGGCGCCCGTCGCCGACGTGATCTCCACCAGCGCGGTGCTGGGCGAGCCGGGTCCGGACGCCGTGGTGCTGCACGCCGGGGTCCCGCTGACCGCCGAGGGCGTCAGCATCGTCGAGACGTGGGACACGCTCGGCATGCGCGGCACCGCGAGCCACGACATCGTCTTCGACGGCGTCTTCGTCCCGACGGAGAAGGTCGTCGGCACCCGGCCCTACGGCTCCCTCTCCGGTCCGCTCCTGGTCGCGGCGATCCACTTCGCACCGCTGGTGGGTGCCGCCTACCTCGGCGTCGCCCGCGGTGCCCACGACGAGGCGCTGCGACTCGCGCGGAGCCGGTCGGCACCGGCCGCCGCCGCCGTACGCCAGCTGGGGGAGATGTCGGCGCGGCTGCGGGTGGCCCGGTGGGCGCTGCTCGGTGCGCTCGAGGAGACCGGGGACGAGCTGACCGCCGACGAGGAGACCCTGGAGACGTTGATGGTCGCCAAGCGCGAGGCCGTGGTGACGGCCAGGACGGTCGTCGACCTGGCGCTCGAGGTCGCCGGCGGCGTCGGCTTCTTCCGCCGCTCGCCGCTGGAGCGGGCCTACCGGGACGCACGGGGCGGGCCGTTCCACCCGCTCACCCCCGAGTCGACCCTGGAGCTGGTCGGTCGCAGGTCGTTGCGCTGACCGCCCGGCACCGACCCGGCCGGCCTGCGAGGATGGCCGGATGGATCCGGCTGAGGAGTTCCGGGACGTCGCCGGCCGGTTCGGGCAGGCCGTGCACGGGGTGGCCGACGGGGGCTGGGACGCGCCGGCACCGGTCGAGGGCTGGACGGCGCGCGACGTCGTACGTCATCTCGTCGAGTGGTTCCCCGGCTTCCTCGCCGGCGGCTCCGACGTGAGCCTGCCGCCGCCCGGGTCGGTCGACGACGACCCGGTCGGGACGTGGGACGCGTTCGCGGCGTCGGTGCAGGCCGTCCTCGACGACCCGGCCACCGGTGACCGCGCGTTCAGCAACCCGCACACCGGCGACCTCCCGCTGCCGGACGCGATCTCCCGGTTCTTCACCGCCGACGTCTTCCTGCACACCTGGGACCTGGCCCGGGCGACCGGGCAGGACGACACCCTCGACCCCGAGCGTTGCCGCGTGATGCTCGAGGGCATGGCGCCGTACGACGACCTGCTGCGGAGCAGCGGCCAGTACGGCCCGCGGGTGCCGGTGCCCGACGACGCCGACGCCCAGACGCAGCTGCTCGGCTTCATCGGCCGGGACCCGCGCTGGCGGCCGTGACGGCCGTCCTCGCCCACGTCGCGCGGACGGTCCCTGCGCTCGACCGGCCCGTGCTGGTGGCCGTCGACGGGGCTGACGGGGCAGGCAAGACGACCTTCGCCGACGCGCTGGGGGAGCGGCTGGTCGCGGACGGGCGCGTGGTCGTCCGCGCCACGGTCGACGACTTCCACCACCCGCAGGCCCACCGCCACGCGCTCGGCCGGACCCCGTCGACGGTCTGGGAACGGAGCTTCGACGTGGCCGCGATCCGCCGCGAGCTGCTCGATCCCTGGCGGCGCGGCCCCGGGTCGGCGTACCGGCGTCGCTGGCACGACCTCGCCACGGACGCGTACGTCGACGAGCCGCCCGCTCCGGTCCCGGACCGCGGCGTGCTGCTGGTCGACGGTGTCTTCACGCAGCGGCCCGAGCTGGCCGACGCCTGGGACCTCGTCGTCTGGCTCGAGGTGCCGGCGTCGGTCCGGGTCGCGCGGATGGCCTCGCGCGACGGGACGGTCGACGACGTGACGCACCCCGACCAGCAGCGCTACGTCGAGCGCGCAGCGGATCTACCGCAACACCTGCGACCCGGCGTCGGCGGCCGACGTGGTGATCGACAACTCCGACTGGGACGGCCGGTCGTGCTGCGCGGCCTGGTGCGGGAGTGACTATGCCCAAAAGGGCAGTACCGGCCTAGACCACCCTGACGTACGGTGACGCCGTCGCGGCCGGGCGCGCAGGGGGTGCGCCGGGTGACAGCGGCCCTCACCACTGGAGTTCTGCATGCGCGTCACCTCGATCCTCACCACCGTCGCCGCCCTCGGCACGGCCGCACTCCTGTCGGTCGCACCGGCCAGCAGTGCCGGCTCCGACGTCCTCTACATCCCGGAGGACGTCGTCGGGAGCGACACCCGAGCCACCGGCCACTACGAGGTCGTGGACGGCGGCGGACTCCGCATCTGGACGGAGGGCAACGGCAGCACCGACAAGGTCGCGCTCTACTTCGACGGTGGCGACCGCCCGCTGGGCGAGGTCGGCGAGCCCTCGATGGAGCTGACCAACAACTCCGGCTCGATCCCGCCGGGCTTCCAGCTCGCGGTCGACTTCGACGGTGATGGACGGCCCGGACGGGATCCTGGTCGGCGAGCCGACCTACTACGGCACGGACTGGTGGCTGTCGAACAACGCCGAGCAGTTCGTGAAGGACGATGCGCCCAACACCGGCGGCGGCTCCGGCAGCACCTGGTACGGCACGCTGGACGAGTGGGCCGGCGCCTTCCCGGACGCGACGGTTGACGCGTTCGGCTTCTCCCTCGGCTCCGGCGTCCAGGGCGACTGGGTCATCGAGTCGATGACCTACGACGCCACCACCTACACCTTCGCCGACTCCGTCCAGCTCGCGGGCAAGGACGACTGCAAGGACGGTGGCTGGGCCACCAGCACCGACCCCGAGTTCAAGAACCAGGGCGACTGCGTCAGCTACTTCGCGACCCAGCGCGGTTGAGGCCTGACTGAGGCCGGATTGAGGTAGTCCCCGATTCTTCGGTCGTGATCTGACCGCCGACACAGCCGAAGAATCGGGGACTACCCGTCCTCGTCACCCGCCGAGCGCGCGGATCGCGTCGTGGATCTGCAGGGTGCGCTCGGCGGACTCGACGTGGAGGTTCTCGATCATCCGGCCGTTGAAGGTGACGACGCCCGAGGAGCGGTTCTCCCACGCCTCCAGGATGCCGCGGGCGTCCTCGACCGCCTGCTCGGACGGCGCGAACGCCTCGTTGGCGCCGGCGACCTGGCCGGGGTGGATCAGGGTCTTGCCGTCGAAGCCCATCTCGCGGCCCTGGCGGCACTCGGCGAGGAACCCGTCCTCGTCCTTCACGTCGTTGTAGACGCCGTCGAGGATCACCTTGCCCGTGGCGCGGGCGGCGAGCAGCGCGAGGCCGAGGCCGGCGAGCACCGGCTGCCGACCGGGCACGTGCTCGGCGTACAGCTCCTTGACCAGGTCGTTGGTGCCCATGACCAGCACGGTCAGCCGCTCCGACGCCCCGGCGATCTCCTCGGCGTGGAGCATGGCGTACGGCGTCTCGAGCATCGCCCACAAGGTGGTGTGCTCGGGGGCGTCGTGGGCGGCCATCGCGTCGACCAGGCGCAGCACGGCGTCGGCGCTGTTCACCTTGGGGACGACGATCGCGTCGGGCCCGGCCGCGCAGGCGGCCGCCAGGTCGTCGGCGTGCCAGTCGGTGTCGGCGCCGTTGACGCGGATCGTCAGCTCGCGGGCGCCGTACTCGCCGGAGGCGGCGGCCGCGCAGGCGGCCTCGCGCGCGGCGGGCTTGTCGTCGGGGGCGACGGCGTCCTCGAGGTCGAGGATCAGGCCGTCGCAGGGGAGCGTCTTCGCCTTCTCCAGCGCGCGGGCGTTGGAGCCCGGCATGTAGAGGACGCTGCGGCGCGGGCGCAGGTCGGAAGTGCGCTCACCGCTCGATCGCCTCGTACTGCTTCTTCAGCTCCGGGTCGATCGCGGCCAGCTGCTCGGCGAGCTCGACCATCACCAGGCACTGCTTGAGGGAGGCGTCGTCCTCCATCTTCCCGTCGAGCATGACCGCGCCGGTGCCGTCGCCCATGGCGGCGACCACGCGACGGGCGTGGGCGACGTCCTCGACGCTGGGGCTGAAGACCCGGTGGGCGATGGCGATCTGCTTCGGGTGGAGGCTCCAGGTGCCGACGCAGCCGAGCAGGAAGGCGTTGCGGAACTGGTCCTCGCACGCGATCTCGTCGGCGATGTCGCCGAACGGGCCGTAGTAGGGGTAGATGCCGTGCATCGCGCAGGCGTCGACCATCCGGGCGATCGTGTAGTGCCAGAGGTCCTGCTGGTACGTCGACCGGTTGGCGTCGACGTCGCCACGCCGAGCTCGTTGCGCGGCGGGTCCTGCCGGACCAGGTAGCCGGGATGGCCGCCGCCGACGCGCGTGGTCTTCATCCGGCGGTCGGCGGCGAGGTCGGCGGGGCCGAGCGAGAGGCCCTGCATCCGCGGCGAGGCGCCGCAGATCTCCTCGACGTTGGCCATGCCGCGGGCGGTCTCGAGGATCGCGTGGACCAGGATCGGCCGGTCGAGCCCGGCCTTCGCCTCGAGCTGGGCGAGCAGCCGGTCGACGTAGTGGATGTCCGCAGGCCCCTGCACCTTCGGCACCATGATCACGTCGAGCTTGTCGCCGATCTCGGTGACCAGGGTGGTCAGGTCGTCGAGCACCCACGGGCTGTCGAGCGCGTTGATCCGCGTCCACAGCTGCGTGGGCCCGCTCCCCACCGAGGTCGGCGTGGCCTGCGCGATCTTCACCAGGCCGGCGCGGGCGGCCTCCTTGTTGTCGGCCTTGACGGCGTCCTCGAGGTTGCCGAGGAGCACGTCGACCTTCCCGACCATGTCGGGGATCTTCGACGCCATCTTCTCGTTGCTGGGATCGAAGAAGTGGATCGCCCGGCTCGGTCGGGCCGGCACCTCACGGACGGGCTCGGGGGCGCCGACGGCGAGCGGGCGGAAGAAGTCCTTGGGGCTCTGCAAGCTGGGCATGGCCGGAACCTACCGCCCGGTCGGGGGCGTCCGGTATGACCACTTTCACGTGCCGGTCACGTCTTGCGGCGCCACCAGCGACGACGCCGGGCACGGTCGCGGCGGACCGGCGCCCGGCGTCGTACGCCGCGACGCCCGCGCGGTCCTGCCAGCCCGCGACCGTCTCGTCCACGTCGCGCGGCATGGTGATCAGCGGCGGCCCGTCGACCGGGGTGTAGCGGGCGCGGATGACGCGGGCGTTGAAGTCCTCGACCTCGCGTCGCACCTCGGTCTCGGAGGCCATCGTGTCGAGCCGGGCGTCGAGCTCCGCGTCGTCCTTGCGGAGCTGGAGCGCGGGCGGCAGGACGCCGGTGATCCGCTCCCGCTCGATGAGCTGCTTGACCCACCAGTCCGGGTCGTGCTGGGTGCCGAGGTCGCGGATCGGCTTGCCCGCCCCGGGGAGGTCGTCGAAGTCGCCGCGGTCCATCGCCTGCCGCACCTGGAGGTCGACCCAGGTCTGCTGCTGGTGGATCCGGGCCGCGGCCGCGCCGCCGCCGGTGCGCGGGTCCCTCGACTCCACGCCCCGGACGGTCTGACGGGCTTCGTCCTCGCTCATCGCCCCCGAGTTTACGTCGTCCGGGAGCTCCTGCTGCCGGTCGTCGGCCACGGCGTCACCGGCGCCGGGGGTGTCCTGCTCCACGGCGAGCCGGAAGTCGTCGCCGTGCTCCGTGACCCCGGCCACGACGGCGTCGTGGACCATGGCCTGGGCGTACGTCGCCCGCACCATGAGCGGGTCCTGGGCGAGGTCCTTGGCCAGCGAGACGCAGAGCCCGACCATGACGACGGCGAACGGGACGGCCGAGACGATGGTGATCGTCTTGAGCCCGTTGAGCCCGTCCTCGCCGCCGACCAGCAGCATCACCGCGGCGACGCCACCGGTCGCGACGCCCCAGAAGATCACGACCAGCTTGCGGGGCTCGAGCGCGCCGTTCTGCGACAGCGTGCCCATCACCAGCGAGGCGGCGTCGGCGCCGGACACGAAGAAGATCGCGACCAGGGCCATGACCACGATGCTGGTCACCGTGGCCCACGGGAAGTTCTCCAGCATGGTGAACAGCTGGGCCTCCGGGCCGCCGGAGCCGTAGAGGTCGATGCCGTCCATCTGCAGCTTGATCGCGGAGCCGCCGAAGACGGCGAACCAGACCAGGCTCACCAGGCTCGGCACCAGCAGCACGCCGGTGACGAACTGGCGGATGGTGCGACCGCGCGAGATGCGCGCGATGAACATGCCGACGAAGGGCGTCCAGGAGATCCACCAGGCCCAGTAGAAGACCGTGTAGTAGGAGAGCCAGGTCGCGACGTCGCCGCCCTGGGCGTTGGTACGGCCCGCCATGTCGGGCAGGTCGCCGAAGTAGCCGGCGATGGCCGAGGGCAGCAGGTCGAGGACGAACATCGACGGGCCGACCACGAACACGAAGAGGGCGAGGCCGATCGCCAGCACCATGTTGATGTTGGAGAGCCACTGGATGCCCTTGGCGACACCCGAGACGGCCGAGAGCACGAAGGCGGCGGTGAGCACCGCGATGATCCCGATCAGGACCGCGTTGCCGACCTGGCCGATGCCGCCCACGATCTGCATGCCGCTGCGGATCTGGAGGGCGCCGAGGCCGAGCGAGGCCGCGGAGCCGAAGAGCGTCGCGAAGATCGCGAGGATGTCGATGACCTTGCCGGCGCCGCCCTCGGCGCGCTTGCCCAGCAGCGGGATGAACGCCGCGCTGATGAGCTGGCGACGGCCCTTGCGGTAGGTGCCGTAGGCGATCGCGAGGCCCACCACGGCGTAGATCGCCCACGGGTGGAAGGTCCAGTGGAACAGCGTCTGGGCCATCGCCGTCTCGGCGAGCTGCGCCTGCGTCTGGCCGTCGCTGCCGGGTACGGCGAAGTCGCCGCCGTCGGCGAAGAAGGTGAGCGGCTCGTTGACGCCGTAGAACATCAGGCCGATGCCCATGCCGGCCGAGAACATCATCGCGATCCACGAGGAGGTCCGGAACTCGGGCTCCTCGTCGTCACGACCGAGCGGGATGGTGCCGAACCGGCCGAGGGCGAGCCACAGCGAGAACACCACGAAGCCGGAGGCGATGAGGACGAAGAACCAGTCCAGGGCCTGCATCGTCCAGTCCAGCGCGGACGTCGACGCGGTGGTGAGCGTCGCGGTGCTCAGGAAGCCCCACAGCAGGAAGCCGACCGCGAGCGACGGCGGTGATGCCGAAGACGATCTTGTCCACGGGGAGGTCGCTCGGTGGAGCGCTCCCGGACGGCGATGTCCAGCACCGGGTGACGCCGCTTGCGGGAGCGCGGTTCCTCGGGGTCGTGGAGGGGCTCGGGGGGTCGGTCGGTCGTCGTTGCCATCCGTCCACCGTGCCCGGGGTCCTGCGCAGATGCCAAACCGGCGGTATGTGGAGAGACCCCGGTCAGCGTCCAGGCGCCACGGTGGACGAGCTCGTCGAGCGGGACCCGGCGGCGGTGGGCCGGTGACCCGCGGAGGCCGGCGTCGTCGGCAAGGTGACCGATCGTGATCGCCCCGATGGGGTCGTGGGTGTCGGGGATGGCGAAGCTGCGGCGTACGGCGTCGATGTGCTCGTTCGGGATGCCGAAGAACAGCGCGCCGAGCCCCTCGTCGACCGCGGTCTGCAGGATCAGCAGGCGCGGCCATCGCGGTGTCCATGTGCCAGTAGGGCACCCGCCAGCGGCCCTCGTCGCGGTTGGTGACGCCCTTGTCCGGCTCGGCGTAGCGGTCGAGGTAGGCGTCCTTGCTCGAGCAGGGCAGCACGATCGACCGGCGCGCGCATCATGCCGGTCAGCCAGGCGTCGGGCGACGCGAGCTGCTCGGGCTCGGTGGTGGCCTCCCAGTAAGCGGCGTACGTCGCCGGGCTCGTCGAGCAGCACGAACGCCCAGCCCTGGCTGAACCCGGCGCTCGGGGCGCGGGTCGCGTTGCGCAGGGCGCGGGTGATCGCGCCCGGGTCGACGGGGCGCTCGGCGTAGTTGCGGATCATCCGGCGACGGTCGACCACCTGCTGGAACTCCATCCCGCCAGCCTCGCACGTCTCGGATCCGAGACAACCGGATCGGGGCGTTGCTTGCCGGAGTGCTCCCGCGGGCGGTGGACTGGGGTCCATGTCGTTCGAGGAGATGTGGGCCGAGCTGGCGCCGGTGGGTCGCTCCGCCGCCTCGGGCGGGTACTTCCGACAGCCGTGGACCAGCGCCGAGTCCGAGCTGCGCGACTGGTTCCGGTCCGCGGCGACCGGGCGGGGCCTGGAGGTGGAGCAGGACGGGCTCGGCAACCTGATGGCCTGGTGGCGACCGGCCGGCGCCTCCGGGCCCGGCCGTGCTGACCGGCTCGCACCTCGACTCCGTGCTCGACGGCGGTGCGTACGACGGGCCGCTGGGCGTGGTCTCCGCGCTGGCCGCCGTCGACCTGCTGCACGAGCGCGGCGTCGTACCCGCCCGGCCGCTCGCGATCGGGGTGTTCGTCGAGGAGGAGGGCTCCCGCTTCGGGCTCGCCTGCCTCGGGTCGCGGCTCGCGGCCGGGACGGTGGCCTGGGAGTCGGTGGTCGGGCTGCGCGACCGCGACGGCGTGGCGCTCGGGGACGTGGCCGACGGCAGCCGACCGTCGACGTTGCTCGCCGGCATCGGCTGCTTCGTCGAGCTCCACGTCGAGCAGGGGCGCGACCTCGTCGACCGTGGCGCCGCGGTCGGTGTCGCCAGCGGGATCTGGCCGCACGGGCGCTACCGCTTCGACTTCACCGGCGAGGCGAACCATGCCGGCACCACGCGGATGGAGGATCGCCGCGACCCGATGCTGAGCTATGCGATGACCGCGCTGGCGGCCGCCAAGCAGGCCCGGCTCGCCGACGCGCGGGCGACGTTCGGGCGGGTCGAGGTGGCCCCCAACGGCACCAACGCCGTCCCGTCGCGGGTCACCGGCTGGCTCGACGCCCGGGCCGGGTCGGACTCGTCGCTCGAGGCGCTGGTCGGTGAGGTGACCCGGCAGGCGGACGAGCGGGCAGCCCGCGACGGGACGTCGCTGACGGTCACCGCCGAGTCGGTCTCCGGGCTGGTGTCCTTCGACGCCTCGCTGGCCGCGCGGATCGCCGCCGACCACGCCGAGGGTGCCTGGCCGGTGATCCCGACCGCGGCCGGGCACGACGCCGGGATCCTCTCCGCGGCCGGCATCCCCACCGCGATGCTCTTCGTCCGCAACCCCACCGGCATCTCCCACTCGCCGGACGAGCACGCCTCGACGGCCGACTGCCTGGTCGGCGTCTCCGCGCTCGCCGACACCCTCGAGCGGCTGCTCACATGAGCACCGCGTACCTGCTGGAGCGGGCCTGGGTCGACGGCGCCGTCCACGACGACGTGCTGGTCGAGATCGAGGACGGCCGGTTCACCCGGGTCGAGGTTCCCGAGGGAAACGTGAGGTTCTCGCCCGAAGTTTCACTCGAGAACGTCCCAGTTTCCCCGGATATCCGGGGAACCAGCAGCCCCGCAGACCCTCCCCGGCCTCACCCTCCCCGGCCTGGCCAACACCCACAGCCACGCGTTCCACCGGGCGCTGCGGGGGCGGACCCAGCGGGGACGGGGGACGTTCTGGACCTGGCGCGAGCAGATGTACGCCGTCGCGGAACGGCTCGACCCGGACTCCTACCTCCGGCTGGCGAGCGCCACCTTCCGGGAGATGGTCGCGGCCGGGATGACCAGCGTGGGGGAGTTCCACTACCTCCACCACCAGCCCGACGGCACGCCGTACGCCGACCCGCACGCCATGTCGCACGCGCTGGCCGAGGCCGCCGCGCAGGCCGGGATCCGGTTGACGCTGCTCGACACCTGCTACCTCTCGAGCGGGTTCGGCGAGCCGCCGCAGGGAGTGCAGCGCCGGTTCACCGACGGCGACGTCGACGCGTGGGCCGACCCGCGCCGGGTCGTTCGCGCCGACCGTCGGCACCGCCCGTACCGGGGCCGCGATCCACTCCGTCCGGGCCGTCCCGGCCGAGGCGATGCCGGCCGTCGTCGACGTCGCGACCGGCCGACCGCTCCACGTCCACGTCTCCGAGCAGGTCGCCGAGAACACCGCCTGCGTCGCGGCCTACGCGCGCACCCCGGTCGAGGTGCTGCTCGACCACGGCGTCCTCGGACCGCTGACGACCGCGGTCCACGCGACCCACCTGGCCGAGGACGACATCGCCCACCTCGCCGACACCGCGACGTACGCCGGCTTCTGCCCGACCACCGAGCGCGACCTCGGCGACGGCATCGGTCCGGGCCGACGGCTGCACGAGGCCGGGGTCCGGCTCACCCTCGGCAGCGACAGCCACGCGGTGGTCGACCCGTTCGAGGAGATGCGCGCGCTCGAGCTCGACGAGCGGCTCGCCACCCAGCAGCGCGGGCACTGGACCGCGGCCGACCTGCTCGACGCCGGCACCCGGCACGGCCAGGCCAGCCTCGGCTGGGACGACGCCGGCGAGATCGCGGTCGGCCGCCGCGCCGACCTGGTCACCCTCGACACCGCCAGCCCCCGGACCGCCGGCACCGGCGCCGACGCCCACACCGCGGTGTTCGCCGCCGACCGCCGCCGACGTCACCCAGGTCGTGGTCGACGGCCGCGTCGTCGTACGACAGGGTGACGCCGTGGAGACCAGGGCCGAGATCGGGCGCGAGCTCGACGACGCGATCGCGAGGCTCTGGTCATGAGCACCACCCTGCTCACCCACATCGGCGAGCTCACCACGAACGACGCCGACCGGCCGCTGCGCACCGACGCCGCGGTCGTCGTCGAGGGCAGCCGGATCGTCTGGGTGGGCAGCGCCGCCGAGGCTCCCGCCGCCGACCACCAGGTCGACGCGGGCGGGCGGGCGGTGGTCCCCGGCTTCGTCGACAGCCACAGCCACCTCGTCTTCGCCGGCGACCGGGCGCCGGAGTTCGCGGCCCGGATGGCGGGGGAGGCGTACGCCGCGGGCGGCATCCGCACCACCGTCGCGGCCACCCGCGCCGCGACCGACGAGCAGCTCACCAGCCACGTCGCCCGGCTCGTCGACGAGATGCGGCGGCAGGGGACGACCACGCTGGAGATCAAGAGCGGCTACGGCCTCAGCGTCCACGACGAGGCCCGCAGCCTCGCGGTCGCCCGGCAGTTCACCGAGGACACCACGTTCCTGGGCGCGCACGTCGTGCCCGCCGGCACGGACGCCGCGGCGTACGTCGACCTGGTCACCGGCCCGATGCTCGAGGCCTGCGCGCCGCACGCCCGCTGGATCGACGTGTTCTGCGAGGAGGGCGCGTTCGACGCCGACCAGGCGCGCACCGTGCTCGCGGCCGGTGCCGCCGTCGGGCTGCGGGGACGGCTCCACGCCAACCAGCTGACGTACGGCGAGGGGGTGCGGCTGGCCGCCGAGCTCGGCCTCACCGCGGTCGACCACTGCACCTACCTCTCCGACGCCGACGTCGCCGCCCTCGCCGACAGCGGCACCGTCGCGACCCTGCTGCCGGGGGTCGAGTTCTCGACCCGTCAGCCCTACCCCGACGCCCGCCGGCTGCTCGACGCCGGCGTCACCGTCGCGCTGGCCAGCGACTGCAACCCCGGCTCGTCCTTCACCAGCTCGGTGCCGTTCTGCATCGCGCTCGCGGTCCGGGAGATGGGGATGACCCCGGCCGAGGCGGTGTGGGCGGCCACCGCCGGCGGCGCCCGGGCGCTGGGCCGCGACGACGTCGGCGTGATCGCCCCCGGCCGGCGGGCCGACCTGGTGCTGCTCGACGCGCCCTCGCACGTCCACCTCGCCTACCGGCCAGGGGTCCCGCTCGTCGCCGGGGTCTGGCAGGCCGGACGGCCCGTCACGGGCGTCTGAGGTAGCCGGCGACGCCCGGCAGCCGGAGATAAGGCACCTGCCCGATGTGCGGGCCTACCTCAGAGGACGAATCTCTATCTCGGAACACCAACCGAGGAGAGATGACATGTACGAGACCACAGGGACCTACCTGGACTACGAGCTGGCCTACCGCGTCGAGCGGCTGCAGGGCCTCCGTGCCCCGCGTCGCGCCGAGCACCGGAAGCCGGCGACCGCACGGTTCGGCCTCACCGGCCGCTCCGGCCGACGCACGCGCTGACCGCCCGCACGAAAAGGGACGCGCGTGTCGTCGGTGGGCCACGCCATGATGGATGACGTGGCAGCACACACGACCGCACCCCTCGTCGGGCGCGACGCGGAGCTCGAGGAGCTCGTGTCCTGGCTCGGCGGCGACGCCGACGAGGGGGACGGTCCTCACCGGAGCGGCACCACGGTGCTGCTCTCCGGCGACGCCGGCGTCGGCAAGACCCGGCTGCTGACCGAGGTCCGCGACCGGCTGGCCGCCGACGGCTGGCGCGTGGTCGCCGGCCACTGCCTCGACCTGGGCGACAGCGCCCTTCCCTACCTGCCGTTCTCCGAGATCCTGGGCCGGCTCTCCACCGAGCTGCCCGAGGTCGTCGCGACCGTCGCCGGCCGCCACCCGATCCTGGCCCGGCTGCTGCCGGGCCGCCGCACCCTCGCCGGCGAGGTCGGCGACGGCGCCGCCATCGAGCGGTCCGCGCTCTTCGACGCCGTCCGGGCGCTGCTCGACGAGGCCTCCGCCGAGGGGCCGATGCTGGTCGTGGTCGAGGACACCCACTGGGCCGACCAGTCCACGCGCGACCTGCTCACCTTCCTGTTCGCCCGCGACGCCGGCCCGATGTCGCTGGTCGTCAGCTACCGCGCCGACGACCTCCACCGCCGCCACCCGCTGCGCCGCCACCTCGCCGAGTGGTCACGCGTCAGCGGCGTACGACGCCTCGCGCTCGCGCCGCTGAGCGACGCCTCCGTGCACCGGCTGATCGCCGAGCTGGTCCCCGGCGGGCTGTCGATGGACGAGACCGACGACATCGTCGACCGGGCCGAGGGCAACGCGTTCTTCGTCGAGGAGCTCACCAGCGCCGCCGCCGGTCCCGGCCGCTGGGTGCCCGCCGAGCTGGCCGACGTGCTGCTGGTCCGGCTCGACCGGCTCGACGACCACGCCCGGCAGGTGGTGCGGGCCGCGAGCGTCGCCGGCCGCAAGGTGTCCCACGAGCTGCTCACCGTCGCCTCGGGCCTCACCGGCGCCGCGCTCGACGAGGGGCTTCGGCAGGCGGTCGAGATGAACGTGCTGGTCCCCGACGGCGACCGCTACGCGTTCCGCCACGCGCTGCTCGGCGAGGCGGTCTACGACGACCTGCTGCCCGGCGAGCGGGTGCGCCTCCACGACCGGTTCGCCACCGCGCTGCGCGACGGCGCCGCCACCGGCACCGCCGCCGAGCTCGCCCGCCACTCCCGGCTGGCCCACGACCTCGAGACCGCGCTCCACGCCAGCATCCGCGCCGGCCACGACGCGTTGGCGGTCGGCGGTCCCGACGAGGCCGTCCACCACTACGAGCAGGCCCTCCAGCTGCTGTCCGACCCGCGACGCACCGGAGACGTCGACGTCGACCGCTCCGCGCTGGTCGTCCACCTCGCCGACGCGCTCACCGCCTCCGGGCGCCCTCACCGCGCGGTCACCCTGCTCGGCGAGGAGCTCGGGCGGCTGCCCGCCGACGCCCCGGACGCGTGGCGGGCCCGGCTCATGTCCGCCCGCGCCTACCTGCTGCTCATCACCGAGACCGAGGAGCACCCGGCCGAGCTCAGTGCCGAGGCCTACCGGCTGGTCCCCGACGGGGAGACGGCGGTGCGGGCCCGGGTGCTGGCGACCCACGCCCGGGTCCTCACCGCCTTCGGCCGCTACGACGAGGCGCAGCCGGTCGCGCTGGAGGGACTCGCCCTCGCCGAGCGGCTCCAGCTCACCGACCAGGTCTTCGACCTGGTCATCACCCTCAGCCAGGCCCGCCACACCGGCCCGCAGGTCGGGCTGCGCGAGGCGCTGGAGGAGGCGGTCGAGCGGTCGCGCACGTCCGGCGCCGTGCAGGCCGAGCTCCGCGCCCACTTCCTGCTGGGTCGGTCCCACGAGGACGCCGGCGACTGGGTGAGCGCCGAGGCCGCCTTCCGACGCGCCATCGCCCGCGGCGAGGAGAGCCGGGCTGCCCTACGCGCCCTACGCCTTCGAGTCCCGCTGGCACCTCGTCTTCGAGCTCGTCGTGCGCGGCCGGTGGGACGCCGCGCTCGACCTCGCGGCCGCCGCGGGCTCGCCGCCCAAGGTCCAGCAGGCGTTGCTCGACCTGTTCCGGTTGCAGATCGACCAGGCCCGCGGCGGCGACGTCCGCGACCGCCTGCCCGACCTGCGCCGGCTCTGGGCGAAGGAGGGGCTGATCACGATCCACTCCAGCGCGCTGGAGATGGTCGACGCGGCCCGCCGCGGCGAGCCGGACGGCGTGCTGCGCGGCCTACGACGACGCGGTCGCGACCTGAGCCGGCTGTGGCAGCCGTGGTTCAGCGCGCGCATCCGGCTCGCGGCCACCGCGATCGGCGCGCTCGCCGACTGCGCCCCCGGCCTGTCGGCGGCCGACCGTGCCCGCTACCTCGCCCGCGCCGAGGAGCTCCACTCGGACGGCCGGGTCGTGCTCGAGCGCGTCCACAACCCGGCCGGGGTGTGGGGGCCGGAGGGGCGGGCGTGGGAGGCGCGGCTCGACGCCGAGCTGCTGCGCATGCGGTGGCTCGCCGGTGAACCACCCGGCCACGAGCTGCTGATCGAGGCGTGGCGCGGCGCCGAGTCGGTGGTCCGCGAGTTCGGCGACGTCCACCAGCTGGCCCAGGTGCGGGTCGTCCTCGCCACGATCCTGCGGGCCGCCGGTGACACGGCGGCCTCGCGGGAGGTCGCCGACCTCGCCCGCGAGGCGGCGAGGTCGCTGGGTGCGCAGCCGCTGCTCGAGGAGCTGACGTCGCTCGGCTCCCGACCCGCTCGGCAGGCGGCCGGCAGCGACACCCTCACCGCCCGGGAGGTCGAGATCCTGGCGCTGGTGGCCGAGGGTCGCAGCAACGGCGAGATCGGCAAGCAGCTCTACATCTCGACCAAGACCGTCTCGGTCCACGTCTCCAACATCCTGGGCAAGCTCGGCGCCTCCGGCCGGACCGAGGCCGCCGCCATCGGCCGCCGACGCGGTCTGGTCGAATGACTCCGTGACCTTTCGGTGCTCCCTGTCCAGCCGTGACGACGGTGAGCCGCTGACCGGCACCGCGCCGCCCGAGACCCGCTTCCTGTTCGTCGAGCACGCGGGGCCCTGGGGCCGGGCCGCGGTCGAGGAGAGCCGGCTGCCCGACGCCGTCCGCGCGCACCTGACCGGCACCGCCGGCGTGCGGGTCCAGCTGATCCGTCGCCACGGCGGCGAGTCCGGCCCGGGCCTCCGGGTCTTCGCCGCGGCGGCCGATGCGGGTGCGCCGGACGGTCGCGCCCGGGTCGAGTCGGCCGTGCTCGACGGGCCGGACGCGTTGGTCGACCTCGACCTGGCCGGGTTCGCCTCGACCGGCACGCTCGGGCTGCCGGCGTACGACGAGGAGCTCTGGCTGGTCTGCACCAACGGTCGGCGCGACCTGTGCTGCGCCGACCTCGGCCGCACCACCACCGCCGCCCTCGCCACCCGCTGGCCGCAGGGGACGTGGGAGACGACCCACCTCGGCGGCCACCGGTTCGCGGCGACCCTGCTGGCGCTGCCCAGCCTGGTGACCCTGGGCCGGCTGCTGCCGCACGAGGCGGTCGCGGTCTGCACGGAGGTCGCCGAGGGGCGGGTCCCGCTCGACCACTCCCGGGGCCGGGCCGGCTGGCCGCCGGTCGCGCAGGTCGCCGACCACCACGTACGCCGCGAGCTGGGTCTGGAGCCGGTCGAGGCGATCCGGCTCCGGGAGGTGGTCGGCGCCGACGTCACGTTGTCGGTGGCCGGTGAGGACTGGCGGGTGACGGTCTCGGCCGCGGCCGGCGAGCCCCGTCGGCAGAGCTGCGCCGACGACCGCCTCAAGACCGCGACGCTCCACCGGGTCGACGGCATGGTCCGGGTCGCCTGACCACCCCTGTGGGGGTGTGCCCCTCTGGGGGCCGGGGCTAGGTTCGGAGGACAGCACCTGCTGGACCCACCCGACGAAGGAGACGCGCGTGACGACGACCCCCGACGAGCCGCTCAACGACGACGACATGACCACCGGCAGCGCCCCGCAGGCGTCCTCGACCCCGAGCGACGCGGACGCGACCGACGCGGACGCCGACGGCACCGACGGCGACTCCAGCGACGGTGACTCGACCGACGCCACCGACGGCGACGGTTCCGACGCCGACGGCGAACGGACGCCGACGGCAGCGACGGCGACTCGACCGACAGCACGGACGGCGACGCCAGCTGAACGCGCTCGACCTCCTGACCGGTGACGCCCAGGGCTTCCTCGCGAAGATCTGGGCGTCACGGGTCCACCTGCACCACACCGACCCCGACCGGCTGGTCGGGCTGCTGTCGTTCGACGACGTCGACCACCTGCTGACCTCGACCGCGATCCGGACGCCGGCGGTCCGGGTCGCCCAGGACGGGTCGGTGCTGCCGTCGTCGCGCTACACGCGGGCGGGCGCCTCCCTCGCCGGCGAGCCGCTCACCGGGCTGGTCGACGCCCGCCGGGTGCTGGAGCTCTTCGACGGCGGCGCCACCGTCGTGCTGCAGGGACTGCACCGCTACTGGCCGCCGCTGCGGGAGCTGACCGCCGAGCTCGAGCTCGACCTCGGCCACCCCTGCCAGGCCAACGCCTACCTGACGCCGCCCGGGTCGCAGGGGTTCGCGGTCCACTCCGACAGCCACGACGTGTTCGTGTTCCAGACCCACGGCACCAAGCTCTGGGAGGTGCACGGCGAGGACGGTCCCGAGGAGGTGCTGCTCGAGCCGGGCCTGTCGATGTACCTCCCGACCGGTACGCCGCACGCCGCCCGCGCCCAGGACGGCGCCTCGCTGCACGTCACCGATCGGCATCAACCAGCTCACCTGGCGCGGGCTGCTGCGCCGCACCGTCGAGCAGGTGGTGGCCGAGGTGCCCGACGAGCACCTCCCCGCCGGCTACCTCGACCACCCCGAGGACCTGGCCGCCCAGCTCGCCGAGCGGCTCCGCGCGGTGGCCGACGCCGTCGCCGGCCTCGACGCCGGGGACGCCGTGGACCGCGAGGTCGAGCGCTTCCTGACGACCCGCGGCTCGTTGCTGGCGGGCGGCCTCGCCGACGTGCTCGCCGCCCGCGAGCCTCACCGACGCCACCCGGGTGCGCCGCCGCGCCGGCAAGCCGATGGTGCTCCGCCCGCGCGGCGACCGGGTCGTGGTCCTGCTCGGCGACCGCACCCTCGACGTACCCGGCTGGCTGCTGCCGGCCCTCGAGCAGGTCCGCGACGACCGCGAGCTGGCGCCCGCGGACCTCGCCGCCCACCTCGACGAGCAGAGCCGGCTGGTGCTGTGCCGTCGCCTGGTCCGGGAAGGGCTGCTCGAGGTCGTGCGGTGACCGCGCCCTTCCGGTGCGCGGTCGAGTCCTCCGGCCGCCCCGACGACCTGGCCGGGACCGCCTCCACGGTGCGGGCCTTCCTGCTCGTGGAGGAACCCGGCCCCTGGGGTGTCGACGCGCTGGCCGACAGCCGGCTGACCGTGCGGCCGCGCGCTGCGCGACGCGGCCGCGCGCCGCCCGGGTCCGGCCACTGCTCGTCCGGCGGCAGGGCCGGTCCTCGGTCGACGCCGGCCGCCGGGTGTTCGCGGCGTACGCCGACCCGGCGCGACCGTGGCTGGAGACGACCACCGTCCAGCGGCCCGAGGACCTGCTCGACCTCGACCTGGCCGCCCTCGGACGGGGCGAGTCGCCGGGCCTGACCCCGCACGACGGCCCGCTGCTCGCGGTCTGCACCCACGGCCGGCACGACACCTGCTGCGCCGAGCAAGGGCGACCGGTGTGCGCCGCGCTCGCGGCCGCCCACCCGGAGGAGACCTGGCAGGTCTCCCACATCGGTGGCGACCGGTTCGCCGGCAACCTGCTGGTGCTGCCGCACGGGCTCTACTACGGCCGGATCGACCCCGCCGCGGGGATCGCCGTGGCCGGCGCCCACCTGTCCGGCCACCTCGACCTCGACCACCTGCGCGGCCGGTCCGGCTGGGCGATGCCGGTGCAGGCGGCCGAGATCGCGCTGCGCCGCCAGCTCGGTGAGACCGCGCTCGACGCCGTGCGGCTGGTCGACCGACGCACCGACGGTGCCGACACCCGGGTCGTCCTCGAGGTCGCCGGCCGTCGCTGGTCGGTGGAGGTCCGCACCACGACCGGTCCCGACGCGGCCCGGCTCACCTGCCGGGCCACGCGCGACAACCCGCTGCCGCCCCACACGGTCCGCGGCATCACCGCCCTCGCCTGAAACGTCCCATACCCCTAGTATGCGAACCATGACGACCCTCGAGGACGACGTCATCGCGCTCGCCGAGCGCCGCTTCTCCCGGATGCGGCCCTTCGGCGGCGACGCGCCGCAACCGGTGAGCACCGCCGGCCTGCCGCCCGGCCCGCGGTGGCCGGTGCTCGCGCAGAGCGCGGGGCTGCTGCGGTTCCGCCACCGGTTCGTGCCCTACCTGCACCGCCGCTACGGCGACACCTTCACCGTCCGGATCATGCCGAAGGGGCGGCCCCTGGTGCTGTTCACCCGCCCCGAGCACGCGAAGGAGATCTTCGCGGGCGACCCCGAGGTCTTCCACGCCGGCAAGGGGAACGCGATCCTCGGCCCGATCATGGGTGAGCACTCGCTGCTGCTGCAGGACGGTGCGGAGCACAAGCGGGCCCGCAAGCTGCTGATGCCGGCGTTCAACGGCCACGCGCTGCGCGGCTACGAGGAGCTGGTCACCGAGGTCGCCCGGGCCGAGGTGGGCCGCTGGCGCGACGGTGAGGACTTCCGGTCCCTCGACCGGATGAACGCGCTGACCCTCGAGGTGATCCTGCGCGTCGTCTTCGGCGTCACCGACGAGGCCCGGCTCGCCGAGCTGCGGCCGCGGGTGACGAAGACCGTCGACATCAGTCCCGCGATCCTGCTCGGCTGGGGCTACCCGCGGCTGCAGAAGTACGGCCCGTGGCGCCGTACCGTCGAGAACGCCTACGAGCTCGACCAGCTGATGTACGCCGAGATCCGCGACCGACGTCGCGCACCCGACCTCGAGTCGCGCACCGACGTGCTGTCCCAGCTGATCCGGATCGAGGACGGCGGCGACCGGCTCTCCGACGAGGAGCTGCGCGACCAGCTGGTGACGCTGCTGCTGGCCGGTCACGAGACCACCGCGAGCGCGCTGGCGTGGGCGCTCCACGAGGTCGGCCGCGACCCGGAGCAGCGGCGCCGGGCGGGCGAGGCCGCGCGGACCGGCGACGACGCCTGGCTCGAGGCGGTGCTCAAGGAGTCGATGCGGCTCCACCCGGTCATCCCGATGGTGGTCCGCACCCTGCTGGAGCCGGTGACCATCGGCGGCCACGACCTCCCGCCGGCACCACCGTCGGGCCCTCGATCCTGATCGCGCACGCCCGCGGCGACAACCACCCCGACCCCGACGTCTTCCGCCCCGAGCGGTTCGTCGGCCACAACCCGCCGACCAACACCTGGATCCCGTTCGGCGGCGGGGTCCGGCGCTGCATCGGCGCCGGCTTCTCGCTGATGGAGGGCGTGGCCGTGCTGCGCGAGGTCTTCGCGGCGTACGACGTGGAGGCGGTCGGCGCGGACCAGCCGAAGGTCCGCAACATCACCAGCGTCCCGCTGCGGGGGTCGCGGGTCCGGGTCACGCGCCGATAACCGGCTGCGGACCAGGCGCCACCCGCTGCCACGCATGGGCGTTCGTGACATGGGGTGACCGGTTCCGGGCGATGCGGATGGACGTGACGCCGCTGCGCGACTCCCGCGACTTCCGGCTGCTCTTCGTCGCCGGCACCGTCTTCTACTTCGGCGCGATGGTGTCCTACGTCGCCATCCCGTTCCAGATCTACCGGCTGACCGGCTCCAACTTCGCGGTCGGCGCGATCGGGCTGGTGGAGCTGGTGCCGCTGATCTTCTTCGGCCTGTACGGCGGCGCGCTGGCCGACCACGTCGACCGCCGCCGGCTGCTGATCGGCTGCGGCGTCGCGCAGGCGGTGCTCACCGCCGTCCTCGGCGTCAACGCGTTCCGCGAGGACCCGAGCGTGTCGCTGATCTTCGTGGTCTCCGCGTTCCTCGCCGCGGCCTCGTCGATGCAGCGGCCGAGCCGCGAGGCGCTGATGCCGCGCACGGTCGCGCCACGACCAGATCACGGCCGCCAACGCGCTGACCAGCTTCGGCATGCAGATCGGCGTGCTGGTCGGCCCGGCCGTCGGCGGCCTGCTGATCGCCTACGTCGGCATCGGCTGGTGCTTCGTGGTCGACGTCGTGCGGCGCTCGTCGATCGCGACCGCTGCTGTTCGTCGCTGATGCGGCCCTACCCCCACCGCGAGGAGACCACGCCGCCGAGCCTGGCCGGCATCAGGGAGGGCATGCGCTACGCGCTGCGGCGCCGCGACCTGCTCGGCACCTACCTCGTCGACATCGCCGCGATGTTCCTGGCGATGCCGGTCGTGCTGTTCCCGGCGCTCGTCGAGGACGTGTTCCGAGCGCCCGAGCTGCTCGGGCTGCTCTACTCCGCCGAGACCGTCGGCGCGCTGGTCGCCACCGCCCTGAGCGGCTGGACCGTCGCGGGTGCACCACCACGGCCGGGCGATCGTGATCGCGGCCGCGGCGTACGGCGCCTTCATCGGCGCTGGCCGGCCTGATGCCGAGCCTGTGGCTGGTCGCCGTCTGCCTCGCGTTCGCCGGCGCGGCCGACATGATCTCGGGCGTCTTCCGCAGCACCGTGTGGAACCAGACCATCCCCGAGGGCATGCGCGGCCGGCTCGCGGGCATCGAGATGCTGTCCTACTCGATCGGCCCGCTCGGCGGTCAGGTCCGCGCGGGCGTCGGTCGCCGACCTCTGGTCGGTGCGCGGCTCGATCGCCAGCGGCGGCTTCGCCTGCGTCGCCGGGGTGGCGATCACCGCCGCTGGGGCTGCGCGACTTCTGGTCCTACGACGAGCGCACCGATCCGTACGCCATGGCCGAGCGCGAGCGGCGCCGGGCGGCGGGCGAGGTCGTGCCGGACAGCCCGGCTAGCCATCGCGCAGCCTCCGGGTCGACGGTCGCGGCGACGTCCTCGAACAGGTCGCACACCGAGAGGTAGTCGGCGCGGGGAACGGTGCCGGTCAGCACCAGCGGCCCCGTCGACCCGCCAGGTCCACTCCTCGCTGACCAGCTCGACGCCGTCCGCCCGGTGGCCGAACCGGCGGTAGTCGACCGGGTGGCCGGACAGCTCGAAGGCGTCCTCGTCCTCGACCACCAGGGCGTCGTAGGCCGGAGGCGGCCCGGTCCGGAGCTCCAGCCGGGCCGGCGACGGACCGGGCCGGGTCGCGACCACGCACGCCGCCGCGCCGGGTCCGCCGCCAGCCGACCGGGACCGCGAACGGCTCACGGTGCTCATCGATGACCTCCGGCGGCCCGCAGTGGGCGGCCGGGGTCGCCGGCACCACCAGCTCCGCCTCGAGCTCGGCGGCGGCGTGACGAGCGACGGACTCCAGCACCGGCCGGAGGCGCGGGCGGCCGCGGCGGCCGCGGCCGGTCGACGGCGCGCGGCGACCGGCGGCGATGCGACCAGCCGGTGCCGCCCGGTCGTCGCCCGTGCAGCACGCGGAGGACCGGCCGACCGGTGGTGACGCGGCCGGGGCCGGCCCTCGTAGGACGCGACCGCCGTCCGCCACCGATCCTGGGCCCGGTGCTCGACGCTCGTGCGCCCGGCGCCGCAGCTCCCGGCTGCGCTCCGGTGGCGACCCCGCCGCCCGGTCGCGGATCTCCTCGGCCGCGGCGAGCTCGCGGCCGAGGGCGGCCAGCGCCGCCGGCCAGCAGCGCGACGTCGGACCCCGCGCCGGCGACCGTGACCGCGGACCGGGCGGCGTGGCGCCGGTAGGCGTCTGCCGGACAGTCCGCCGAACACCTCCTCGGGCAGTCGCGACTGCCGGACCAGCGCGCGCCGGGCGCGGTCGAGCCGGGTGACGAGGGTGGTGAGGTCCGAGGCGGCCCGTGCGCACGCGGCGGCGCTCACGCCACGCACCGCATCGACAGCAGGTCGAACATCGCGCCCACCCGGCCGTCCTGCTCGGTGAGGTCGTCGACCAGCCGGTCGAGGGCGTCGGCCAGTCCGCGGAGGTCGTCGGCGACGGCGCGACGGTCGCGGCGACGCGGTCGAGGGCGCCGCCGTCAGCGCCGTCGTCGGCCCGGTGTCGGGCGGATGGACCCGGACGCGCGACCGCAGCGACAGCTCGTGGCGCAGCAGCTCACGGCGGGCGTCGAGCAGCGCGTCGGATCGATGAGGATGCCGGTCGTCGTGGTCATGCGGCGAGTGTCGACCGACCCGGCGGCGGGATCGAGCGGCTCCGGCCGGACCTGTGGACGGCAGCGTGAGGGCCGCTGGCTGTGCGCGGCCACCGGTGCCGGACCGGCGGGGCACCCGGCGGAGCGGCTCGAGCGCCCGCGGCCGACTCATTTGGATCGCAGCCGACCACCCGTGACAATGGGCGGCATGGCTGACCGACTCGACGAGACAGGGCACGCGCGACCATCCCGTCGCGTACGGGCTGCTGGCGCTGGTCGGCGTCGGCGTCGTCGTCGGCCTGATCATGGGGCTCGGCCGCGCTGGCCGGGGCGCGGGTCGTCGGGGTCGGCGAGCCGCGAGACGGAGTCCACCGGCCGGCGGCGAGGCCTCGATGTACCTGCCGAAGCCCGAGCCGACGAAGCCGGACAACGGTCCCCAGCTCACGCTCGCCCCGGGCGAGGAGCCGCCGCCCTCCGCGGAGGAGTCGGAGCCCGAGGAGTCGGAGACCACCGCGAAGCCGCGAGAAGGCGATCTCCCTGTCGGCCGGCCAGACCTCGGTCGCGCCGATGGAGCAGATCGACCTCACCGGCGTCTACCCCGGCGGCGAGGGCGCGATCCTCCAGGTGCAGCGGTTCGAGAACGGCACCTGGACCGACTTCCCCGCCTCGCCGGTCTCGGTGAGCGACCAGACGTTCTCCACCTACGTGCAGACCGGCCAGCCCGGCGTGCAGCGGTTCCGGATGCGTCGACACCGGCAGCGGCAAGCACCTCCAACGAGGTCAAGGTCACCGTCGGCTGATCAGCCCGCGCGCGTCGTACGCCGGCTGCGGTCGAGCGCGGCCGTCCAGTAGCCCACCCAGCGCGGTGCCGAGCAGGCCGAGCACGCCGACCACGACGCAGGCCGTCGCCAGCGGCGCCACGGTCGCGACCGCGCTGACCAGCAGCGGCCCGCCGGAGTTGCCGATGTCGCCGCACAGCCGCCAGCCGCCGAGGTACTGCGAGCGGCCGCGGACCGGGGCGGTGTCGGCGCCGAGGGTCATCACGATCCCCGAGCCGAGCCCGTTGCCGACCGCGATCAGCACCATCACCGCCGCCACGCCGGCGGCGCTCGAGGTGAGCGGGAGGAGCAGCGCCGCGATCGCGACCGACAGCACGACCGGGACGGCGACGACGGCGCGGCCGTAGTGGTCCATCACCCAGCCGCCGGGGTAGAAGAACACGATGTCGACGAAGGCGGCCAGCGCGAAGATCAGCGAGGTCGTCGAGGCCGAGATGCCCGATCGACTCGGCCCACAGCGGCAGCAGCCCGTTGCGGACCGAGCGGGAGGCGCCGAGCACCACGACCGCCGAGCCGAGCGTGAGCAGCGTCCGCCGGTGCGCGACCAGCACCGACCGGACCGAGAGGTGGCCGGCGGCCTGCTGCTCGGCGCGACCCTCCGAGCCGAGGTCGGGCATCAGGGTCGCCATCGCGGCGGCGGCCAGCGACATCGCCGAGCGCCAGCACGAACACGGCGGTCAGCCCGGCGAGCCGATCAGCACGGCGCCGAGCAGCGGCCCGACGAAGACCCCGATCCGGTAGGTGCCGCCCAGGCCGGAGAGGGCGCGGGCGCGGTAGGCGGGCGGGACGGCCTCGATCATGAAGCCCTGCCGCGAGATCAGGAACGTGGTCCACGCCATCCCGCTGACCACGACGCGCCAGGCCGAGCCCGAGCGACGCTGTCGGTCAGCGCCGCCGCCGCCATCGCCACCGCGTCGAGCAGCCCGGCGGCCAGCAGCGCCCGCTTCTCGCCGATCCGGGCGATCACCGCGCCGGCCGGCAGCGACGCGAGCAGCATCCCGACGCCGAGCAGGCCGACCACCAGGGCCGCCGTGCCCGACGTCCGCGCCGAGGTCGCGGGCCCGCAGCGCGAGCACCGGCATCACCGCCCCGTGCCCGACCGAGATGACCACGCTCGGCCCGTACGCCGCCAGCGCGATGTCCCGCAGCCGGAACTCCTGCGGTCGGGCCTGGTCACCGCGGCCGATCGGCTCGTCAGGCACGCCCGAGCTCGGGCAGGCGGTCCAGTCGGGGATGTAGTCGAAGGTGTCCGGGTTCGGGCCCCGGTCGGCCGTCCTCGCCGCGGTCGAGGCCGTCGATGCGCCGCCATCTGGTCGGCGGTGAGCTCGAAGTCGAAGAGCGTCGAAGTTCTCCTGCATCCGCTCGAGCCGGTCGTCTTCGGGAAGACGATGTCGCCGCGCTGCAGGTGCCAGCGCAGGACGACCTGCGCGGGGTCCGGCCGGCGGCGGCGGCGATCTCGCCGATGGTGGCGTCGTCGACCGATCGCGCCCTGGGCGATCGGCGACCAGGCCTCGGTCACCACGCCGTGCCGGCGGTTGGCGGCCCGGACCGCCTCGTTGCGGAAGAACGGGTGGACCTCGACCTGGTTGACCACCGGCACCACGCCGGTCTCGGCGACGATCCGGTCGAGGTGGGCGGGCTGGAAGTTCGAGACGCCGATCGAGGTGGCCCGGCCGTCCTCGACGAACTCGGCGAGGGTGCGCCAGGTCGAGACGAAGTCGCCGTCGTACCGCGTGGGCAGCGGCCAGTGGATGAGGAACAGGTCGATCCGGTCGAGGCCGAGCCGGTCGAGGGACTCGCCGAACGGCGGCGGGCGTCGTCGGGCCGGTGGAAGCCGTTGTTGAGCTTGGAGGTGATGTAGAGGTCGTCGCGGGCGACGCCGGCGGCCTTGATGCCGGCGCCGACGCCCGCCTCGTTCCCGTACATCTGCGCGGTGTCGATGTGGCGGTAGCCGACCTCGAGGGCCTGCTCGACCACGCGGGCCGTGTCCTCGGGCGGGACCTGGAAGACGCCGAGGCCGAGCTGGGGGATGGACGTGCCGTCGTGGAGGGTGATCGTCGGAACAGTCATGCCAGGTGTGACAAGCCCCGGCCGTCGGACTATTCCGCGGGTGTCAGCAGTGACGGATCTTCTTCGGCTTGATCGGACGGTCAGCTCGAGCGGCGGTGCCCACCGACGAGTCGCGGTCGCCGGCCTCCTGCCAGACGTGCACCCGGACCTTGGGCGACTTCTTCACCCGGACGGTCGGCGATCTGGACCTCGCCCTTGCTGCAGCCAGCCCGAGGACCAGCGGGCCTTGCGGTCGCTGCCGGAGTAGACCTTGATGCCGGCGCGGGCGTCGGGGGTGCGGGCGTACTTGCGCACCTTGCTGACGAACCGCCAGGCGTCGCCGCCGTCGGCGGGGGCCCGGCAGAGCCGGTACCTGGTCAGGTCGCCGGGCTGGCTCCACTCGGCCTGCGGCCGGCGCGGACACCAGCCCGCCGACGACCAGCGCGAACGTGGCCAGCACGGTCGCGAACAGCTTGCGTGGCATGCGCATCACCCCCACGGGCGCGCCGATCATGCCTGCTCGGTGCGCCCATCTGTTGTCGACCGGCGCCGCCCCCCGCGGTCCTCCGGTCAGGTATCGGGCCAGTGTAGGCGCGCGCGGCGCTCACGGCGAGCGGCGACGGGTCGGGACCATCCGGGCGCCGGGGCCGGGAACAAACCCCGACCACGCCTTCGTTACGCTGGCACACATAAGTTGAGTCGAGAGCACTCAACTCCCCAGACTCGAACCTGCACCACAATCGGAAGGAAACACATCATGGCTCGTGCGGTCGGCATCGACCTCGGGACGACCAACTCCGTCGTCGCGGTCCTCGAAGGTGGCGAACCCACCGTCATCGCCAACGCGGAGGGCGCCCGCACCACCCCGTCGGTGGTCGCGTTCTCGAAGTCCGGCGAGGTGCTCGTCGGCGAGGTGGCCAAGCGGCAGGCGGTCACCAACGTCGACCGCACCATCCGCTCGGTCAAGCGCCACATGGGCACCGACTGGGACGTGAAGATCGACGACAAGTCGTTCACGCCCCAGCAGATCAGCGCCTTCGTGCTCCAGAAGCTCAAGCGCGACGCCGAGGCCTACCTCGGTGAGCCGGTCACCGACGCGGTCATCACCGTGCCGGCGTACTTCTCCGACGCCCAGCGCCAGGCCACCAAGGAGGCCGGCGAGATCGCGGGCCTCACCGTCGCCCGCATCGTCAACGAGCCGACCGCGGCCGCGCTGGCCTACGGCCTCGACAAGGGCGACGACCAGACGATCCTCGTCTTCGACCTCGGTGGCGGCACGTTCGACGTGTCCCTGCTCGAGATCGGCGAGGGCGTGGTCGAGGTGAAGGCGACCTCCGGTGACAACCACCTCGGTGGTGACGACTGGGACGCCCGCGTCGTCGACTGGATGGTCAACAAGTTCAAGATGGGCAACGGCGTCGACCTGAGCGCCGACAAGATCGCCAAGCAGCGCCTCCAGGAGGCGGCCGAGAAGGCGAAGATCGAGCTGTCGAGCTCCAGCGAGACCACGATCCACCTGCCCTACATCACCCACGGCGAGTCCGGCCCGCTCCACTTCGAGGAGAAGCTGACCCGCAGCGAGTTCCAGAAGATGACCAGCGACCTGCTCGACCGCACCAAGGCGCCGTTCCAGTCGGTGCTCAAGGACGGCGGCGTCGCGGTCGACAAGATCGACCACGTCGTGCTCGTCGGCGGCTCCACCCGGATGCCGGCGGTCAGCGAGGTCGTCAAGGAGCTGCTCGGCGGCAAGGAGCCCAACAAGGGCGTCAACCCCGACGAGGTCGTCGCCGTCGGCGCCGCGCTCCAGGCCGGCGTCCTCAAGGGCGAGGTCAAGGACGTGCTGCTCCTCGACGTCACCCCGCTGAGCCTCGGCATCGAGACCAAGGGCGGCGTGATGACCAGCCTCATCGAGCGCAACACCACGATCCCGACCAAGCGCTCGGAGATCTTCACCACCGCCGACGACAACCAGCCGTCGGTGGAGATCAAGGTCGCCCAGGGCGAGCGCCAGATGTGGGCGCAGAACCAGCCCCTCGGCAACTTCGAGCTGACCGGCCTCCCGCCGGCGCCCCGCGGCATCCCGAAGATCGAGGTCACCTTCGACATCGACGCCAACGGCATCGTCCACGTCTCCGCCAAGGACCAGGCGTCCGGCGCGCGAGCAGTCGATGACGATCTCCGGCGGCTCGGCGCTCTCCAAGGACGAGATCGACCGGATGGTCAAGGAGGCCGAGCAGTACGCCGAGGAGGACGCCAAGCGACGCGACACCGTCGAGACCCGCAACCAGGCCGACTCGCTCGTCTACTCCACCGAGAAGTTCCTCGAGGAGAACGCCGAGAAGATCCCCGAGGACGTCAAGACCGAGGTGCAGGCCGACCTCGACGCGCTCAAGGCGACGCTCGAGAACGCCGACGCGGACGCCGAGGAGATCAAGGCCGGCGTCAGCAAGCTCGGTGAGTCGAGCCAGAAGATGGGCGCCGCGATGTACGCCGCCGCGGAGGCCGACCAGGCCGCTGCCGGCGGCACCACCGAGGCGACCGGCGAGGCCGACGACGACGTGGTCGACGCCGAGATCGTCGACGAGGAGCCCCCTGCCGAGGGTGACGCCAAGTGACCCAGGAGCCCACCGGGGCCGGGGAGGCCGCCGAGCGGGCCGACGACGTCGCTCGACGACATCAGCGGCGTCGACAACTGGCTCGAGGAAGGCGGGCCGCTCGAGCCCACCGACCTCGATCCGGACGTCGAGGCAGTGGTCGAGGCGGCGGTCGAGGAGGGTGAGGTCGAGCCGCTGGCCCTGCAGCTGCGAGGAACGGACCGCCGACCTGCAGCGGCTGCAGGCCGAGTTCCTCAACTACAAGCGGCGGGTCGAGCGGGACCGTGAGCTGATCACCCAGAACGCGACCTACCGCGTGCTGGTCCCGATCATCGACGTGCTCGACACCGTCGACCGGGCCCGCGAGCACGGCGACCTCGACGCCGGCTTCCAGGCCGTGGCCGACCAGCTCGAGCGGGTCGTCACCGGCCTGGGGCTGACCAAGTTCGGCACGCCCGGCGACGCGTTCGACCCGAACGTCCACGAGGCGCTGTCCCACATCGGCGAGGATCCCGACGTGGAGGTCACGACCTGCAAGGTGATCGCCAAGGCCGGCTACCGGATCGGCGACCGCGTCGTGCGGGCCGCGCAGGTGCTGGTCGTCGACCCGCACCAGTGACGCCGGCAGACGAAGCGCAGTAGGGGAGAGGGGGTGACGCGATGAGCACGCAGGACGGCATGCGCGCCGACTGGGCGACCAAGGACTTCTACCAGGTCCTGGGCGTGCCCAAGGACGCCTCGGCGGCGGACATCAAGAAGGCCTATCGCGTCCTCGCGCGGGAGAACCACCCCGACTCCAACCCCGGCGACGCCGCCAAGCACGACCGGTTCAAGGCGGTCGCCGAGGCCTACGACGTCATCGGCGACCCCGACAAGCGGACCAAGTACGACGAGCTGCGCTCGGCGTACGCCTCGGGTGGCCACGGCTTCCCGCAGGGTGGCTTCGACGTCAGCGACCTGTTCGGCGACCGGGTGCGCGGTGGCGGCGGGCTGGGCGACATGTTCGGGGACCTCTTCGGCACCCGCGGGCGTCAGCAGCAGACGCGTCGGCCGCAGCGCGGGTCCGACGTCGAGACCACGGCCACGATCGGCTTCACCGACGCCCTCGAGGGCGTGACCATCTCGCTGCGGCTGACCTCCGACGCGCCGTGCCCCGACTGCTCGGGCACCGGCGGCAAGCCCGGCACGAAGCCCCACATCTGCACCGAGTGCGAGGGTGCCGGCTTCGTGGTCGTCTCCAGCGGCGGCGCGTTCTCGATGAACGAGACCTGTCCCGCCTGCGGTGGACGCCAGCTCGTCTACGACGAGCCGTGCCCGACCTGCCGCGGCTCGGGCCGCGGCACGTCGGCGCGCACGATCCAGGCCCGGATCCCGGCCGGGGTCAAGGACGGTCAGCGGATCCGGCTCAAGGGCAAGGGCGGTGCCGGCGAGAGCGGCGGACCCGCCGGCGACCTGTTCGTGCGGGTCAAGGTGCGGCCGCACCGGGTCTTCGCGCCGCAGCGGCGACAACCTCACCCTCGACGTCCCGGTCTCCTTCGACGAGGCGGCCCTCGGCGCGGACATCCGGATCCCGACCCTCGGCGGTCCGGCGGTCACCCTCAAGATCCCTGCCGGTACGCCGAACGGGCGGACGTTCCGGGTCCGCGGCAAGGGCGCGCCCCGCAGCGACGGCACGCTCGGCGACCTGCTGGCCACCGTCGAGGTGCAGGTGCCCGCGGTGCTCGACCGGCCCGCCCGCGAGGCGGTCGAGGCCTACCGCGACGCGACCTCCGGCAAGCCGCTGCGCGCCAACCTCTTCGAGGGCGTCCGCATGAGCTTCACCGCCCCCGGTCCCGAGGCCGCGGTCTACGTCATCAGCGTCGCGGCCGAGCTGTCCGGGCTCCATCCCCAGACGCTGCGGACCTACGAGCGGATCGGCCTGATCACGCCCGGTCGCACCGTCGGCGGCGGCCGCCGCTACTCCCACCGCGACATCGAGCGGCTGCGGATGATCGCCGACCTCACGTCGTCCGGCGTCGGCGTCGAGGGCGTGCGCCGGCTGCTCGACCTCGAGCAGCAGATCGCCGACCTCCACGCCCGCAACCTCGCCCTGGTCGCCGAGCTCGAGGCGACCCGCGAGGCGCTGCGGCAGTCGACCGCGGTCGGCACCCCCACCACCCCCAACCGGCTGCCCGTGCTCCGCGGCGCCGACCCGACCCAGTCGATCGTGGTCTGGCGCCGCAACCGCTGAGGCTGCCCGTACGGCCGGCGGTGCGCCCGTGTACGCGCACCGACCGGAGCGATCCGACCAGTGACCCGGGCGGTTGAGCCCGTCCGGCACGGTCGTGGCGGAGTCCCGCGGGTCGCCGTTGAGGGCGGACTGGGTCAGGAACCAGGCGTCGGCGAGCCGGGTGCCGCGTACGTCGGCGTCGCGGAGGTCGGCGCCCAGCAGGTCGGACCGGGCCAGGTCGGCGCCGCGCAGGTCGGCGCCGACCAGCAGCGCCCCGCGCAGGTCCACCCGCACCAGGTCCCGGTCGCGCAGGTCGGCGCCGGCGAGGTCGGCGGGCATCGGGCGGGCCGGGCCGTGGAGCCGGGCGGTCGCCTCGCGGAGCACGTCGCTGACCCCGGCGCGGATCTCGTCGAGGTCCGTCGTCAGCAGGGTGACCGGGTCGGCCCGGGTGAGGGCGACGATCAGGGCGAGCTGCTCGGCCGGCTCGGCGTCGGGCGCCCGGCGGGCCACCTCGCCGAGGTGGGCGAGCATCTCGTGCAGCTGCCGCATCACCGACAGCACCGCCGCCATCTCGCCGAGGTTGTCGTGCTCGCGCCACGACGTCCCGCCGTAGGTCACACGCGAGACCTGCTGGCCCGCGCCGAAGCAGTCGAACGCGGCGCAGCCGGGCCAGCCCTTCTCGCGCAGCGAGTCGTGGATCCCGCAGCCGTCGCGGGCGTCGAGGTGGTGGCAGGGCTCGCCGCTGTCCTTGTCGATCCCGAACCCGCCCTCGCGCCGGAACGGCAGCAGCACGCAGCACAGACCGAAGCAGCTGCCGCAGTCGGCGACGAGGTCCGGGACCTCGAGGGCGTCCACCATCACCCCATCGTCGCATCGTCGTTACTCTCAGCGGAGCCGAGCGTCGGGAGGAGGTGGGTACGACGGCCGAGCTGGTTCGCCGACGTCGACTGGCTGGTCTTCTGGTCGATCCCCGCCTTCACCGCCGTGATCGGCATCCTGATCAACTGGACCGGCCTGGTCATGCTGTTCAGCCCGGTCCGCTTCCACGGCGCCACCGTGCCCGGTCTCCGGGAGCTGTCGTCGGTGCTGCCCCACAAGCTGCAGGAGGTCCCCGGCCTGATGCAGGGCGGGATCGGCTGGCAGGGGATCATCCCGGCCCGCGCCGCCAAGATGGGCTCGATCGCCGTCGACAAGGCGATCTCCAAGCTCGGCACGCCGGCGGAGTTCTACCAGAACCTCGAGCCCGACCGGATCGCCGAGCACATCGTCGAGCTCTTCAGCCCCGAGCTGCCCGAGCTCATCGACGAGGTCATGCGCGACGAGCACCCGGCGCTGTGGCGCGACCTGCCGCCGGCCGGCCGGCGCGCGGTCGTCGCCCGGGTGCGCGACCAGCTGCCCGGCGTCGTACGGACCATCACGACCGAGATCGGCAACCACATCGACCAGCTGCTCGACCCCAAGATCATGGTGATCGAGCAGTTCCGCCGGAACCCGGCGCTGGTGGTGCGGATCTTCCGCGACTTCGGCCAGCGCGAGCTCAACCTGATGGTGTGGTTCGGCGGCCTGTTCGGGTTCCTGCTCGGGATCCCGGTCGCCGTCCTCGACTTCACCTTCCACCAGTGGTGGCTGCTGCCGGTGCTCGGCGTGGTCGTCGGCTGGGTGACCAACGCGCTCGGCATGTGGCTGATCTTCGAGCCGCCGGAGCCGCGCCGGATCTGGGGGATCAAGGTCCACGGGCTGTTCCCGCGCCGCCAGCGCGAGGCCGCCGAGGTGTACGCCGGCATCATCGCCGACGACGTGATCACCCTGGAGAACATCGGCGAGTTCCTGCTCAACGGCCCGCGCGGCGACCGCACCCGGCAGATGCTGGCGGTCGCCCTCGGCCCGGCGATCGACCAGGCCGCGGGGGTCGCGCGCCCGGCCGTGCAGGTCGCGCTGGGCCGCGGCCGCTACGAGTCGATCCGCCGCGCCATCGCCCGCGAGGGCGTCGAGTACACGCTGACGCCGTTCAAGGACAAGGACTTCAGCGCCGCCCAGGCCGACAAGATCCGGGCGCTCATCTCGACCCGGACCAAGGAGCTGCCGCCGCGCGACTTCGTCGAGATGATGCGGGCCGCGATCAAGGAGGACGAGTGGATGCTCTACGCCCACGGGGCCATCATGGGCTTCGGCGGCGGTGTGCTGCACCTGTGGATCTTCGGAGTGGGTGGATGACGAACCAGAACGGTGTGCCCGACGACGAGGGGCTGCGGCTCCCGACGCCCGGCGAGGCGGCCGCGGCGCTGCCCGGCCTGGCCCGGATCGCCGCCGCCACCTGGCTCAACGCCGCGCAGTGGGGCCTGCTCACCTCCGCGCGCACCGGCCGCCGGCTGCTCGCCGCCACCCGCGACCCGGCCGTCGCCGCCGAGCTCGCCCACGAGCTGGGGGTCACCGTCGGCGCGGTCGGCGACCTCGCCCGCGCGGTCGCCTCCGGCGTACCGCTCCCCGAGGCGGTGGCGGCCGCGGTGGCGGCGGAGTCGGGGAACGGCGTGGAGCGACCGCCCGCCGACGACCCGTCCGCCTCGCTGCGCGACGCGGGGCGCCGACCTGCTGGCGCGCTCGCGGGACGTCTGGCACGAGGAGGGCGCGCACCCGGCGTACGGCCGGATCCTCGGTGACCTCGCTCCGGACGAGGGTCGGGTGCTGATGCTCCTGCTGCGGTCCGGGCCGCAGCCCAGCGTCGACGTCCGCAGCGGAGGGCCGGTCGGGCGGGTCAGCAGCCACCTGATCGCGCCCGGGTTGACCATGATCGGCGCGCGGTCGGGCTGTCGCCACCTCGACCGGGTGCCCGCCTACCTCAACAACCTGCACCGGCTCGGGCTGGTGTGGTTCTCACGCGAGCAGCTGACCGACCCGATGGAGTACCAGGTGCTCGAGGCGCAGCCCGACGTGCTCGAGGCGCTGCACTCGCAGCGGTTCACCAAGGTCGTACGCCGCAGCATCCACCTCACGCCGTTCGGCGAGGACTTCTGCCGTGCCGTGCTGCTCGAGGCCGGACGACGACGCCGACTACCCGAGCCACCAGGTCCCCGACGAGGCCGGCGACGGGTGAGGTCGGCGACGACTAGGGGTACTCGTGGTTGAGCGGGTAGGGCCGGACGACCTTGACCGCGCCGGCGTGGGCGATCTTCTCCAGGTGGATGTTGATGCTGCGGGGCGAGACGCCCTTCTCGATGAAGCCGACCGCGCCGGCCTCGATCGCCGCCTCGATCATCCGGGTGGCACCGATGGCGGAGACCACGACGAACTTGGTGGGCCAGTGGGCCTCGCGCAGCTGCGGCAGCAGCTCGAGCCCACCGATGTCGGGCATGTGGAGGTCGACCAGCACGATGTCGGGCTTGCCGTCGGTCACGGCCTGGATCGCGGTCGCGCCGTCGCCGCCCTCGCCGACGACCTCGTAGCCGCCGACCTCGAGCCCCATCCGCATGAAGTCCCGCGCGTCGGGGTCGTCATCGATGATCACGACCTTCAGCTTCGGCTGCTCCTCCGGCTCCGTCCTGCGGAGCAGGCGCCGTCGTCGGCTCGGACTCGGGGTCCTTCTTCCCGAAGAGCTTCCCCAACACCATGGTGCTCACCTTCCCGCAGCCCCGGCAGGGGCCGTCGGGGTGAATCCTAACCACGCCCGGCCACGAAGGCGGGAGGTCCCGCGGGACGCGCGGCCCCTCGGCTGGACCGGGACAGCCATGCGGAACAGCCGCGAGCCCGAGAGCGTTGGTACGAGTGGGGTCACAGCACCCCGCACCGTCATTCTGTGAGCACCCCAGGAGAACCGCGTGAGCCAGTTCGGAGCCGAGAAGTTCACCACCCGCAGCCGTGAGGCGATCGAGGCCGCGCAGCTGTCCGCGACGACGTCGGGCAACACCAGCACCGAGCCGATCCACCTGCTCGTCGCGCTGCTGCAGCAGCCGGAGGGTACGGCGCGGACGCTGGTCGGCAAGGCCGGCGTCGACGTCGACGCGCTGGCCGCCGACGCCGAGCAGGTGCGCGACGCACTGCCCCGCGCCAGCGGCGCCACGGTGCAGCAGCCGGGCGCCTCCCCGGCGCTGACCCGGGTGCTGGCCTCGGCGCTCGACCTGGCCGCGTCGATGAAGGACGACTACGTCGCGACCGAGCACCTGCTGATCGCCCTCGCCACCGTCGAGTCCCCCGCGCAGCAGGTGCTGACCCGGGCCGGGCTGTCCGCCGACGGGCTGCGCGAGGGACTGACCGCGGTCCGCGGCAACCGGCGCGTGACGAGCCAGGACGCGGAGTCGACGTACGAGGCGCTCGAGAAGTACTCCGTCGACCTCACCCGGTCCGCGGAGGAGGGCCGGCTCGACCCGGTCATCGGCCGCGACGCCGAGATCCGCCGCGTGGTGCAGGTGCTGTCCCGGCGGACCAAGAACAACCCGGTCCTCATCGGCGAGCCCGGCGTCGGCAAGACCGCCGTCGTCGAGGGGCTCGCCCAGCGCGTCGTCGCCGGTGACGTCCCCGACTCCCTCAAGGGACGGCGGGTGCTCAGCCTCGACCTCGCCGCGATGGTGGCCGGCGCGAAGTACCGCGGCGAGTTCGAGGAGCGGCTCAAGGCCGTGCTCGAGGAGATCAAGGACGCCGGCGGCCAGGTCATCACGTTCATCGACGAGCTCCACACCGTCGTCGGCGCGGGCGCCGGCGGCGACTCCGCCATGGACGCCGGCAACATGCTCAAGCCGATGCTCGCGCGCGGCGAGCTCCACATGATCGGCGCGACCACGCTCGACGAGTACCGCGAGCGGATCGAGAAGGACCCCGCGCTGGAGCGCCGGTTCCAGCAGGTCTTCGTCGGCGAGCCGAGCGTCGAGGACACCATCCAGATCCTGCGCGGCATCCAGGAGAAGTACGAGGCGCACCACGGGGTCCGGATCACCGACGCCGCGCTGGTCGCCGCCGCCACGCTGAGCGACCGCTACATCACCGGCCGCCAGCTGCCCGACAAGGCGATCGACCTGATCGACGAGGCGTCGTCCCGGCTGCGCATGGAGCACGAGTCGTCCCCGGAGGAGATCGACCAGCTCCGGCGGCAGGTCGAGCGGCTCAAGATGGAGGAGTTCGCGCTCGACAAGGAGACCGACGACGCCTCCAAGGAGCGGCTGGACGTGCTGCGCCGCGACCTCGCCGACCAGGAGGAGGAGCTGCGCGGGCTCGAGGCCCGGTGGGAGCGCGAGAAGGACCAGCTGCAGGGCGAGGGCGAGCTGCGCCGCCAGCTCGACGCGCTGCGGATCGAGGCCGACAAGCTGCTGCGCGAGGGCGACCTCGCCGCGGCCAGCGAGATCCAGTACGGCCGGATCCCCGCCCTCGAGAAGCAGATCGCCGAGGTCGAGGCGGCCGAGCACGCCGACCTCGAGCCGCTGGTCGGCGACGAGGTCGGCGCCGAGCAGATCGCCGACGTCGTCGAGGCGTGGACCGGCATCCCGACCGGTCGGCTGCTGCAGGGCGAGACCGCCAAGCTGCTCGAGATGGAGTCGGTCATCGGCGAGCGGCTGATCGGCCAGCGCGCCGCGGTCACCGCGGTCAGCGACGCCGTACGCCGCTCGCGGGCCGGCATCTCCGACCCGCACCGCCCCACCGGTTCGTTCCTCTTCCTCGGGCCGACCGGCACCGGCAAGACCGAGCTCGCCAAGGCGCTGGCCGACTTCCTGTTCGACGACGAGCGGGCGATCGTGCGGATCGACATGAGCGAGTACTCCGAGAAGCACTCGGTCTCGCGGCTGGTCGGTGCGCCTCCGGGCTACGTCGGCTACGACGAGGGCGGCCAGCTGACCGAGGCGGTGCGCCGCCGGCCCTACAGCGTGGTGCTGCTCGACGAGGTCGAGAAGGCCCACCCCGAGGTCTTCGACATCCTGCTGCAGGTGCTCGACGACGGCCGGCTGACCGACGGCCAGGGCCGCACCGTCGACTTCCGCAACACCCTGCTGATCCTCACCAGCAACCTCGGCTCGTCGTTCCTCGTCGACCCGACCCTCGACGAGGAGAAGCGGCGCGAGTCGGTCATGGCCCTGGTCCGGCAGAGCTTCAAGCCGGAGTTCCTCAACCGGCTCGACGAGATCGTGCTGTTCGACGCGCTCAGTCGCGACGACCTCGCGCACATCGTCGACCTCCAGCTCGCGCTGCTCGAGAAGCGGCTGGCCGTGCGCCGGATCGCGATCGAGGTCACCGACGCCGCCCGCGACTGGCTGGCGCTCACCGGCTACGACCCGGCGTACGGCGCCCGGCCGCTGCGCCGGCTGATCCAGACCGCCATCGGCGACCCGCTGGCCAAGAAGCTGATCGCCGGTGAGGTGGCCGACGGTGGCAGGGTCACCGTCGACGTGGGTGACGAAGGACTCGTCCTGCGCTGACGGGCTCGGCTTGCGGGCGGGGGGTGGTCCCCTGACACGATCGGAGAGTGCCCCCCACCGAGCTCCGTCCCCGCCCCGGCCGGGTCCCCTCGATGCCGGTCCTCGACCTCGCGATGCGGATCGGCGACCACCTGCTGGCGTCCGGGATGTCGGCCAACGACGTGGTCGTCGAGATGCTGCGGGTCACCCGTGCCTACGGGCTGAGCGGCGTCCACGTCGACCTCACCTACACCTCGATCACCGTCACCCACCACCGCGGTCCGACCCGCGCGCCGTTGACGGTGGGCCGCGTCGTCCAGCCCCTGGTCGTGGACTACACCAAGGTGCGCGACCTCGACCGCCTGCTGCGGCGGATCGAGGAGGGGCTCGACGTGTCGGCGGCGACCGCCGAGTACGAGCGGATCTCCTTCCAGCCGCCGCCGTACCCGCGCTGGGTCTCCACCCTCGGCGCCGGCGGCATCGCGGCCGGGGTGACGCTGACGTTCTCGACGTCGTGGCTGCTGCTGGTGCTGGCATTCCTGGCTGCGGCCGGCATGGACCGGGTGCTGCTCACCCTCCACCGGCACCGGGTGCCGCCGTTCTTCAGCCAGGCGGCCGTCGCCGGCGGGATGACGCTGGTCGCGGCCGGCGTCCACCAGGTCGCCGAGCGCGGCTGGGCGCCGCTCGACGACGTCGACCCGACCCTGATCGTGGTCGCCGGCATCGTGATGCTGCTCGCCGGGGTGATGATCGTCGGCGCGGTGCAGGACGCGATCGACCAGTTCTACCTGACCGCCTCGGCCCGGGTGATGGAGGTCGTGATGCGGACCGCCGGGATCGTCGCCGGCATCCTGGTCGCGCTGAGCTTCCTGGAAGCCAGGGGATCGCCTTCGAGATCATGAACAGCCCCACCTCCACCGCGCCGCTGTGGGCCCAGTTCGCCGGAGCCGGCGCTGATCTCGCTCTCCTTCTGTGTCTACTGCTTCGCCGACGCGACCACCACCGCCCTCACCACCGGCATCGGCCTGGTCGGCTGGGCGGTCTACCTGGGGCTCGCCGGGTCGGCCGGCAGCTCGGAGATCATCTCCAACGCGACCGCCGCCCTGCTGGTCGGCTGCCTGGCCACCGTGGCCGTCCGGGCCACCCACGCGCCCGGGTTCGGCATGGAGAGCGGAGCGTTGCTCCCGCTGGTCCCCGGGCTGACGCTGCTCAACGGGCTGCTGCGGATGATGGGGGCCGACCCCGGCAACCCCGCGATCGTGGCCGGCGGCCGGACGCTGTTCGTGGGCCTGCTGGTGGCGCTCGGCATCGCCGCCGGCGCCACCCTCGGCACCTACCTCGGCCGTCCGGTCGACAGCCAGCTGCGGCGACTGCGGCGCCGGGTCAAGGTCGCGGGCCGAGCGGTGCGCTGACCGGCTACCGGACCTGCAGGGACTCCGCGACGAACTCGCCGTCCCGGCAGCGGACGGTCGCGCGCAGCGCGACGCGGTCCCGGTCCCGGTCGGCGGCGGTGAGGCCGGACTCCGCCTCGGCGGTGACCTGCACGGTCAGCACGGTGTCGGCGTACGGTCCCTCGTCGACGATCAGGCCCACCTCGTACGGCGGCTGGAGCTCGCGATCGGCGTAGGGCTGGTAGGGCTCGGACACCCCGGCGAGCCGGCCGCGCAGCGTGAGCTCGCCCGGGTCCCGGCACGAGACTGAGGGGTACCAGTCCCCGGCAGTGGCCGGCAGCTGCACGCCACCGCGGACGTAGAGGTCGTCCTGGAACACGACCGCCGTCGCCGCGGGAACGTCACGGATCAGCTCCACCCGGATCTCCTCGTCCGGCTCGTCCTGCCCGGCGTCGTTGCACCCGGGGATCACCGCGTCGACGGTCTCGCCGGTGGTGGGGATGTCGGCCTCCGGCCGCTCGCGCCCGTAGTAGGACGCGCCGTCCATCTCGAGAACGGCGATGCAGGATGCCTCGCTCCCGCTCCCGGCACAGGACGACAGCACGCCGACGAGCAGCGCGAGGGCGAGCGCGGACCTGACCACACCCTTGGGACGGCCCGACCCCCGCATCCGGTTCCTCAGAGCTCCCGGCTCAGCCCGAGCAGCCGGTCGAGCACCCGCTCGCCGGAGGTGCGGAGGCCGCTGTGCTCGTACTCGTTGGTGATCCACGGGTGGATGCGTGGCAGCAGGGCGGCGGTCCGCAGCGACATCTCGCGCGGCACGAACGCGTCGTCGACGTAGACGCTGGCGGCGACCGGGACGTCGGCCCGGCGCAGCGCGTCCTCGTCGTAGAGCCGCGGCCACGGGTGCTCGGCCAGGGCGTGCGCGACGTCGGCGTACGGGCGCAGCTCGGAGCTGTCCTCGAAGAGTCGCGGGCTCGATGTGCTCGCCGAACAGCAGCGTCTCGTCCTCGTCGTACGCCGGGGGGCGGACCCGGTGCGCGGACCACCGGGTCGGGTGGCCGTCGGAGCAGCTCGACTCGTGCAGCACGCTGTAGATCGGGTTGCGGCCGCGGAACTGCAGCATCGTCGCGACGTCGTGGGTGAAGGCCGGTCGAGGTCGGGTCGTGCTCGAGCAGGTGGGCGAGGATCTGCGGTCCGCCGTCGCGGCCGAGGTAGCCGCCGATCGAGCGCAGCAGCCGAGGAGTGAGCACGTCGCCGTTCGGGAGCCGCAGCTCACCGGCCCGCGCCAGGTCGAGCGCGCGCCGCATCCGGTCGTGGGCGGCCGGGAACTGCGCGTAGAACCGCTCGCTCTTGGCCTGCACGATCTCGAACGTGGCGGCGTAGATCTCGTCGGGAGGGACGCCCACCGGTGCCAGCCCGCCGGTGATGTGGACGCGGTCGAGGCTCTCGGCGTACGTCGAGAGGTAGGTCAGCGAGGTGAAGCCGCCGAACGACTGGCCGAGCAGGCTCCACCGCTCGACGCCGAGGTGCTCGCGCAGCAGCTCGAGGTCGCGCACGATCGAGTCCGCCCGGAAGTGGGTGAGGTACGCCGCCTGCTCGGTCACCGTCCCACCGGGGATCTGCTCGGCGCGGCCGACCGGTGTCGACAGCCCGGTGCCGCGCTGGTCGAGCAGCAGCAGCCGGAAGTCCTGCAGCGCCCGCTTCATCCACGCCGTGGTCCCGGTCAGGTCGGGACGGGGGCTCTCGCTGCCCGGCCCGCCCTGCAGGAACACCAGGAACGGCCGGTCCTCACCGCCCGGCTCGGACACCTCGCGGGCGTAGACGGACAGCGTCGGACCGTCCGGGCGGGCGTGGTCGAGCGGGACCTCCAGGAGCGTGGTCGACGGCGCGCATGGCTGCATGCTCTCAGGTGGCCGCGCAGGCCTCGACCCGGATTTCGGCGGGTAACGGGTCGTTGAGTGCGCTCCCACCCCGTTGCAACGGCGCGGGAGCGCGCTCAAGGACCCGTTAGCCAGAAGCGGACCGACCTCAACGACCCCAGAGGGGTCACCGTCCCAGCACGTCGCGCTCGCCGGGGTCGCGGGCGGGGTCGGCGGCCGGCAGCGCGTCGTACGCCCACTCGGAGCGCTTCCACTCCGGGACCGGGGTCAGGCAGTCGTCGCGCGGCACGAACCGCGAGCGCCGGACGAGCTCGTAGCGGTGGATGTAGCGCGGGCAGTTGGGGTAGACGGCGCGGGCCCGGACCCGGACGACGAACTGGGCCTCGGGCCATGCCTCGCGGAGCGGGTCGTCGAGGTCGATGCTCGCCACGCCCTCCAGCCGCATCCGGTGTCCCCGCTCGAGGTCGAGGAAGAGCAGGCCGACGTGGGGGTTGACCAGGACGTTGCCGGTCGACAGGTACATGCCGTTGCCGTCGTAGTTCGGGAACGCCAGCGTGTGCGGGTCCAGCACGTGCACGAAGCCCGGCTCGCCGCCCTTGTAGGAGCAGGTGGGTCGCCCCTCGGCGTCCGCCGTCGCGAGGAAGAACATGTCGCGCGCCTCGATGAACGCGCGGTCGCCCTCGCTGATGGTGTCGCTGACAAGCAGGTCGTCGATCCGGTCGGCCAGGGCGCGGGTGTCGAACCGGTCCTGGAGCGTTCGACTGCCGTCGTGAAACCCGGACGCCATGGGTCCTCCTCCGAGGCGCGGGACGCCTCCCCCACCAGTCTGGCCCCGTCCGGGTGGACGCGTCGAGACGTCACTGTCGTGAGGCGATGCCGTGGCAATCCTGAGGATGGTGCGCCCGACGGGCGGGTGTCACCGTGGGGAGGTGGCACCCGCGGAGCTCCTGGCCGACGCGACCGGCCGTGCGGCACTCGTCGAGCACGTCGGCAAGTCGGGTGCCGCCCTGGAGCGGCTGACACTTCGCGACGGGCGGACCGTGGTGGTCAAGCGGATCACCCCGGAGACCGACCTGACGCTCGCCGTCCTCGACCAGCCGTACGGCCAGGAGCTGCTGCTGTGGCAGTCGGGCGGGCTCGACCGGCTGCCCGAGGGCGTCGGGCACGCCATCGTCGACGGCTGGACGGAGGGGGAGGACACCTCCGTCATCGTCATGCGCGACCTCGGCGACGCGGTCCTGTCGTGGGACGACCGGCTCGACGCGCGCAGGTGCCGGTGGGTGCTGGAGCGCGTGGCCGCGCTGCACCGCGCCCACCTCGGTGTTCCGCCCGCGGCCGTGGCGTCGTTGACCTCGGTGCTCGGCATGTTCGCCCCGGCCCGCATCACCACCCTCGCCCGCGAGGGCGACGAGCTGCTGGCGGCCGCGGTCCGCGGGTGGGAGTACTTCGGCGACCCCGCGCTGGTGCCGTCCGACGTGTCCCGGGCGGTCTTCGCGCTGCACGCCGATCCGCGGCCACTGGCCGACGCCCTGGCCGCCGGGCCGGTCACGCTGGCGCACGGCGATCTCGCGACGGTCAACATGGCCTTCGAGGGCGACCGGCTCGTGCTGCTCGACTGGGCGATGCCGGCGGCGGCGCCGGGAGCCGTCGACGTGGCCCGGTTCCTGATCGGCTGCGCCCACGTGGTCGACCTGCCCCCGGACGAGGTCATCGAGGCCTACCGGCGCGCGGCCGGCCCGGCGTACGACGAGGACTCGATGCGGTTCGCGTTGCTCGCGGCGCTGGGCTGGCTGGGGTGGAACAAGGCCCTCGACATCGTGGAGAGCGAGGAGGAGGACGTGCGCGAGCGGGAGCGCGCGAGCCTGGCGTGGTGGGTCGCGCAGGCCCGGAAGGCCCTGGAGAGAGGAGCAGTGTGATGGATCAGGAGACCGTGTACCGCCGCACCGTCGAGGGGTGGACACGCCCGGGTCGCGGCGGTCGGCCCCGGCCAGTGGTCGCTGCCCACCCCGTGCGAGGACTGGGACGTCCGCGCCCTGGTCAACCACGTGGTCGGTGAGGACAGGTGGACCGAGCCGCTGATGCGCGGGGCGACGATCGAGGAGGTCGGGGACCGGCTCGACGGCGACCTGCTCGGCGACGACCCGCGCGCGGCCGCGCTCGACGCGGCCGACCGGGCGACCCTGGCCGTGGGCGAGGAGCTGCCGTCGGGCGGCAAGGTCCACCTCTCCTACGGCGACGAGGACATGGCCGAGTACGTCGCCCAGCTGACCGCCGACCACCTGATCCACGGCTGGGACCTGGCGGTGGCGACGGGCGGGGACACCACGCTCGACGACGACCTGGTGGAGGCGGTGGGCGCGTGGTTCGCCGGACGCGAGGAGATGTACCGCGCCGCCGGGGTCATCGCCGCGCGGGCCGAGGCTGACGGGGACGCCCAGTCGGAGCTGCTCGCACGCTTCGGCCGCGACCCCCGGTGGGCGTCAGCCGGGCTGACCGCGCGGCCCCGCGCCGAGTGCCGAGGCGGTGTTGTCGGCCGGCTGGGTGGTGCGTGGTCCAATGGCGACCGTGAGCGACACCCCCGCCCGGCCCCGGCACACCAACCTGGCGGCCGCCATCGTGATCGGCGCCTCGGTCGGGGTGGTGGTGAGCGTGGCCGAGCAGCTGGCCGGGCTCCGGTCGCTCGAGACCCGCGAGCTGGTGACCGACTTCCTCGCGCAGCCGCCCGGCGACGCCCTCGGCCTCGACGTGTCGACCGTCGCTGGAGCTGCTGCGGGTCGTCCTGATGCTGCTCGCCGGCTGCGCCACCGCCGCCGCCGTGCTGGGCTTCCACGCGATGAAGGGCAGCACCCGCGCCCGGCTCGGGCTCTCCGTGCTCGCCGTCCCGATCTTCCTCGGCGGGTTCGCCACGGGTGGGTTCCTGACCAGCCTCGTGGCCGCGGGTACGGCGCTGCTCTGGGTCGGGCCGTCCGCGCTGTGGTTCCGCGGCGAGCCGGTCCCCGAGCGCGCCCCCCGTGCCGAGCCCCGTCCGCTGCCCTCCCGCCCGTCACCTCCGGTCTCGTCGCCGCCCCCGCCGGACGCGCGCCGCCGCGGGTCGGCGGCACCGCCGGAACCGGTGACCCTCCGTCCGGACGCGGTGGTGTGGGCGTGCGTGCTGACCTGGGCGTTCTCCAGCCTGACCATCGTCGTCATGGCCGCCAGTGCGGTGCTGATGGCGACCAGCCCCGACCTGGTCTTCGACGAGCTGGCCCGGCAGAACGCCGACCTCTCGGGCGACAGCGCGCTGCTGACCGAGGCGACCTACCTGACGGCGGCGATCGCGGGGCGTGTGGTCGCTGCTGGCCATCGGCCTCGGGGTCCTGACCTACCGCCGGGTGCGCTGGGGTCGGCTCGGTCTGATCGCCTCGTCGGCCGTCGCCGCGGTGGTGTGCCTGGTCGCCACCCTCACCTCGCTGCTGCTGGTCGTCCCCGCCTGCGCCACCCTGGCCACGGTGGCGCTGCTCAACCGCCCCGAGGTGCGGGCCTGGTTCAGCGGGACACGTGATGTCCAATGTCGTCATGAGTGACCCCACGGGCAACGGGCCCCAGGACGACCAGCCCCAGCGGCAGCAGCCGCCCGCCTACCCGCCGCCGCAGCAGAACCCCTACGGCCAGCCGCCCCAGCAGCCGCCGGCCCCCCAGCAGCCGGCCCAGCCGCAGTACGGCCAGCCGCCGCAGGACTACGGCCAGCAGCAGGGCTACGGCCAGCCCGGCGTACGGGCAGCCGGGCTACGGCCAGCCGCCGGCGTACGGCCAGGGCTACCGCGACCCCGACAAGCGACCCACCACGGTGACCGTCGCCGGCGTGATCACGCTCGTGCTGAGCGGCCTGGTGCTGGTGCTGCTCGTGCTCGGCATGGCCGCCCTGGCGGTGGCCCGTGACGAGGTCGTCGACGAGATGCGCCGCCAGTCCGACAACCTCGGCGACATCGACCCCAACGACGTCGTGTCGGTGCTGTTCGTCGTGTTCGGCGCCTTCATCGTCTGGTGCATCATCGCCATGGTGCTGGCGGTCTTCGCGATGCGCCGCTCCAACGGCGCCCGGATCGGGCTGGTGGTCTCGTCCGCGCTCGCGGCGGCGCTGTCACTGCTCGCGATCGCGTCCGGCACGTCGGCCGTCACGCTGCTCGGCTGCATCGCCGTCATCGTCTGCCTGTTCGCCGGTGGCGCCAGCCAGTGGTACAAGGGCGAGAACGGCGCGCCCGGCCCGGGCGGCATCGCGCCCGCCGGTCGCCTGACCGGCAGAGAGCTACTTCTCGAGGACGGCCTCGCGCAGCCTGCGCAGGCCGTCCTCGATCACGTCCGGCTCCTTGCAGAACGCCCAGCGCACCAGGTGCCGGCCCGCGTCGGAGTCGTGGAACCCCTGGGCCGGGATCGCCACCACGCCCGCGCGCTCCGGCAGCGCCTCGCAGAACTCCAGCCCGTCCTCCCAGCCGAGGTGGGCGACGTCGGTCATCGCGAAGTAGGTGCCCTCGGGCACGCCGCGGCGCCAGCCCGAGGTCGGCCAGCCCGGCGCAGAGCAGGTCGCGCCGGCCCTGCAGGCTGCGCGCGAGCGCGCGCGGCCACTCCGGCTCGTGGTCGAGCGCGTGGGCGACGGCGTGCTGCAGCGGCGTACCGCTGCTGAAGCTGAGCCACTGCTTGGCGTCGAGGACCGCGGCCACGAGGTGGGTCGGGCCGGTCGCCCAGCCGATCTTCCAGCCGGTGACGGAGTAGGACTTGCCGGCGCTCGACAGCGTCAGCGTCCGCTCGGCCATGCCCGGCAGCGTCGCGATCGGCCGGTGCACGGTGGTCGTCGAAGACGAGGTGCTCGTAGACCTCGTCGGTGATGACGACCAGGTCGTGCTCGATCGCGACGTCCGCGACCGCCTGCAGCTCGGCGTCGGTGAGCACGGTGCCGGTCGGGTTGTGCGGGGTGTTGAGCAGCACGAACCGGGTCCGCGGGGTGACCGCCGCCCGCAGCTCGTCCGCGTCGAGGCGGTAGTGGGGTGCGCGCAGCGTCACCGGGCGGCGTACGGCGCCCGCGACCTGCAGCATCGCGACGTAGCTGTCGTAGTAGGGCTCCAGCACGACCACCTCGTCGCCCGGCTCCACCAGCCCGAGCAGCGCCGCGGCCACCGCCTCGGTGCAACCGGTCGTGACGCAGACCTGCCGGTCGGGGTCGAGCTCGATCCCGTAGTGGCGCTGCTGGTGACGCGCGATGGCCGACCGCAGCTGGGGGATGCCGAGCCCGGGGGCGTACTGGTTGTGGCCGGCGGTCACCGCCTCGGCGGCCGCCGCGAGCAGGCTGTCCGGGCCGTCGGTGTCGGGGAACCCCTGTCCCAGGTTGACCGATCCCGTCCGCACCGCCAGCGCCGACATCGCACTGAAGATGGTCGGGGCGATGCCCTCCAGTCTCGTCACCGGCATGCGCCCACCGTAACGACACCCGGTGGTCACCCCGCGGGAGCCGCGGCCTCGGTGACCATGCCGTCGTCGAGGTGGACGACCGCATCCGCGAACGCGGCCACGGCCGGGTCGTGGGTCGCCACGATCGCGGTCGTGCCTTCCTGCTCCACGAGCTGCCGCAGCAGGTCCATGACCTGCGCGCCGGTCTCGGAGTCGAGCTGGCCGGTCGGCTCGTCGGCCAGCAGCACCGTCGGCCGGTTGGCCAGCGCCCGGGCGATCGCGACCCGTTGTTGCTGGCCACCCGACATCTCGTCGGGACGCTGCCGGGCGTGCGAGGCGAGGCCGACCCGGTCGAGCAGCTCGGCGACGGCCTGCGTCGCGCTGCTTGGCGTCGGTGCGCGCGATCCGCAGCGGGAGGCCGACGTTCTCCTCGGCGGTGAGCAGCGGGAGGAGCGCGAACTCCTGGTAGATCACGCCGACGGTGTCGCGCCGCAGTCGCGATCAGCTCGGCGTCGCGGGCGGCGGTGACGCTCGAGCCCGTCGACCGTGATCGAGCCCCGGTCGGCCCGCAGCAGCCCGGCGACCAGGTTGAGCAGCGTCGACTTGCCGGCGCCGGAGCGGCCGGTGAGGGCGAGCACCTGGCCGGGCTCGACGTCGAGGTCGACCCCGCGCAGGGCGTGGACGTCGGCGCCGCCGCGGCGGTAGGTCTTGTGCAGGTCGCGGACCCGGATCATCGGCCTCCTCGGTCAGCGGCTGCGGGCTCTCCGGCCAGATCTGGATGTGGTCGTCGACCAGCTCGAGGCGTACCCGGTGCTGGAGGCCGAGAGCGGCGACGAAGTCGTGGGGGAGCTGCAGCCGGCCGGCCCGGTCGAGGACGGCGAACTCCTCGGCCACGATGGTGCTCTCCCTCGTGGCCGGGGTCGCGGCGCAGCGTCTCGCTCGAGGTCCGGCCGTCGCGGATGGCGATGGTGCGGCGTACCTCCGCGGTGACGGCGGGGTCGTGGGTGACCACGACCACCGTGGTGCCGTGGGTCTCGTTGACCTGCTGCAGCGCGCCGTAGACCTCGTGCGACTCGGCGGTGTCGAGGTCGCCGGTCGGCTCGTCGCAGAACAGCACGTGCGGCTCGTTGGCCAGCGCGACCGCGATCGCGAGCCGCTGCTGCTGGCTGCCGGTCAGCCGGCCGGGCCGCTGATCGGCGACGTCGGCGATGCCGAGCTGCTCGAGCAGCTCCTCGGTGCGGGCGGCCCGGTCGGCGCGGGCGCTGCCCGGCCAGCCGCTGCGGGAGCGTCGACGTTCTCGGCCGACGACTGAGGTAGGGCACCAGGTTGTCGCCCGAGCGCTGCCACACGAAGCCGCAGGTCTGCAGCCGGTAGTGGCGCCGCTCGGCGCGGCCCATCGCCAGCAGGTCGTGCCCGGCGACCAGGGCCCGACCGGCGCTGGGGCTGTCGAGCCCGGAGAGGATGTTGAGCAGCGTCGACTTGCCGCTGCCGGAGGCGCCGACGATGGCGACCAGCTCGCCGGGCTCGACGTGGAGGTCGAGGCCCTGCAGGGCCACGACCTCGACGCCCTTGCGCTTGTAGATGCGCACCAGCCCGTCGCAGAGGATCGGGCGCCCTCGGGGCGGTCGCGTGCCCGACGGTGCCGGCCGGTGTCCTGGTCCTGTCATCTGCGCTCCGTTCCGGTTCGTTCGGTGGGTCGGGGTGGCGGTCGCCGGATCGCGGCCAGGCCGGCGAGCACGACCAGCCCGGCGCAGGCCCCGGCGGCGAGCAGACGCGGAGAGTCCGCTGGGCGCACCCGGAGCGGGGTCACTCGGTCGCGGTGAGCCCGGCGAGGTCGAGGCCGCGGTCGGCGACGAGCGATCAGCAGCCGCCGCAGCCGAGGGCGGCAGGCAGGCGACGGCGACCAGCGGCGACCACGCCCGAGCGCCGACACCCGCCGGGCCTGGCCGAGGGTCCGCGCCGAGGGTGACCAGCAGCGTGCCGGTGCGTCGGCGTACGGGACCGCCGAGGTCACCAGCAGCACGACGGCGAAGGCCGCCACCGCGACCGCCCCGATCGCGACGGCCAGCAGCACCGCGGTGGTCCGGGTGACCACCGGGCGACGCCAGCTGCTCGTCCGCGAGGTCCGCACGCGGACCGCACCGACGCCCGAGCGGACGCGCGGTCGCGCACGACCTGCTCCACCTCGGCGACGTCGGGCGCGCCGCTGGACCAGGATACGTCGTACGACGTCAGGTTGCGGCTCGGCCGCCTCGGACGAGCGCGGCGGCGTCGACGGCCACGAACGACTCCCCGGTGGTCACGCCCGGGATCCGGTCCATCCGGCCGACGACCCGGACCGGCAGGAGCGACTGGGCGTAGCGCAGCTGGGTCTCCGTCGTCGGCGAGCTCGAGGTCGGGGGACACCAGGACGGGCAGCGCGTCGCCTGAGCGCGGCGGACAGGTCGACCGGCAGCGGGCTGTCCGCACCCGACCTCGCGCATCGGCGCCGGGTCGAACGCGACCAGCCGAGACGCCCTCGACGCCGAGCGTCGGTGTCGAGCGAGACGCTCGGGTGCGGTGAACACGGGGGACGTCGCCTCGACGCCGGGCAGCGCGGCCAGGGCCTCGGCGGTCTCGTCCTCGAGACCGGGCGCCTGGACGACGACGTCGGCGCCCACCTGCTCCCAGCCGGTCTGCTCGGCGGCACCGCGCAAGGAGTCGGCCGAGCGCGACGGCGACGACCGCCGAGCGAGACGGCGAGCACGACGGCGGCCTGGCGACCACGACCTGCTGGGAGATGGCGACCGCCTGGCTCAGGCTCGACGACCGGGGTCAGGCCGCCGCGTGCCGGGCCGCGGCCCGGCGCAGACCGCGCAGCAGCAGCCGGAGCAGCCGCAGCACGACCACGGACGCCGCCGCAGCCGAGCAGCGGGCCAGTCACCAGGGTGACCGGGTCGCCGGAGTCGACGGTGCCGCGGCGCACCACCAGCCAGGTGACGGCGGCGGCGAGCAGGACGAGCACCAGCTGGACGGAGTCGCGCAGCCACCAGCTGGACCGTGGTCGACTCGCGCCCGGTCGCGGCACGGTCTGCGCTGGGCGAGCGACACGAGGGCGACGCACAGCGCGGCGGTGACCAGCCCGACCACGAGGTCGCCGAGGCTCGCCGCCTGCGAGCGCGATCAGGCCGGCCGCCACGGGCGATCCCGGGGCAGCGTCAGCAGCAGCGCCTCGCCGCCCCGCTGACCGAGCAGCCAGCGGACGACCCGCGCCGCGGGCGCGCACCACGCGCGGTCGGCGTACGCCGTCGGCCGGCGAGCACGACCGCCGCTGCGAGGAGCACGGCGAAGCCACCGCGCGGCCAGCGCGGTCAGCCCCAGCAGCGCCATGCCGTCGCTGGTCTCGCGCTTGGACACCACCTCGGCGGCGATGTCGCCGAGCCCGGTCTCCGCGCCGACGGCGTCCGGGCCTCCGCGAGCGGCGGCCACGACTGGAGCTCGACCTCGCGGCCTGCGCGACCAGCGGCTCGGCGTCAGCGCTGGTCCGCGGGGTGGCCGGGTCGAAGGTCCAGCGCAGGTCGGGCGGCCTCCCACGTCGCCACGCAGCACGGTGGCCGCGGTCGGCGGCCAGGGCGCTGGCGCGGACGGTCCTGGCGTCGGGCGTCGGGTCGATGGCCGGGAGCGCGGGCGGTGTCGATGTCGTCGAGCGGGCTCGGGTAGGGAGCCGCGGCCTCGTAGGTGCCGACGACCGGAGCACCGGGGCGGGCGGGCCACCGAAGCTCCGGGCCGACAGGGCGACCCAGTCGTCGATCCTGCACGTTCATCTCGCGGGCCGCCGACGGTCTCCAGGACGACCTCGACCACCTCCGCCTCCGGGAGCCCCAGCGCGTAGTCGGGGTCGAGCCGATCTTGGCGAGGTAGGCCCCCGTGCTGCGCTCGGGAACTCGGCGACCGACACCTCAGGGCGCCCGGGTCGGGGAGCCGGCCGTCGACTCGATCGTGACGAGCGACTCGAGGTCCGGGCAGGCCGACGACGGTGAGGAACGCGGGCACCGAGGGCCGGGCGGTAGCACGTTGGGCAACATCTCCGGGCCGGTCACCGACGCGCGCGGCGGTCGGGCTGCACTGCGTCCGCACGGCGGGCGGCAGCGCCTCGGTCGACCTGCCTCGGCCCCGTCGGCCGGGCATACGTCCTGCGGCGACGCGGGTGTAGGTCACCTTGACCTGCGTGGCCGGGTAGAGGGCGTCCCGGAACAGCTGGTCGCGCGAGGTCGTCGGCGGTGGTGCGCAGGTAGAGGCTGGCCGAGGCGGCGCCGACGGTGAGGCCGCGCACAGCAGGGCGAGCAGCAGCACCAGGCCGCGGTCGGCCAGGCTGGGGCGGGTCAGCAGTGGGCTCACCGGCGCTCCCGTCGGGGCGGCGAGGGCGCGGGCGGCGTCGTACCTGTGAGCAGCACCATCGCCAGCAGCGGCACCGCGAGCATGGCCAGCAGCGGCAGCGCGACCGAGGGACCGGGCACGTGCAGCTCCGGCTGCCGGGACCAGCAGCTCGGCCGTCGGGACCGAGCGTCATCGACACCAGCGTCACCTGCGCGACCACGGGCGCCCAGCGCGACGCCGGCGACCATGGCGGCCCGGTGGTGAGGGCGTACTCGACTGCCGAGCACGCCGAGCAGGTCGCGCCGCTGCGCGCCCAGGGTCACCAGGGTCCGGTCCTGCCCGGCGCGTTCGCGGCGGCGCAGCAGCACGACCGACAGCAGCAGCAGCGCGCCCACGACGAGACCGCCGCCGCGGTCAGCACGAGCAGGTGGGCGAGCGCCGCGCCGCCCGTGCTCGGGTCGGCGTCGAGCCGTTCGTCGACCGCGGCGCGCGGTGACCACGTCCTCGGCGACGTCGGGGCGCTCCTCGAGCGCCGTCGCGACCGCGTCGGTCCGGTCGTCCTCGACGTCGAGCCACCACTCGTCGGGAGCGTCGACGAAGCCGGCCAGCGAGCAGAGCAGTGGCAGCGCGGCGCCGGAGTCGAAGCAGCATGCCGTTGCCGTCGGGGCGGTGGCACGGTGCGCACGTAGGGCGACGATCGCGGCGACGTCGAGCTCGGTCGGGTAGCCGATCACGTCGAGCGAGACCGTGTCCCCGATGTCGAGCGCCGCGGCCGAGGCGAGGCGGCGCTGAGTGCGACCGGGACGATCGTGGGCGGTTCCGGCCGCTCGCCGAAGGTGATGACGTCGGCGCTCCCGGGGTGCCGCCACCACCGGGCGTGGTCGACGAGCCGCTCGCCGTCGACGCGTCACCGTGGCCGGCACGGAGCTCGGCGGTCGGGCGCGGTGGGCCGGAGACGAAGCGGTCGCGCAGGGCGGTGCGTACGGCGACCAGCCGGCTGTCAGGTGCCAGCTGGCCGGCCAGGTCGAGCTCGGAGCACCCGGCGCCCGGCCCGGATGACGAGGGTGGTGAGGGCGCCGTCCGGGTCGGCGAACAGGAACACCACCTGCTCCAGCACCAGCCGGTCTGCGGTGATGTCGAACGTGAGCCGCTCAGCGTCGTCGGGGATGGCCACGCCCGATCGCGGGGTCGCGCCACGGCCGGTCGAGGAGCCGCTCGCGGTCGGCGCTCGTCAGCGTCCCGGGGGGCAGCGCGTCGGGGTCGCCGGTCGTGGGGAACGGCATGACGAGCACGCCGGCCGGGACGCCCTCGACGAAGTTCTCGTCGCGGTGGACGGCGGTCGACGGAGGTCCACGCCGGGGAGTCCGGTGAGCGCAACGTCGGCGCTCATCGGCGGCGCCGGCCCGCAGGGCGCTCGGCCGGGGGTTGGACGCGGACGTCGGCGCCCACCTCGTACTCGGCGCGGGCGTCGCGGGCGTCGGCGCTGCTCGAGTCGCTGCGTGGCGGCGAAGGAGAGCGTGCCCGGACGCGAGGATGACGACGAGCGCGAGCGGCACGGTCCGGCCGGGCGCGCGGGCCGCGAAGCGGGATCCGAGCGCGAACGAGACGCCCCGGGACGCCCAGGCTGCGGGCGAGCAGCCCGAGCAGCAGCGGCAGCAGCAGCAGGGCCACCAGCACCGCGAGCGCGAGCAGCAGCAGGGCCGGCGAGGTGACGAGCAGCGGGTCCACGGTCGCCGACGAGGTCGAGGCGCCGGTGACGGTCGCGCCGAAGCCGCGCAGCTCGCAGCACCGCCAGCCCGCCGAGCACGGTCACGAACAGCACCATCGGCGACCAGCAGCGTCAGCGCGCGGCGCCGCTGCTTCTCGACGCTGAGCTGCTCGCCGCGGTCGCCGGTGAGCGCCCGGATCACGACCGGCAGGACCAGCGCCGCCGCGCAGATCGCGGCCCGCGATCGCGCCGGCGAGCCAGGCGGTCGTCGTCAGCGGTGGTCGGAGGTCGCCGATCCGGATCAGCAGCCGGGCCAGCAGCGGAGCGACGGCGGCCGACAGCAGGCACAGGACGACAGGACTCCAGCACGGTCGGGGCCGACCAGCTGCCGGTGACCGGCGCCGCGCGAGCGGAGCAGCGACTCCTCCTCGCGCCGGGCGTCGGCGAGCGCGGCCGCGACCAGGAACAGGCAGGCGCCGCCGAGGAGCAGCAGGAGGGCGACCGGCACCAGCAGCAGGGCCCGCAGCACCACCAGCTCGCGCGCCCGCTCGCCGAGCGCGGCGACCAGGCCGGTGTCGGCGCGGACGTGGTCGAGAGCTGCCTCCGCCGCCCGCTCCGCACCGCTGCCGCTGGCCTCGGCCACCGCGGCGCTGAGCTCGTCGAGCTGGTCGGCCTCGAGCCGCGACGAGGGCCGGCACGGCCCGCCACCTCGCCGACTGACCCGGCGCCGGCGAGCGGCACCGAAGCTCGTCCGCCGCGACCAGCAGCCACGTCGGTCGTCGAACGTGCCCAGCCACGTGGCGTCCGCCGGACGCCGAGACGGTCCAGGCGCCGACGACGACCGCGTCGACGCGCCGGCCGTCGGACCGGTTGCGGAGCGACGAGCGGCGTCGCCGACGGCCGAGGTCCGGCGCCCGCGGGCACGGCGACCTCGACCGGCGCCGGCCTGACCGGCGCCGGCGCGCGCCCGGCCTCGAACCGGATCTGCTCGTCGGCCCCGGTGATCGCGGCGAAGCTCCAGGTCGGGCGGCCCGGGGACCAGCAGGTCGTAGCTGCCGGAGTCCAGGCGGCGCACCACGTCACCGCCGGCCACCGCGGTGACCGGGGTCGAGCTCGCGCGTGACGACCTGGTCCTGCAGGTCGGGGTCCTCGTCGTCGTACGTCGCGACGAGCTCGACCACCGCGTCGTCGGGCGGGACGCCGGCGAGGCGCGGCTCGCGAGGGAGTGCTGCTGCACCAGCGGCAGGCTGGCGCCGACCCCGGCGACGAGGGTGCAGACGATCAGGACGTTGACGACCACGGCCACCAGCGGCGCCGGGTGGGCCCGGGCGCGGCTGACGACCAGCGTCAGTCACGCGCCCACCTGGTGCCGCACCACTCGTCGTGCCCCCGTTCGCCCGATCCGGCGCGACTATGCCACGGGTCGCCGGCTCGGCAGCCGTCATCGTCCGGGATCGTGTCGCCCGCTGATGCGCGGCGCGGTGCGAGTCGGTCAGCCGATGGCCTGACCGCTGGAGCGGAGGTTCTCGCAGGCCTCGACGACGCGGGCGGCCATGCCGGCCTCGGCCGCCTTGCCCCACGCCCGCGGGTCGTAGGCCTTCTTGTTGCCGACCTCGCCGTCGACCTTCAGCACGCCGTCGTAGTGGGCGAACATGTGGGCGGCGACCGGCCGGGTGAAGGCGTACTGGGTGTCGGTGTCGACGTTCATCTTGATCACGCCGTAGTCGACCGCGTCACCGATCTCCTCGGCCGTCGAGCCGGAGCCGCCGTGGAAGACCAGGTCGAACGGCTTCGAGCCGGCCTCCAGGCCGAGCTTCTCGACGACGGCCTCCTGGGCGCTCTTGAGGATCTCCGGGCGCAGCTTGACGTTGCCGGGCTTGTAGACGCCGTGCACGTTGCCGAAGGTCAGCGCGGCCATGTAGCGGCCGTTCTCGCCGGTGCCCAGCGCCGCGACGGTGGCGAGCGCGTCCTCGGGGGTGGTGTAGAGCTGCTCGTTGATCTCGTTGGCGACGCCGTCCTCCTCGCCGCCGACGACGCCGATCTCGACCTCGAGGATGATCCTCGCCGCCGCGGCCTTGGCCAGCAGCTCCTCGGCGATCTGCAGGTTCTCGTCGAGGGGTACGGCGGAGCCGTCCCACATGTGCGACTGGAACAGCGGGTCCTCGCCGCGGGCGACCCGCTCCGCCGAGATGTCGAGCAGCGGGCGGACGAAGCCGTCGAGCTTGTCCTTGGGGCAGTGGTCGGTGTGCAGCGCGATGTTGACCGGGTAGTTCTTGGCGACCTCGGCGGCGTACGCGGCGAAGGCGACCGAGCCGGTCACCATGTTCTTCACCGCAGGGCCGGAGAGGTACTCGGCACCGCCGGTGGAGACCTGGATGATCCCGTCGGACCCGGCATCGGCGAAGCCCTGCAGGGCTGCGTTGAGCGTCTGGGAGGACGAGACGTTGATGGCCGGGAACGCGAACGACTTGGACTTGGCCGTGTCGAGCATCTCGGCGTACTTCTCAGGGGTAGCGATCGGCATGCGTGCCAGCCTAGTGGCTACTCATGAGTCGCTTCCCGGCGAGAAAACCGTGACCGGATGCTGGATGGGCGGGGCGGCGTGACCTGACGCGGCGTTGCGCGTTATCGGGGCACCACCTGATCGAGGAGCCCCCATGTCTGTCCGGCCGCGTCTCGCCCGCACGTCCGTCCTCGGCGCGCTCACCGCGCTCGCCCTCTCCGCCTCCACGCTCGCCGTGACCAGCACCGCAGACGGCGCGGTCAGCCCCGGGTGAGGCGTTCTTCGCGCCCCGCCTGGTCACCGTCGACACCCCCACCCGCGGCGACAAGGACCGGCTCCAGCAGCTCGGCCTCGACCTCACCGAGCACGCCGGCCACGACTACGTCGAGGTCGTGCTCCACACCCCCGCCGACCTGGCCGCGCTGACCGACGCCGGCTTCACCCACGACGTCCGGATCCCCGACCTGATCGCCCGCAGCATCGAGGTCGCCGAGATCAACGAGGCGTACGCCGCCTCCGTCGACACGTCGCCGCTGCCGTCGGGTCGCACGTCCTACCGCACCCTCGACGACTACAACGCGGACATGACCACCCTGGCCAAGGAGAACCCCGGTCTGGTCAAGCGCTTCGAGCTGAAGCGACCCAGCCTCGACGGCCGGCCGATCTACGGCGTCGAGATCAGCCAGGGCGTGCGCCGGCCCAACCGCGGCGAGCCGACCTTCCTGCTGATGGGCGTCCACCACGCCCGCGAGTGGCCCAGCGGTGAGCTGGCGATGGAGTTCGCGGTCGACCTGGTGAAGAGCTACGGCCGCAGCGACCGGATCACCGGCCTGCTGCGCAAGGCCCGCGTCGTCGTGGTGCCGGTCGTCAACGTCGACGGCTTCAACCTCTCGCGCACCGACGGCGAGTTCGTCGACCTGCGCGAGGCCGACGAGTACGACCCGCCGGGGGCACCGCCCCGATCCTGGCCACCCCCGGCACGGCGTACATGCGCAAGAACTGCCGGGTCGTCGACGGCGAGGACACCCCCGACGGCAGCTGCGCGCGCGGCGCACGCGGCCCCGGCGGCTACGGCGTCGGCACCGACCTCAACCGCAACTACGGCGGCTTCTGGGGTGGCCCCGGTGCCTCCGACCTGAACCCCGACCCGACCTACCGCGGCGCCTCGGCGTTCTCGGAGCCGGAGACCAAGAACATCCAGGACCTGGTGACCAGTCGCCAGATCACGATGCTGATCTCCAACCACACCTTCTCCAACTTGGTGCTGCGTCCCAACGGCGTCAACCCGAGCACGATCGGCTTCGACGGCAAGCCGGTCGGCAACGCCCCGGATGAGAAGGGCCTCAAGCGGCTCGGCGCCCGGATGTCCGCCCAGAACGGCTACGCCAACATCCACGGCTGGCAGCTCTACGACACCACCGGCACCACCGAGGACTACAGCTACAACGCCACCGGCGGCTTCGGCTACACCTTCGAGATCGGCGCCAACGAGTTCCACCCGCCGTACCCCGAGGTCGTCGACGAGTACCTCGGCGCCGGCGAGTACGCCGGGCAGGGCAACCGCGAGGCCTACCTGATCGCCCTGGAGCACGCCGTCGACCGCGAGTTCAGCGGCGTACTGACCGGCAAGGCCCCCAAGGGTGCGACGATCCGGCTCACCAAGACCTTCCGCAGTCCCACGTGGGAGGGCTCGTTCAAGGACGGCATCGACACCGCGATCAAGGTCGGCGCCCACGGTCGCTTCTCCTGGTTGGTCAACCCGTCGACCCGTCCGGTCGTCGAGTCCCGCACCTACCAGGTGCTGGCCGACGAGCCGCTGAAGGCCGAGACCTTCGAGGGCATCGCGCCCGCTCCCAACTCCCACACCGACCACGAGTTCGTGGTCGGCGAGAGCGCCGAGGTCCTCGACGTGGCCCTCGACTGGCCCACCCCCGACGACCTCGACCTCGAGGTCTACCGCAAGGACGGCGACAAGCTGGTCGAGGTCGCCTCCTCGGGCAACTTCGTCGGGTCCAAGGAGCAGACCCAGGTCGCGGCTCCCGAGCCCGGCACCTACGTGCTGCGCGTCATCAACTTCGCCTCCGCCTCACCCACCTACACCCTCACCGCCGGCCTGTTCGACGCGGTCACCAAGCGCACCGAGGGCAAGCGCGAGGCCTACACCCTCACCTGCGAGAAGGGCGGCAAGGTGCTGCAGGAGACCCGGGTCTTCATCGACCGCGGTCAGCGCAAGACCGTCGACCTGCGGGAGTGCCGCCGCCGCGGCTGAGACGAGCTCGGGGGAGACCGGGCGGGACGTCACGCGGTCCGTGTGACGTCCCGCCGCTTCCTCCTCAGTGCCGGTTGCGTCTCCGCTCCACGACCAGCAGCCCGATCACGAGGATCAGCACGAGCCCGAGGCTGCCGTAGGTGATCAGGCGCTCCGTCTCGGCCTCGGTCGACGTGCCGAGCTCCAACAGCTCCATCCCCGCGTCCACGGCGATCGGTACGTCGACGCCGGTGTCGACGCCCTCTGCTCCCGGGGCCGAGCCCTGGATGCCGAGCACGTCGGTCTTCTCTCCCGTGTCGGTGGCGGCGTGGGCGATCAGGTCGAAGTCGATCCGGTCGCTCATGGTGTCGTTGCCGGCCTCGAACGGCATCTCGATCCCGATCTCGAGGTCCCACGACCCCCCGGCTGCGAGCGAGCCCGCCAGCTGCTGCCGCTCGCCCAGGTCCTTGATCGGTCCGGTCCAGAGCTGCTGACCGTCCCGCGAGATGGTGACGTCGAGCCAGTCGCCCAGCTCACCGGTGTCGTCGCAGCTGTCCGCCTCGATCGCGAGCTCCTGCCTCAGGCACCCGTTCTCGTGGTCGTCGGCGATCCGCATCTCCAGCGCGATCGTCGCCGGGCCGTCGGAGGGGTTGGTGACGATGACCTCGTTCGAGCCGCCCATCCCCGGGGCCAGTCTTTCGAAAGCCATCGGTGCACCGTCCGGCGTGCGCAGCATGTCGCTGCTCGCGCCGGCGCTGAGTGGGACCGCGATCACCATCCCGGTCGCCACGAGCGCGGCCCACAGGTGTGCTCGCATCCGTCTCCCTCTCTCGATGGCTCAGGGAAGCAGAGCCCCGACCGGCCACGGAAGGCGCCGAAGGCCTTTTCAACAATTTTGGGGATGAAGCCCCGACTGGCGCTGGGGGATCGTCCTCTGGGTCGGACCCGGTCACGCAGGGGGTGTGGTCGAACAGGTCCAGAGCACGCGGCGCAGGCCGCGCCAATCAGAGGGGAAGACATGAACAGCAAGCTCATCAAGGGGAGTCTCGCAGGCGTCGCCGTCGTCGCGCTCGCCGCCGGCAGCACCACCTTCGCGGCGCTGGAGCGACTGACGACATGACCGGCAACCGGGCCGGCGCCGGGTTCCTCGGCTCAACCTCAACGACCAGACGGGCGACAGTCCGGCTGTCGAGCCCATCAACTGGCGCCTGGCGTGGGCACGGCTGACCCGCATGATCTGGTTGGCCAGCCGACACGGCGACACCGTGCCCGCCGGCAACCTGAGCGTGACGCTCACCAACCTGATCGGACCAGGAGAACGGCTGTGACAGCCGAACTCGGAAGATGACCTCGAGACGCAGGACTGCGACGATACTGCCGAACTCCGGCGAGTTCGTCGCACTTCCTCAACTTCCAGACCTCCTACGACCCGGAGGTCACCGAGCACGAGCGCGCCACCTACTCCGGCTCGGGTGGGCACCAGGCGTGCTGCCCAGCGACCAGGGCAGACCTCGGTGCGCACGCTGCCGGAGCAGGGAACACCTACAAGCTGACGGAGCCGGTGACGTCGCGACCTGGCCTGCCCGGGTGAGGGTATCTGCATCGGGTACGCCGTCTACATGGCCGGCGAACATCAGCCAGGTTACGAGCTCGGCAACGACGACAACTGGGCACAGGGTGACTCGACGTCAGTTCGACATTCGCTTCACGCTGGAGCAGGTCGGCTACGCGCCGCCTGCGTGACAAGCGACTAGAAGCGAGCAGGGCATGTCCGGATCGTTCACCTGAAGCGCCTCCTGAGCAATCTTGGCGCGGTGGCTCGGTCCGGCTTGTCCTGCTCGTTCTTTCGCGCTGGTGCTCGCCGCCATCGTGGTCGTGGTCGTCTTGCCGACGGCATGACCCAAGGGGCGGCGATGACCGTGCTGACCGGCAGCATGACGCCCGGAGATTCCGGTCGGTTCCGTGGTCGCTCGTGCGGCCGGTCGATCCGCGCACCCTCGAGGTGGGAGACGTCGCCACCTACCAGGTGGAGGAGGGCAAGGAAGTCTTCATCACCCACCGGATCACCGAGGTCCACGACGACGACAAGGGCCTGAGCTTCACGTTCAAGGGCGACGCCAACGACGCCGCCGACCTGGAGCAGATCCCGTCGGACGCCGTCCGGGGTGAGGTCTGGTTCCACGTCCCTTACCTCGGCGCGATCCGGGACGGGCTGCACGGGCAGGGTGGGATCACGCTGGTCGTGATGATCCTGCTGGGCGGGTACGCCGTGACCCAGCTGAGTGGCGGGTTGAAGGACCGGCGCCGCAAGGGGGACGGCGAGAAGCGCAGCGTCGCCATCGGCCGGCCAGCAGCCCTGGCCCAGCTGCGCACACCGCCGGACGAGTCACCCACGGACCTCGCACGCCGGTGGGGTGCCTTGCTCCTCGACCAGGACGAGGAGACCGTGACGCTGCTGATCGTGCCACCGGACGACGGCATGGCCGCGGCGCTCGAGCTGCTCGCGACCCAGGACCCGGTCCGGGTGGAGGTCTGGGACGCCGACAGCGTGCTGACGGGCGTCGCCCGACCCGCACCGCAGCCGCAGCGCGACAGCGACGAGACCGAGGCCGACCATGTCTCCGGCTAGGCGGCGCAGGTTCGCCGCCGCCGGCACGGCCGTGGCGGTCTCGGCCGCGATCGCGGCCTCGGGTGGCGGCTCGACGTACGCCGCCTTCTCCGACTTCGACTCCGTCGAGAACAACAAGGTGGGCGCGGCCAGGGTGGCGCTCGGGCTACCGGGAGGGAACGCCCCGGAGCTCTCGTACGCCGGTCTGCTGCCAGGAGTGCCGCAGACCGACACCCTGCCCATCTCCTACGTCGGGAGCATTCCCGGAGACCTCGCCCTCGAGTTCCGTCCGCAGGGCGGGAGCGCCTACTGCGAGCAGGCCCTCGACGGGTCCTGGTCCGCCATCGACGGTGGTTCGCTGCAGCTGTCGCTGGGCGGCGGCTGGTTCGACTACTGCTCGCTCCTCGATCCCGGGGCCTCGGTCCCGGTCGGTGGCGACGTGCAGCCCGGCAGCGACCTCGATGTCCCGGTCTCGGTCCAGCTGGCCCCGGGCAGCGACTACCGCTTCAGCGAGCTGGCCGACGTGGACGTGCTGACGGTCACCGCCCGACAGACCGGCGCCGGCGCGTTCACGGACTGGGCGGTGGGCACCATCTCGATCGGAACGGGCCTGATCCAGCCGCCGATCCCGGCTGAGTGCGGCGACCTCGGGCAGTACCAGGAGACGATCCTCGGCACCGAGGGCGACGACGACATCTGGGCCGGGAACGGGAAGGCGATCGTGCTCGGCCTCGGTGGCGACGACATCATCCACGGCGGCAACGGCAAGGACTGCCTGGTGGGCGGGGACGGCGACGACACCCTCTTCGGCGGGAACGCCCCGGACATCATGATCGGCGGGAACGGAACCGACACCTGCAACGGTGGCCGCGCGCCGAACACTCCGTGGGACTGCGAGGGTCCGCTGGCCCTCATGAGCGCCGACTCGCTGTCGGTCGTGGAGGACGAGGAGCCGCTCGTCGAGCTCCCGACACCCGAGGTCGACGACCCAGACTCCGGGGGATCGGACCCCGAGGACGCCCGAGGACCCGAGGACCCTGAGGACCCCGCGGCCGAGGACGCCGGAACCGAGGACCCGGCAGCGCCAGCCGCGGGGGGCGGCCCGGCGTAGCCGGCCGGGCCGTCCGGTGGCGCGCCCCACACGCGAGACCTACCCGCTGGACGGCCCGGACTCCGTCAGCCACGCCAGGTGCTCGGCCCCCGCGACGTCGGCGTAGGTCCGGATCCAGGTGTGCATCGTGATCGCGGCGGCCGCGCTCGCGTTGATCGACCGGGTCGAGCCGAACTGGGCGATCGAGAGCGTGCCGTCACAGGTCTCGCGGGCCGCCTCGCTCAGCCCCGGCCCCTCCTGCCCGAACAGGAAGCACACCGCGCGCGGCAGCTCGGCCGTCTCGAGCGCCACCGAGCCCGGCAGGTTGTCGATGCCGAGCAGGGTCACACCCCGGTCGTGCAGGTACGCCGCCAGGTCGGCCGGCGTCGCGTGGTGGTGGAGGTGCTGGTAGCGATCGGTCACCATCGCGCCGCGACGGTTCCAGCGCCGGTTGCCGACGATGTGCACCTCGGCGGCCAGGAACGCGTTCGCCGTCCGCACGACCGTGCCGATGTTGAAGTCGTGCTGCCAGTTCTCGATCGCCACGTGGAAGTCGTGGCGACGGGTGTCGAGGTCCGCCCGGATCGCCTCGAGCGTCCAGTACCGGTAGCGGTCGACGACGTTGCGGCGGTCTCCCTCGCGCAGCAGCTGCTCGTCGTACTGCTCCCCGGTCGGCCAGGCGCCCGGCCAGGGCCCGACCCCCACCTCGGGCGGGCCGTGGGGCATCGGGTCGTACGGCGCGCGTTCGTCGTCAGCCTCCACGAACGGTGACACTAACCGGGTGACCGCTAGCGTGACCGCATGATCTCCCTGCTCGAGCCGATGCTGCTCGGCATGGACTGGATGGACCCCAACTGGCTGCTCGACAACTTCGGCGACCAGCTGTTCTGGCTGAGCCTGGTCATCATCTTCATCGAGTGCGGGCTGTTCTTCCCCTTCCTGCCCGGTGACACCCTGCTGTTCGCGATGGGACTGTTCATCGCGGGGGAGCGGGTCGACGTGGTGCCCGGGCCGCCGGGCGTCGACCTGGTCTTCGCGCTCGTGCTCTTCACCGCGGCCGCGTTCCTCGGCAACGTCGCGGGCTACGAGATCGGACGCGCGATCGGCCCGCCGCTGTACGAGCGGAACGGCCGGATCCTGAAGCGGAAGTACTTCGACCAGACCTCCGCGTTCTTCGACAAGCACGGCAACAAGGCGCTGGTCATCGGCCGGTTCGTGCCGTTCGTGCGGACCTACATCACGGTCGTCGCGGGCGTCACCCGGATGTCGCGGACCAGGTTCTTCCTGTGGAGCGCGGTCGGCGCGGTGCTCTGGGTCCTGAGCATCACGCTGCTCGGCTACTTCCTCGGCTCGGCGTTCCCGGGCCTGGGCGAGAACATCGACAAGGCCATCATCTTGATCCTCGCGTTCTCGCTGGTCCCGATCGTCTACGAGTGGTGGAAGCACCGCCGCGAGGCGCGCCAGGCGATCTAGCCGCGGGCCGCGTCCAGCTGCGCCTTGGTCAGCACCGGACGCACCTCGAGGCCCACGTCGGCCAGCGGGTTCTCCCCGGCCGGGCTGCGGTCGATCGCGCACACGACGTGCTCCACGACGGCGCCGTACTCCCGCAGGGCCCGGGTCGCGTCGCGCACCGCTCCGCCGGTCGTGACGACGTCCTCGACCAGCGTCACCCGTCGACCGCTCACGTCCGGTCCCTCGGCCAGCTTGCAGGTGCCGTAGGTCTTGGCCTCCTTGCGCACGAACAGCGCCGGCAGGCCGGTGCGCGCGCTCAGCATCGTCGCGATCGGGATGCCGCCCATCTCGAGGCCACCCAGCAGCTCGGTGTCGGCGGGGAGCAGGTGGACCAGCCGCTCGACCACGCGCTGCAGCAGGGCCGGGTCGGACTCGAAGAGGTACTTGTCGAAGTACTCGTGCGACACCTGCCCCGAGCGCAACGTGAACTCGCCGCTCAGGCGGCAGCAGGCGTCGATGTCCTGGGCGAGGCTGGCGTCGAGGTCCGGGTCGGTCATGGCGGCGAGCCTACTGATCGGCGTGGGTGGCAGGCTGGGGGCATGAGTCACGTCGACCTGATGGCCGGACCGCCGCCCACCCACCTGCCGGAGGACCCGGCTGCGACCGAGCTCGTCGAGGGCACCGCCCCCGTCGACGTCGTACGCCGCCACCCCGCCTCGCCGATCGCCTGGGCCGCCCTCGCCGCCCAGGCCGCCGAGGAGCAGGCCGACGACGTGGCCGTCTACGCCTACGCCCGGGTCGGCTACCACCGCTCCCTCGACCTGCTGCGCCGCAACGGCTGGAAGGGCCACGGCCCGGTCCCGTGGTCCCACGAGCCCAACCGCGGCTTCCTGCGCTGCCTCGCCCTCCTCGCCCTCGCCGCCCGGGCCATCGGCGAGACCGACGAGGCCGACCGCTGCGCCACCTTCCTCCGCGACTCCTCCCCCGAGGCCGCCGCCGAGCTCCTCCCGCTGGGTGATCGGCTGTTTGGCTAACGGACCTCGGTGATGCTCCCGCGCCGTTACAACGGCGCGGGAGCGACACGCACGGTCCCGTTAGCCCGACGAGGTCAGCCGGCCGCGCCGACCACGCGTCCACAGAGCCGGCCGTCGGCGCGGTTATCCACAGGACTCGCCGACGCGGCCCGGCGAACGGGCGGTCACCGCCGACCGTGGCCGCATGGAGAGCGCGGATGCGAGCGGCGGTGGCGCGGAGTGGCGGGGCTGGTCACTGCTGCCGCGCTGCGCGAGCTCGGCGTCGCAGTCGAGGTGATCGCCGGCTGGGTCCGCGCGGGCGGCCTGGTCCCGGTGCAGGCGCGGGGTCTACACGACCGCGCGAGCTGTGGGAGTCGTGGGACGAGTTCTACCGGAGCGGCCGCTGGCGCGGATCCGTGCGAGCTGCACAGCTGACGTGCGTGATGCCGCACGTGTTCAGCCACGACTCGGCTCGCCGCTGCGTGCAGCGGATGCCCCTGTTGCATCCGCACAGACGCCGGCGTTCACATCACTCGCGTGGACATGCGGGCAGACGCGGACCCAGTGCCGGGGTCCGACCATCACGGCGCGCAGTACGGCGACGGCCGCGTGCACGTGACGTCGACGGGCTGACGGTGCTCGACATCCCGCGAACGGTCGCCGACCTCGCGCGAGAGCACGGCTACCGCGCGGGTCTGGTCGCTGCGGACGGCGCGATGCAGCTGGGGGTGTCTCGAGCCGAGCTGCGCGGCCGCGGCATCCGAGATGGCGGGGTGGCCGTTCAGCCTCACGGTGAACGCCGTGGTCGAGGATGCCGACCCCGGTGCCGAGTCCGTCCTCGAGACGTTGGCGCGAGAGCTGGTGGTCGGAGGCGGGCTTCGGGGACGGCAGAGACGCAGTTCCCGGTCCAGATCCCCAGCGGGATCGGCGTGGGTCGACCTGCGCGTCGGTCGCCACCTGATCGAGGCGGACGGGCGGATCAAGTCGCGACCGATCGAGGACGGTGGGCTGGCCGACCGCGACCTGGAGCAGCTGCTGTGGGAGGAGCGCCGACGCCAGCGCGAGGTCTGCGCGGACGGCTTCGGCATGACGCGGCTGACCTACGCCGACCACTGGGGCGCCGCCCGGGAGCGCGCGATCGCCGCGACTGCTGGCCGAGCACGCCGTCACCGAGCAGACGTTTCGGCTCCGAGCTGACGCCCGGCGCAGGCCGAGTTCGCTGCCCGGATGCGCGGGCGGCGCTACAAGGCGGCCGGCTGAGGTCCGGTCGCCTGACTGGCTAACTGGATCCGTGGTGTCGCTCCCGCGCCGTTACAGCGGCGCAGCAGCGACACCAGAGGTCCAGTTAGCCAAGAAGCAACAGAAACCCCTCACCCGCCGAGCAGCGAACGCACCTTCTCCGGGCCGAGGGCGACGATGAGGGTGGGGAGGCGCGGGCCGCGCTCGGCGTCGACGAGCAGGTGGTAGAGCAGCCGGAAGAACTCCTTCTGGTCCGCCTTGACCTCGTCGGTGGGAGGGGCGTCGAGGGGGAGGCCGCGGGCCAGCTTGGGTACGCCGTAGACGAGGGCCGTGACCGCGTCGAGCTCGAGGTCGTCGCCGACCAGGCCGGTGAGCAGCAGCCGCACCCACTCCGACTCCTGCGGACCGAGCGCCGACAGCGCGGTGGCGTCCGGGGCGGTCGCGGACGGTGGTCCGGTCGGCCGCCGGGACGAACTCCGTCGTCCACTGCATCGCCTTCGACAGCCGCGGCTCGAGGTCGTCGACCGAGGCGTGCGGGTAGCCGAGGTCGCCGACGACGGTGCTGATCAGCGCCGACGACCCGGCGGTCACGTCGGCCACCGACGACAGCACCCGGAACGGCACCGTCACCGGGGAGGTCGGCAGCTGCCCGGCGGTCGCGGTCGCCGAGGCCCGCTCGTGGGCGAGCACGGCACCGTCGCGCTTGCCGGACGCCGCCTTGCGACCCAGGGCGTCCCACTCGTCGTAGAGCCGCACCACCTCGGGGCCGAAGTCGATGTCGAAGGCCTGCTTGTAGCTGCGCCGCACGTAGAGCCACCGCAGGATCGGCGCCTCCAGGACGCGCAGCGCGTCGGCCGCGGTCGGCACGCCGCCGGCCGACGACGACATCTTCTGGACGCCGGCGAAGCCGACGAAGGCGTAGCCGAACCACGACGGCCGCGGCATCCCGAAGACCGACTCGACCAGCTCGTGGCCGACGGTGAACGACGAGCCGGGGGTGGCGTGGTCCATGCCGGCCGGCTCGAAGTCGACGTGCTCGAAGGCCCAGCGCATCGGCCAGTCGACCTTCCACACCAGCTTGCCCTCGTCCTGCGTCGTCAGGTTGGTGACGCCGGAGAACCCGCACGAGGAGCAGGTGTAGGCGAGGTCGGTCGTCTCGTCGTCGTACGACGAGGGGGTGGTCGTGTCGCGGCCGCACTGGCGGCAGTAGGCCTTGAACGGGAACCGCGCCAGGTCGTCGGCCGGGGCCTCGGACGTCGGTCTCCTTGGTGCGGTGGCGCGCGAGCACGGCCTCGATGTCGTCGCGGTGCCGGACCGCAGCGAGGATCTGGTCGCGGTAGACGCCCGCCCGGTAGCGCTCGGTCTGCGAGACCTCCTCCATCTCCACGCCCAGCTCGTGGAGGGCGTCGCGCAGCGGCTCCTTGAAGTGCTCGGCCCACGACGTGTGGCAGTCCCACGGGTCGGGGACGGCGCTGAGCGGCCGGCCGATGTGCTCCGACCAGGAGGCGTCGACCCCCGCCGGCACCTTGCGGAACCGGTCGAAGTCGTCCCACACGTGCAGGTGGCGGACCGGGAGCCCGCGGCGGCGCAGCTCGTCGGCGACGAAGTGGACCGTCAGGAACTCGCGCAGGTTGCCCAGGTGGACCGGCCCGGACGGTGAGGCGCCCGACGAGCAGGTGATCGTCTCGCCCTCGCGCGCGTGGCGCAGGGCGTCGTCGGCGGCCCGGGTGACCCAGTCGGTCGGGGGGCCCTGCTGGCCTCGTGCCATCGGTCGGGAGCTCCTGCGGGTGGCGGGCAGATGGGCGTGGTCAAACTACCCGAGCCCGGGAACGCGAACGGCGCCGGACTCTCCGGAGTCCGGCGCCTCGGCGCGTCTACCGCTCGACCCCATCCCCCGCGGTGGGTCGATGCAGCGGCCCACGGACCGCGCCACGCGCCGCTCAGTGTGCCACTGACAGGACCGTGCCATAAGGGAAGAACTGCCGCTGGCACTATCATGCCAACATGGCGCTCCAGGCTCCGTCGATCATGTCCGCGCTCGGCTTCTCCAAGCGGGTCGAACGAGACTACGAGCGGCTGCTGGGTCAGTCCGGGCGCGAGCTGGTGTCGGTCGCGCACGCCCTGCTCCGTACGCCGGAGGAGCTGCTGCACGACGTACGCCCGCTCCTCGAGGTGGGGATCGTCCGGGTCGAGTCGTCGCGGGTCCACGTCGCCACGCCGGCCGAGGCGGTGGCCCTGCTGCTGCACGAGACCGCCCAGGCCGCCACCCTGGCGACGACCCGGCTGGAGGGCGTGGCGCGGGCGCTGCCGCACCTGGTCGCCCCGGCGGCGCGGCCGAAGCCGGGCGAGGTGCTCGAAGTGCAGCCCATCGACGGCGAGATCAGCTCCGGCGGCAACCCGGTCCCCCTCCTGCACGCCCTCATCACCGAGAGTGCCGGCGACCTGCTGTGGCTGCGGCCCGACCAGTTCCGCAAGCCCCGCGAGGACGCGATGGCGGCGGTGGTCGGCGAGGCCGTCCAGCAGGGCCGCGCCTCGCGCGCCATCTACCCCTACCGCGCCTGGTCGGAGGCGCGGCCGACGCTCGAGCTGCGCGCGTCGGTGGGCGAGCAGATCCGGCTGCTGCCGGAGCTGCCCGACCCGGATGTTCATCATCGGCGCCACCCACGCCGTGCTCCCGGAGCCGCTGGGCTTCGCCGACGAGCCGCGGTCCCTGGTCCGGCAGCCGGGACTCGTCCACGCGCTCACGCTGTGGTTCGAGGCGCTTGTGGGAGCAGGCCAGCCCGCTGCCCGGCGTCCGGGCAGGAGCGGGGCGACCGGCCGGAGCTGAACGACTTCGTGCTGCGCGAGCTCGCGCACGGCGCCAGGGACGAGGAGATCGCCCGCAGCCTCGGGATCAGCCTGCGCACGGTCCGTCGCCGGGTCGCCGTGATGATGACCGAGCTCGGCGTCGACTCGCGCTTCCAGGCGGGGGTGGAGGCGGTACGGCGCGGGTGGCTGTGACCGGTCAGGGGAGCAGCATCGAGTAGGCGCCGGGCACGACCCGCCAGCTGCGACGCCGCTCCGGCCCGGAGATCTCGCCGTCGGCCGCGCAGAAGAAGCTCTCGCCGGACACGGTCACCGAGGAAGCCCGGAGGTACTGCACGTCGTCCCGTTCGTGGTGCCGGGCCCGTGCCACCCCGACGGCGTACCCGAACTTGGCCAGCGGCCCGACCGAGCGCGAGATCATCACGTCGACCCGGCCGTCCTCGGGATCGGCTTCCGGGGTCAGCTCGGCGCCGCCGCCCACGCTGGTGCCGTTGCCGATCGCGACCATCAGCACCGGCTCGTCGACGTCGCACACGACCGTGCCGTCGACCTCGATCCGCAGCCGGATCTGCGGCGGCATGAACGCCGCCTGGAAGGCACCGATCGGGTAGCCCAGCTTGCCGAGGTTGACCTTGCCGAGCCCGATCGAGCCGAGCCGCTCCTTCCACCGGTGGCCGCGCCGGCTGGCCTGCGCGCTGGCGCCGACGTGGACGTTGTTGACCACGATGCCGCCGAGCTCGTCGACCATGACGTCGACCCGACGCACCTCGCCGTCGAGGATCAGCGCAGCCGCCTCCTCGGGGTCGAGGGGGATGTCCATGCAGCGGGCGAAGTCGTTGCCGGTCCCGAGCGGGATCAGGCCGAGCACGCTCTCGGCCAGGTCGTTGCGCCGGTGCAGCGCCGCGACCACGGCGTGCAGGCTGCCGTCGCCACCGGCGACCACGATCCGGCGGGAACCGGCGCGGTGCAGCACGCTGTCCAGCTCGCCGGGGTTGGAGGTGGCGACGACCTCGACCGAGGCACGCGCCTGGAGGACGTCGAGCGCGAGCTGGAGGCTCTCCTCGTCGGCGGTCCCGGCGCCCTCGTTGGTGATCACCAGGCACGACTCCACGGGCTGGACACTAGTCCACGGCCGACGGCCGCGGATCCCCCACTTTGGTAGCCTCGGGCCGCAAGAGCCCCGTAGCGGTTGTTGCCGCCGGGGCTCGACGCTCGTCTCGGTGCTGCTCCTGATCCCGAACCAGGAAGGCGGGCCTGATGCCGGCCATCATCGTCCTCGGCGCCCAGTGGGGCGACGAAGGCAAGGGGAAGGCCACCGACCTCCTCGCCACCACCGACACCATCGACTTCGTGGTCCGCACCAGCGGCGGCCACAACGCCGGCCACACCATCGTCGTGAACGGCGAGAAGTACGCCACCCACCTGCTGCCCTCGGGCATCCTCACGCCGGGTGCGACCTCGGTGATCGGCAACGGCGTCGTGGTGTCCCCGGAGGCACTCTTCCGCGAGATCGACGGGCTCGAGGCGCGCGGCGTCAACGGCGTGGAGGCGCGGCTGGTCGTCTCGGCCAACGCCCACGTCATCGCGCCGTACCACGTGACCGTCGACAAGGTCACCGAGCGCTTCCTCGGCGCGAACAAGATCGGCACCACCGGGCGCGGCATCGGCCCGACGTACGCCGACAAGGTCAACCGGCTCGGCATCCGCATCGCCGACCTCTTCGACGAGGCGCTGCTGCGGCGACAAGGTCGAGGGCGCGCTCGACCTCAAGAACCACGTGCTCGCCAAGGTCTACAACCGACGGGCGGTGGAGCTCGACGCCGTCGTCGAGGAGCTGCTGTCGTACGCCGACCGGCTCGAGCCGATGGTCCGCGACACCTCGCTGATGCTCAACCTGGCGCTGGACGAGGGCCAGACCGTGCTGTTCGAGGGCGCCCAGGCCACGATGCTCGACGTCGACCACGGCACCTACCCGTTCGTGACGTCGTCCTCGCCGGTGGCCGGCGGGGTGTGCACGGGCGCGGGCGTCGGCCCGACCCGCATCGACCGCGTCATCGGCGTGATCAAGGCCTACACGACCCGGGTCGGCTCCGGTCCGTTCCCGACCGAGCTCTTCGACGCCGACGGCGAGAAGCTGTGGAAGGTCGGCGGCGAGGTCGGCGTCTCGACCGGACGCGACCGCCGGTGCGGCTGGTACGACACGGTCATCGCCCGCTACGCCACCCGGGTCAACGGCCTCACCGACCTGTTCCTCACCAAGCTGGACGTGCTGTCGAGCTGGGAGCGGGTGCCGGTCTGCGTCGCCTACGACGTCGACGGTGTCCGCCACGACGAGATGCCGATGACGCAGAGCGAGTTCGCCCGCGCGACCCCGGTCTACGAGTACCTCGACGGCTGGTGGGAGGACATCTCCGGCTGCCGGTCGTTCGGCGAGCTGCCCGACAACGCCCAGAAGTACGTGCAGGCGCTGGAGGAGATGTCCGGCACCCGGATCTGGGGCGTCGGCGTCGGCCCGGGCCGCGAGCAGACACTGGTCGTGCACGACGACTGAGCCCGTAGTCTCCGACGGTGCTGGATCCACGGGAGGCCATCGACCGGCTGCGTGCGGCGTTCGGCGGGCCCGACGGCCACCGGACCCTGCACGCCAAGGGTCGGTTCTACGCCGGCACGTTCACCGCGACCCCCGAGGCGGCGGCGATGTGCCGGGCCGGTCACCTCGACGGCAGCCCGCGCCCGGTGCTGCTGCGGTGGTCCACGGCGTCGGGGAACGTCCGGACCCGCGACACGGCGCCCGACATCCGCGGCATGGCGGTGAAGTTCACCGGCGAACGACGGTCAGCCGTTCGACCTGCTGGGCCAGACCGCCCCGGCCTTCCCGACGCAGGACCCGGCGGAGTTCGTCCGGATCGCCGAGGCGTCGGTGAAGGCGAAGACGTTCCCGCTGTGGCTGCTGCGCCACCCGCGGCTGCTCCCGAGCATGGTCAGGTCGCTGAGCGGGCTCAAGCCGCACCACAGCTTCGCCGAGCCCGCCTACTACCCGCTGCACGCCTACGGCTGGCTCGACGCCGAGGGCCGGCGGACCTGGGTCCGCTACGTGTTCCGGCCGACCGCCACGTCGGCCGACCGGCTCGAGGAGACCTTCACCGGCCGCGACCGGTTGGCGGCCGAGATCGCCGCCCGGCTCGCTCGCGGCCCGGTCACGCACGAGGTGTGGGTCCAGGTCGCCGGCGAGGGCCACGACCCGGACGACGTGACGACCGCGTGGAAGGGTGCCCGCGAGGTGCTGGCCGGGCGGCTCGAGGTGACCGGCGAGGCCGAGGACCCCGAGGCCGGCGGGTCCCCGACGGTGTTCGACCCCACCCGCACCGTCGACGGCATCGAGCTCTCCGCCGACCCGATCCTGCTCTACCGCCGCGGCGCCTACACCGAGTCCGTCCGCCGCCGGACGCCGTGAGCGGCCGGCCTTGTCAGCTGTAACGCCGTGTTACCGATTGTTCCCACCCTGCTGCAACAGGTGGTGAACAGGGGATAACCGGGCGTTACAGGCGATGGCTAGGCTGGCGGCCCGTGAAGACCCTCGTGATCGGTACCGGCGGCCGCGAGCACGCGCTCGCCCGCGCCCTGTCCCTCGACCCCGGGGGGCCCGAGGTCCACGCGGCGCCGGGCAACCCGGGGATCGCCGCGGTCGCCACGCTCCACGACGTCGACCCGATGTCCGGTGACGACGTCGCGGCGCTGGCCGAGAAGCTGGCCGTCGACCTGGTCGTGGTCGGGCCCGAGGCGCCGCTGGTCGAGGGCGTCGCCGACGCGGTCCGGGAGCGGGGGATCGCCTGCTTCGGTCCGACCCGCGAGGCCGCGCAGCTCGAGGGGTCGAAGGCGTTCGCCAAGGACGTGATGAGCGCGGCCGGCGTCCCCACCGCCGCCGCCCGCGTGTGCACCACCCGCGAGGAGGCCGAGGCGGCGCTCGACGAGTTCGGGGCGCCGTACGTCGTGAAGGACGACGGGCTGGCCGCCGGCAAGGGCGTGGTGGTGACCGACGACCGCGGAGCCGCGCTGGCCCACGCTGCGGCGTGCGACCGGGTCGTGATCGAGGAGTTCCTCGACGGACCCGAGGTGTCCCTGTTCGCGATCTGCGGCTGGAACCGGGCCGACGGCGCCACCGTCTACCCGCTGCAGCCGGCGCAGGACTTCAAGCGGATCTTCGACGGCGACGCGGGTCCCAACACCGGCGGCATGGGCGCCTACACGCCGCTGCCGTGGGCGCCCGACGGCCTGGTCGCGGAGGTGCTGCGCGACGTCCTGCAGCCGACCGTCGACGAGCTCGCCCGCCGCGGCACCCCCTTCACGGGCCTGCTGTACGCCGGGCTGGCGCTCACCAGCCGCGGCACCCGCGTCGTCGAGTTCAACGCCCGCTTCGGCGACCCGGAGACGCAGCCGCTGCTCGCCCTCCTCGACTCGCCGCTGGCGCCGCTGCTCCATGCCGCGGCGACCGGCACCCTGGCCGACGTCGACCCGCCCGACTGGAAGCCGGGCGCCGCGGTCGCCGTGGTGATGGCCAGCCGCGGCTATCCGGAGTCGTCGTCGAGCGGCGACGTCATCACCGGCGTCGACGCGGCGGAGGCGCTCGACGGCGTCCACGTCATCCAGGCCGGCACCGCCGAGGCGGCCGGCGACCTGGTCACCGCCGGCGGCCGGGTGCTCGCGGTCGTCGGGACCGGCGCCACCCTCACGGCCGCCCGCGACGCGGCGTACTCCGGCGTCTCCGCCGTAGACTTCGACGGAGCCCAGCACCGCACCGACATCGCAGCGAAGGCGGCCACCCCGGTGGTCGAGGAGCGAACGCAGTGAGCGTCTCGAGACTTCCCAACGTCCTCGCCACCCGCTACGCCGGGGCCGACCTGGTCGCCATCTGGTCGCCGGAGCACAAGATCGTCCTCGAGCGCCGCCTCTGGATCGCCGTGCTGCGGGCGCAGCGCGACCTCGGCGTCGACGTCCCCGACGGCGTCGTCGAGGCCTACGAGGAGGTCGTCGAGAAGGTCGACCTCGACTCCATCGCCGCCCGCGAGCGGGTGACGCGCCACGACGTGAAGGCGCGGATCGAGGAGTTCTGCGCGCTGGCCGGGCACGAGCACATCCACAAGGGGATGACGTCCCGCGACCTGACCGAGAACGTCGAGCAGCTGCAGGTGCGGCAGTCGCTGGCGCTGCTGCGGGACCGCGCGGTCGCGGCGCTCGCCCGGCTGGCCCGGCTCGCCGCCGAGCACGAGACGACGGTGATGGCCGGCCGCTCCCACAACGTCGCCGCCCAGGCCACCACCCTCGGCAAGCGGTTCGCGACCGTCGCCGACGAGCTGCTGGTCGGCGTCGAGCGGGTCGAGGAGCTGCTGGCGCCGCTACCCGCTGCGCGGCATCAAGGGCCCGATGGGCACCGCCCAGGACATGCTCGACCTCCTCGACGGCGACGCCTCCCGGCTCGCCGAGCTCGAGCAGCGGGTCGCCGCCCACCTCGGCTTCGACCGGGTGCTGACCAGCGTCGGGCAGGTCTACCCGCGCAGCCTCGACTTCGACGTCCTCTCCGCCGTCGTGCAGCTGGTCGCCGCGCCGTCCAACCTCGCCACCACGATCCGGCTGATGGCCGGTCACGAGCTGGTCACCGAGGGCTTCGCCGAGGGCCAGGTCGGCTCGAGCGCGATGCCCCACAAGATGAACACCCGCTCCTGCGAGCGCGTCAACGGGCTGGCCGTCATCACCCGCGGCTACCTCTCGATGGTCGGCGAGCTCGCCGGCGACCAGTGGAACGAGGGCGACGTCTCCTGCTCCGTCGTACGCCGGGTCGCGCTGCCCGACGCGTTCTTCGCCGCCGACGGCCTGTTCCAGACGTTCCTGACCGTGCTCGACGAGTTCGGCGCCTTCCCGGCCGTGATCCAGCGCGAGCTCGACCGCTACCTCCCGTTCCTGGCCACGACGAAGGTGCTCATGGCCGCCGTACGCCGCGGGGTCGGTCGCGAGGCCGGGCACGAGGCCATCAAGCAGGCGGCCGTCGGCACCGCCCTGGCGATGCGGCAGGGCCAGACCGACAACGACGTCTTCGACCGGCTCGCCGCCGACGACCGGCTCGGCCTCACCCGCGCCGACATCGACGCCCTCGTCGCCGAGCCGATCGGCTTCACCGGCGCCGCGGTCGCCCAGACCCAGGCCGTCGTCCGGGCCGTCGAGGCGCTCGTGGCGCGCCACCCCGGGCCGCGGCGTACTCGCCCGGCGCGATCCTCTGACGCCGGAGCCCTACCGCAGGTGCTCCCACAGGGCCAGGCTGACCAGCGCCTGCTTCGCCGCCGCCCGGTCGCCGGCCCCGGCCGACACCGCAGCGCGACCAGCACCGCCGAGCCCGATGTGGGGCTTGCGTGCCCGTGAACAACCAGGCGTCGAACAGCTTGTCGAGCTGTCGCCCCGCGACGCTCTCGGACGAGCGCCCTGAACTCCGCGGTCGAGCCGTTGTCGTCTCGGGCGGCCCACGTCCTCAGCACCTCGAAGAACGCCTGGTCGCCGACCACGTTGCGCAGCGCCTGGAGGGTCATCGCCCCCCTGCCGTAGACGGCACCGTCGAACAGGCGGGCCGGTCCGGGGTTGCCGATCCGCAGCTTCCAGAACGGGTCCTTCGCCGGGATGTCGTTGTAGAAGGCCCCGAAGATCTCCTGGGTGGTGCCGAGGCCCTCCTCCTCAGACCACAGCCACTCGGCGTAGCTGGCGAAGCCCTCGTTGAGCCAGATGTTGCGCCACCGCTGGACGGCGACGTCGTCGCCGTACCACTGGTGGGCGATCTCGTGGACCACGACGGAGTCGCCGGCGCCGAACTCCCAGAACACCGGTGAGTAGACCGGGCGGGTCTGGTTCTCCAGCGCGAAGCCGGCGTCCTCGTCGTCGACCACGCCGCCGGCGGTCGAGAACGGGTACGGACCGAACCTCGACTCCATGAACCGGATCATCTCGGGCTGCCGGTCGAGGGAGGCCTGGATGTCCTCGCCGAGCGGCTCGAGCTCCACGGCGGTGGTGGCGGTCCAGTCGTTCTCGTTCTCGGCGCTGCCGCGCGGGGGATCCGGGCACCTTCCACCCGTCGAGGGTGTCGCCGTCGTCCTCGAAGGAGGTGGTTCCCTCGCCCGTGGAGACCGCGACGTCGTCGACGAAGACGCCGGCCTCCTGGAACGTGAAGTCGCTGGCGTAGCTGATGGCGACCTTGACCTGGTGCCCGGCGTAGCGGGACAGGTCCACCTGCCACTGCTCGTACCCGTCGCTCTCGCCGGTGGCCGCCCACCACTTGCCCGTGTCGCCGGTCGGGACGCAGCCCGCCGTTGGCTGCGGCCTGGTAGTGCTCCAGGAACGGGTGGTCGGCATGCCAGTGCGGGCAGCTGAAACCCGTGTCCCGGCTGGTGTGACCGTTCTCGTCCGGCAGCGTCGTCCACTTGGGCGAGCCGACGCGGGTGGGCCTCGACGAACAGGTAGTCACAGTCCGCCTCGGTGTTCCGGTCCACCCAGAACGAGAGGTCCGCGCCCCCGGTCGGGCACGGTGATGCTCCTGCGAGAGCCGCTTGTACGACGGGCCTTCGCCCGTCAGCTGCGACCACGCGTACTGGGAGCCGGTGTGCGGAGCGGGCGCCGGGTTCTCGAACAGGTCGGGGTCGATCGCGTCCCAGAAGCGCAGGCCGATCGGCCTGGTAGCTGTCGACGAGGAACTCACCCATGGACACGGTGGCCAGGTAGGGGGCCATCGGCTCCTCGGCGTTCCACGTCCAGGTGGAGGCCCCGGCTTCGGTGCGGACGCCCTCGAGGGCACCGTTGCCGATCGCCTCGAGTCCCTCCGGCACGGTCATCGAGACGGTGTAGGCCGCCTTGTCGATCGGGTGGTCGTTGACCGGGAACCAGCTGGACGCCCCCTGCGGCTCGCCGAGGATCGAGGGCCCCGTCGTCGGTGGGGATCACGCCGGGGCCGTAGCGCAGCTGAACCGGCACGCCGTCGTACCCCACCACCGTGGTGAACGTCTGGTCCTGGCTCAGCGGTCCCGCCGGGGTGACCGTGAGCTCGCCACGGTCGCGGGTCCACGTCGCCGCCGAGCCGTCGACCGTGATCGAGCGCACCTCGAGGCCGTCGAGGTCGAGGTTGAAGCTGGAGAGAGCCTGGGTCGCCGCGGCCCGGATCCGCGCGGTTCCCTCGAGCCGGTCGGTCTCCGGGTCGTAGTCGAGCCACAGCCGGTAGTGGGCGACGTCGTAGCCACCGTTGCCGGCCCGCGGGAAGTAGGGATCGCCCACACCCGCGGCGCCGGGCGCGGCTGGGTCGGCCGCCGCCGCCGCGGTGAGTCCGGTGATGCCGATCAGCAGCGCGGTCAAGGCCGGTGCGAGTCGATTCATGTCTCCCCCTGTGTCCCGTGCAACGTACGGCACCGGATTCGGAGCCCGGGCATCACCCGTTCCGGATGATCCTTCGCATGGATCAGCTGGCTGTCCCCCGGGGTCGCCGACAGCCTCGCCTAGGCTCAGACGTGACCGTCGACGTGCAGGTGGAGACCCAGATCGCCCGACCGGTCGACGAGGTCGCGGCGTACGCCGGGGACCCGACGAACGCCCCGGAGTGGTACGCCAACATCCGTCAGGTCACCTGGCAGACCGAGCCGCCGGTCCGGGAGGGGTCCCGGATGGACTTCGTGGCGCAGTTCCTCGGGCGACGGCTCGCCTACACCTACGAGGTGGTCGAGCTGGTGCCGGGGGAGCGGCTGGTGATGCGCACCGCCGACGGCCCGTTCCCGATGGAGACGACCTACACGTGGGAGCCGTCGGCGGACGGCGGAACCCGGATGACGCTGCGCAACCGTGGCAACCCGTCGGGTTCGCCGGGGTGGCCGCCCCGCTGATGGCGCGGGCGATGCGACGGGCGACGACCAAGGACCTGGCACGCCTCAAGCACCTCCTCGAGTCCCAGTAGGGTCGGCCACGTGACCCTCGAGCACCTCCACTCCGGCAAGGTGCGTGACCTCTACGCCCTCCCCGACGGTCGGCTGCTGATGGTCGCCAGCGACCGGATCAGCGCCTTCGACCACGTCCTGGACAGCCTGATCCCCGACAAGGGCGAGATCCTGACCCGGATGTCGCTGTGGTGGTTCGCCCAGCTCGAGGACCTGGTGCCCCACCACGTGGTCTCGACCGACGTGCCGGAGGAGTTCCGCGGCCGCGCCGTGGTCTGCGAGCGGCTCGAGATGTTCCCGGTCGAGTGCGTCGCCCGCGGCTACCTCACCGGCTCCGGCCTGCTCGACTACCAGCGCACCGGCGAGGTCTGCGGCATCGCGCTGCCCGCCGGCCTGACCGACGGCGACCGGCTCCCGGAGCCGATCTTCACGCCCGCCACCAAGGCCGACCTCGGCGACCACGACGAGAACGTCTCCTACGACGCGGTCGTCGACACCGTCGGTGCCGAGGTCGCCGCCGAGCTGCGGCGGCTCACGCTGGAGGTCTACGACCGGGCCGAGCGGATGGCCCGCGAGCGCGGCATCATCCTGGCCGACACCAAGCTCGAGTTCGGCCGACGGCCGGACGGCACGATCGTGCTGGCCGACGAGGTGCTGACCCCGGACTCCTCACGGTTCTGGCCGGCCGACCAGTGGCAGCCCGGACGGTCGCAGCCGTCGTACGACAAGCAGATCGTGCGGAACTGGCTGCTCTCGCCCGAGTCCGGGCTGGGACAAGGACTCCGACAGCCCGCCGCCGCCGCTGCCGGACGAGGTCGTCGCCCGCACCCGGAGCCGCTACGTCGAGGCCTACGAGCTCCTCACCGGGGAGACGTTCTGACCACCGTGGAGTTCACCGCCCAGGTGGACGTCCCCCATCCGCCGGAGAAGGTGTTCCGCTACCTCGCCGATCCGCGCAACCGCCCCGAGTGGCAGTCCTCGCTGCTGTCGGTGACCCTCTTCGACCGGGGTGAGCCGCGGGTCGGCATGACCTGGCGGGACAACACCATGGTCGCGATGCGGCCCACCATGGAGATCACCGAGATGGTGCCGTTCAAGGTGTGGTCCGAGGTCGGTCACTGGCGAGGCGTCACGGCGACCCTCGCGCTGCGCTTCACGGCCGTGTCGATCGGGTGCCGGGTCGACGCCCGCGGCAGCCTCAGCGGCACGGGCGCCTGGTCGGTGCCGGTCAAGGCGGCCGGCAGGCTCGCCGGCCCGGCGATCCGCCACGACCTGGGCAGGGTCGGCGACATCCTGACCCGGGGACGCCTCCAGCGCTGAACCGGCCCTGTCGTCGTGCCCGCCCCTCCGTCTAGGGTCGGCTCATGCTGAACCTCGCGAGCCTGCTGGAGAACTCCGCCCGGAAGTACGGCGACCGGGAGGCCGTGGTCTCGTCGCTGGGCGACACGCGACTGACCTACGCGCAGGTCGACGGCGCCGCCAACCAGGTCGCCAACCTGCTCGTCTCCCGCGGCATCCAGCCCGGCGACAAGGTGGCGCTGAGCTGTCCCAACCTGCCCTGCTTCCCGATCGTCTACTACGGGATCCTCAAGGCGGGCGCGACCGTCGTACCGCTCAACGTGCTGCTCAGGGGGCGCGAGGTCGCCTACCACCTGGCGGACTCGGACGCGAAGGCCTACCTCTGCTTCGAGGGCACCGCCGAGCTGCCGATCGGGCAGGCGGGCCACGAGGGCTTCAGCCAGACCGACGGGCTGCGAGCACTTCCTCGTGATCACCGTCGACCCCGCCGCCCCCTCGCCGATCGAGGGCACCGAGACGCTGGGTGCCGGCGCTGCAGGGCCAGCCGCCGACCTTCGACACCGTCGAGACCGACGACGACGACACCGCCGTCATCCTCTACACCTCGGGCACCACCGGTCAGCCCAAGGGCGCCGAGCTGATGCACCGCAACATGCACTCCAACGCCCTGACCGGCGAGGCGCTGTTCGGCGCCGACGAGGACAACCCCGACACCTACCTCTGCGTGCTGCCGCTGTTCCACTCCTTCGGCCAGACCGTGATCATGAACGGCGGTTTCGCGTACGGCGGCACGGTCGTCATGCTGCCGCGCTTCGAGGCCGACGCGGCGCTGAAGACGATGGCGAAGGAGCAGGTCACCTTCTTCGCCGGCGTGCCGACCATGTACTGGGGACTGCTCGGGGCCCTCGACGACTCCGGGGTCGACGTGAAGGAGCTCGCGGCCAACCTGCGGGTCGCGGCCGCCGGCGGATCGGCACTCCCGGTCGAGGTCCACAAGGAGTTCGAGAAGCGGTTCGGCGTGGTGATCCTCGAGGGCTACGGGCTGTCCGAGACCTCACCCGTCGCGAGCTTCTCGCCGCTGGGGGAGGAGGTCCGGGTCGGCTCCATCGGTCGCCCGATCCCCGGCGTCGAGATGAAGCTCATCAACCCCGACTGGACCGACGCCGACGACGACCCGGACACGGTCGGCGAGATCGCGATCAAGGGTCCCAACATCATGAAGGGCTACTACGCGCGACCCGACGCCACCGCCGAGGCGATCCACGACGGCTGGTTCCGGTCCGGCGACCTCGGCAAGAAGGATGCGGACGGCTGGTTCTACATCGTCGACCGCTCCAAGGACATGATCATCCGCGGCGGATACAACGTCTACCCGCGCGAGCTCGAGGAGGTGCTGATGGAGCACCCGGCGGTCTCGCTGGCCGCCGTCATCGGCGTACCCCACGAGAGCCACGGCGAGGAGATCAAGGCCGTGGTCATCCGGGACAAGGACCACGACGACGTCTCCGAGGACGACCTCGTGGCCTGGGGCAAGGAGCAGTTCGCGTCCTACAAGTATCCCCGCATCGTGCAGTTCGTCGACGAGATGCCGATGACGGCCACCGGGAAGATCCTCAAGCGCGAGCTCTCCTGATGGGTCGCCAGCTCGCCATCGTGATCGGCGTCATCATGGCGGTCTTCGGCGGGTTGTGGACCTTCCAGGGCCTCGGGTACGTCGGCGGCAGCTTCATGTCCGGCTCGGAGACCTGGACCATCATCGGTTCCATCGTCGCCGGTCTCGGCGTCGCGCTGGTGATCGTGGGCGTGCAGCGACGCGGCTGAGCCCCCGACAACGGTCAATTCATCAGGGCAGTGGCGTGAAGGCGATCGAGTCGTGGACCGCGCCCGCGAACCGGCGACCGTCGGAGCCGTACCAGATCCCGGCAGGGGTCGCGTAGATGAACTTGGTCCCGGTCGCGCGGGTCTTGCCCGGGTTCCACGGCAACGCCCTGCCGGTTGACCGGGTCGATCGCGCCGATCCCCTCGCGCGAGACCGCACCCGGACCGGCCGAGTTCGTACCGAACGGGTTGTCGAGCCATCGCTGGTGCCCACCGACGTAGACCGCCGGCCCGGTGACCGCCACCGAGTGCAGCGTGTCGCCTCCGGTGTAGTTGATCCACGTGGGCCGGGTCGGGTTCGAGACGTTGGTCTCGAACCTGGCGGCCGCGTCGCAGATGTCCCGGCCGACGCCTCCCGAGAGGGGCAGGAAGCCGGTCGCCACGATCACGAAGTAGGACCCGGTGGGGTTGAAGTCGACGTCGCGGAGCTGCGCCCGCAGTGAGTTGGCCCGGCAGTTGTTGACCAACGGGCCGTAGTACCACGATGCCACCGTGGCGGAGCTCGCGCCGAGGTCGAGCATGAAGGCACGGGCGCGGCTCGCCGTGCCGACCGTGGTGAAGTTGCCGATCGCGACCAGCCGGCTGCCGTCCGGGCTGACCGCGATCCGGTAGACCGAGACCGGCCCGGCGCCGTTCACCTTGACGCTCCCGGTGATCGGGAGGTTGATGTAGCCGGTGTCACGACCCGTCGCCGGGTCCAGGGCGACGAGCTTCTTGTTGAAGTTGCCGGCGACCAGCAGCCGCCCGCCGACGTGCTCGAGGTCGCTCACGGGCGCATTGACCCCCTGCGGCGCTCCACGTGGTGTCGATGACGGGCGTGCCCGAGTCGACGCGGTAGCGCACGAGGCGACCCGAGACACCGTCCGCGGCGGTGAACGACCCGCCGACGTACAGGTAGGGGGCGATGTAGAGGGTGCGGAAGACCTCCCCGTTGATCTGGGGCGACCAGCTCGTCGGCTGGCCGGTGGCCACGTCGAACGAGAAGAGGTGGGTGCGCACCATCGTGGTGTTGCGAGCGGGATTCTGGATGCTGTGGAAGAGACCTCCGGCGTACATCACGGAGCCGACCTGGCTGAACGTGTGGACGGCGCCGTCGTCGACGACAGCGTCGTCGATGACGTGCGGCGTCGTCGTCGATGGGACCGCCGACACCACCGCGGGATGGGCGATCGACCCGATGACGGGCCCCGCCAGGGCAAGCGATGTGAGTGCAGCCGTGGCTACGACTGTTGCGGTCTTCAGTCGGTGCGTCATGTGATCCCCCCGTGGCTCCCCCGAACCAACGCACTTGATGGTGCCACCTGATCGCTGTAAGGGCAACGCGTCTGCCGAGGAGTTCTGCCGTGCATGCGCGCAGACGCACGACAACTGACCAGACCACCTTGACGGGCGAGGGCCGCGCGAGGAACCGTGAACGGATCCCGGCGCTGCCGGACCGGCCGGCGCGACCGGGCTCAACCGGGGAGGTTCCCATGCCGCTCTTCATGGATGTCCACCACATGACCGACGGTGTCAGCGCCGCCGACGTCGCCGGCGCCCACCAGAAGGACGTGGAGACGCAGGGCAAGTACGGCGTCGACTACCAGCACTACTGGGTCGACGAGTCGGCCGGCAAGATCTTCTGCCTGGTCGAGGCGCCCGACGCCGACACCGCGACGCGGGTGCACCGCGAGGCACACGGTCTGGAGGCCGACGAGATCTACGAGGTCACGCAGGGAGCCTGACCGCAGGCCCGGACGCGGGAGCCAGCGGCACGCCCCTAGACTCGGGGCGTCTTCCGCCGCCTGCCCTCAGGAGTAGCACCGTGGCCCGTGTCGTCGTCGACGTGATGCCCAAGCCGGAGATCCTCGACCCCCAGGGCAAGGCGGTGCTCGGCGCGCTGCCGCGGCTCGGCTTCGCCGGCGTCAGCGACGTGCGCCAGGGCAAGCGGTTCGAGCTCGAGGTCGACGGCGAGGTCACCGCCGAGGTGCTCGCCTCGGTCGAGGAGATGGCCGGGACCCTCCTCTCCAACCCGGTGATCGAGAACTTCACGGTGCACGTCGAGGTCGCACGAGTGAAGGTCGGGGTCGTCACCTTCCCGGGTTCGCTCGACGACGCCGACGCCCAGCGCGCGGTCCGGATCGGTGGCCACGAGGCGGTCGCGCTGTGGCACGGCGACCACGACCTGCGCGGGGTCGACGCGGTCGTGCTGCCGGGCGGCTTCTCCTACGGCGACTACCTCCGCTGCGGTGCGATCAGCCGGTTCGCGCCGGTCATGACCGAGGTCATCGAGGCAGCCGGGCGGGGGATGCCGGTGCTCGGCATCTGCAACGGCTTCCAGATCCTGTGCGAGTCCCACCTGCTGCCGGGTGCGCTGATCCGCAACGACCACCGCAAGTTCGTCTGCCGCGACCAGAGGCTCCGCATCGAGAACGCCTCGACCGCGTGGACCTCGGCGTACGACGAGGGCGACGAGATCACCGTCGTGCTCAAGAACGGCGAGGGCGGGTTCGTCGCCGACGAGGCGACGCTCGACCGGCTCGAGGGGGAGGGCCGCGTGGTCGCCCGCTACCTCGACGACAACCCCAACGGCTCGCTGCGCGACATCGCCGGCATCACCAACGAGCGCGGCAACGTGGTCGGCCTGATGCCGCACCCCGAGCACTCCGTCGAGGAGCTGACCGGCTCCGGCACCGACGGGCTCGGGTTCTTCACCTCGCTCGTCGCGGCAGACCCTTGCCTGAGCACGAGGCCGCACGCCCGCGCCAGCGGTCCTGGGCGGCGACGGCCGGCCTGCTGGCCGTCGGCTGGGCGGTCATCACCGCGGTCGTGGTGGCGTGGGGCTGGCTGCTCACGCACCCGCTCGAGGGCTCGATCGGCGCGGCCGACGACGCGCTCGCCCGCGAGATCGCCGACGGGAGGACCGCCTCCCTCACCGAGGTCGCCGAGATCGCGGCGTACGCCGGCGAGACGATGGTCGGCGCGGCCGTGCTGGTGGCCGCGGCGCTGGTCGTCTCGATCGCGCGGCGCACCTGGCTGCCGGTGCTCTTCGTGGTGCTGGTGGAGGCCGGCATCGGCGGCATCTACTGGTTCGGGACCCACCTCGACCCGCGACAACGGCCGCCGGTCAAGATCCTCGACGAGGGTCTGGTGCCCGACCACAGCTTCCCCTCGGGACACACCGGGACGGCGATGGCGCTGTTCCTGGGTCTGGCCTTCCTGGTGTGGACCTACACGCGGGTCTCGCGAGGCTGGGCGCTGCTGCTGGCCGCCGTGCCGCTCGCGGTCGCGTCGAGCCGGCTCTACCAGGGCGCTCACCACCTCACCGACGTGCTGACCAGCGCGGTCTACGTGACCGTCTGGATCGTGCTGTTGGCGCGGCTGGTGCTGAGCCGGGAGGAGGCGGGGACTGCATGAGCCCGCTGCTCTTCCGCCGGGTCGCGGTCGCCGAGGCCGTCACCTGGGCCGGGCTGCTGACCGGGATGTTCCTCAAGTACGTCACCGGGACCACCGAGGTCGGGGTGCAGGTCTTCGGCATGCTCCACGGCATCGTCTTCATCGGCTACGTGCTGGTCACGGTCGCCGTGGCGGTCGACCAGCAGTGGTCGCGCGGCCGCACCCTGCTCGGGCTGGCCTGCGCGGTCCCGCCGTTCCTCACCCTCTGGTTCGAGCGGTACGCCGTGCGCCACGACCTGCTCGCCGAGCGGTGGCGGCTCGCGGCTGTCGCCCCGGTCGGGTCCGCGGAGCGCGTCGTCGCCTGGCTGGTGCGCCACCCCGTCCGCGGCGCGGCCGCCGGGCTGGTCGGCGTCGCGGTGCTGACCGGCCTCGCGTTGGTGGTCGGTCCGCCGGCTGGGCTGAGCGGTAGTCCCCGAACTTCTGGCTGACGTCTCCGCCGCGAACCCAGCCAGAGGTTCGGGGACTACCCGGCTCGCGGCGCGTCAGCGCCGACCGCGACGCAGCGCCTTCCAGCTCTTCGCGACCACGATGCCGTTGGCGGTGTGGTCGACGTCGTCCTGCCACGCCTTCACCGCGGCCTCGGTGGCGCGGCTGTAGGTGCCGCTGACCGGGAGCTCGAGGGTGGCGCTGGCCGCGTTCAACGCGCGCTGCACCCGGCGTACGTCCTCACCGGCGGAGCCGAACTTCAGCACCGGCGAGGTCCCCGCGGCGAGCAGGCTCATCCAGTGCACGCGGCCCCACGTCGCGGAGGCCGTGAAGCCGCGCTCGGTCTGCCAGGCGTTGGCGGCGGCGATCGTCTTCTCGGTGTAGCTGCCGTTGAGCTTGCCGCCGTAGAGGCCCTGCTCCTTGAGCAGGCACTGCAGCGCCTTGACCAGGGCGGTCTCGGTGGTGCCCTCGGCGAGCACCTTGTACGACGGGTGGTCGACGTCGACGCCGTTGCAGTGTGCGACCGGGCGGCGCGACGGAGCCCTGGCCGAGGTCGAGCCAGTTGCGGTCGATGTTGATGGTGACGCCGCCCCAGGTCTCGTTGTGGCCGCCCTGGTACTGCTTCATCCGGCCGCCCGGGAGCCAGCCGTCGTCGCGGATGTAGTCGGTCCTCGTGTTCGCCTTGCCGTCCCAGCGGGCGATCCAGATCCGGTCGGGGAGGGTGACCTCGTCGGGGCGCTGGACCCGGGCGTCGTCGAGCATCTTGATGCCCGAGCCGGCGCTGGAGTAGACGCCGGAGACGTAGTCGAGCGCGTGCAGCTTCTCGGTCCAGGCCGAGAGGAACGCGAGCGCCGACTCCCGGCAGTGGGTGTTGCCGAGGTCGAAGCCCTCGAGGTCGTACCAGAGCGTGCTGCCCGCGACGATGCCGAGCGTCCCGCGCGGCCTCGACCGCGGTCACGGCCTCCTGTCGCGCCTGCCGCCGGGCCGGGCGGTAGCGGTCGCCCTTGCCCGGCTTCGGCTTGATCGACTCGTCGTCGTCGTACCGAGGGAAGCTCGGGTGGCACGAGGCCTGCGGGCCGAGCGTGATCGGGAGCAGCCGCCAGCCCTTGCGCAGCTGGGTGGCGACCCACTTCGGGGTCAGGTTGGGCTGGGTGCGGCAGCCGCGGCTGTCGCCGGAGATGTAGATGCCGACCGCCAGGAACGGGGACGTCCGCAGCCAGGTGTTCATCGCCTGCTGCGTCGGCCCGACGCACTGGTCGAAGCCGTAGCCGGTGAAGTCGCCGGGCGTGACGACGTTGTCGGCGTACGACGGGGTCGGCCCTGCCAGCAGGGCGAGGGTCGTCAGCAGGCCGGTGAGCACGGCGGTGAGGGCACGGAGCACACCCGACCATAACCCCACCAGTCACATGCGTCTCAGGATTGCGGCCGTCCGATGACCCGGAAATGCCCCCGGTAGATTGACGCCGTGCTCGACACCGTCACCATCGCCGCCGAGGACCCCCATCGCGACCAGCCCTGGGCGGAGCTCGGGCTGAAGCCCGACGAGTACCAGCAGATCCGCGAGATCCTGGGCCGCCGCCCGACGAGCAGCGAGCTCGCCATGTACTCGGTGATGTGGAGCGAGCACTGCTCCTACAAGTCCTCCAAGGTCCACCTCAAGCAGTTCGGTGAGATCCCCCAGGAGACGCCGGTCGGCAAGATGCTCGCGGGCATCGGCGAGAACGCCGGCGTCATCGACATCGGCCAGGGCTACGCCGTCACGTTCAAGATCGAGAGCCACAACCACCCGTCGTACGTCGAGCCCTACCAGGGGGCGGCCACCGGGGTCGGCGGCATCGTCCGAGACATCCTCGCGATGGGCGCCCGGCCGGTCGCGGTCATGGATCCGCTCCGCTTCGGTCCGCTCGACGCGTCCGACACCCAGCGGGTGCTGCCGGGGATCGTCGCCGGCGTCGGCGGCTACGGCAACTGCCTGGGCCTGCCCAACATCGGGGGCGAGGCGGTCTTCGACCCGACCTACCTCGGCAACCCCCTGGTCAACGCGCTCTGCGTCGGCGTGCTGCGCCACGAGGACCTCCACCTGGCGAAGGCCTCCGGAGCCGGCAACCGCGTCGTCCTCTACGGCGCCCGCACCGGCGGCGACGGCATCGGCGGCGTCTCCGTGCTCGCGAGCGAGACCTTCGACGAGGGAGGACCCGCCAAGCGGCCCAGCGTCCAGGTCGGCGACCCCTTCATGGAGAAGCTGCTCATCGAGTGCACCCTCGAGCTGTTCGCCGCGGGCGTGGTCTCCGGCATCCAGGACCTCGGCGGCGCCGGGCTCTCCTGCGCGACCTCCGAGCTCGCCAGCGCGGGCGACGGTGGCATGCACGTCGAGCTCGACCTGGTCCCGCTCCGCGACTCGACGCTCGCCCCGGAGGAGATCCTGATGAGCGAGTCGCAGGAACGGATGATGGCGGTCGTCGAGCCCGCCGACCTCGACGCCTTCCTGGAGATCTGCGCGAAGTGGGACGTCGAGGCGGTCGACATCGGCGAGGTCACCGAGACCGGCCGGCTGGTCATCGACTGGCACGGCGAGCGCGTCGTCGACGTACCGCCCCGCTCCGTCGCCCACGACGGCCCGACCTACCACCGGCCGCTCGCCCGCCCCGAGTCCCAGGACGCGCTGCAGGCCGACCTCGCCGAGAGCGCTGCCGCGCCCGGTCGGCGGCGACGCGCTGCGCGACACCCTGCTGCGGCTGGTCGGCAGCCCCAACCTCTGCGACAAGTCGTGGATCACCGACCAGTACGACCGCTACGTGCGCGGCAACACCGTCCTGGCCCAGCCCAGCGACTGCGGCATGATCCGGGTCGACGAGGAGACCAACCTCGGCGTCGCCGTCTCGACCGACTGCAACGGCCGCTTCGCCAGGCTCGACCCGTACGCCGGGGCGCAGCTCGCGCTGGCCGAGAGCTACCGCAACGTGGCGACCGGGGGCGCGAAGCCGCTCGCGGTGAGCGACTGCCTCAACTTCGGCTCGCCCGAGGACCCCGCGGTGATGTGGCAGTTCGCCGAGGCCTGCCGCGGCCTCAAGGACGGCTGCCTCGAGCTCGGGATCCCGGTGACCGGCGGCAACGTCAGCCTCTACAACCAGACCGGCGAGACCGCGATCCTGCCGACCCCGGTCGTGGCCGTGCTCGGCGTCATCGACGACGTCACCCGGCGCACGCCCACCGGCTTCGGGGCCGGCGGCGACGCGGTCTTCCTGCTGGGGGAGACCCGCGAGGAGCTGTCGGGCTCGGAGTGGGCGCACGTCGTCCACGGTCACCTCGGCGGTGTCCCGCCGCAGGTCGACCTGGCCGCCGAGCGGTCGCTGGCCGAGCTGTTCGCCGACGGAGTCGGCCTGCTGACCAGCGCCCACGACCTCGCGGACGGCGGGCTGGCGCAGGCGCTGGTCGAGTCGACGCTTCGTCACGGTGTCGGTGCGACGGTCACGGTCGAGGGGGACCCCTTCGTGGCGCTGTTCTCCGAGTCGGCCGCGCGGGCCGTGGTCACCGTCCGGCCCGACGACGTCGACCGGCTCGGTGAGCTGGCCGGCCGTCACGGCGTACCGCTGACCCGGCTGGGCACGACCGGCGGAGCGAGCTGGTCGTCGAGGACCAGTTCGAGATCCCTGTCGACGACCTCCGGCGGGCGTGGACCGTCACGCTCCCCGCCGTCCTGGGCTGATGCCCGCGTCGTGCGCCGACGGAGCCTGCTCACCCTCGCCGCGCTCGGGGCAGCAGCGACTGCGTGCGGGTCGGGTCGCGGGACGGAGAAGCAGATGACCGACGGCACGGAGCGGGTCGCCTACGGCGACGACGCCGACCAGTTCGGTGAGCTGACCCGACCGACGGGCGACCCGCGGGGTCTCGTGGTCGTCGTCCACGGCGGGTTCTGGAAGCCGCAGTACGGCATCGAGTACGCGCGACCCCTGGTGCCCAGCCTGGTCGGGGCCGGCTGGGCGGTCTGGGCGATCGAGTACCGCCGCGGGAGCGGGGCCGTCGACACGCTGGCCGACGTGCGCGCGGCCATCGACGCGGCGCCGGTGGACGCCGACACGGTCGTCGGGCTCGGCCACTCGGCCGGCGGGCACCTCGTGACCTGGGCAGCCGCGGGCGGCGGGTTGACCCACGTGGTCTCGCAGGCCGGCGTGCTCGACCTCCGCGCCGCGCACGAGGCCGGACTCGGCGGGGGCGCGGTCGAGGCGTTCCTCGGACACCCACCCGGTCCTCGCGATGCCGACGTCGACCCGGTCCGGCAGGTGCCGCTCGACGTCCCGGTCTGGTGCGTGCACGGCTCCGACGACACGGTCGTGCCGCTCGGCCAGTCGCAGTCCTACGTCGCGGCCGCCACCGCGGCCGGCGCCACCGCCGAGCTGATCGAGGTCGAGGGCGACCACTTCGCGGTCATCGAGCCCGCCACCGCGGCCTGGGCGCGGCAGCTCGACCTGCTCGACACCTTCGCCTGACCGAGACGCACGAACGCCCCCGGACCGAGGTCCGGGGGCGTTCGGTCTCAGGTGCTGCGGTGCCTCAGCGGACGCTGTGGCCGTGCGCGGCCGGCGCGGTGCCGATCCGGCGCTCGGCCGGCGGCGGCGGCGGGGTGTGACCGGTGCTGTCGCCGTTGACCGACTTCGTGCTCCGCGAGTACTTGTGCACGGAGTGCATGATCGCGGCGAGGTTGGCCCGCAGTGCGGCACGGCTCAGGTTGCCCAGGTCGTCGCACTCGGAGTGGTAGCACGGGTCGTAGGCGACGCCCGCGGTGCCACCGAACATGGCGGCCTCGCTCCGCGGTCTTGATGCCCTCGGCGCCGGTGAACAGACCGCCGGCCGGGACGTTGACCTCGATGAACGGGCCGTAGTCGCTGCGGCCGCTGAACGCGGTCGGAACGGAGCCGGTGCCGAGCTTGTCGAAGAAGTTGACGTACATCCGCTCGATCGCGGCCGAGCCCTCCGGTGCGATGGCGGACTCCTCCTCGGGGAAGGCGTCGTTGTCGCCGTCGTACACGCCGAGCATGTAGTTGGGCGAGCCGACCATGTCGAAGTTCAGGTAGAGCGCGATGTTCTGGAACTTCGCGGGGCTGTTCTCGGAGAGGTCACCGACGTAGTGGTAGGCGCCCAGCAGGCCGGCCTCCTCGGCACCCCACCAGGCGAAGCGGACCCTGTTGTTGGGGGCCTTGCCCTCTGCCATCTTCTCGGCGGTCTCGAGCAGCGCGGCGCTGCCGGAACCGTTGTCGTTGATGCCGTTGCCCTCGGCGACGCTGTCGAGGTGGGCGCCGGCCATGACGACGTTCTGGGCGTTGCCCTTCTTGGTCTGGGCGATGACGTTCCAGGTGTCGCGCTCCTCGGAGACGGTGTCGGTGACGATGTGTGCCACCGTGCCGTCGGCCATCAGCGACTCGCCGGTCGCGGTGGAGACACCGACGACGGGCACGCCCACCGGGACGCCGAGCGTGACGCCGGTCAGCAGACCGCTGCGCTCCGGGGTGTTGCCCTGGTTGAAGATGATGACGCCGACCGCGCCCGCCGCCTCGGCGTTGACGACCTTGTCGGAGAAGTTGCAGGTGCCGCGGCGGACCAGCGCGATGTTGCCCGCGGTGAACCCGGCGAAGTCCTCGGCCTCGCAGCCGCTGGTCGACGGGTCGGCGGTGGCGGCGTCGACGGCCTGCACGGTGCCGGTGGCGTCACCGGAGCCGGAGTACTCCAGGGTCACGAAGTCCTCGCCCTCGACGAAGGTGGTCGGCGCCGGCGCGGTCAGCTCGAACGTGGAGGGCCCGGTCTGCTCGTAGTAGGGGAACTGGAAGGTCTGCACCTTCGGCGTGTACCCGGCCTTCTCGAGCCGCTTGACGACGTAGTCGCGCGAGGCCTCGTATCCCGGGAAGCCCGAGGCGCGGTTGCCGTGCGTGTCGCCGATCTCCTCCAGCTCGATCAGGTGGTCCATCACGCCGCGCACGGTGCCGTTGGTGGCGTGCCGGGACGTGGTCGGCTGGGACTGCGAGTCAGCCGAGGCGGGGATGATGCTCAGCGTCGCGGCGCTGAGGGCCGCCACTCCGAGGAGAGCGGCGCCGCCGGTGAGGCGGGCGCGGGTGCGTGCAGGTGTCACGTGGGATCCTCCGGGGTTTCCGAGACTCCGAGACAACCGTCCGGTCGGACGGTGCCGTCGTGAACCTATGTGGCGCAGGTCACTCGGCACAACTACCCTTTCGGGCACCTACGCCGCCCGCGCCGCTGCCGGCTCCGGTGCGACCAGCGTCCCGCTGGCGTCGAGCACCGGCCAGTCGCGCGGGCGCGGCACCGACCGGACCTCCCGGGACAGGGTGGGGATCATGGCCGTGAGCACGGCCGCGCCGAGCAGCACCGCGGTGGCGGTGGAGGCGCCCCAGGTCTCCAGCAGCCACCCCCCGAGCAGCGGCGCGAACGGGATCGTGGTCATGCCGAGGAACTGCGACGACGACGCGATCCGCCCCTGCAGGTCCTCGGGGGTGATGGCGACGCGGTAGGACTGGCCGCCCGCGTTGCCGGCCGGGTTGAGCAGCAGGCCGACGCACAGCATCGCGCCCACCAGCCAGGGTGAGGACCAGAACACCAGCGGCACGAGCAGGGGCACCCACACCCACGCGACCGACATGGTGAGGTGGCCGGTGCGCATCCGGTCGATGACGTACGGCGCGATCAGCGCCCCGACGACGCCGCCGACGCCGGCCATGGCCTCGACCAGGCCGATCGTGGTCGACGGGACGCCGTCCTCGACGAGCCGGACGACCGCGACGAAGAACACCGCGTTCACGACGAGGTTGCAGGACGCCGAGAACGCAGCCGTCGCCCGGAAGTAGGGCCGTGCGAGCAGGTAGCCCAGCCCGTCCCCGAGCTCCCGGACCGGGTGGCGCCGGGGCCGGTCGACCGGGGACAGGTCCTGCTCCACCCGCGAGACGGTCAGGAAGGACACGGCGAAGGTGACGGCGTCGACCAGGAAGGGCAGGGGTCGGGCGACGGCGTACAGGACGCCGCCGAGGGGTCCGCCCAGCAGGGACGCGAGGTGGTGGCGCGCCTGGTTCTGGCTGATCGCGGTCGGCAGCTCCGCCCGGGTGACCACGCTGCGGACCGCCGACATCTCGGTGGGCATGTAGACCCCGGCGACCGCCCCGGTCCCGAGCGCGACCAGGACCAGGTGCGGCAGCGTGATCGATCCGAGCAGCCCGGCGAGCGCCAGCGAACCCGACAGCACGAAGCCGGCGGCGCTGGCTGCCAGCAGCACCCGGCGCCGGTCGAACTGGTCGGCCACCACCCCCGCGGGCAGCAGGGCCAGCGCGATGCCGAGGGTGTACGCCGCCACCGGGAGTCCGGCCAGCAGCGCGGATCCGGTCAGCGCGTAGCCGACCAGCGGGAACACGAACAGGCTCGCCGTCGTCCCCAGCTGGCTGACCGCCTCCCCGACCCACAACCGGGTGAAGTCGCGGTTGCGGGCGAGGGTCCGGTAGCTGGTCATGAGCACGATCGTAGATGCGCAACAACCATTGCGCAAGTAATAGTGCGCAACTAGTGGTGCGGATACCATGGCGTCATGTCCCGGCCGCTCCACGACCCGACCGTCCTGCGCGCGATCGCCCACCCGGTGCGCAACCGGATCCTGGGCGAGCTCTCGGCGCAGGGGCCGCTCCGTGCCGCCGACCTCTCCCAGGAGCTCCGGGTCCCGGCCAACGCGGTCTCCTTCCACCTGCGCCAGCTCGAGAAGTACGGCCTGGTGGAGGACGCGGTGGGCGAGGGGCGGGACCGACGTGACCGGGTGTGGCGGCTGGTCGACGAGTCGGGCCTCAACCTCGACCTCGGCGCGATGGAGCAACAGCCCGGCGGCAAGGCCGCCTCGGCGGTGTTCCGGTCGCAGTCGGCGGCCTGGGCGCACGCCCTGGTCGACGCGGCCTACGCCGGGTCAAGGCCGGAGGGCGTGCACCGCTCGATCACCGACCAGACGGTGCGGCTCACCCTCGAGGAGGCCCGCGAGCTGTCGGCCGAGCTCAACGCCGTGCTCCAGGACTGGGCGACGCGGACCCGGGGCCGGGACCCCGCGCGCCGCACCTACTCCTTCCTGTCGATGCTGCAGCCGCTCCCCGAGCCCGGTCCCGACGGGAAGACGTCCTAGGCTCGGTCCCATGCCTGCCCGGTTGCGCGTCGCCGAACCGGCCGCGGTCGCGGCGGCCCTCGCCCGACGCGACCCGGCCGACGTCAAGCTGCTCACCAAGCACTTCCTGGCCGTGCTCGCCGAGCAGGCTCCCGGCCGCTCGGTCGAGGTGCGGGTCCCGCCCTACGCGGCGGTACAGGCCGTCCCCGGCGTCCGCCACACCCGCGGCACCCCACCCGCGGTGGTCGAGACGGACGCCGCGACCTGGCTCGACCTCGCCACCGGGGCACTCACGTGGGCCGACGCCGTGGCGCAGGGGCGGGTCATCGCCTCGGGCGAGCGCGCGGACCTCACGCCGTACCTGCCGCTGACGGTGTCGGCGCCGCCGGAGGCGCCGTGATCGTCGCGTCGGTGCCGGACCCGGAGCTCCGGGCGGCCGTCGGCGAGGTCCCCGGCGTCGAGGTGGTGGTGTGGGACGGCGCCGGCGATCCCGACCCGCGGACCGAGGTGTGCGTGCCCGACTACCGGGGCCTCCACCACTTCGAGCGGTTCGGCGAGCTTCCGCGCCTGCGCGTCGTGCAGACCCAGCTGGCGGGGTACGACGGCCAGGTGGAGCTGCTCCCGCCGGGGGTGACGCTCTGCAACGCGGCCGGTGTCCACGACGACGCCACCGCCGAGCACGCGGTCGGGCTGGCGCTCGCCTCCCTGCGCCGGATCCCCGAGGCGGTCCGGGGGCACGGCACCTGGCAGCAGCTCCGCGCGGGCATGCGGTCCCTCGCCGACTCGCGGGTCCTGGTCCTCGGCTACGGCTCGATCGGCCGTGCCCTGACCGAGCGGTTGCTGGCGCACCGCGCCGTCGTCACGGCGGTCGCCAGCAGCGCGCGGGAGGACGAACTGGTCGGCCGGGTCCACGGCGTCGAGGACCTCGACGACCTGCTGCCGCAGCAGCACGTGGTGGTCGTGCTGCTGCCGCTCTCCGACCGGACCCGCGCGTTCGTCGGACGCGCGTCGCCTCGCGCTGCTCCCGGACGGCTGCGTCGTCGTCAACGTCGCGCGCGGCGGCGTGGTCGACACCGACGCCGTCCTGGCCGAGGCGGGCCGGCTGCGCTTCGCGCTGGACGTCACCGATCCCGAGCCGTTGCCCGACGGCCATCCGCTCTGGTCGGCGCCCGAGGTGCTGATCACCCCGCACGTCGCGGGCGGCACCACCGCGATGCTGCCGAGGATGGCCGCGCTGGTCCGCGACCAGCTGCTGCGGTACGCCGCGGCCGAGCCGCTCCGCAACGTCGTCCACCCGTGACCCGGCGACAAGGCTGGGCCTCGGCGGTGGTGCTGCACCGAATCGGCGCGCAACGGTGCCGACTCACCGCCGACCTCGCTGGCTCGGGCGGTGGCTGCGCACAACCTGGCGCCCCACGCCTGACGCACCGCCGACGCCGCGCCCGCTAGGGTGACGCCATGACTGAGCAGCTGCGTGCCCGGGTGGCGGAGGTCCTGCCCGGCATCCGCGCCGACCTCGAGGACCTGGTCCGGATCGAGTCGGTCAGCGCCGACCCGGCGCGGGCGGGCGAGGTGCAGCGCAGCGCCGAGGCCGTGCGCGCGCTCCTCGAGGCCGAGGGGTGCGCCACCGACATCGTCAGCATCGACGGCGGCGCCCCGGCGGTGATCGCGCACAAGGCCGGTCCGGAGGGTGCGCCCACCGTGCTGCTCTACGCCCACCACGACGTGCAGCCCGAGAACGACCCCGCCGAGTGGGACTCGGCGCCCTTCGAGCCCACCGAGCGCGGCGACCGTCTCTACGCCCGGGGTGCGGCCGACGACAAGGCCGGGATCGTCGCCCACCTCGCGGCGCTGCGGATCTTCGGCGACGACCTCCCGGTCAGCCTGACGCTGTTCATCGAGGGTGAGGAGGAGGTCGGCTCCGAGACCCTGCCGGCGCTGCTCAGGGCGCACCGCGACCGGCTCGCAGCCGACGTGATCGTGATCGCCGACTCCGGCAACTGGGACATCGGCGAGCCCGCCCTGACCACCAGCCTGCGCGGCCTGGTCCGCGCCGACATCGAGGTCCGCACCCTCACCCACGCGGTCCACTCCGGGATGTGGGGCGGCCTCGTCCCGGACGCCCTGATGACCCTCAGCCGCGTGATCGCCACGCTCCACGACGACGCCGGCAACGTGGCCGTCGCGGGTCTCCACAGCGGCCCCGCGGCGGACGTCGTCTACCCGGAGGAGCGACTCCGCGCCGAGTCCGGGGCGACGGCTGCCGTCGAGTGGATCGGGGACGGGTCCGTCGTCCAGCGGCTCTGGACCAAGCCGTCGCTCAGCATCACCGGCCTCGACGCGCCCCAGGTCGACGGCGCCAGCAACACCCTGGTCCCGACCGCCCGCGCCAAGATCTCGATGCGCATCGCCCCCGGCGACACCACCGCCAACGCCGTCGAGTGCCTGCGCCGGCACGTCGAGGCCCACGTGCCGTGGGGCGCCGAGCTGACGTTCACGGTCGTCGACACCGGCGAGCCCATCGCGATCGATGCCACCGGTCCGGCGTACGACGCCGCGCGCCGGGCGTTCGCCGAGGCGTGGGACGGCACCGAGCCGGTCGACATGGGGGTGGGCGGGTCGATCCCCTTCATCGCCGAGTTCCTCCAGGCGTTCCCGGAGGCCAGCGTGCTGGTCACCGGGGTCGAGGACCCCGACACCCGCGCCCACGGCGCGAACGAGGGGCTCCACCTGGCCGAGTTCGAGCGCGTGGTGCTCGCGGAGGCCCTCCTCCTCCACTACTTGGGTTGAACACCCCACGAAATCGCGTGCTTCCCCGCTGCGCTCGTCCACCCCACGATTCCGCGGCTCTTCTGACGTATCTGTGGGTGGTCGGGAGTCGATCAGTTCCGGGTGGCGTGGTCGGCCCGAGCATGTCTGCGGTGAGCCAGAGACCGAACCGGGTCAAGGATCGGTCGCTCAGCCACCGCTGGGTCGGGATGCACCCGCGTCGCGGACTACAGCATCGGTGACGGCGGCCGCCGAACGGGACCGCCCGCGGCTCGGCGTGGGGCGGCGGCGGACCGGCGAACGTGCAAAGGTCGCCGCAAGCCGACGAGCTGAGCGGGACCCACCCGACGAGAGATCACTTCTGCACGTCGGTCGGTACGGGGACGGTGGCCACGATGGGCCACGCACGGGCCTACACATGAGCCAGGAGCGCCTGTTCCGCGGGGACCCCGGATGAGGGCCGACGCGCTGGCCGTCCTGGCCGAGCACCGCACCACGCGGGAAGTTGGTAACCAAGGTCGCGCGGGCAGGGCCGTCGCTCAGGTGACGGCGGGCAGCGTCACGGTGAAGCGGCTGCCGGCACCCAGGGTGGAGACGACCTCGATCTCGCCGCCGTGCCGCTCCACGATCCGCTTGACGATCGCGAGCCCCAGCCCGGTGCCGGGCTGCTGGACCGCCTCGGGGTTGGTCGAGCGGAAGAACTCGTCGAAGAGGTGCTCCTGGTCCGCGGCGGAGATGCCGAGACCCTCGTCGGCCACCTCGAGCCGCACCCGGTCGCGATCGCGGGAGACCGTGATCATGACCCGCCGTTCGGCGGGCGTGTACTTGACGGCGTTGCTCACCAGGTTGGCGACGAGCCGGTCGATCTCCCCGGCGTCGCCGCAGACGATCACCGGCTCCGCCGGTTGCTCGATCTCGATCACCTGGCGCTTCTGCTGGGCGACGACCGCGACCAGGTCGGCCACCTCGTCGACGACCCGCTTGAGGTCGACCTCCGAGGGGATGATGCCGTGGTGCGGGTCGCCCACCTTGGCGAGCATCAGCAGGTCCTCGGTGATCCGGGAGAGCCGGCCGGCACCCCGCTCCATCGCCTCGACGGCCGACCGCGAGGTCGACCCCAGGTCGTCGTCGGCGTCGAGGATCTCGAGGTAGCCGGTGATGGCCGTGAGCGGGTTCTTGAGCTCGTGGGAGATCGTGGCGATCAGCTGGCTCTTGTAGGTGTCGAGCGCCTGCAGCTCGACCACGAGCTCGTGCTCGCGCTGGAACGTGCGGGCGTTGAGGATCACCCGGCCGAGGTCGTGACCGATGTCGAGCGCGGCCTGCCGGTCGAGCTCGGTCCACTCCGCCGACCCCGAGCGGGTCAGCACCAGGTTGCCCAGGCACTCCGCTCCGGCGCCCAGCGGCACGAAGAGCAGGGAGACGACGCCGATGCTGTCGAGGAAGGACACGATCGAGCGCTGGTCGCGCCTGCTCAGCACGGCCGGCACCGGGTGGCTGCCCGCGATGATGATCGCGGCCTGGTCGTGCCAGCACTGCCGCGCGGCGGGCTCCGCCAGCGCGACCAGGGTCTCGGGGAGCTCGACCTTGGTCCCGTTCGAGGAGTAGATCGCGCCGCTGCCGCGGCCGTCCTCGTCGAAGGTCTGGATCCAGGAGCCGTGGCAACGGAAGCCGTCCACCAGACCGGTCTGGCACTCGGCGAGCACCTCGCCGAGCTCGCGCTGGGCGCTGGCGTTGCGGACGATGCGCCGCGCGGTCTCGGCGAGCCTGATCTGCTCGCTGAGCTCCTCGCGCTCCAGCGTGGTCACGACCATCCTGGCCGGCCTGCACGGCGAACCCCTCCAGCAGCCGCCGCTGGTCGGAGTCGGGCCGCCGACCGTTGTCGGGAGCGTCGATCGCGAGCGTCCCGCGCAGCGTCCCCTGGTCGTCGTGCAGGAGCGCCACCAGCAGGTCGAGCGGGTGCCAGGCGTCGGGGGCGTCGATCGGCTCGATGTCCGGGACCACCCACCCGTAGGTGTCGTGGACGTCCTGGGTCTCGAGCAGCTCGTGGGGGAGGAACCGGAACTGGCCCCACACCTCGGCCTTGGAGATCTCCATCAACAGGCTGGCCAGCGGCGTGCGGCGGCCCACGATCATCTCGCTGCTGGCCTCGTCGCCGGCGTCGGCGATGACCTCGAGCTCCTGGGTGCCGTCAGGGGCGGTGCGAACCACGCTGATGCAGGCGATGCCGAATCCCACCGTCTCGGTGACGCTCTCGGCGATGAGCTGCAGCGCGTCCCGGAAAGCGCGGTCCGGCCACCTGTCGGGCAGCGTGTCCCCCGCTGCTGACTCCTGGTCGTGCACGTGACTCCCGTCTGAATTCTCCCCCGGCGCATGCTACGACGGACTGGGGCCCGTGTCCGTCGTACCGCTCCGGTTCGCCCGATCCCCGTTCCGAGCGCGACCGCTTTGTAGGATGGCCGCGTGCTCCGAGCCAGCTGGAACCGTCCGGGCGACGGTCGCCTCAGCGAAGCACTCGACCCCCAGGACCTCGGCCCGCAGGACCACTGCGGCGTCTTCGGCGTGTGGGCGCCGGGCGAGGACGTCGCGAAGCTCACCTACTTCGGTCTCTACGCGCTCCAGCACCGGGGTCAGGAATCGGCCGGCATCGCCGTCAGCAACGGCCGCCAGATCCTCGTCTACAAGGACATGGGGCTGGTCTCGCAGGTCTTCGACGAGACCACGCTCGCCTCGCTCAAGGGTCACCTCGCCATCGGCCACTGCCGCTACTCGACCACCGGGTCGAGCGTCTGGAAGAACGCCCAGCCGACCTTCCGCCCGACCGCCGACGGCTCGATCGCGCTGGGTCACAACGGCAACCTGATCAACACCCACGAGCTCCGGACGCTGGTCGCCGACCTGCCGCCGGCCTCCGACGAGCTCGACCTCCACTCGCGCGACATCGAGGCCTCGACCAACGACACCAGCCTGGTCACCGCGTTGCTGGCCCACCACCCCGACACCTCGCTGGAGCAACGCGCGCTCGAGGTGCTGCCCCAGGTGCGCGGCGCGTTCTGCTTCGTCTGGATGAACGAGAACACCCTCTACGCCGCCCGTGACCCGCAGGGCATCCGGCCGCTGGTGCTCGGTCGGCTCGACCGGGGCTGGGTCGTCGCGTCGGAGGACTCGGCGCTGGCGACGATCGGTGCCAGCGTCGTGCGCGAGGTCGAGCCGGGCGAGCTCCTCGCGATCGACGAGAACGGCCTCCGGAGTCTCCGGTTCGCCGAGCCGGAGCCGAAGGGCTGCGTCTTCGAGTACGTCTACCTCGCCCGCCCGGACGCCACCATCAGCGCCCGCAGCGTCCACGAGGCGCGCGTGGAGATGGGGCGTCGGCTGGCCCGTGAGTTCCCGGTCGAGGCCGACCTGGTGATCCCGGTGCCCGAGTCCGGCACGCCGGCCGCGGCCGGGTATGCCGAGGAGAGCGGCATCCCGTTCGGTCAGGGCTTCGTGAAGAACGCCTACGTCGGCCGGACCTTCATCCAGCCCAGCCAGACCCTGCGCCAGCTCGGCATCCGGCTCAAGCTCAACGCCCTCGAGCACATGATCCGCGGCAAGCGGATCGTGGTCGTGGACGACTCGATCGTGCGCGGCAACACCCAGCGCGCGCAGGTGCGGATGCTGCGCGAGGCCGGAGCCCGGGAGGTGCACGTCCGGATCTCGAGCCCACCGGTGAAGTGGCCGTGCTTCTACGGCATCGACTTCGCGACCCGCGCCGAGCTGATCGCCAACGGGCTGAGCGGTGACGAGATCGCCGCCAGCGTCGGTGCCGACAGCCTGGGCTACATCTCCCTCGAGGGGATGGTGGAGGCGACCGGTCAGCCCCAGGACCGACTCTGCACGGCCTGCTTCACCGGCAGCTACCCGATCCCGCTGCCCGACGAGGACCTCCTCGGCAAGCACCTCCTCGAGACATCGCTGGCGTCCGAGACGCTCCCCGTGCTCAACAATCCCTGACCGAGAGGCCCGACGTGACCGACCCGACCCATGGCCAGCCTCGGGAGAACGCGTACGCCGCTGCCGGCGTCTCGATCGAGGCGGGCGACAAGGCCGTCGAGCTGATGAAGGGGTGGGTGGAGAAGGCCCGCCGGCCCGAGATGATCGGTGGCATCGGCGGCTTCGCCGGGCTCTTCGACGCCTCGGCCCTCAAGGGCTACGAGCGCCCGCTGCTGGCCACCTCGGCCGACGGTGTCGGCACCAAGGTCGCCATCGCCCAGGCCCTCGACAAGCACGACACCATCGGCTTCGACCTGGTCGGCATGCTGGTCGACGACCTGGTCGTGTGCGGCGCGGAGCCGTTGTTCCTCACCGACTACATCGCGACCGGCCGGGTGGTGCCGGAGCGGATCGCGGCCATCGTCAAGGGCATCGCCGAGGCGTGCATCGAGGCGGGCTGCGCGCTGATCGGCGGCGAGACCGCCGAGCACCCGGGCCTGCTGGAGCCCGACGAGTACGACGTGGCGGGCTCCACGACGGGTGTCGTCGAGGCCGACCGGCTGCTCGGGCCCGGCCGGGTCCGCCCGGGTGATGCCGTGGTGGCCATGGCGGCCAGCGGCCTGCACTCCAACGGCTTCTCGCTGGTCCGGCACGTGCTCCTGGGCGAGGGCGGCTGGTCGCTCGACCGCCACGTCGACGACTTCGGCCGGACCCTCGGCGAGGAGCTGCTCGAGCCCACCCGGATCTACGCGAAGGCCTGCCTCGCCCTGGCCGACGGCACCCGGACCCACGCCATGTCCCACATCACCGGCGGCGGCCTCGCGGCCAACCTGGCACGGGTCATGCCGGTCGAGCTGGACGCCACGATCGAACGGGGCACCTGGACGCCGGGCCCGGTCTTCGACCTGGTGCGGCGCGTGGGCGACGTACCCCAGGCCGACCTCGAGCAGACCCTCAACTGCGGGGTGGGCATGGTCGCGCTGGTGTCGCCCGCCGACGCGGCCGCGGCGGTGGCCCTGCTCAAGGACCACGGCATCGACGCCTGGGTGGCGGGCGAGGTGACCGGCGGAGGCTCCGGAGAGGTCCGGCTGACCGGGCAGCATCCCGGCTGGTGACGAAACTCCTGTGACTTCGCGGCCCAATTGGCGGTGCGGGTGTGCGGGAACACCCGGGCAGCAGGTAGCGTTGGGACCACGACAAACCAGACCGATCAGACCGGCGTCACGGTGAAGCCCACCGGCGACCCGGCCCAGTGTGCGAGGGGGCTGACCCTATGGGGCGCGGCCGAGCGAAGGCTAAGCAGACGAAGGTCGCACGCGACCTGAAGTACCAGACCCACGAGACGGACTTCAGCGCGCTGGCGCGTGAGCTCCACGGCGAGGAGGATCGGCCGCCCGAGCGGGCCGACGACCCCGACGACCAGTGGTCGGACTACTCCCGGCCGGACCGGGACTGACCTGAGGCACGCAGCCGGCGCCGTCGGGCGCCGGCCGCGTCGTGCTGCGTGCTGCTCAGCGGCCGAGCCAGATGCCGCGGAGCCGACCCACGTCGCGCATCCGCTTCTCGGCCAGCCGGTCGGCGGCCACCGCGGGCGGTACGGCATCCCGTCGGGCGGCCGCGAAGACCGAGCGCGTGGTCTCGAGGATCCCCGTGGCACGCTGCCGCGCGCGCTCGAAGGAGAAGCCCTCGAGCTCGTCGGCGACCTGGATCAGGCCGCCCGAGTTCACGCAGTAGTCCGGCGCGTAGAGGATGCCGCGCTCCTCGAGCACCTTCTCCACTCCCGGGTGCGCGAGCTGGTTGTTGGCGGCGCCGCACACGATCACGGCCGACAGCTTCTCGACCACGTCGTCGGTCAGCGCGCCGCCCAGCGCGCACGGGGCGTAGACGTCGAGGGTGGAGGCCACCAGCGCGTCGGTGTCGGCGACGGCGCGGACGCCGGGGTGGTCGGACAGGACGCGGTCGACGGCGGGTCGGTGGACGTCGGTGACGACGACGTCGGCGCCGTCCTCGACCAGGTGGCGCACCAGGTGGCGGCCCACCTTGCCGACACCCGCGACGCCGACGGTGCGGCCGGCGAGCGTCGGCTCGCCCCAGGTCGCCTCGGCGGCGGCGCGCATCCCCTGGAAGACGCCGTACGCCGTGAGCACCGAGCTGTCGCCCGCGCCGCCGTGGGCGACGGTGCGCCCCGTGACGTAGTCGCACTCGCGCGCGATGTGGTCCATGTCCTCGCTGTAGGTGCCCACGTCGCACGCGGTGTAGTAGCGACCGTCCAGCGACTGCACGAAGCGGCCGTAGGCACGCAGCAGCGTCTCGTTCTTGATCGCGGTCGGGTCGCCGAGGATGACCGCCTTGCCGCCGCCGAGGTCGAGCCCGGCGAGAGCGGCCTTGTAGGTCATGCCGCGCGAGAGGTTGAGCACGTCCCGCACCGCGTCGTCGGTGGACGGGTAGGGGTAGAAGCGGGTGCCGCCGAGGGCCGGGCCGAGGGCGGTGGAGTGGATCGCGACGATGGCGCGGAGCCCGGAGGCCGGGTCGTTGCAGAAGACGACCTGCTCGTGCTCGCCGCCGAGCTCGAAGACGTCGACCGAGGTGCTGGACATGGTGATGTCTGCTTTCTGTCGGTGCCACGGGGTGGGTGGCGGTGGTGGCGGCCGCAGGGGTGGCGCGCGCCGTCGCTCTCAGCGTAGGCCCGGCCAAGGGTTACCCAGAAGTCACACCTGGACCCGGCTACGCCCGCGTGGCGCGCTCCTGCTCGAGCGCAGCCAGGGCCAGACCCATCTCGCGCGAGAGCGCCGAGAACGCGGCCTCGGCCCCCTCGAGCCGGCGCTCGCGACCCCGTTCCTCGAGCTCGAAGGCGGCCGTCCCGACGCGGGGCAGGCCGAGGTTGAGGGCGCTGCCCTTGAGCTTGTGGGCGGTGGCCATCAGCTCGTCGGGGTCGGCCACGTCCACGGCGGCACCGATCGCGGTGAGGTGGTCCTGCGCGTGCGCGATGAAGTTGCCGGAGCTGCGCTGGAACAGGCTGACGCCGTCCTTCACCATCTCGTGCAGCATCTCGATGCGTCCCAGGTCGACGACCTCGCTGCGGTCGACCGGCACGGCGGCGCCGTTGGTCGAGGACCTCACCGTCGGGATCGTCCTGCCGTTCACCGCCTGCTCGTCGGGCGAGCCGGTGATCCACTGCCGCAGCACGCGTTGGAGCCGCTCGGAGTCGACCGGCTTGGTCAGGAAGTCGTCCATTCCGCTCTCGAGGCACCGCTCCCGTTCACCCGCGAGGGCCGACGCCGTCATCGCGATGATCGGGACCCGGCAGCCGGGTAGCTCCTGCGCCCGGATTGCCCGGGCCGCGGTGTAGCCGTCCATGCGGGGCATCCGGCAGTCCATGAGGACTGCCGCGAACCCGTGCTCCCCCTCGAGCGCGGTCACCGCCTCCACGCCGTCCACGGCGACCTCGGTGGCGTAGCCGGCGCTCTCCAGCAGTCCGACGGCGACCATCTGGTTGACCTGGTTGTCCTCGACCACCAGGACCCGGTGGGCGATCGTCGGCACGGGGACGGATCCCGGCCTCGCACCCTGGAACGCGCGTGCGTCCCCGGTGGCGGTGCCGAAGGCGGCGGTGAAGCCGAAGCACGTGCCACGCCCCACCTCGCTGTGCAGGGTGAGCTCGCCACCGAGGGCGTCGACCAGCTGGCGGGCGATGGTCAGCCCGAGGCCGGTGCCCCCGTGGCGGCGCGTGGTCGACGGGTCGGCCTGGGTGAACGCGTCGAAGAGCCGCTGCTGGGCGTCCAACGGGATGCCCGGGCCGGTGTCGCGCACCTCCACCCGGAGCAGGACTCCGTCCGGCAACCGCTCCGCGAGGTCCACCGCCACCTCCACCGACCCGCGGTCGGTGAACTTGACCGCGTTCGAGCCGAGGTTGGTGAGCACCTGCTCCCACCGCACGGCGTCGCCGCGGACGTACGTCGGCACCCGGGGGGCCACCGTCAGCCGCAGGTCGAGGCCCTTCTCGTCGGCCTGGCCGCGGAGCAGCCGGACCGTCTGCTCGACGACGGAGCGCACCTCGAAGTCGACCAGCTCGAGCTCGAGCTTGCCGGCCTCGATCTTGGAGAGGTCGAGGATGTCGTTGATGATGCCGCGCAGCGTCGCGCCGGCCCCGTGGAGCGCGTCCGCGAGGCGTCGCTGCTGGTCGTCGAGCTCGGTGCGCATCAGGAGGTCGGTGAGGCCGATGACGCCGTTCATGGGGGTCCGGATCTCGTGGCTCATCGTCGCCAGGAACTCCGACTTCAGCCGCGACGCCTCCATCGCCTGGTCGCGGGCCTCGGCCAGCTCGGCGGCGGCGCGCTCGCGCTCCGCCACCCGGCCCAGCTGGGTCGCGATCTGGTCGATCAGGTCACGAGAGTTGTCGTCGGGGGGGACCTCGTCACCGACGAGCTGCACGATGCAGGCGATGCCGCCGCCGTGCCGGACCGGGAACGCCACCAGGCTGTGGGTGGTCTCGTGACCGGGCACCGGTTCGTGCTCGAGCTCCCCGCTCTCCCAGACCTTGCGCGCCAGGGCCGGGTCGGGCTGCTGCCACCACGGCAGCTGGGAGTCGCCGAGCGGCAGCTGGAGCAGCTCGTCGGTGCCGTCGCTGGCGACGAAGACCGCGACCGGCTCCCAGCCGGGAGTGTCGAGCATGCCCTCCGAGGCGCGATGGAGGGTCTCGACCAGGCTGGTGGAACGGTTGGCGGCCTCGGCCACCTGGCGCAGCAGCGCGAGCCGCCGGGTGTACTCCGCGATCTCGTGATCGGCCGTCACCTGGTCGGTGATGTCCTGGTCGGTGCCGTTCATCCGGATCGGTGCGCCGTCGGGGCCACGCTCGACCCGGCCCAGGCCCCGGCACCAGCGCTCGGCGCCGTCCCCGCGGATCACCCGGGCGGTCCACTCGAACTCGTCCGGCCCGTCGTAGGTGGACGCGACCGCGGCCCGCACCACGTCCCGGTCGTCGGGGTGGATGAACTCGAGGAAGGCCTCGTAGTCGCCGCCGAACCGCTCGGGGTCGATGCCGTAGATGCGGAACAGCTCGTCGGACCACAGCGTGCGGTTGCTGACGACGTCCCACTCCCAGCTGCCGATCCTGGCGATCGCCTGGGCCGTCGCGAGCTGCTGCTCGCGCCGACCGAGGGTGTCGATCAACGTCCGGAGGTGGGTGTAGTCGCTGTAGCGGTGCAGGTAGCCGACGACACAGCCGTCGTCGTCGTGGATCGGTCGCCAGCTGGTCATCAGCCAGATCGGGGTGCCGTCGAGGCGCAGGTACATCGACTCGCGGTCGTGGTGGCCCGGGTCGCCCGCGCGAGCACGCTCCATGTGGGCGGCGAACTGGACCTTGCCGGCCTCGTCGTGGACGTCGTACGCCGAGAGGCCCTTCATCTGCTCCGGCGTACGACCGAGGAGCTCGGCCATGCGCGGGTTGAAGAGCAGCGTCTGCCCGTCTCCGTCGAGCAGCCACAAGCCGTCGGTGCTGGCGTCGACCAGCTTCCGATACAGCTCAGATTCCTCGATCAAGGGGGGTCCTTCCGGGGGGGAACCCCCATCATTCCCGCCGAGCCCTGGTTTCACGGCTGTTTCGGCGCACTCGTGAGGAACCTTTCGGCCCCGGGCTGCGCCCGGGAAGGCGATGGTCCCCGAACCTTTGGCTGGGTCCGGGGCTGCCGGGCGACCAAAGGACCGGGGACTATCCATCTGCGGTGGCCAGGGGCGGGGTCGAACCGCCGACCTATCGATTTTCAGTCGATCGCTCGTACCAACTGAGCTACCTGGCCGTGCTCGCTCGGAGCGAGGGGAACCATACCGGAGGGGCTCCGGACGCACGAAAACGGGCGTGGTGAATTGGGACCGCCGCAGGCGTCGCCCCTATGCTGGACAGGCTGTCCGGCCCCCATCGTCTAGCGGCCCAGGACCCCGCCCTTTCACGGCGGTAGCGCCGGTTCGAATCCGGTTGGGGGTACTGCCTGCGGAGGGTCCCAGGACCCCGCCGCTCTGCTCATCATTGGACGGCGGTAGCGCCGGTTCGAATCCGGTTGGGGGTACTGCCCGCGGAGGTCCACCTCGATTGTGAGCCGGTGCCGACGATGGGTTACAGTTCCACCGCTTCACGCAGTACTGAACAACCTGGCCCCGTAGCGCAGTTGGTTAGCGCGCCGCCCTGTCACGGCGGAGGCCGCGGGTTCGAGTCCCGTCGGGGTCGCCATCACCCACCAGCACCCCGGACCGTCGAGGTCCGGGGTGTTCGTGCGTCTCCTACCCTTGAGTCCATGCCGGTCGAGATGGAGCGCGAGGAGTTCGAGCGCCTCGTCGAGGCGGCCCTGGAGGCCATCCCCGACGAGATCGCCTCGCTGGTGCGCAACGTCGCGGTCATCGTCGAGGACGACGCGCCGGCCGACGACCCCGACCTGCTCGGGCTCTACGACGGGATCGCGCTCACCGAGCGGTACGGCGGCCCGCTGATGGAGCTGCCGGACCGGATCTTCATCTACCGGCGTCCGCTGCTGGCCTACTGCCACGACGCGGCGCACCTCGTCGAGGAGGTGCGGGTCACCGTCGTGCACGAGATCGCCCACCACTTCGGGATCGACGACGAGCGGCTCGACGAGCTCGGCTACGCCTGAGCGCGGTAGGAGGTGGTCGATGTCCACGGCTGTGGTGGCCGGCCCGCCTGCTGGCGCACGAACTCGGTGAAGAACCAGGTCTGGAACGCCCGCTGAACGGGGGTGCGGGCCAGCGACAGCATCCGCTCCCGGGAGCAGAACTCGTCGGCGAAGTCGAGCAGCTCGGCGAACCGGCCCATCGTCTCCGCGCTCTCGCCCGAGAGCCGGATCGTGAGGTCGACGGTGCCGTCGGGGGTGGCGGCAGTCGGATGGTGGTCAAGGCCTTCGCGGAGCTCCCGCTGGAGCGACCCGAACAGGTCGGACAGGGTCTTCGCGAGGGGGTAGTCGTCCTCGTGCGCCAGCGCCAGCAGCCGGACCTCGCGGCGCAGCTCCTGGTAGTGGCGCTGGAAGTCGGCGAAGGTGGTCAGGGGCACGCCGAGCAGCCGGAACAGCTGTGAGTCCGGGCGCGGTGCACGGAGGCCGGCGTCGAGCTGACCGGTGACCATGCCGACCACGCCGGTGTCGCGGATCTCGGTGGCCGGCGAGAACCACATCACCTTGCCGGCGTCCTCGAGCTCGGCGCCCCACGCGTCTGCACAGCGGGACACGATGTCGAGACCGCGACCGAAGGTGACCATCAGCAGGTCCTCGTCGAAGTCGGCGTGGTGGGTCTCCGCGCTGTCGGGGGTGGGCATGTCCGGCTGCTCGGAGGAGCCGTCGCGGACCTCCACGCGGGGGTGGAGGCGGGTGCCCCGGACCCGGACCTCGATGGGGGGCTCCGCGTGCAGGACCGCGTTGGTGACCAGCTCGGAGACAGCGAGCTCGGTGGTCTCGACGAGCTCCGGACGGTCGATCCCGTGGATCGCGTCGACCACCCAGTGACGGGCCTGCTGGACGCTGCGTGGGCCCGGTCCCACCGTCAACGCAGGCCTGTTCAGCGGCACGATCTTCCCCGTGGTCTCGGTCGAGGTCTTCTGACGAGGGTGACATTCCCCGAACGGATGTCAACCAAACCTCCGATCGGCAAACGATTCTCGCGGTCTGGACCACGGTCGCGGCAACCAGACGGTGGGCGCGATTGGGGGACGGCTGCCGGGCGCGGGACAATGGAGCCATGGGAACCCAGCAGGGGACGAGCTCACAGCACCGGGTGGTCGTGATCGGCTCCGGCTTCGGCGGACTCTTCGGGGCCAAGGCGCTACGCCGGGCCGACGTCGACGTCACGATGGTGGCGAAGACGACCCACCACCTCTTCCAGCCACTGCTCTACCAGGTGGCGACCGGGATCCTCTCCGAGGGCGAGATCGCTCCGCCCACGCGCGAGGTCCTGAGCGGGCAGCGCAACGCGCGGGTGCTGCTCGGTGAGGTCACCGAGATCGACCTGCAGCGCCGGCTCGGTCACGTCCACGGTGCTGGGGCGGCCGACGGTCGTCCCCTACGACTCGTTGGTGGTGGCGGCGGGCGCGGCCCAGTCCTACTTCGGCAACGACCACTTCGCCGAGTTCGCCCCCGGGATGAAGAGCATCGACGACGCCCTCGAGCTGCGTGGCCGGATCTTCGGCGCCTTCGAGATGGCCGAGCTCGGCGCCAGTCGCGGCGACGACGTCGACCACCACCTCACGTTCGTGGTGGTGGGGGCCGGCCCGACCGGGGTCGAGATGGCCGGCCAGATCGCCGAGCTCTCCCGCCGTACGCTCCGCAAGGACTTCCGCGCGATCCAGACCCACACCGCCCGCGTGATCCTGGTCGACGCCGCGCCCCAGGTGCTGCCGCCGTTCGGCGCCAAGCTCGGCGCGGCGACCAAGAAGGAGCTCGAGAAGCTCGGCGTCGAGGTGATGCTCGGCGCGATGGTGACCGACGTGGACGAGCGCGGCATCGAGGTGAAGTACAAGGACGGTCGCACCGAGCCGGATCAACGCCGTCACCAAGATCTGGGCCGCGGGCGTGCAGGCCAACCCGCTGGGTCAGACGCTCTCCGAGCAGACCGGCGCCCCGCTCGACCGTGCCGGCCGGATCGGCGTCAATCCCGACCTCACGCTCCCCGGCCACCCCGAGGTGTTCGTGGTCGGCGACATGATCGCCCTCGACAACCTGCCCGGCGTCGCGCAGGTCGCGATCCAGGGTGCGAAGTACGCCGCCAAGGAGATCGACGGCCGGCTCAAGGGCAAGGCGCCGCAGCCGCCGTTCAAGTACTTCGACAAGGGCTCGATGGCGATCATCAGCCGGTTCAACGCGGTCGCGATGGTGGGCAGGCTGCGCCTCAAGGGCGTCATCGCCTGGCTGATGTGGCTGGCCGTCCACCTGATCTACATCACCGGCTTCAAGAACCGGGTCACCGCGCTGCTCCACTGGGCGGTCTCGTTCCTCGGCCGCGGTCGCTCCGAGCGCACCACCACCGAGCAGCAGATCTTCGCCCGGTCCGCGCTCGCCCGGCTCCAGCGCGGAGCCGCCGACCTGGTCTCCCGGCCGGGCGCCTACGACGCGGCGCGGGAGATGATCGAGGAGACCCGCCGGGCCGAGCTCGAGGCCCAGGCGGTCGAGGAGGCCCGGCTCACCGACGCGGGCGTCCGCGGTGTGCCGGCCGACCAGCGCTGAGCCGAGTCTCAGCCCTACTCGAAACGCTCCTGCCGGGCCACCGCGTCGCGCGCCCACCTGGGCAGGATGAAGACGCCCTCGGCCTCGACGGTGACGCCCTCGGCGTCGCTGATCGTGCCCACGACGTAGGTCTTGACCCCCTCGACCCGGTCGATGCGGCCCTCGGCGTGGAGCGCGCCGAGCCGGGTGCCGCGGCGGTAGCGGATGGTCAGCGTGCCGGTCATGCCCGGCTTGCCGCCGGCTCCGGCCGCCTCGCCGAGGACCTGGTCGAGGATCAGCGCGGAGACGCCGCCGTGCACCAGCCCCGGTGGCCCTTCGTACGCCGCGCCGAGGGTGAAGTCGGAGCACGCCCGACCCTCCGGGTCGCGGGTCATCACGAGCGGGGGAGCGACCGGGTTGCGCAGCCCGACCACGGCGTTGCCCCACGGCCGGGTCCGCCGGCCGTCGGGACCGAGCCGGACGCCGTACGAGCCGGACAGCTGTCGGGCTCGCAACCGCGCGGTCAGCGCCTCGACCTCGGCGGTGACCGCCCTGACCTCGGCGTCGTCGACCTCGGTGCGGATGGTCGCGTCCACCAGGCCGCGGACCGCCCCGGCGAGCGGGCCGTGGAGGGCCGCCTGCCGGGCGATCTCGTCCTCGGACAGGTCCTCGACGACGTATCCCTCCATGGCGGCGAGTGTAGGAGGCCCTTTCTCCGGGGCTGGACGGCCGACCGCAACCGGACCACAACCGCACGCACCCTGCCCGGCAACCGCCGGGCGGTCTGCTCGTCCCAGTGCCGGGAACCGCCCGGCGAGCAGAGGAGCGGGTCATGCAGTTCTCGACAACTCGAAGCAAGATCGTCTCGGTGTCTGCCGCTCTCGTGGTCACGGCAGGGGGGATCCTCGCCGGCACCGCGGTGGCGACGAACGGGGTCGTCATCGATCCCGCTGGTGAGGTCCCCACCATGGAGGCGCCGACCTACGCGGGAGACCCCTGGGAGAAGCGCTTCCGGGACCAGTTCTGGTCGACGCAACACATCCACGACTCGTGGAACCCCTGCCACATCGGGGAGAACGTTCCGAAGGAGCTCCAGGGAAGCGGGCCGCAGTGCTGGTCGCGCCTCCCGGGGCGTGACTGACTGCTACCCGGTGAGGTCGCACACCGGCTCGTACGGACGACCGGGCAGGTACCTGTCCCACTCGGCCTGGGTCAGGTCCCGCCCGGCAACCTGGCACGCCAGCGCCAGCCAGCCCTCGGCGTCGAGCGGGTAGCGGTGGCCGGGGCCGCCCTCGTTGAGCACGATCACCTCGTCCTCGGGGTCCGGCAGCAGGAACGTGTAGCCGTCGCCCGGCCGGGTCGAGGCGGGCAACCCGCTGCCGCGGACCAGATCCCGCTCCACGTCGTACATCGAGACCATCTCGTCCCGGCCGCTGGTCACCACCGTGTTGCTGTCGGGCAACCACTCGACGTCGCTGATGGGTTCGGCGTGCATCGGGACCGGGGCGTGCACCGGCTCCCAGCTGCGGGTGTCCAGGACGGTCAGCACGCCACCCACCCGACCCGGCGGCCAGGTAGCGCCCGTCGGGGGAGAACGACAGGTCGAAGACGTCGCCGCCCTCACCGAGATCGATCGTGCGCTGCTCGCGCAGCTGCCGGTCGAAGAGCACCACGGACGCGGTGAAGTTCACCCCGACCGCCAGCGTCTCGCGGTCCCGGCTCCACTCCAGGACCTGGGGCGTTCCGGCGATCCTCAGCGGGACCGTCCTCACGATCTCCCAGGAGCCCGGTTCGACCACGGCGATGCTGCCCACGGGCTCGCCGCCGGGGTAGGACTCGACCGCGACCAGCAGCTCTTCGCCATCAGGACTCCAGGTGGAGTCGCCCGGGCCTGCACGCGGGATCCGCACCCGGCCCACGATCTCGCGGGTCTCGGCGTCCAGGATCGTGGCCCGGTAGTTCGTGGACACCGAGACCCACCGGTCGTCCGGGCTGACGCCGACCGACGAGCCGAAGATCGAGTCCGTGGTGTCCCCGACCACCACCTCGTCGACCACCTCGCCGCTGCGCGGGTCGAGGAAGACGGCCGCCACGCTGAGGGTGTCGGCACCGGGGCTTTCCGTGAAGCCGCGCGGCCGACTCGACAGGGTGCGTGTCGGCGCGACCACGAGGCGCCCCGGATCGATCACCTCCATCCGGTTGGACACGTAGCGCCCCTCGAGACCGGGGTACGTCGATCCGAGTCCGGCGCCCGCGGTCAGGTCCCAGGTCACGACCTGCCCGTCGGAGGACGCAGTGAGCAGCGAGCGGGCGTCGGCAGAGACCTCCGCCTGCACCACCGGGCCGGCGTGCCCCTCGAGCGCCTCGCCGAACGACCAGCGTCCCTGTCCGTCGATGTCCCAGAGCACCACCTGCCCGTCGTCGCTCGTGGTCACCGCCGCCGCGCCGCCCGGCAGCACGCGGACGTCCCGGACCGCGGCACGGTGGACGTCGAGCTCCTGGACCGCGCGTCCGTCGGCGTCATAGCGGGTGACCGTCCCGTCGGCCCACAGCTGGGCGGAGCCGCCGTCCGGCAGCCCGACGAAGTCGAGGCTGGTGGCGTCGCGCCGGACGAGGGCCAGTCGGGTGACCCGGCCCGATGACAGGTCCCGGTGCCACGCCGCCCGTCCGTCGAGCCCACCCACCACCACCCCGTCGCCGTCGTCGCTGAACGAGGCGGCGAGGAACACGTCGTCGGCGGTGGTGTGCCCGAGCGGACCGACCGGTGTCACCGCGCCGGTGTCGAGGTCGACCTCGGTCACGAAGCCGTAGTTGCCGGCCCGGCCCCGACGGGTCCCCGCCGCGAGGACCGTCACCGCGTCTGGGGAGGTGACGCCGACCGCGAGCGGGTAGCCATGCAGCCGTCCCGCGCCGACGAATCGCAGCAGGTCCCCCGCGCGGGTGTAGGCGAAGAGGCCGTCCCGCTCGCGACCGCTGTGCCACCCGACCGCGACGAGCGTCGCTCCGTCGTCGGAGACGGCGAGGCTCTCCGGCCAGAACTCCTCGTCCAGCACCTCAGGCGGCCCCGGTTGGCCCGGACGCCAGACCAGCACCCGTGGCGAGCCACCACCGACGGTGGCCATCAGCGTCCGGCCGTTCCTGCTCAGCGCGGTCTCCTGTACACCTTCGAGACCGAGCTGGCGGACCCCCGTGGCTCGCCGGTGCTCGACGAGCGCGTCCATCAGACCGTCGCGGGTGGCCGGGGTGTCCGCGGTGCGAACCGCGGCCGCCGCGAGCAGCAGCGAGAGGTCGAGGGCGCGCGCGGAGGAGGACAGGGCGGCCAGCCGGTTGGCGTCGGCCACGGTCTCCGCCGCCCGGGCCTCGGTGGCCCGGTCCGTGGCCGTGCGCTGGAAGCCCACGGCGACGACGGCCGCCACCACCGCCACGGCGAGGGCGGCCGCCAGGACGATGGCCAGCCGGCGGGTCCGCCGGCGACCGGCCGACTCCGCCTCGGCGCGCACCCGCGCCGCCAGCAGCTCGGCGCGGGCCAGGGCCACGCCGGCCTCGACGAACTCGCGTTCGAGCTCGGTGGGGCCGGAGTCCGGGTCGGCGGCCCACTCGGCCGCGGCCTCCAGCCGGGTGCCGCGGTAGAGCTCGTCGTCGGGTCGTCCGTGGTCGGCCCACTCGACCGCGGCCGGAGCCAGGTGGCGGCGTACCGCCCGTCCGACCGCGTCGTCGGCCAGCCACGCTGCCAGTCGGGGCCACGACGCGAGCAGGGCCTCGTGGGCGACTTCGATGTGGTCGCCGTCGCGGGAGAGCAGCCGGCGCGCGACCAGGACCTCGACGACCTGGTCGGTCAGGGCGGGATCACCGCCGACGAGGGCCAGCTCGGCCGTCGGGAGTCGCCGGGCGCGCAACGTCCCATGCTCGTCCTGCTCGGCCAGCCGCACCAGGATCCGCCGCGCCAGCAGCGCCCCGGGCTCGGAGAGCGAGGCGAACGCGGTCTCGGCGGAGCGCGCGACCGCGCCCGTCACGCCGCCGGTGGCCAGGTAGCCGGCGAGGGTCAGCGTGCCGTCCCGACGTCGTTCCCACGTCTCCGCCAGCGCCGTGGACAGCAGGGGGAGCGCGCCGGTGCGACCGAGCACGTCGCGCACGGCCACGTCGGTGAGGTCGGGCTCGACCTCGAGCCCCGCCGCCCTGGCCGGCTCCTCGACGACCTGACGGAGCTCGGTCTCGGACAGCGGCGGCACCATCACCAGGGCTCCGTGCAGCAGCGGCGCGATGTCCGGGTGCTCGGCCAGCCGTCCAATGTGGTCACCCCGGACGACCAGCACGCACCGGGTCACGACGTCGTCGGCCAGCAGTCCCAGCACGGTGTCGAGGAACGCCGCGCGTTCACCGGCATGCGTGCCTGCCGACCACAGCTGCTCGAGCTGGTCGCACACGAGCACCACCGGAGATGACGGTGGGTTCGCGCCGGTGAGCGATGACAGGGTGTCGACCGGACGCGGCCCGGGAGTCACCACGACCGGTGCCCAGTCGCTGCTGCCCGGGAGGCTGCCGGTGCGCAGCGCCGGGACCAGCCCGGCGCGGATCACCGACGACTTGCCGGCGCCGCTCGAGCCCGAGACGACGAGGAGCCGGTGGTCGACCAGGGCCGTGACCAGGGTCCCGACCAGCCGGTCGCGACCGCGGAAGACCGCCGCGTCGTCGATCTCGTAGCGGGCCAGGCCCTTGTAGGGACAGCCGCTGACGCTCGGCCGGGTTCTGGACGGGGTCGACGGCGGACCGGCAGGCGCGCCGAGGTCGAGCGCCGGGTCGTGCGCCAGGATCGCCTGCTCCAGCTCGCGCAGCCGCGTGCCCGGGTCGACACCGAGCTCGTCGGCCAGCGTCTTCCGGGCGCCACGGAGGGACTCGAGTGCGTCCGCCTGTCGCCCGCAGCGATAGAGCGCGAGCGCCTGCAAGGCCCACCAGGGCTCGTGCAGCGGGTGGTCGCGCAGCAGCCGCCCCAGCTCGGGGACCGCCTCCGCGTGGCGCCCCAGTGCGAGCTCGGCCTCCCAGTAGGCCTCCAGGGCATGGCCGCGGATCCCCTCGAGCCGCTCGCGCTCACCGTCGAGCTCGAGCGCGTCCGGCCAGTCGGCGTACGGCCGGCCGCGCCAGAGGTCGAGCGCCTGCCGGAGCAGGTCGTCGGCGGCGGCGGCGTCGCCGGCGGACAGCAGGGCACGGCCCCGGGCCGCCAGGTCGACGAAGGCCGTGGCGTCGAGACGGTCGCGGTCCAGGGCGAGCGCATACCCGTCGTGGCGGCGTACGACGTAGCGGCCCGGCGAGCCGGTGGGCCGACCCGGCTCCAGCGCGGTCCGCAGCCGGACCACGTGCGCCTGCAACGACTTGCGCCCGGTGCGTGGCGGTGCCCCGTCCCACAGGGACTCGATCAGCTGGTCGACGGTGACGGATCCGGGGAACGCCGCCGCCAGCACCGCCAGCAGGTGGCGCTCCTTGGCTCCGGGCACGCCCAGCACCTGTTCGGCGTCGTCACGAACCTCCAGTGGGCCGAGAACAGCGCACCGCATGACTCAGGGTAGGACCGGGCGGGCCGCCGCGAGTATGCCCAATTGACGTCACTTGCCGCAGGGTGACCTCGCAGCCCTCCGGGCGTTGAGCAGGGCATGTGCGACGGCCACCACGCACGGACAGCTCCCCACTCGACCGTTCACCCGGCGCCAGGCGCTCGCCTCGGCCGGGGCGGGACTGCTGATCGCGGGCCTGGCCTCGCCCGACACCGCCGTCGCACGCACCGGGCCACGACTGGCCACCGGAGCCTCGCGGCGCTCGCGCATCACCGGAGGTACGACGCTGGTGCACGCCGACCTGCACAACCACACGCTGCTCTCCGACGGCGACGGCGACCCGGCGCTCGCGTTCGACTCGATGCGCTCGGCCGGGCTCGACGTCGCCGCGCTGACCGACCACGCGACGTTCTCCGACAACGCGCTGGGCGACGTGCTGACCGACGCGTTCCCGCCCGACTACCACCAGGCGGCCGGGCTGACGCCGGGCGGCTGGGAGCGCACCCGCGGACTCGCCGACGCCGCCGACCAGGACGGCGCGTTCACCGCGATCCGGGGCTTCGAGTGGTCCAACCCGCTGCTGGGCCACGTCAACGTGTGGTTCAGCGAGCACTACGTCGACGTGCTGCAGGCCGGGCTGATGGCGCCGTTCCTGGAGTGGCTGCGCCGCGAGCCGGGGCTGGTGCTCGACGGCACTCTGCTGGACGGAGGGGCCGACGGCATCGCCGGTTTCAACCACCCCGGCCGCGAACCCGGCCGGTTCGAGGAGTTCCGGTTCGAGCCGCGGCTGCGCGAGCGGGTCGTCTCCCTCGAGATGTTCAACCGCGGCGACGACTACCTCTTCGAGGGGTACGCCGACGGCCGGGCCTCGCCGCTGGTCGCCTGCCTCAACGCCGGCTGGCGGACCGGCATCGCCGGGGTCACCGACGAGCACGGCACCGACTGGGGCCACCCCGAGGGCAAGGGCCGCACCGGCCTCTGGGTCGCCGAGCACAGCCGGGCGGGCGTCAAGGCCGCGATGCTGGCCCGCCGCTTCTTCGCGACCCGCACGTCCGGGCTGCGGGTCGATGCCACCGCGTCGGTCGGCGGTGCTCCCGCCGTACCCATGGGGTCCGAGCTGTCGATGACCACCGGCGACGTCACCTTCACCCTCGACCTGGCTCGCGACGACGCCTGGCTCGGCCGGCCCCTGCAGCTCCAGGTGCTGCGCCCCGGCACCGAGGTGCCCGAGGTCGCGGCCGTGCAGGACTTCACGGTCGGTGGCCTGGTCGTGCTGACGGTGCCGCTGGACGTCGGCGACGGGGACTGGGTGGTGCTGCGGGTCGCGGACCCGACGGCCGGCAACGCGACTCCCGGCCCCCAGGGCCACCCCGCGAACGCGCACGGCATCGCCTACACCAGCCCGTTCTGGCTGGTGCCCTGACGCCGGGTCAGTGCTGGGCGCTCGGCGCGACCGGAGCGAGACAGGTCTCGCGCCAGGCGAGCCACTGCTCGAGCAGGTCGAACCCCTGCAAGGGGCCGGGCTCGGGTGCGACGGTCATGCCACGACAACGGCGCACGCGCCCACTCGTTACGAGGGTGGACCAGACCAGTAGGCCCTGTGGGACTCGAACCCACAACCAACGGATTAAAAGTCCGGAGCTCTGCCAATTGAGCTAAGGGCCCGGGACATGGGAGTTGTCATCCGAACCAACTTCGGTAGTTCCCACACCCGGCGAGCAGTATCGCAGCCCCGGTGTGGGGGCTGCCGGTGGTGTGCCCGCGGGTGAGGTGGGGGCAAGTCTTGCCAGTCCTTGTTCTTGTCACCCATGAGCACGTCGCCGAGCTCCGACCCGGACACGTCATTGATCGAGCCCTCAGGATGTCCGACTCGGACTTCCTGGCCTGGTGTTCGCCTTGGTGAGCCGCCGACTGGCCAGCGCGACCGTCACTGCCAGTGCCACTCCAGTGATGGCCAGCCGGGCGGCACGCTCCAACGTCGACAACGACTCGAAACCGTCGAGGTAGATCGCCGACTCCGTGGCGAAACCCAACGGGGCGACGAGCAGGGCTGCCAGACCGAGCCAGGTGTCGTCGCGACGGGCACGCCATCCGAAGAACCCCAAAGGTAGGCCCACAACGAGCGCGCCCAGGGTCCAGAAGCGCAGATCATCGTATTCGTGGGAGAGCGGATCGCCGACGGCGAACGCATCTGCGACGTAGTACGCCAACACCGCGGCCGCGAGCGAGGAGGCCGCGGCAGCGACGGACAGCGCGAGGTGTCGTCGCCACCAAGCGGCCATCAGGATCCCGAAGGTGGCCCAGGCTGCCCCGCCGCCGATGACGATGGTGAGCAGCTGCATCGGGGTGGATTCCGCATGGTCCACCGCCGCGACGGCGACACCGAAACCTGCCCCGATCAGGAGGGTCGCGAGGCCCTGGATCGGTGGCGGGACCGTTGCGGGACCCAGCATTGCGCGAGACACCCTGCCCCCATCAGCTCGTGCAGCCGTGCGCGTCACGCGCGCGGACCCTGAGCGTACTTCGAGGGCGGCGTGCGGCGATACGGGCGAGGCGACGACCAGTCGGTCGGCTGCCCCGGAGCGCGGAGGCGGTCCTCGGGATGGCCGGGGGTGGCTGCGGTGAGCAGCACCGCTCCCACCGCTGCGACGCCGGCGAGGACCAGGAAGGCGCGCGCGTAGGACCCGGTCACCGCAGCGAGGAGGGCGCCGGCGAACGGCGCGAGCGCGGAGGCGGCGAGGGCCGGCCCGGTGAGGATGGCGTTGAGGCGGCCGTAGGAGGCCGGACCCCACCGGTCGGTGACCGCCGTCGCCTGCACGAGGGTGTAGACGCCGCGCGCCAGCCCGAGCGCCATCCCCAGGGCGATGACCACACCGGTCACGGGAGGCGCGAGTGCGAAGGCAGCCGTGAACACCGCGACCGCGGACACGACGATCACGCCGCGGGCGGTGATCCCGGTCGCGGCGGCGAAGCGGGCGTAGCCGATCCGGCCGATGACCTGTCCGAGGCCGCCGAGCCCGAGCACCAGGGCGGCGGTGCGGGTGTCCATGCCCTGCTCGCGCAGCATCGGCACCACGTTGACCACGACGGCGAAGGCGGCGAGCGCCACCAGGGTGTTGGCGGCCGTGAGCATCACGAAGGGGCGGGTCGACGCCACCCTCACCACGGCGGGTGGGTCCTCCGCCCGACGTGGGGGTGCCGACGCGGACGACCACGGCCGGTCCAGCCCCCACCAGTGGAGGGGGAAGGTGACGAGGACGGCGATGCCCAGGAGGACGACGTACGCCGTGCGCCAGCCCGCGGCCGCGTCGACCACTGCCGCCAGGGGCGCGAACACCGTGGAGGCCAGGCCGCCGGCGAGGGTGACCGTGGTCAACGCCTGCACCCGCCGCTCGCCTCCCCACCGGGTGAGCGCCGCGAAGGCCGGTGGGTACAGGGTCCCGGCCATCGCGGCGCCGATGACGAGCCAGCCGGCGTAGAACACCAGCAGCGACGGAGCCGCGGCGACCAGCGCCATGCCGGGGACCGCCACCAGCGCCCCGGCAGTCATCACCCTCCGTGGGCCGTAGGCGTCCAGGTGCCGACCGACCCACAGCCCGACCACGCCGTTCATGACCTGCGAGAGCGAGAAGGCGCCGGTCACCGCCGCCGCGGACCAGCCGGTGTCGGTCGTGATCGAGGACTGCAGGGCGGCGAACCCGTAGTAGAGGCATCCCCAGGACACGACCTGGCTGAGGCTGAGGACGGCCACGACCCGGCGCAGCGCCGGGCGGTCGAGGGTGCCGGCGTCCGGCCCCACCGTCACCGGGCGGGACGGCCGATCGTGAGGAGCTCCGGCTCGGACGCCACGGAGGAGCCGCAGCAGCCGCCGCCGGTGTCGGCGGCGCTGGCGATCGGATCGTCGAAGGCTCCCGCGCCGTTGCAGACCCCCGTCTCGGGGAGGACCAGGTCGACCCGGTCGGCGGCCTCGGTGTCGCCGGCCAGCGCTGCCACCACGGACCGGACCTGCTCGAAGCCGGTCATCGCCAGGAACGAGGGCGCCCGGCCGTACGACTTCATCCCCACCAGGAACAGTCCGGCTTCGGGCTGCGCGAGCTCGCGGTGCCCGTGCGGACGTACGTCGCCACAGCTGTGGTGGTCCGGGTGGATCTGGTCGGCCAGCACGCGGGGCGACCCGAGCGCGGGGTCGAGGTCCAGGCGCACCTCGGAGAGGAAGGTCAGGTCCGGGCGGAACCCGGTGACCACGACGACCTCGTCGACGTCACGGACCTCCTGTCCGTCCAGCGACACCAGGGTGAGCCGGCCGTCCGGCTGCTGCCGGACCTCACGGGTCCGGAACCCGGTGACGGTGGCGACCGCGCCCCCCTCGGCGGCGGCGCGGGCGGCCTGTCCGAGCCGGCCACGCTCGGCGAGCTGGTCGTTGTCACCTCCGCCGAAGGCGTCACCGACCCGCGGCCGGCGTAGCAGCCACGAGACCCGGGTGCCGGGCTCGTGGGCGGCCAGGCGGGTCAGCCCGACCAGCACGCCCTGGGCCGAGGCGCCCTTGCCCGCCACCGCCACGTGCTTGCCGGCGTAGCGGCTGGCGACCGCGGGGTCGGCGAAGTCCGGGATGCCGTGGACGATGCGGTCGGCGTGCTCGTGCTCGCCCTGCGCGGGGTAGCCGTCCGCACCGAGCGGGTTGGGCTGTCGCCAGGTGCCCGAGGCGTCGACCACAGCCCGCGCCAGCAGTCGCTCGGTGCCCGCCGCGGTGCGGACGTGGACGGCGAAGGGGTCGCCCTCGCGGCCGGAGTCGACCAGCAGGTCGCGGCCGGCGCGGCCGACGCCGACGACCTCGGTCCCGAAGCGGACGCTGCCGAACGGGTGGTCGTCGAGCAGCCGGGCGAGGGGCTCGAGGTAACGGGCGCGCCACTCCCCGCCGGTCGGGTAGGTGTCGTCGTCCGGGGCGGTCCAGGCTCCGGTCGCCTCGAGCAGTCGGCGAGCGGCCGGGTCGACGAGCTCGCGCCATGCCGAGAACAGGCGCACGTGCGCCCACTCGGCCACCGTGGCGCCGGCACCGGGGCCAGCCTCGAGGACGACGAAGTCGAGACCGCGCTCGGCGGCGTTGGCGGCGGCGGCCAGCCCGATCGGGCCGGCTCCGATGACGACCAGGGGGTGCGGCACGAGATGCTCCGTTCGAGTAGATCGATGGTGATCGATGTAAACAGTATCGAGGAACATCGATGAAGACAAGGTAGGCTGCACGACATGACGGACACCCAGACCGCTCCGGCTCCGCAGGAGTCGTTGTCCAGGCAGCAGGCGGGGGACTACGCGGAGTGGTTCTCGCTGCTCTCCGACCCGACCCGCGTCCGGTTGCTCCACGTGCTGTCCAGCTCGACGTCCGGCGCGTTGAAGGTCGGTGACCTCGCCCAGCGCCTCGGCATCAGCCAGTCGACCTGCTCCCACCACGTCGAGATGCTGCGCAAGGTCGGGTTCGTGGTGGTCGACAAGGTCGGGAACGCCTCGATGGTGTCGGTCAACGCGGCCTGCTGCACCGGTCTGCCCCATGCTGCGGACGTCATCATGGGCACCCTCGCCTCGCGGCCCTGCTGCCCCACGGACCTGCCGGCCGACGTCCGGGTGCGCCCCGTCACGGAGGCGGACCTGGCGGCGGTGCTCGCGATCTACGCCGAAGGGCTCGCCACGCGCAACGCCACCTTCGAGACGACCGTCCCGACGGCCGACCAGCTGCGCGAGCGGTGGCTGCCCGACCTGGCCTGGGTGGCCGAGGTCGACGGCCGGGTGGTCGGGTGGACGGCGGTCACGCCGGTGTCGTCGCGGGAGTGCTACGCCGGGGTCGGGGAGACCTCCGTCTACGTCGCCGAGGCGGCCCGGGGTCGAGGGGTCGGGAAGGCGCTGCTCCACACCCAGGTGAACGAGTCGGACGCCGCCGGGATGTGGACGCTGCAGACCGCGATCTTCCCGGAGAACCGCGCCAGCCTCGCCCTCCACCGCTCGGCCGGCTACCGCACGCTGGCGGTCCGGACCCGGATCGCCCGGCTCGACGGGGTCTGGCGCGACACGGTGCTCCTCGAACGACGCAGCGAGGTCTGCTGAGCCTGGGGCTGAGGGCATGACACCGCCCGGTCCCCGCTGCAGGACCGGGCGGCGTCGGAGGGGGTGTGTCAGTAGGTCGACACGTTGAGCAGCTTCTCCTTGGTGTTGTCCGGGTCGTCGGCGTCGTTCCAGTCGGTGGTGCCGGAGCCGATCAGCGCGCTCTTGACCTGCGCCGGCGTCGCGCCGGCGTGGGTGGCGGCGTAGAGCGCAGCGCCGCCCGCCACGTGCGGGGCGGCCATGGAGGTGCCGGACAGCGTGGCGTACCCACCGTTCATCGAGGTGCTGTAGATGCACACGCCGGGGGCGATGAGGTCCACGTCGGAGCCGTAGTTGGAGAACGACGCGAAGGTGTCGTCCTGGTCGGCCCGGCACGTCGACGGGGCGCCGCCGCCGGGCTGGCCGTTGAAGTCGGCGAGGGCGCTCACGGTCACGACCTCGTCGTACGCCGCCGGGGTGGACGTCGAGGCGTCGGCCGAGTCGTTGCCTGCGGCGACCACGAAGGTGATGCCGTTGGCGACGGCCTCGCAGATCGAGGCGTGCATCGCGTCGTCGTTGGTGGCCCCGCAGTTGCCGTCGTCCTCGCCGCCACCGCCCAGGCTCATGTTGGCGACCTCGATCTCGTCGGCGTTGGCCGCGACGTAGTCGATGCCGCAGATCACGTCGGAGTTGAGGCCGGTGCCGAGGGCGCTGAGCACCTTCACCGGCCAGATCCGGGCGCCGGGGGCGACGCCGACGACGCCGGTGGTGTTGTCGAGCGCGCCGACGGTGCCCGCGACGTGCGAGCCGTGGCCGTGGTCGTCGTCGGCGGAGATCCCGAAGAGGGAGCAGTTGCGCGCACCGGCCCGGTAGACGTTGAGGTCCGGGTGGTCGAGGTCGACGCCGGTGTCGATCACCGCGACGTCCACGTTGACGCGCTGGTCGACGCCGTTGATGGCCGCGGTGGGGCTGAGGTCGGCGTCGGCGCGGTTGATGCCGGTGGGGGTGGTCTGGGCCGTGGCGGCCACCGGCGCGTCGGTCTGGACCCAGTCGACGCCGGGCAGGGTCTCGACCAGCGCGGCGGTCTCCGCGGTCATGGTGGCGGAGTAGCCCTGGAGGGCCGTCGTGTAGACGTGGCCGAGCTCGAAGCCGAAGCGGTCGGCGTGTGCGGCCGCGACGGTCCGGGAGAGGGCGCCGTCGTCGAGCACCACGATGTAGTGCCCGGGGGCGGAGGCCGCGGTCGAGTCGGCGGCTGAGGCAGTGATGCCCGCCGTACCCGCGAGGGTGAGGGCGAGGGCGGAGACCGCCGCGACCGCGGCGGCCGTGAAGCGTGAACGCATGTAGGACCAATCCGAGAGGGTGTGCCGCCCGAGGGGCGACCTGACACCGGACCAACGAGGGGGGTTCGGGTGCGTCACGCCGGGGTCCGCTTCAACAACCTGCAGTGCAGATCTATGCAGAATCGCCGTGTCGTCTCCGAAGGTGAGAAAGGGCGTTGCCGGTCCTTCCCTTCCGGGTGCCGGTTGGTAATGTCGGCGCCGCAACAGGTGCAAGTTCCAGCAGGTCTGACGCCCGCGGAGTTTGTGATCCAACGGCGTTTCACGGGTGTGTCTTCCAGCCACGCACGTCGGAGCGACGTGTCACCACCGCATCTGATGCGGGCCGACGAAGTGTCGGCTCTCGCCCCGACGAAGGAGTTTCGAGCAGATGGCTCAGGGCACCGTGAAGTGGTTCAACGCCGAGAAGGGTTTCGGCTTCATTGCGCAGGAGGACGGCGGCGACGACGTCTTCGTGCACTACTCGGCGATCGTGACCCAGGGTTACAAGACCCTGGACGAGAACCAGAAGGTCGAGTTCGACGTGACGCAGAGCCCCAAGGGCCCGCAGGCGGAGAACGTCCGACCCCTCTGATCAGCATCTGATCAGGTTTCTACGAGGCCCCATCCGTCAGGATGGGGCCTCGTGCTTCTGCTTCACAGTCAAATCTTTCGCCATTCTCAGTTTGGAGTGGGCCGGGAGTGGGCATGGTGAGGTCGGGAGACTGTTCGCAACTGCGGGGGGCGGGAGGGACACAGCTGTGCACGACCAGTTCGACGTGACGCTCGAGGACGCCGACCTCTTGGGCGAGGTGGAGCTGACCACCAACCTCATCATCGCTGCGAGCGAGTCCGACGAGCACCTCAGCTCCAACGAGATCGACAAGATCCTCGGCGTGGAGACGCCGCGCGCCGAGAGCGGCTGACCCTTCAGCAGGTCGCGAACAGCACCGGCCCGTTGGTCAGGTCGGAGAGGATGTACTCGCCGTCCTCGGGCTGGAGCTCCATGGTCACCACGTCTCCCTCGGCGCTGACCTTCCCGAGCCGGAACCGGTCGGAGAAGTCGCCGCCCTGTCCCGGTGCGGGCCCCGAGGCCAGGGCCGCCCGCGAGTCGGCGTCGGTCCGTGCCTGGTCCTCGGTCTCGAACGACATCGCCACCCGTACGCCGGCCCCCGGCTCGGCGGCCATCGCAAAGGCGGTCATCGGGTGCACCTCGCCCGCAGCCGCGATCAGCTCGGCGGCCTGGTCCTGGTCGGCGGCGTCCGCCGCTCCCATCGCCAACGACCGGCAGGCGACCTCGCCGTCGTAGACCGCGGCCGCCAACGGCTCGTCCATGGCGTCGACCACGCCGTCGAGCCCGTCCACGGACTCGGCGTCCCCGGTCACGGTCTCCATCGCCCGGCCCAGGTAGGGCTCGGTGTCCGAGCCGACGACCAGCCGCTGGTCGGAGTCGACGGCGAGGTACTGCAGCTCGGGGGTCAGCGTGCCGATCGAGGGCAACAGGTCGACCCCACCCACCCAGACGCCCGCCGTCCTCGTCGGGCCGCTGGTAGCCGAGGCGCTCGATGTCGTCCTCCACCGCGTCGAAGTCGGTCCCCTCGGGGAGCCGCATCAGCACCACGGCCCCCTCCTCGGACTGGCTGAACAGCTCCCAGTCGAGCGTGACGGGGGAGAAGGGGAACCGCTCGTGCATCGCGGGCGTCGACTCCAGCAGCGCCGACATCGGGGAGAGGTCCTCCTCGAAGGCGTCCGAGAGGAACTGGTCGACCTGGTCCGCGGAGGAGTCGGCATCGAGATCGACCTCGAGCGTCCGCCTGGCACCCGCCCAGTCGGTGTAGGTCAGTCGCTGGGCATCCTCGGGAGCGAGCGACACGGCGCGCTCGAACTCGCTCATGCGCAGGGACTGCCACCACTGGAGCCCCGCCACCACGAACGCGAGCGCGGCCAGCACGAGGACGGCCGGCACCAAGTGCTTGCGCACGCCACCTCCTTCTCGGCCCGGGGATGTGACACTAGCCCCATGCCACAGCGCACGGACGTGGTCGCCGCCGGCGTCGTCGTCTTCCGCCCCGGACGTGAGGTGCTGCTCGTGCACCGCCCCCGCTACGACGACTGGTCGTTCCCGAAGGGCAAGCTCGACCCGGGAGAAGCGGCGGCGGTGGCCGCGGTGCGGGAGGTGGCGGAGGAGACCGGACTGCACGTGCGGCTGGGTCCGCCGCTCGAGGACCAGCGTTACCCGGTCGACGGCGGGCGCGCCAAGACCGTCCACTACTGGGTGGGCTGGCCGGTGGGCGATCACGACGTGTCCGGCTACCTCGTCAACGACGAGATCGACGAGGTGTGCTGGCTGCCCTACGACGAGGCGATGGGGCGGCTCTCCTACGAACGCGACCGCGCCACGCTCGCCGAGGCGAGGCCGCGGCGGAGGAAGACACGTGCGGTCGTCGTGCTGCGGCACGCCAGGGCCCGGTCACGCAGCGGCTGGACCAGGCGACCGGACCGTGAGCGACCGCTGCTCGTGCCGGGACATGATCAGGCGCAGCGACTGGTCGCGCTGCTCGCGGTGTACGACGCCACGCGGGTCGTCAGCTCGGCCACGACCCGGTGCGTCGACACGGTGCGGCCCTACGCCGACTCGACCGGCTGGAAGCTGGAGGAGCTCGACGGCCTGACCGAGGACGGGGCGACCGCCGAATCGGTCCTCGAGGTGGTCGACGAGCTGCTCGCCTCCGCGGAGTGCGCCGTCCTCTGCACGCACCGGCCCGTGCTGCCGGCGGTCTGGGACGCCCTCGGCGTACCCGACACGACGCTGGACCCGGCCGGGCTGCTGGTGGTCCACCACCGCAAGGGGCGGGTCGTCGCCACCGAGCTCCACGCCCGTCCCTGAGCGCAGCGCCACGGCCGGTTCACGTGATGGCCGTCTCACGCTCGGGGCGCTGTGGCGAAGTCGCCCGATCTCGTTCACCGTCCGTTCACCGTGACCGACGGGTCCGGTCACTTCGGCTCCCTAGGTTCTGGCTGTCAGCAGGACACACAGACTCTTCAGGAGATCGAAGTGAAGCTCACTTCCATGCGCCGGGCGATCGTCCCCGGCATCGCAGCACTCGCGCTGGCCCTGACCGCGTGCGGCGGCGGCCAGGCCGGCGCCGAAGGTGCCGAGGGCGGCGCCAGCGGCTCCGTGGCCGTCGACGGCTCGTCCACCGTGTTCCCGCTCAGTGACGCCGCCGCCGAGCTCCTCGCCGAGGAGAACCCTGACGTGCAGGTGAGCGTGGGCTCCGCCGGCACGGGTGGTGGCTTCGAGGCCTTCTGCGCCGACCAGACCGACATCTCCGACGCCTCGCGGCCGATCGAGGAGGACGAGGCGGCAGCGTGCAAGAAGGCGGGCATCGAGTACACCGAGCTGACCGTCGCGCTCGACGCGCTCACCCTCGTGGTCCACCCCGACCTCGCCGTCGACTGCCTCACGACCGAGCAGGTCGTCAAGCTCTGGGAGCCCGGTTCGGACGTCACCAACTGGTCCGACCTCGACCCGAGCTTCCCCGACCAGGAGATCTCGCTGTTCGGTCCCGGCACCGACTCCGGCACCTACGACTACATGGCCGCCGACGTGATCGGCGACGAGTCGGAGACGACCCGCGACGACTACGAGGCCTCCGAGGACGACAACGTCCTGGTGCAGGGCGTCGCCGGCACCGAGGGTGCCACCGGCTACTTCGGCTACACCTACTACGAGGAGAACCAGGACAGCCTCAAGGCGCTGGCGGTCGACGACGGCCAGGGCTGCGTCGAGCCGTCTGCCGGAGACCGCTGCCGACGGGACCTACACCCCGCTGTCGCGGCCGCTGTTCATCTACGTGAACAACGCCAAGTACGCCGACAACGAAGCCGTCGCGGCCTACGTCGACTACTACATCGAGAACCTCACCGAGATCGCCGAGATCGCGGCGTACATCCCCCTCGCCGACGAGCAGTACGGCGAGACGCAGGACGCGCTCGCGAGCATCGGCGGCTGACCGGCTCCATGGCATCGAGCACCACGACCAGCGCTGCAGGCTCGCCCCACGGGGCGGGCCTGCAGCCCGTGTCTCTCCGAGGTCGGCGCCGGCCGGGCGAGGCCGTGATCAAGGGCGTGCTCTTCGTCTCGGCCATGATCTCGATCGTCACCACCGTCGGCATCATCATCACCCTGATCCGGCCCTCCCTGGAGTTCTTCGCCGAGGTCGACGTCGTGAGCTTCCTGACGGGCACCGAGTGGGCGCCCACCCGGGGCGAGTTCGGCATCTACCCGTTGGTCAAGGCGACCCTCCTGATCACGCTCATCGCCCTGCTGGTGGCGGTGCCGATCGGGCTCGGTGCGGCGATGTTCCTGAGCGAGTACGCCTCGCGGCGTACCCGCAAGATCTTCAAGCCGGTGCTCGAGCTGCTCGCCGGGGTGCCGTCGGTCGTCTACGGCTTCTTCGCCCTGGCGGTGGTCACTCCCTGGCTGTTGCAGGACCTGCTGAACATGGAGGTCGGATTCACCAACGCGCTCGCCGCCGGGCTGGTGCTGGGCGTCATGATCATCCCGACGGTGGCATCGCTGGCCGAGGACGCGATGTCGGCGGTGCCGCTCGCACTGCGCCAGGGCTCGCTCGCGATGGGCGCCAACCGGATGCAGACCACGCTGCGGGTGGTGTTCCCGGCCGCGCTCTCGGGCATCGGTGCCGCGATCGTGCTCGGGCTGTCCCGCGCGGTGGGCGAGACCATGATCGTCGCGCTCGCCTCGGGGGCGCTGCCGTCGACCTCGCCTTGATCCGCGGGAAGGCATGCAGGCGATGACCGGCTACATGGCCACCACGGCCGGGGGCGAGAACCCGGTCGGCTCGCTCGAGTACAACACGCTGTTCGCGGTGGGTCTGACGCTCTTCCTCATCACGCTCGTGATCAACGTGATCAGCATCCGGCTCGTCCGACGCTTCCGGCAGGAGTACTGATGGCCAGCCTCACCGCCACCACCCGGGACCACGGTCCTGGCCACGGGACGCCGCAGCCGTGACGCCAACGGCTCGTCGATCGTCTTCCTGCTCGGCCTGTGGGCCTCGCTGTTCTTCGGCGTCGTTCGTGCTGCTGGTGCTGATCGTCGAGCACGGCGATCGATGGCCCTGCCCCGTCTCGACGGGCCCCTCGTGACCGAGTACTACTCGGGCATCCGGCCCGAGCAGACCGGATTCCGGGCCGGCATCCTCGGCTCGATGTGGCTGATGCTCGGCACGGCGCTGCTGGCGGTCCCGCTGGGCATCGCCTCGGCGCTCTACCTCGAGGAGTTCGCCGACCGGAACCGCTGGTACAACAGGCTGATCGAGGTGAACCTGCAGAACCTCGCCGCCGTACCCTCCGTCGTCTACGGCCTGCTGGCCGTGGCGGTCATGGCGCTGGTGGCTCCGGGTCAGCGAGGGATCGTGCTGGGAGGATCGATCGCCCTGGCGCTGCTGATCCTGCCGGTCGTCATCATCACCACCCGCGAGGCGGTGCGTGCCGTGCCGCGCGAGATCCGCGACGGCTCGCTGGCGCTGGGTGCCACCGTCTGGCAGACCACGTGGCGACAGACGCTGCCGTCGGCGGTTCCGGGCATCGCCACCGGCACGATCCTGGGCCTGTCGCGGGCCATCGGCGAGGCGGCGCCGCTGCTGCTGCTGGGCGTGGCGGTCGGCATCCGCTTCGACCCGAACGGCTTCATGAGCGTCTTCACGGCGCTGCCGCTGCAGATCTTCACGACGACCTCCAACTCCCAGGAGGAGTTCCAGACCGCGGCCGCGGCGGCGATCATCGTGCTGCTCGTGATGATCCTCGGCATGAACGCGCTCGCCATCTTCATCCGCAACAAGTTCCAGAGGACCTGGTGATCGCCATGGCTACCATGCCCCAGACCTACTCGACCCGTGAGGAAGCCGCCGTGAGCACGACAGACGAGACGATGGATGCGGCCCCCGTGGGCACGTTCGTCGGCGTGCAGGAGGAGCGCGAGCGCGAGCTCCCCGACTCGCCGCCGGACCCGGTGATGGAGGCGTTCGGCCTCAACGTCTTCTACGGCGACTTCCACGCGGTCCACGACGTGAACCTGTCGTTCGGCAAGAACGAGATCACCGCCCTGATCGGTCCGTCGGGCTGCGGCAAGTCGACCGTGCTGCGCTGCCTCAACCGGATGAACGACCTGGTGCCCGGCGCCCGCGTCGAGGGCGACATCACCTACCACGGCCAGAACATCTACGCGAAGGGCGTCGACCCGATCGCGGTCCGCACCCACATCGGCATGGTGTTCCAGAAGCCGAACCCGTTCCCGAAGTCGATCTACGACAACATCGCCTACGGCCCGCGGGTCATCGGCATGAAGGTCGACGACATGGACGAGGTGGTCGAGGAGGCGCTGCGCGGCGCCGCGCTGTGGGACGAGGTCAAGGACAAGCTCAAGCAGTCGGCGTACGGCCTCTCGGGCGGTCAGCAGCAGCGGCTCTGCATCGCCCGCACCATCGCCACCCGGCCCGACGTGATCCTGATGGACGAGCCGTGCTCGGCCCTCGACCCGATCGCCACGTCGCGGATCGAGGACCTGATGGTCGGGCTGCGGCAGGACTTCACCATCATCATCGTCACCCACAACATGCAGCAGGCCGCGCGCGTCTCCGACCGGACCGCGTTCTTCACCGCCCGCCCCGACGAGACCACCGGCAACCGCACCGGCCTCCTCGTCGAGTACGACCTCACCAGCCGCATCTTCACCAACCCCCACGACAAGCGCACCGAGGACTACATCTCCGGCCGCTTCGGCTGAGTCGAGTGGCGCGGTAGTCCCCGAATCTTTGGTCGCTGATCGCCCCGGTCGACGACCCAAGGTTCGGGGACTACCGCATTGAGCGGCAGCCCCGACGGCCTGTGGATGGGCGCTGCGCCCGCACGCGCGTTTCCGAGACGCTGGCGTCCGTGAGGGGAACGTCGTCCACCTGGTGGCAGCTCGACCGACCGGGCCTGATCATGCCGGTCCGCGTCGATCCATCAGGCGACAGCCGGCCCCACGCCGCCGTCAGGCGCGAGGCCCGACCTGGCGGCGAACCAGCCGCGGACTGTACGTCCCGGCCAGCTGTCCGGCCGGCGGTGTCGAGCAGCGCATCGTCGAGGCGGCAGCCGCTCTGCCCCAAGGGTCGGGGCTGTGACGGGGTGGGCCGTCGCTGCGGTGGGAGGGCGGGGCAGTGGTTCGACGGGCTGGGGCCCGGCGGGCAGCAATCGGCGCCGGTGACGCTGGCCATCGGCGACTCGACGATCGTGGCCCAGACCCGGGTTCGAGATCTCCGAGGAGCACCTGCGGCCGTATGACCTGCGCGAGCGCGCACGGACTGCCGCTGACGATCCCCGTCCGGTCGGTCAGCTACCTGATGCGGCACGCTGACACCCTGCTCGAGGCCGTGACGGCGCTCGACATGGCGGCCTACAGCGACCTCGTCTCGATCGACGAGGTCCTCGCCTACCAGCCGACGCTGCCGCCTGGAACGGGATCCCGCTGTGCCGCAAGGCGACGGCGTACGCCGACGAGAACGCATGGTCACCTCGGGAGGTCTGGTTGCGTCTGGTCTGCGCCACGCTGGCGGACCTGCCCAGCCCCTGATGCAACCGGCCGGTGTTCGACCGCTCCGGCCAGCACATCGGGACGCCCGACCTGCTGGACGAGGAGGCCGGAGTCGTCCTGGAGTACGAAGGCTCATTGCACCTGACGGCGGCCAGCGCCGGCGCGACCGCGACCGGGAGGAGGCGTTCCGTCGGGTCGGGCTCGAGTACGTCATGGTGATGGCCGGCGACTCCGACGATCGGACGGCGGCTCGCATCTGCGCAGCGCGAGCGCGCGCTCGATGGGCGGCCCCGTCTGCTCGCGACTGGACCCTCGACCTACCACGATGGTGGATCCCGACGTTCACCGTCGACCAGCGGCGGGAGCTCGACGACGATCAACGCCGAAGGTGGCTGCGACTTCGGCGTACGGCGTGAGGCGTGCCTTGGGGCCGGTAGTCCCCGAATCTCCGGTCGTCAGATCGACCCGAAAGCGACCCAAGGTTCGGGGACTACCGCAACATCGGCCGACGTCCGCCGGTCAGCAGCAGGTCAGGGGATGACCTCGATCAGCAGGTGGCTGATCCAGTAGCAGATGGCGGCGGCGAGGCCGGCGGCGGGGAAGGTGAGGACCCAGGCGGTCAGGATCGAGCGGGCGACGCCCCAGCGGACCGCGGAGAGGCGCTTGGTGGCGCCGACGCCCATCACCGCGGAGGTGATGGTGTGGGTCGTGGAGATCGGGGCCTCGTAGACGTACGCCGTCGTGTACAGCACCGACGCGGCGACGGACTCGGCGGCGAACCCGCGGGGCGGGTCGAGGTGGATGATCCGGCGGCCGAGGGTGCGCATGATGCGCCAGCCGCCCGAGTAGGTGCCGAGCGAGATCGCGGCCGCCGCGGAGAAGATGACCCACAGCGGGAGCGTCGTCGCCGGCGCTGACGTACCCGCCGGTGAGCAGCGCCAGGAAGATCACGCCCATCGTCTTCTGCGCGTCCTGGAGGCCGTGGCCGAGCGCCATCGCGGCCGCGGACACGGTCTGCGCGAGCTTGAAGCCGCGGTTGGCCTTGGAGGGGTTGGCGCGGCGGAAGAGCCACATGATCGCGACCATCACGATGAAGGCCACCGAGAACGCGAACAGCGGCGACAGGATCATCGGGATGACGACCTTCTCCAGCACGACGTCCCACGAGACGCGTGACTCCGGCAGCGACCGCCGAACCCACCAGGCCACCGATCAGCGCGTGGGAGGAGGACGAAGGCAGGCCGTAGTACCAGGTGATGAGGTTCCAGGTGATCGCGCCGAGCAGGCCGGCCATCACGATCACCAGACCGTGGGTGCCCGAGGGCGGCGAGATGGTCTCGGAGACGGTCTGGGCGACCTTCTGGCCCAGGAAGGCGCCGACGAAGTTCATGACCGCCGCCATGGCCAGCGCCACGCGCGGGGTCAGCGCGCCGGTCGACACCGAGGTGGCGATGGCGTTCGCCGCGTCGTGGAACCCGTTGGTGTAGTCGAACACCAGGGCAACCACGACCACCGCGACGATGATCGCGAGCTCCATGGAGTCAGGACTCCTTGACGGCGATCTGCTCGACGATGTTGGCGACCTTCTCGAACGCGTCGATGGCGCCCTCGAGCGAGGTCACGATGTCCTTCAGCTTCGAGCACCTCGAGCGCCTCGTAGCGGCCGTCGAAGAGCTTGGCGAGGGTACGGCGGTAGGTCTTGTCGCCGGCGTTCTCGAGGCGGTTGATCTCGATCCAGTACTCGTCGAGGTCCTTCATCGCCTGCAGCCGCGGCATCGCGTCGCTGGTGATCTCGGCACAGCGCTGGATCACCTCGACCAGCGTCGAGAAGCCGCTCGGCAGCTCGGCCACCTCGTAGAGCAGGACCAGGTCGACGACCTCGTCCATCATGTCCATGATGTCGTCGAGCCCGGACGCGAGGTTGTAGATGTCCTCGCGGTCGAACGGGGTGACGAAGGTGCTGTTGACCCGCTTCACGATGGCGTGCGTCGTGTCGTCGGCATCGTGCTCGGCCTCGCGCATCCGGCGCGCGACGTCCTCGCGGTCGCTGCCCTCGGCCAGCATCTCCGCGAGCAGCCCGGCACCGATGAGGATGTGCTGGGCCTGCTTGGAGAAGAGGTCGTAGAACGACCCATCTACGGGGCGGAACTTCAAACCCACGGTGAACTCCTGTTCAGGCGGAGCAGAACGACCCACACACTAGGGGGTGGATCGGTTCGCGGCGCAACTCCCGGCGACCGGTCCCGCTGTCAGGGTGACGTACGCCGCCGCCGCTGCCGCTCGATGAGCAGCTCGTGCAGGTGGTTCTCGCCGGTGTTGCGCCGCCACGAGCCGTCGGGCTGGAGCAGCCACGCGGAGGTGTCGTCGTCGAGGGCCAGGTCGAGCAGCGCGCGGATCTCGGCCACGTTGGCCTCGCCCGGGAGCCGCACCAGCACCTCGACGCGACGGTCCAGGTTGCGGTGCATCAGGTCGGCCGAGCCGATCCACGCGGCCGGCGTACCGCCGTTCTCGAACCAGAAGACCCGGCTGTGCTCGAGGAAGCGGCCGAGCACCGAGCGGACCACGATGTTCTCCGACAGCCCGGGCGACGCCGGGGCGCAGCGCGCAGATGCCCCGGATCAGGGCCTCGACCCGGACCCCCTCGACGGAGGCGAGGTAGAGCGCGTCGATCACCTGCTCGTCGACCACCGAGTTGGCCTTGATCCGGATCCCGGCCGGCCGCCCGGCGCGGGCGTGCGCGATCTCGCCGTGGATCTGGTCCAGCAGGCCCGAGCGGAGCGAGTCGGGCGCCACCAGCAGCTGGTCGTACGACGCCTTGCGGGAGTAGCCGGAGAGGTTGTTGAACAGGTGGGCGACGTCGTCGCCGATCGCCTCGTCGGTGGTGATCAGGCCGAGGTCCTCGTAGAGCCGGGCGGTCTTCGAGTTGTAGTTGCCGGTGCCGATGTGGACGTAGCGCCGGATGCCCTCGGGCTCGTCGCGCACCACCATCGACAGCTTGCAGTGGGTCTTGAGGCCGACCAGGCCGTAGACCACGTGGCACCCGGCCTGCTCGAGCTTGCGCGCCCAGCGGATGTTGGCCTGCTCGTCGAAGCGGGCCTTGATCTCGACGATCACCAGCACCTGCTTGCCGGCCTCGGCCGCGTCGACGAGGGCGTCGATGATCGGGGAGTCGCCGGAGGTGCGGTAGAGGGTCTGCTTGATGGCGAGCACGTGCGGATCGGCGGCGGCCTGCTCGATGAACCGCTGGACGCTGGTGGCGAACGAGTCGTAGGGGTGGTGGAGCAGCACGTCCTGGCGCTGGGTCGCCTTGAAGACGTCGACCGGGGCCGCGGACTCGACGTCGGCGAGGTGGGCGTGGGCGCTGGGGATGAACGCGGGGAACTTCAGCTCCTCGCGGTTGAGGTCGGCGATGTCGTGGAGCCCGGTCAGGTCGAGCGGTCCGGGCAGCCGGAAGACCTCGTCCTGGGAGATCCCGAGCTCGCTGATCAGCAGGTCGAGCACCGCGTCGGAGATCGACTCCTCGACCTCGAGCCGCACCGGGGGGCCGAACCGTCGGCGCAGCAGCTCCTTCTCGAGCGCGGCGAGCAGGCTCTCGGCGTCGTCCTCCTCGACCTCGACGTCCTCGTTGCGGGTGACCCGGAAGGTGTGGGCCTCCAGCACCTCCATGCCGGGGAAGAGCCGGCGCAGGTGCTCGCCGATCACGTCCTCGAGCGGGACGAACCGCTGGTTGCCGAGCGAGACGAACCGCGGGAAGCTCGGCGGCACCTTCACCCGCGCGAAGTGCTCCTTGCCGCTCTTCGGGTTGCGGACCAGCACGGCCAGGTTGAGCGACAGCCCGGAGATGTAGGGGAAGGGGTGGGCCGGGTCGACGGCCAGCGGCGTCAGCACCGGGAAGACCCGGTCCTTGAACAGCCGCTTGCAGCTCTTCTGCTCCTCCCGGTCGAGGTCGTCCCAGCGGACCAGCGCGATGCCGTGGTCGAGCAGCTCGGGGATGATCTCGCCTCGGAACAGGCCGGCATGACGCTCGGTCAGCCGCCGGGTCTCGCCCCAGATCGACTCGAGCACCTCGCGGGGCAGGTGGCCCGACGCGTTCCGGACCGCGACCCCGGCCGCGATCCGGCGCTTGAGCCCGGCGACGCGCACCATGAAGAACTCGTCGAGGTTGCTCGCGAAGATCGCCAGGAACCGGGTCCGCTCGAGCAGCGGGATCCGGCGGTCCTCGGCGAGCTCGAGCACCCGCTGGTTGAAGTGGAGCCAGGAGATCTCCCGGTCGAGGAACCGGTCGTCGTGCTTCTCGATCGACTCGACGGCGACCGGATCCGGGACGTACGCCGGCAGGGAGGCCTCGTCGGGCACCTCGGCGGCCGACGAGATCTCGGGGTCGGTCGCGGTCATGCCGTCCAGTGTGGCACCGCCAGGTGAACGCCGGGTGTCCGAGCGAGCGGCCGCCGGTAGGTTGCCCGGGTGACCGTGAAGCAGCGTGCCGAGGCCCTCGTGTTCAGGGCCGTGCTCGCCCTGCCGCAACCGATCAAGCGGCTGGCCGCGGGCCGGCCCCTCGTGCGCCAGGGCCAGACCCTGGCCACCGACCACCAGCTCACGCTGCGGCTGATGCGGATCACGCGCGAGCCGTCGCTGGACTCGTTGCCGATCCCGAAGGCGCGGCAGCTGATGCGCCGCCAGACCTGGATCTCCGGCGGCGACCAGCCGATCGGGGCGGTCCGCGACCTGCCCGTCGGTGACCGGCAGGGTCGGCTCTACGTCCCCACGGGCGCGACCAGCCCCGGCCCGCTGCTGGTGTTCTTCCACGGCGGCGGCTTCATCTACGGCGACCTCGACACCCACGACCCGGCCTGCCGGTTCCTCGCCGAGCGTTCGGGCGTCCGGGTGCTCTCGGTCGACTACCGGCTCGCCCCCGAGCACACCTTCCCGGCCGCGCACGACGACTGCGTGGCGTCGTACCGCTGGGTGGTCGAGCACGCCGAGTCGCTCGGCGCCGACCCCGCGCGGCTCGCGGTCGGGGGTGACTCGGCCGGGGGTGCGCTGGCCGCGACGACCGCGCTCGCGGCCGCCCGCGAGGGGCTGCCGATGGCGTTCCAGCTGCTGATCTACCCGCTGACCGACATGCGCGGCGGCACCGACAGCCGCTCGGCGTTCAACCGGAAGTTGATCCTCACCCAGGGCTTCATGGACCTCGCGCAGGAGTCCTACCTCAACTCCGAGGCGGACGTCACCGACCCGCGCGCCTCGGCGCTGCTCAACGACCTGCCGGAGGGGCTGGCGCCGGCGTACGTCGTCACCGCCGGCTTCGACCCGCTCCGCGACGAGGGCGAGGCCTACGCGCGCGCGCTCGCCGACGCGGGGGTGGAGATCGAGCTGCGCCGCTTCCCCGAGCACCTGCACGGGTTCATCCACCTCGTCGGCATCGGTCGCGCCGGCCGCGCGTCGATGGTCGAGATCGCCGAGCGGCTGCGGGCGGCGCTGGTCTGAGTGTCGCGGTGGCCGGGCTGGCCGCGGACGCGGTGCTCGCCGACCTCGACGGATAGGTATGCGCCTTGACGCATCCGGGCGGCGTCAGGTGAGGGTGGGGGGCGACCGCGCGGCATCGGGGCTGCGCGGCACCACCCCCGGAGGAGCTCCCACCATGCTGTCCCACACCACGAGGCTGGGAGCTGCGCTCCTGACGGCGGTCCTGACCGTCACCGCCCCTCTCGCCGTCACCATCCCCGCCGCGCAGGCCACCGGCGTGAACAACCAGGGCGTCCACATGCTCGAGCGCGGCGACGAGGGCGCCGACGTCACGGCGTTGCAGTACCTGCTCAACGCGCAGGGCGTCGTCACCGGCGTCGACGGTGACTTCGGCGCGGGCACCGACTCCAGCGTCCGCTCCTTCCAGAGCAGCCGCGGCCTCACCGCGGACGGGATCGTCGGGCCGGCCACCTGGTCGGCGCTGATGGTCACCATCCGGCCCACGACGAGCAACAACGCCAACGCCGTGCGCGCCCTGCAGTACCAGCTGAACCAGAAGATCGACAGCGCGATCGCCGTCACGGGCAGCTACGACGCCACGACCCAGAACGCGGTCCGCGCGTTCCAGGCCGACCACGGCCTCACCCAGGACGCGATCGTCGGTCCCGGCACGTGGGGCGAGCTGCTCGGCCACTTCCAGGCGCCCCGCACGACCTACAACTGCTTCTACGGCACCGAGTCCGGCAACACCGAGAGCTGGGGGACCGCGGCCGCGGTCAGCGCGCTGCAGCGGGCCTCGCAGGCGGTCACGCCGTCCTACGGCCGGGTCGCCGTGGGCGACCTCAGCCACATCCACGGTGGCGACATCGCCGGCCACGCCTCCCACGAGGTGGGGCTCGACGCCGACCTCCGGCCGATGACCACGGGCAACGACCAGTGCACGAACCCGTCCACCTGGCGCGACGCCGACTACGACCGGGCCGCGACCCGTGCGTTCATCCAGCAGATCCGCGCGACCGGGCAGGTGCGGCTGATCTTCTTCAACGACCCGCAGCTGGTCAGCGAGGGCCTGACCCAGCCGCTCGAGAACCACGACGACCACCTGCACGTGCGCTTCTACGAGCGCGGGGTGTCGTCCCTCTACAGCCGCTGAGGTCCTACGGCGTCTCGACGATGAGGGTCACCGGCCCGTCACCGACGCTGGTGACCCTCATGTCGGCGCCGAACACGCCCTTCTCCACGCGGATCCCGTCGCGGGCCAGGGCGTCGCAGACGGCGTCGTACGCCGGTTCGCTGACCGGCTGCGGCGCGGCCGCGACCCAGGTCGGGCGCCGGCCCTTGCGGCCGTCGCCGTACAGCGTGAACTGGCTGACCACGAGGACGGGTGCGCCGACGTCGCCGACCGACTTCTCGTCCCGCAGCAGCCGCAGGTCGCGGATCTTGCCGGCCAGCCACGCGACCTCGGGCTCGCCGTCGGAGTGGGTGACGCCGAGGTAGACGAGCAGGCCGGGCTCGTCGATCGCACCGACCACCTCGCCGTCGACCGTCACCGACGCGGAGAGCACTCGCTGGACGACGGCTCGCATGGGGCTAGCATCCCAGCCGTGAGCGATGTTCCTGCCGACCGCCTGCTCGTGACCGTCGCCCCGACCGGGGCCGAGACGACGAAGGAGGCGTGCCCGCAGCTGCCGACGACTCCGGAGGAGATCGCCGAGACGGCCGCGGCGTGCGAGGCGGCCGGTGCCGCGATGATCCACATCCACGTCCGCGACGCCGACCACGCACCGACCCTCGACCTCGGCCTGCTGCGTGAGTGGGTGGCCGCGGTGCGCTCGTCCTCGTCGCTGGTGGTGCAGCTCTCGACGGGCGGTTCGGTGCACGACCCGCTGGAGCAGCGGCTGAAGGTGCTCGACGCCGAGCCGGACTCCTGCTCGCTCACCATGGGCACCACCAACTTCGGCGACGACGTCTTCTCCAACCCCTGGCCCTTCGTCTGCGAGCTCTACCAGCTCAGCCAGGAGCGCCAGGTGGTCCCGGAGTTCGAGCTGTTCGACCTCGGCCAGGTCCACGCCCTCCACCGCCTGCTCGACAAGTACGGGTTGCCGTACGGCGGCCGCGTCCACTGCGACCTCGTGATGGGCGTCCCCGGCGGCATGAACGGCACCACCGACGCGCTGGTCGCGGCCGTGCACGACCTGCCGGCCGAGGTGACCTCCTGGTCGGCGACCGGCATCGGCCGCTCGACCCTCGCGGTCGCGCTGGCCTCGCTGTCCAAGGGCGGCCACCTGCGCGTCGGCATGGAGGACGTCCTCACGATGGCGCGGGGCGTCCCGGTCGAGCACAACCGTCAGCTCGTGGAGCGGGTCGTGGCACTGGCCGCGATCGCCCAGCGCACCCCGATGACGCCCGACGAGGCGCGCCGCTTCCTCGGCATCCGCGCCTCCGGTGGTTGAGGTGCGAGACCTGCCCGGAGGCGGCTCAGTAGGTCCCCACCAGGTGGGGGCTGGCCGACCGCACCCGCAGCGCCACCGACTCCCCGGGCACCGTCAGGCTGCCCGGGATCGGCTGCCACGCGTCGCCGTTGATCCGGAACCGGCCGGTGTAGGTGGTCGCCACCCGCGGCGCCACCCGGCCGGGGTCGGCGTAGTCGTGGGTGACGTCGAGGTCCGGGTACGCCGCGCCGGGGCTGCGCGTGGTCAGCGTCGCGCCGTCCCCGAACTCCCACGTGTACTCGCTCGGGCTCGCCTCGATCTCCACCCGCTGCCCCAGCAGCGTCACCGTCTGCGTCGTCGGCCGGACGTTGTCGGTGAAGAAGTTGGTGTCGAAGTTGATCAGCGTCTGCCCGTCCGGCGGCTGCACCTCGAGCCGCGCCTGCGGCCAGTCCAGCCGCTCCATCTCCCGCCGGACCATGGCCGGGGTGATGGTGTCGAGCCCCGCCACGTCGGCCGGCGCGAGGCAGACGATGCCGATGTTCTCCGATGCTCCGGAGCGGATGGTGGTGCGGATCAGCACGTACCAGGTGCCGGACGCGTTGTTCTCCGTCCGGCAGATCCGTTCCTCGCGGGTGCACTGCTCACCCACCTTGCAGCGGGTGTCCAGGCTGTAGGTGTAGCCGTCCGCGGTGGCCGTGGCGTAGAGGCTGCGCACTTCGTCGGCCGTCGCGTGCACGACACTCGCGCGTGCCTGACGAGGCTCGACGTTGCACTCGCAACCAGTCGTCGCTGCGGCGGGTGACGAGCAGCAAGCGACGAGCATCAGCAGGCCGCAAGACGATCAGCTCATGATGAGCCGTCCGACGCAGTCGGTCATGCGACCACGCCTCGCCATCGTCGCTGCAGTGAACATCGAGTACGTCGTCTCGACCCCACCCGGAAGCGCTCTCGATCGTCGCTGCTCGCGCGCTCTCGTGTAGCTCGGTGTCTGCCGACGCGTCGACTCGCATACCGAGTACTCGTCTGGCCTGGACTGGTCTCTCGACGATCGACACGTCCATCCGTCGGTTCGGATGAAGCCCCCCGTCTGCGTAGATCGTCGTCGACCGCGTCGGCCAGGTCCGTGCAGGGCCGCAAGACGAGCGAGACTGCCAGGAACGCCTCGGTGTCGCCGGTGTTCTGCATCTCGCGTGTCGAGTCGAACCCACTCCCGGATGAACTCCTCCGGGGTCTGCGCCTCCGGCTCGGCGGACGTCTCGGACTCGCTGGGGGAGGGGGAGTCGGTGGGGGTGAAGCGCGGCTCGGCGTCGGCGCTGCACCCGGCCAGCAGCAGCGCGGCGCCGACCAGCGCGACCAGGGTGCGGCGTACGGACATCGAGGATCCTCCCGAGCGGACTCTCCGAATCTAACGACGCACGCGCCGGAACGACACCCCCAAGCCCCGAGGCTGTGGACAAGCTCAAGCGCGTGATTGCGAGTCACCAGGTGACTCGCAATCACGCGCTTGTGCTGTCGGTGGGCTCGGGGACGCTCGTGGGATGGAACTCGAGGACCTGTTGCGCGACCAGGACGGGGTGGTGTCGCGCGCGCAGGTCCTGGCGTGCGGAGAAGTTCCGCACGACATCCGGCGCCGGCTGCGACGGCGGGAGTGGGCGACCATGATCGACGGGATCTACGTCGATCACACCGGTGAGCCGTCGTGGGACCAGCGGGCGATGGCCGGAGTGCTGCACGCAGCGTCGGCGCTCGACGAGCAGCACCGACCGGTCGGTGCCGCCCTGGGCGGGCACGCGGCGCTGCGTCACGCCATCGGCCCGGGGTGGCGGCGCGGGAACGATGCGCCCGTCGTGGTCTGCATCGGTGACCGCCGCAGCGTGCGGAAGGTCAACGGCTACCGCTTCGTGCGGGTCAGCGGTCTCGCCGCCCGCGTCGACCTCATGCGCACGCCACCCCGGCTGCGGCCCGAGGAGGCGACTGTCGATCTTGTGCTGGCCGCCGACGACCTGCTCGACGTAGTCGGTGTCGTCGCCGACGCCTGCCAGTCGCGCGCCGTCGACGCCACCCAGGTGATGGCCGCCCTCGCGCGTCGGCCCCGGGTGGCCGAGCGGCAGGAGCTCGCTGCCGTCCTCGCGGACGTCGCCACGGGCACCTGCTCCGCGATGGAACGCCTCTTCTTGATGCGCGTCGTGCGAGCCCACGGATTGCCGGAGCCGACCCGGCAAGCACCACGAGTGGTGGGCGAGGACGGCGGCCGACGCGAATACCGTGACGCCGAGTGGGAGGAAGAGCGAGTGGTCGTGGAGTTGGACGGTCGAGCCTTCCACGACCATGCCCGGCAACGCGACCGCGACCTCGAGCGCGATCTGGACGACGTGGTCAGTGGCCACACCACCGTGCGACTCGGGTGGGGTCAGGTGTCCCGACGGGCGTGCCGCACGGCTCGGCGGCTCGAGCGCATGCTCGGGGACAGGGGCTGGGAAGGGAGCGGGCACGCCTGCCCGGAGTGTCAGTAGACGAGCGCCTGGGCGCCGTCGACGAGGACCTCCTCGGTGAACACCGCCGCCCCCGCGATCCGTACGCCGGGCAGGACGTCGTCCTCGGAGATGGAGCGGCGCGCGGCGCACTGGGAGCAGAGGGTGACGGTGCCGGCGGCGAGCACGGCGGCGAGCAGGTCGGGGAGGGGGGTGGCCAGCGGCAGCGAGAAGGCTTCGGCCCGCGAAGGGAGCGCGAACCACGCCGCCTCGCCGGTGAGCCACAGCGACACCGACGCGCCGTTGGCCACCGCGGCGGCGGCGACCGTGAAGGCCTGGTTGCAGCGCTCGGCGTCCTCGGAACCACACGTCACCTTGACCACCAATGACCGACCCATGACTGAACCCTAGACTCGACCCATGCCGTTCCAGATCCCGGACAACATCCACCCGAACTGTGCGCGGCTCGCGTGGCTGATCGGGACGTGGGCGGGCAACGGCCACGGCGAGTACCCCACGATCGAGCCGTTCCAGTTCGGCCAGGAGGTCATCTTCCAGCAGGACGGCCGCCCGTTCATCCACTACTTCAGCCGCGCGTGGATCACCGACGCCGAGGGCACCGTGATCCGTCCGGCCGCGCAGGAGACCGGGTTCATCCGGCCGCAGGAGGACGGCACCATCGAGATGGTGCTGACCCACAACACCGGCTTCGTGGAGATCTGGCACGGCGAGCTCCACGCCGACGCAGCCGCGGTTCGAGATCGTGACCGACGCGGTCGCCCGGACCGCCACCGCCAAGGAGTACACCGGCGGGAAGCGGCTCTACGGCTACGTCAACGGCGACCTGCTCTACGCCTTCGACATGGCGGCGATGGGGCAGGAGCTGCAGCCGCACACCCACGCGCAACTGGTGAGGCAGTGAGCGCGAGCGACTGGCGCGAACGCCTGCGCGGGAGCGGCTACCGGCTGACCCCGCAGCGGGAGCTGATCCTGGCCGCGGTCGAGCGGCTCGGCCACGCGACGCCCGACGAGGTGCTCGCCGAGGTGCACGCCCACTCGGAGGCGGTCAACGTCTCGACCGTCTACCGCACGCTCGAGGTGCTCGAGGAGCTCGGCCTGGTCCGCCACGCCCACCTGAGCGACCGCGCGCCGACGTACCACTCGGTGAGCGACCACGAGCACTTCCACCTGGTCTGCCGGAATTGTCGGGCCGTGATCTCGGTTGACCCTGATGTGCTCACACCCCTGCTCCAGCGCCTCGACGCCGACCACGGCTTCACCGCCGACGTCGGCCACCTGACCGTGTTCGGGACGTGTTCGTCGTGCCGCTGAGGAGCCCGCTGCTCGACCTGCCCGACGCCGTCGCCGCGGAGGGCGTGGACGCCGGCGTCGCCGCCCACTACGGCTCGTTCAACCGCGAGCAGCGCACCCTCGAGGCCGGCGACGGCTTCGTCGACCTCTCCCACCGCGACGTGCTCCGGATCGCCGGCCCCGACCGGCTGACCTGGCTCCACTCGCTCACCACCCAGCACCTCACCGACCTGCCGGCGGGTGAGTGGACGCAGGCGCTGGTGCTCAGCCCCAACGGCCACGTCGAGCACGCGTTCACCGGCGTCGACGACGGCGAGGCGCTGACCGTCCACCTCGAACCGGGCGCCGGGCAGCCGCTGCTGGAGTTCCTCCAGCGGATGGTGTTCATGATGCGCGCCGAGACGACCGACGTGACCGACGAGGTGGCGGTCATGTGGCGGCCGAAGGGCTACGACCTGGTGCCGCGCGAGCGCGTGACGGCGTACGCCGAAGCGGCCGGGCCGGCCTGCGGCCTCTGGGCGTTCGAGGCGTTGCGGATCGCGCGCGGCGAGCCGCGGTTCGGGATCGACACCGACCACCGCACCATCCCCAACGAGGCGGGCTGGATCCCGAGCGCGGTCCACCTCGACAAGGGCTGCTACCGCGGCCAGGAGACCGTCGCGCGGGTGCACACGCTGGGCCGGCCGCCGCGTCGGCTCACCCTGCTCCACCTCGACGGCTCCGAGAACCGGCTCCCCGACCGCGGCGCCGAGCTCAAGAACGGCGACAAGGTCGTCGGCTTCGTCGGCTCCAGCGCCCGCCACCACGAGCTCGGCCCGATCGCGCTCGCCCTGGTGAAGCGCAACGTGCCGCTCGACGCGACCCTCACCGCCGACGGGATGGTCGCCGCCCAGGAGGTCGTCGTCGACCCCGAGGTCGGCCTCCACGTGCGCCCCAAGCTCCGCTGACCTCGCAGTGGTCCGGGGTTTCGAGGCTCGTCGCTGGCGCTCCTCGCGCCTCAACCACCGGACGCGCGCCGGCGGTGAGTCGAACGGCCGAAGCCGGCCTCAGTGCCGGCAGGTTCAGTCGGAGCCGAACAGGTCGCGGGTGTAGACCTTCCCGGACACGTCGGCGAGCTCGTCGACGAGGCGGTTGGCGACGATCAGGTCGGCGTCGGCCTTGAAGCGGTCGAGGTCCCGGTAGACCGTCGACCCGAAGAAGTGGTCGTCGGCCAGCTCGGGCTCGAAGACGATCACCTCGATGCCCTTGCCCTTGAGGCGCTTCATCACGCCCTGGACCGAGGAGTAGCGGAAGTTGTCCGAGCCGGACTTCATGATCAGCCGGTGGACCCCCACCACGCCGGGCTGGCGGGCCAGGATGTCGCACCGCGATGAAGTCCTTGCGGGTGGTGTTGGCGTCGACGATGGCGCGCATCAGGTTCTGCGGGACCGACGAGTAGTTCGCCAGCAGCTGCCGGGTGTCCTTGGGCAGGCAGTAGCCGCCGTACCCGAACGACGGGTTGTTGTAGTGCAGCCCGATCCGCGGGTCGAGGCCGACGCCCTCGATGACCTCGCGCGAGGAGAGCCCGTGGGAGAGGGCGAACGAGTCGAGCTCGTTGAAGAACGCGATGCGCATCGCCAGGTAGGTGTTGGCGAAGAGCTTGATCGCCTCGGCCTCGGTCGGGTCGGTGAGCAGCACCGGGACGTCGGGCTCGAGGGAGCCGGCCACGAGCATGTCGGCGAAGCGGCGGGCGCGCTCCGACTTCTCGCCCACGACGACGCGCGAGGGGTGGAGGTTGTCGTGCAGCGCGCGTCCCTCCCGCAGGAACTCCGGGGAGAAGACGACCTGCGCCGTGCCGAGCCGCGCGCGGACGTCCTCGCACGAAGCCGACCGGGACCGTCGACTTCACGACCATGGTGGCGGCGGGGTTGGCCGCGCACACCGCACGGATGACGGACTCGACGCTGGAGGTGTCGAAGGCGTCGGTCTCCGGGTCGTAGTCGGTGGGGGTGGCGATGACGACGAAGTCGGCGTCGGCGTACGCCGCGGTGTCGGTCGTGAAGGTGAGGTCGAGGCCGTCGCGGCCGAGGTACTCCTCGAGCTCCGGGTCGACGACCGGCGACCGCCCCGCCCGCAGCAGGTCGATCCGCTCCTGCGTCGACGTCGATCGCGACGACGCGGTGGTGCTGCGACAGGAGCGCCGCCATCGAGAGACCGACGTAGCCCAGCCCGACGACGACGACAGTGGCCACGGCGACGACCCTAGCCGCGGCGGTACATGACGTGGGTGTCGCGGGCGTCGTGGGTGAAGCCGAGGCCGGTGTAGACGGCGATCGCGGCCGCGTTGTCGGACTCGACGTAGAGCTGCGACCTCGGAGACGCCGCGGCCGGCGAGGTGGTCGAGGCCGGCGCGGGTGAGCGCCTTGCCGAGGCCGAGGCCCTGCGCCTCCGGCGCGACGCCGACGACGTAGACCTCGCCGAGGGCGGGGGAGTGCTGCTTGGTCCAGTGGAAGCCGAGCATCGTGCCGCGGTTGACGGCGACCAGGAGCCCGGACGGGTCGAACCACGGCTCGCCCATCCGCTCGGCCAGGTCGCCGGCGGACATCGAGCCCTGCTCGGGGTGGGAGGCGAACGCCGCGGCGTTGACGCGCAGCAGCTCGGACTCGTCGCGGTGCCGGTAGCCGCGGATCACCACGCCCTCGGGCAGCGTGATCTGGCCGCTCGGGCCGCCGGCGGGCCGCCGCATCACCCACAGCTCGCGCACCCGGTCGAAGCCGTGCCGCTCGCGCGAGCCGGGCCGCGCCGGGGTGGTCGGCGTGCGACCACGCCTGCAGCGCGTCCGTCGTACGACGCCAGCGCCTGCTCGGCGAGCGACCCGCCCACGCCGCGACCGCGCGCGGCGGGCCGGACGGCCAGCGACAGGTCGTCGCCGATCAGCAGCGCGAACCCGTCCTCGGTCCCCCCACCACGCGACGTCGTCGGGCCGGTTGCGCAGCGCCAGCCAGGTCGCCTCGTCGATCGGTGAGGCCCCGTCGGCCGCCTCGGAGTCGGCGGCGACGTCGGCGATCTGTCGGAGTCGGTCGGCGTCCACGACCCCGACCGTAGACCACCGGCCGGCGCCGACCCGGCGCTCAGGCGTCCTGGGAGCTGCGCGCCGGCGCCGCCTCGGACGCCATGTCCTTGGTGGGCAGCACGAACCGGTAGCCGACGTTGCGGACGGTGCCGATCAGGGTCTCGTGCTCGGGGCCGAGCTTGGCGCGCAGCCGGCGGACGTGGACGTCGACGGTGCGGGTGCCGCCGAAGTAGTCGTAGCCCCACACCTCCTGCAGCAGCTGCTGGCGGCTGAAGACGCGGCCGGGGTGCTGGGCGAGGTACTTGAGGAGCTCGAACTCCTTGAACGTCAGGTCGAGCACCCGGCTGCCGAGCTTCGCGGTGTACGTCGCCTCGTCGACGACGACCTCGCCGGACCGGATCACGTGGGCCTCGGGGTCGTCGGCCTCGCGCTCGGCGCGCAGCCGGCCGATCGCCAGCCGCATCCGGGCCTCGAGCTCGGCCGGGCCGATCGTGTTGAGCACGACGTCGTCCATGCCCCAGTCGTGCGTGACGGCGGTGAGGCCGCCCTCGGTCAGCACCAGCAGCACGGGGACGTCGACGCCGGTCGTGCGGATCAACCGGCACAGGTCGCGGGCGTGCGCGAGGTCCTGGCGGCCGTCGACGAGCAGCAGGTCGGCGTCGGGGGCGTCCAGCAGCGCGCTGCCCTCGGCGGGCAGGATCCGGACGTGGTGGGCCAGCAGGGCGAGGCCGGGGACGACCTCGGCGGAGGGCTGGAGGGCGCTCGTCAGGAGCAGCACGTTGCTCATGGGCGGGCCTCCTCCGCGGCTGGTGGGCCGATACGCAAGGATAAGTGGTGATGAGCGCCTCCCACGTCACTGTCCGTTATTGGGCAGCCGCCAGGTCCGCGGCCGGGACCGACCACGACGACCTGCCGGTCGACGGCCCCGTGACGCTCGCCGACGTCGTACGACGCGTGGTGGACGCGCACCCCGACGCCCGGCTGGCGGGCGTGCTGGAGGTCTGCTCGGTGCTGGTCGGCGACCGGCCCGTCTCCACCGAGGACCCGGCCGAGGTCGAGGTCCGCCCGGGCGACTCCGTGGAGTTCCTGCCCCCCTTCGCCGGCGGCTGACCGGCTCCCGGAGGTTGAGGTGCGAAGGCGCCCAGCGCCTGAGCCTCGAAACCCCCGGGAGCCCGCTCCGCTCAGGCCTCGATCGCGGTGCGCTCGGAGCCCGAGATCTCGATCTTGCGGGGCTTGGCCTTCTCGGCCACCGGGACCTTCAGCCGCAGCACGCCGCCCTCGTAGGACGCGTCGATGTGGTCCAGGTCGAGGTTGTCGCCCAGCACCAGCTGGCGGCTGAAGACGCCGCGGGGTCGCTCGGAGGCGAGCATCTCCCAGTCGCCGTTGCGGGCCACCCGCTCGGCCCGGACGGTGAGCACGTTGCGCTCCACGTCGAGCTCGATGCTGTCGCGGCTGGTGCCGGGCAGGTCGAACTCGATGACGAAGTGGTCGCCCTCGCGCCAGGCGTCCATCGGCATCACGGCGGGGCGGTTCGTGGTGCCGAGCAGCTGCTGGGTGAGCCGGTCGAAGTCACGGAACGGGTCCGTCGTACGGAGCAACATCACAAGTCCTCCTCCTGTGTCTGTCTGTGGTGATGTCGACAGGTGTAACCTGCAATGACTGTTATAGATTCTCTGCACCGGAGAAATCAAGTGGGAGGCGTCCATGAGTCGGCACGAGAGGCGTCTTCGCGATCTCGGTCGTGGCCGAGATGGTGGAGATGCCGGCCCAGAACCTGCGCGTCTACGAGCGGCACGGGCTGGTGGATCCCGAGCGCACCGACGGTGGCACCCGCCGCTACAGCGCCGCCGACGTCGACCGGCTCCACCGGATCAGGGAGCTGCTGGCCGAGGGCCTCAACCTCGCCGGCGTCGCCCGCGTGCTCGCGCTCGAGGCGGAGGTCGCGCGGCTCCGCGCGGAATGCGCCCGGCTGGGCGGGCGTTGACCCGGCATGACGACCGGAGCCTGGATCCTGCTCGCGAGCCTCGTGCTCGTCGTGGCGTTCGGGCTCTGGCGGGCGTACGCCGACGGCCGGTTCCGCGGATCTCCGGGGGTTTCGAGGCTCGCTTCGCTCGCACCTCAACCACCGGAGCCAGAGTTGCCGATCCTGCCGCACGACCAGCTCGGTGAGCGGGCCACCTTGCTCCAGTTCAGCTCCGCGTTCTGCGCGCCCTGCCGCGCGACCCGCCGGGTGCTGGCCGACGTCGCGGCGGCCGTGCCGGGCGTCGCCCACGTCGAGATCGACGCCGAGCACCACCTCGACCTGGTGCGCCGGGTGGGGGTGCTGCGGACCCCGACCACGCTGGTGCTCGACGGCCGCGGGCACGAGGTCACCCGGGCCGCCGGTGCGCCGCGCAAGGAGCAGGTGCTGTCCGCATTGCGGATCGGTCGTCTCGCCGAGCGAGACGCTCGCTGGGGACGACGCATGAGCGCGCCCTACAGTTCTTGGCATGTCCTCGACCATGTTGACCAAGCGCCGCGCGGTGGATCACTGCCTCGTGCGCTCGGCCATGTGTCGAATGTCCTAGAGGCGCGCCGCTCCACCATCTGGCTTTTGTCTAGTCGATTACTCGACTAAGGTGTGAGGCGTGCCCGTCTCCCACGGCCCATCGGCTCCCAGGACAGGACTCCCATGCCCACGCTCATCGACCCCCGCGGTCCCCGCTTCGCCGCCACGCTCACCAGCGTCGTGCTGGCGCTGGTGCTGCTGACCGCACCGGGGACCCTCGCCACCGTGCTGCTCGCCGCCCAGGCGGCGGTGTTCGCGGTCGGCGCGGTGGCCGGCGTCCAGCACACGCCGTACTCCTTGCTGTTCCGCACCCGGATCCGGCCCCGGCTCGGGCCCGCCGGCGAGCTCGAGGACGCAGGCCCGCCGCGCTTCGCGCAGGCGGTCGGCCTCGGGTTCGCGCTGGTCGGCCTGCTCGGGCTGCTGACCGGCCTCACCACGCTCGGCCTGGTCGCCGTCGGCTTCGCACTGGCGGCGGCCCTGCTCAACGCAGCGACCGGCTTCTGCCTCGGCTGCGAGGTCTACCTCCTCATCAAGCGCATCGCATCCCAAGCACGTCGCCACCTCCGGCGGTTGAGGTGCGAGGCGCTCCAGCGCCGAGCCTCGAAACCCCGGAACCATCATGCAACGAAGGCACAAGCACATGAGCCGCGAGAACTCACTGGTCTCCGCCGACTGGGTCGAGCAGAACCTCGACAACGACAAGGTCGTCCTCGTCGAGGTCGACGAGGACACCAGCGCCTACGACAAGGGCCACATCCGGGGTGCCGTCAAGCTCGACTGGACGACCGACCTGCAGGACCAGGTCCGCCGGGACTTCGTCAACAAGCAGCAGTTCGAGGCGCTGCTCTCCGAGCGCGGGATCGCCAACGACGACACCGTCGTCCTGTACGGCGGCAACAACAACTGGTTCGCCGCCTACGCCTACTGGTACTTCAAGCTCTACGGCCACGAGGACGTCAAGCTCCTCGACGGCGGCCGCAAGAAGTGGGAGCTCGACTCCCGCCAGCTGACCCAGGACCCGCCCAGCCGCGCCACCACGTCGTACACCGCGCAGGAGCAGGACCACACGATCCGCGCGTTCCGCGACGAGACCGTCGAGGCCATCGGCACCAAGAACCTGGTCGACGTGCGCTCGCCCGACGAGTACGCCGGCCGGCTGCTCGCCCCGGCCCACCTGCCGCAGGAGCAGGCGCAGCGCGCGGGCCACATCCCGACCGCGGCCAACGTGCCGTGGAGCAAGGCGGCCAACGACGACGGCACCTTCAAGTCCGACGACGACCTCAAGCAGATCTACTCCGAGGCCGGCGTCGACTGGGGCAAGGACACCATCGCCTACTGCCGCATCGGCGAGCGGTCGAGCCACACCTGGTTCGTGCTCAAGGAGCTGCTCGGCCAGCAGAACGTGAAGAACTACGACGGTTCGTGGACCGAGTACGGCTCCCTCGTGGGCGTGCCCGTGGCCCTCGGCGACGAGAAGGGTGAGGCCTGATGGGATGCGGAGCAGTGGTGGGCGGTCGCTCGATCGAGGGGATCGACGTCACCAAGGAAGCGATCATCCAGGGGCAGGTGCTACGCCGGGGGGCCGGTGAGCCGGTCGGTAACGCCTACGTGCGGCTGCTCGACAGCACCGGCGAGTTCACCGCCGAGGTCCCCACCGACGACGCCGGCCAGTTCCGGTTCTTCGCCGGCGAGGGGCAGTGGACGCTGCGCACCCTCGCCCCGAAGGCCGACACCACCGACCGGCAGGTCGTGGCGCAGGTCGGCTCGGTCGCCGAGGTGTCGGTCTCCATCTGATCCGAAATCGCCCGCGTCACCCCGTCCCCGCCTTACAGTCGTCGAGCCGCCTGGTCTGCGGCAGGGACGGGGTGACTGCGCATGGAGAGCTTGGTGAGCGGCGAGGAGCTGTGGCAGCTGACGCTGCAGACATCGCCGGTCGGGGTGAGCCTGGTCGGGCTGGACGGCCAGCTGCTGGCCGTCAACCAGCAGCTGTGCGACATGCTCGGGTACGACGACGAGACGCTCGTGTCGCTGACCTTCCCCGAGATCACTCACCCCGACGACCTCGAGCTCGACCTGCAGCACTTCGAGGAGACGCTGTCGGGCGACCGCGCGTCGTACCGCCTGCTCAAGCGCCACCTGCACGCCGACGGCCGCGTGGTCTGGGGCGACCTCTCGGTCGCGTTGCTGCGCGACGACGACGGCGCCCCGATCCACTTCCTCTCCCAGGTCGTGGACGTCACCGACCGCGAGGAGTCCCGGCAGCGGCTGGCCGCAGCGGAGGCCACCATCGACTACCAGCGGCTGATGGCCCAGGCGGTCTACGAGACCGTCGACGTCGGGCTGGTCCTGATCGACGCGTCCGGACGCTACGAGGCGATGAACCGGCGGCACCGCGACTTCATGGAGCTGGCCTTCCCCGACGGTCACGACGGTCGGGCCGGCCAGCTCGGCGACGTGTACGCCGGGAACGGCACCACGGTCCTGACCGCGGAGCAGATGCCGTCCCGCCGCGCCGCCGACGGCGAGGAGTTCGACGACGTCCGGGTGTGGGTGGGCGCCGACCCGCGCACGCGGGTGGCGCTGTCGGTCTCGGCGCGGTCCGTGCGGGACGCCGACGGCACGTTCGTCGGAGCCGCGCTGGCCTACAAGGACGTGACCGACTACGTCCGGGCGCTCGCCGTCAAGGACGACTTCGTGGCGCTGCTCTCCCAGGAGCTGCGTACGCCGTTGAGCTCGGTCCTCGGCCACCTCGAGATGGTCGTGGAGAGCGGCGACCTGCCGGACGACGTGGCGCACCGGATCGGCGTGGTCGAGCGCAACGCGGTCCGGATGCGCCAGCCTGGTCGAGGACCTGCTCCACGTCGTCCAGGGCGTGGGCGGGATCCCGCTCGAGCGCGCCGAGTCCGACCTGGTCCAGGTGGTCTGGGAGGCGGTCAGGCTGCCCGGCCTGCCGCCGACGAGGCCGAGGTCGGCCTCGAGACCCAGCTGCCCGCGACCCTGCCGGTGGTGGTCGACTGCGGTCGCGTCCGCCAGGTGCTCGACACCCTCGTGTCCCACGGCATCAGCGCAGCCGGGGCCGGCGGCACGCTCCGCCTCACCCTCGACGCTCGACCGCGACCAGGTCGAGCTCACGGTCACCGACTCCGTCCGCGGCACCACCCCCGCCGACCTCGCGGACCGCCTCGCGGCCAGGCCCGCCCAGGAGCTCCACCTCCCCGGCACCGGCCTCGGCCTCACCATCGTCCGCGCCATCGTCGAGGCCCACGGCGGCACCGCCACGCTGACCAGCGAGGTGGGCGTCGGCAGCACGGTGCGCGTGACGCTCCCCCACGTGTCCGCGTGACCGCGGGTGAACGCCCACCCGTAACGCCCCGCACCCGCCCGAGTTAGCCTCATAGGGCGCGCGCATTCTCGCGCGTGGCCATTCATCGACTGTGGGGACTCTTCATGACTGCGAGCAGCACCCGGTTCACTCGCCTTGCCCTGATCCCGGGACTGGCCGTCGCCATGGTCCTGGCCTCTCTGGCACTGGCGTCGCCCGCTCAAGCCAAGAAGATCCGGGCGGACTTCTTCGGCATGCACGACGCGCCAGATCGCCAGCGGGTCGGTCCCGACCGTGAAGCTCGGGTCGGTCCGGCTGTGGGACTCGGGCACCGCCTGGCGCCAGATCGAGACGGCGCCCGCGCGTCTACGACTGGTCGACGGTCGACAGTGCGGTGGACAACGCGCGCGACGCCGGGTCTTCGGCCGATGCTGGTGCTGGGTCAGACTCCCCAGTTCCGGGCGGAGGAGCCGATGGCACCCGGTGCGTACGGCGACGGCGCCTCCAGCATGCCGAACATCGACGCCTGGAAGCGCTACGTCAGCGCGGCCGCCGAAGCGCTACGGCAACCAAGGTGGACTACCAGATCTGGAACGAGCCGAACGTCGTCAACTACTGGACCGGGCTCCGTCGGCCAGATGGCGAAGCTGACCGCCACCGGCAGCAAGGCCATCACCAAGGCCGCCGGTCGCAAGGCCACCGTGGTCGCCCCGGCCTTCCCGCTCCGCCTGGGGAGCCAGCAGAAGTGGTTCAGGAAGTACTGGTCCGCCAAGGTCGGCGGCAAGAGCGTGGCCGCGCTTCGTCGACGTCGTGGCCGTCAACCTCTACCCGCTGGCCGACCAGGGCCCGGAAGCCTCGCTGAAGCTGCTCGCGTCGCCAAGCGAGCGCTGCCCAAGGCCGCCAGAAGAAGCCGATGTGGAACACCGAGATCAACTACGGGCTGCTCGGCGGAGCGGCGACGCCAAGGAGATCTCCGGAGGCCAAGCAGGCGGCGTTCGTGGCGTCGCACGCTGCTGCTCAATGCGGCGGGCCGGATCCGCCGGGTCTACTGGTACGCTGGGCCGTCAGGCGCCATCGCCAACACCCAGCTCGTCGAGGACGACCGGACCACCCTCACCCGGCGGGCGCGGCCTGGCAGTGGTGCGCGGCTGGCTGGCCGGCACCGACGTCAAGGGCTGCGCGAAGACGGCCGAAGGGCAAGCTCAAGGGCGTCTACACCTGCACGGCACGGGAGAGCCGCACCGAGGTGCGGCGCTTCTACTGGAAGCCGTCGGGCAAGGCCGCGACGATCACGACGCCCGCAGCGACGACGTCGTGGACCGACCTGCCGGGAGACACCACCAAGCCGCAAGGGCGGCTTCCGGCTCAAGGTCGGCGCGGCTCCCGATCATGGTGACGTCCCGCCGCTGACGACGACGCCCTGGTCGCTGCGGTCGGCTCCTCGCCCGTCCGTCCTGGTGCTGCCGGTTGCTCGTCGGCGCACGCCAGCCGGCCGAGACGCCGACGGCGGAGGAGCGCGCCGACCGAGCACGCTCGACCAGCGACCTCGCCGTCGGAGACCGCCGCAGCCGTTCAGCCGCCGAACGAGGCTCGAGCGCTGCTCGGGTGAGCGCCGAGTTCTTCGGCATGCACGACGGTCGGGTGTCCCAGGGCATCAGTCCCGACGCGCCGGTCGGCGCGCTGCGCTTCTGGGACTCCGGCACGAGCTGGCTGCACCTGGAGACGAGTCCCGGGCAGTTCACCTGGGGTCCGCTGGACACAGCGGTGGAGACGGCGGAAGCGGCCGGAGCTCGCCCGCTGCTGGTGCTGGGCCAGACGCCCGCCTTCCACGCCTGCAAGCCCGAGCAGGAGGCGGCGTACGGGCCGGGGGCGGCGTCGATGCCGGACCTGGCCGCCTGGCGGCGCTACGTCACGGCGGTGGCCGAGCGCTACGGCGACCGGATCGACTACCAGGTCTGGAACGAGACGAACATCGTCGGCTACTGGGCGGGGACGCCCAGGCAGATGGCCGAGCTCACGGTCGCGGCGAGCCGGGCGATCCGCGAGCGTGGTCCCCGAGGCCACCGTGGTGGCGCCCCCGTTCGCCCTGCGGCTGCCCGAGCCAGCAGCGCTACTTCGCCGAGTTCTGGTCGCTGCAGTCCCGAGGCGTCGACCTGGCGCGCGCGTCGACGCGGTGGCCGTGCACCTCTATCCCCCGGCCGAGGACCCTCCGGAGGCGCAGGTCGGCCTGCTCGAGCAGGCCCGGGAGGTCCTGGCCGAGCACGGGGTCGACCTCCCGGTGTGGAACACCGAGATCAACTTCGGGCTCCTCGGCGGTCCGGAGCCGCCCCCGATCCCCGAGGAGCGTCAGCGCGCCTTCCTGATGCGCACCTACCTGCTCAACGCCGGGCTCGGGGTCGAGCGGGTCTACTGGTACCGCTGGAACATCGGCCGGATCGCCAACACCTACCTCACCGAGGAGGACCTCACCACCGAGACCCTCGCCGGGCGGTCCTTCGACGTGGTCCGCGAGTGGCTCGAGGGCACCCGTGTGCGAGGGCTGCGACCCGCGTCGACCGAACCGGGCGTGTGGGAGTGCACGGCGCGCATCGGGCGACGAGGAGCGCACCTTCTGGTGGAAGCCGCGGGGGCCGGCCGACCCGGGTCGGTCGTCCGAGGCGCGACCTCGTGGACCGATGCCGACGGAGACGTGACCCGCTGCCGTGACGCCTGCCGGGTGCCGGTGGGTGAGACGCCGGTGATGGTGACCTCTCGGTGACTGGGTCCATCCGCACCGTCGCAGCGCAGCATGCTGTGCGGCTACGTCGTGGCCGTCGGCGCGGTCCTGCTGCGCCACCGAGCCGACCCTGGCGGCCGACGTGATCGCCCGGACCGAGGCGAGGCTGACGGCGCACGGCGCTCCCGGCTGGGTGACGTGGCCCGGCCGGGTCGAGCTGGTCCTCAACGCCGCCATGTTCGCGCCGGTCGCGTTCCTGGCGTCGCTCGCGTGCCCGCGTCACCCCTGGGGCAACTGGGTCGCCTACTCGTTCATCGGGTCCGGGTTGGTCGAGGTCGTGCAGGCCTTCGCGCTCGAGCCCCGCTCGGCGCAGTACGTCGACGTGGTCGCCAACACCCTCGGCGGCCTGGTCGGGGCGGTCGTCGCGCGTCCCGTCGGCGGCCTGGCTGCGGCGCGTCAGCGACGGGCGATCTGCGTGAGCATCCGCAGGTAGCGCTCGGCCACGTCGTCCCAGCGGTAGGTCGCCGCCGCGTGCTCCTGGCCGGTCGGCCTCGGCGGCGGGCTGCCTCGGGGTCGGCGTCGTCGGCCAGGATCGCGGAGGCCACCGAGGCGGGGTCGTGGAAGAACCGGGCGTGCCCGGCGGTGACCTCGCGGTTGAAGTTGACGTCGAAGCGCCGTCACCGGCGCCGCGCAGCCCAGCGCCCGCAGCAGCGACGGGTTCGTGCCGCCGACCGAGTGGCCGTGGAGATAGCTCGCGAGCTGGCGTAGAGCTGGTTGAGCAGGTCCTGGTCCCACACGGCGCCGACGAAGCGGGTGTCCGAGGTCGCCCGCCGCGCTCCTGATCTCGGCGATGTGGTCGTCGCCGTAGGGCGCCGAACCGACCACCACGAGCGGGAGGCGGGCCGGCTCGCGGCGTAGCCCTCGACGATCACGTCGACGTGGTTCTCGGGCTCGAGCCGAGCCACGACGAGGTGGTAGCTGCCCGGCGCCAGGTCGAGCTCGCCGAGACGGTCGGTGCCCGGGTCGAGGATGGGAGCTCCGTACGGGATGACGTGGCTGTCGACGCCGTAGGTCTCTGCAGGTGGTCGGCGATGCCCTGCGCGTCGGCGATGAGAGCGCAGACCAGAGCGCGCGGCGACCCGCTCTGCCCAGCGGTAGTAGCGCGGCACCCGCTCCCTGCCACTTGGCCCGCTTCCACTCCAGCCCGTCCACGTGCACGGCGGTGGGGATGCCGCGCGCCTTCAGCACCGGGATTGGCGCGTTGCCGGCGTTGAAGAGCACGGCCGCGTCGGGGCGGTGGCGCATCGCGTGGGCCACGGACAGCCCGGTGTGGCTGAGCGTCTCCAGCGACCGCTTCCGCAGCGCCGGGAGGTTCACGAGCTCCATGCCGAGGTGTCGCGAGTGTCTGGTCGGGGTTGCGGCAGTAGACCGTGACCCGGTGACCGTCGACCAAGTCGGGAGCCGATCTCCTCCACGCAGTCTCGAAGCCGCCGTACTGTGCGGGCACGCCTCGGGTGCCGATCATGGCGATGTGCACGGGGCTCCTTGGCTTGGGAGGACCTTCGCGACGGATGCACGTGCGCGGTTGTGCGGGCCCCTACTCGTGGCACGAGTGCCCGGGTATGGCGACCCTGCTGGGGTGAACGTCATGCTAAAGACGGTGGTCAGCGGTTCTTGGCCGTACCGCTGCCGAGCGATTTGGTCTCGGCCTTGACCACCGTGTTGTAGTGCTGAGCGACTGCACGCTTGAGCACGTGCCCTCGCTCGGGCGCCCAGCCGGTCGTGCGGGCCTCACGCTGCCCTCGGGAACGAGCTCGTAGGCGTAGGTCGCGATCGACTTGCGGGTGACCCCCGCCGGCAGGGACATTTCTTGAAGCCGTGGAAGGTGTGGTCGTCGGTGAGCATCAGCAGGCCACGGTTGAAGAGCGGCTCGATCCCGACGGGCTCGTCGTCCTCGGGGCCTTGATCATCAGCCGGCCGTCATACTCGGGCTTCCAGTCCTTGTTGAGATAGACGAGGATATTGAGCGTACGAAGCCAGTCCGGGTGCAGCGGATGCATGTTGAAGTCGACATGGGTGTCCAAGAAGCCGCCGTCGCCGCTCTGGTGGAAGCCTCCGCCATGGAAGGCCGGATCGACGAACAGGTCCTTGCCAGTCAGCTTGCCGATGAATGCTTGAACTCATCGGAGATCAGCGCATCGTAGAACGCCCTCGACTGTCGGCCCCTGCTCGGCGACACTCGACAACTCGCGCTTCTCCCCGAACATATAGTCGCGGGACTTCGGCATGTTCGTCGGGCGCTGGAAACTCATCGAGTAGGAGGTCGGCGTCCCGCTCAGTGAGAAAACCATCGATCACAACGACCGGGAACGGCTCTGCAGCCCTGAACTCTGTTGCCAGCGCGGCAGGACGATTGATCCAGTCTCCGAACATCACAGACTCCAGACAAGAACTTGACGGGCGTTCGCCCGCAATGGGCGAACCGGCGCACACGCATCCTGTCACGATGTTGCCGGCCGTCGGTGACCACTCCCGCGTGAAGGTACGCGCCCCTCGTTTCTGCGCTCGTGCTGTGCAGCCTGCTACGACGTCGCGCTGACCGCATCCGCTGCCACTCCCCGGGGACGCGACCCGAGCCGACTGTTGGGGACATACCTGCCTCCCGTGCCGACGGGCCTGCCCATCTAGGCTGGACCAGTGCACACGGATGCGGCGGGGGCGAATGTCTGGATTCTCCATCCGTCGAACGATTGGTACGGCGTGGACGTCGCCCTTCACCGCACGGTCGAGGCGCTACTCGCGGCCGGGGCCCGGGTCCGGGTGAGCATTCCGGAGGACGGTCTCCCACCGCCCCGATCTCGCTCGCCAGACGACTCAAGGCGCTGGGTGTCGAGGTCGATTTCCAACTGCTTCCCGTGCTGCGACGGAACCGTCTGACGCCCAAAGGCCTCGTGACGTTGCTGCGGCTGACAGCGAATTTCTTCAGTCAGGCGCAGCGTTCCGGGGCGGACATTGCGTTGGTCAACGGCAGTGCGCTTTCGCTGTGCCTTCCGGTCCTTCGTTTCGGCCGCGGACGTCGAGTGGTGGTTCATCTGCACGAGACCTTCTCGGGCCCGGAACGCTGGGTCCTGGGTGGCCTCTTGTTGTTCGCGCACCGCATCGTCACCGTAAGTGGTGCCTCACGTCGATCGCTACCTGCGCCGGCGAGGAAGCGCGCCAAGATCGTTGAAAATGCAGTCGATGCTGCATCTGAGGTTGCCGCCCCTGCTCTCAGCGGGCGAACCGCTGCAGTACCTGTTCATCGGTCGCTGGAGTCCCCGCAAGGGCATCGCTGAGTTGCTTCGAGCCTGGGCGAGCGTGGGCGGGCCTGGATCGACACCTTTCCGTGATCGGCGGGTTCCCGGCTGACGGACAACGCGACGGTCGACCCCACGGCCGAGAGCGCCCCCTCCGTAGCGTTCGTCGGCGAGGTCCCGGACGTGACGCCGTGGATCGACCGAAGCCGACGTGATCGTCGTTCCCAGCATCCAACCGGAAGGGTTGCCGATGGTTGTGGTGGAAGCGCTGGCACATGGCCGCCCTGTCGTCGCCACCACGGCTGGGGTCTCCAAGATGTGGTGGACGACTCCGTCGGCTGGATCCTGCCCGAAGACCCGACGAGGTGGGCGGAAGGGTGCTTCTGCGTGTGACATTCGCCGGCGTCCGCGAACGAGAAGAGGCCTGCCGGACGCTACATCGAGAGCGTTTTTCGCCGGAACGGTATCGAACCGAGATCATCGCACTAGTCCTCGGGGAACAAAGTCCGTGACGTTCTCACCGGCGCCAGATCCCATCCTGTCCGTGGTGGTGGTCACCTACAACAGCGCGGCGATTGTGTCCACGGCGCTCACGCCCTTGCTCGACAAGGACGGGGTGGAGGTGATCGTCGTCGACAATGCCAGCACCGACGAAACCGTGAACCATGTCCGTGCGGCGCACCCCCACGTTGAGGTCGTGCGGAGCCCGTCGAATGGCGGGTTCGCCTCGGGCGTCAACCAAGGCATCGCGCGCGCCCAGGGCAGCGTGGTCCTGCTGCTCAATCCGGATGCCGTCGTCGAATGGCGGGACGTGCAGCTCTGCCTTCAGGTGTTCGCGGCGAACTCCAATGTGGGTGTCGTGGCGCCACGCACTCTACAACCCCAGGGACGTCAGGCCATCTTGGACGCAGGTCGCGAGCCCACCGTCTGTGCTGTTTCACTCATGCAAGCGGTATTTCGCGCTGGACGAGCGGGTGGCGCTGGCTTGAGGGTCTCTACCTCTTTCCCGAGCAGGTAGCGGGCCGTCGGACCGTCGATGGGTGTCTGGATGCTGCATGTTCGTACGCCGCTCGGCCATCGAGGAACTCGGTGGGCTGACCGAACGATGGTTCATGTATGCCGAGGACATCGAGTTGTGCCTCCGCGCCCGGGACGCGGGCTTTGGGGTTGTACTTGAGGCGGACGCGCAGGTCGTCCACCAGATCGGGGCGAGTTCGGCCCCAGAAGTGGAGGCACCGACTGCGAACTCGGCCTGGCTGCTCAACCTGTACGAGCTGTACTACCTGCGTCACCGGCCAGGCGCGGTCAGGGCGTTGGCGTGGCGGGGCGTGGCAGTCTGTTGGATGTTGAGTCGTGCCGCTGCCTACTGGCGTCGCAGCCGACAATCTACGAGGAGAGCTTGATTTGGAGGCCGAGGCGCGCGAAGCTTCGTGACATTC
>CAWIKJ010000023.1:0-18576 GCA_963836745.1 uncultured Actinomycetota bacterium
ACTGGCGGCCGCCTCCGACCGGGCCGCCTGGGACGCACTGGTGCTCTCGGCGCTGGAGGACCCCGACGGCTTCGTCGACCGCACCGCGCTCGAGGGTGGTGCGGTGCCGCCGCCTGACCTGCTGCGGCGCTGGCGCCAGGCCCGGACGGCGCTCACCGGTGCCCTGCAGGACCATCCCGGCCGGGGAGAAGATGCCGTGGTTCGGGCCACCGATGTCGGCGACCTCGATGGCGACCGCCCGCTACATGGAGACCTGGGCCCACTCCCTCGACGTGCACGAGGCGCTCGGGGCCGAGCCGGTGATCGACGACGGCATCCGCAACGTCGCCCACCTCGGGGTGCGGACCCGCGGGTTCTCCTTCAGCGTCCACGGCCTCGAGCCGCCGACCGAGGAGGTGCGCGTCGAGCTGACCGCCCCCAGCGGCGACCTGTGGTCGTGGGGACCCGAGGACGCCACCCAGTCGGTGCGCGGCTCGGCGTACGACTTCTGCCGGCTGGTGACCCAGCGGGTCCACCAGACCGACACCGACCTGGTCGCCCAGGGCCGGGAGGCGACCACCTGGCTGGGCATCGCGCAGTGCTTCGCCGGCCCGCCGGGCAACGGCCGGGGGGCGATGACCGGTGGTTGAGTGCGAGCGAGCGAGCCTCGAAACCGTCCCTGCTGATCGGCAACTGCTCGGGCTTCTACGGCGACCGGTTCTCCGCGATGCGCGAGATGCTCGAGGGAGGCCCGCTCGACGTCCTCACCGGCGACTACCTCGCCGAGCTGACCATGCTGATCCTCGGCAAGGACACCCTGAAGGACCCGTCGCTGGGCTACGCCCGGACGTTCGTGCGGCAGGTCGAGGACTGTCTCGGCCTCGCGCTGGAGCGGGGCGTGAAGATCGTCAGCAACGCCGGCGGCCTCAACCCCGCCGGCCTGGCCGACCGGCTGCGTGAGGTCGCCCGCGGGCTGGGCCTCGACCCGGCCATCGCCCACGTCGAGGGTGACGACGTGCGCGGGTTGTCCTTCGACGGCGCGCTGACCGCCAACGCCTACCTCGGTGGCCACGGCATCGCGGCCGCCCTGACCGCCGGCGCCGACGTCGTCGTCACCGGCCGCGTCACCGATGCCTCGCTCGTGCTCGGGCCGGCGGTCGCGCACCACGGCTGGTCGCCCGAGCAGTACGACGAGCTGGCGGGTGCCGTCGTGGCGGGACACGTGCTCGAGTGCGGCGCGCAGGCGACCGGCGGCAACTTCTCCGGCTTCGCCGACCTCGACCGTCGCCCGCCCGCTCGGCTTCCCGCTGGCCGAGATCGCGGCCGACGGGTCGAGCGTCATCACCAAGCACGCCGGCACCGGCGGCGGGGTCACCGTCGACACCGTCACCGCCCAGCTGGTCTACGAGATCCAGTCCACCCGCTACCTCGGCCCCGACGTCACCGTCGACCTCGCCTCGATCTCGCTGGCGGACGCCGGGCCGGACCGGGTCGCCGTCTCCGGCGTCCGGGGCGAGGCGCCGCCGGCGCAGCTGAAGGTCTGCGTCAACGAGCTCGGGGGCTGGCGCAACTCCGTCGAGCTGGTCCTCACCGGCCTCGACGTCGAGGCCAAGGCGGCCTGGGTGCGTGGCCAGCTCACCGCGGCGCTCGACCCCGCACCGGCGGAGGTCGCCTGGTCGCCGGTGACCCAGCCCCCGCTGGACGCCGGGACCGAGGAGGCCGCGTCGGTGCTGCTGCGCTGCACCGTCAAGGACCCCGAGCCGGGGCCGGTGGGCAAGCCCTTCACCGCGGCGGCGGTCGAGCTCGCGCTCGCCTCCTACCCCGGCTTCACGCTGACCGCGCCGCCCGGACCGGCCTCGCCGTACGGCGTCTACCGGGCGGCGTACGTCGACCGCGCGGCCGTCACGCACACCGTGGTCCACGCCGACGGCCGGCGGGAGGAGGTCGCCGACCCGCCGAGCGCGGCCCGTCCGGTGCCGGACGCCACCGGGACCCGGCCCTCGCCGTACCCCCACCCCGCCGACACCCTGACCCGCCGGATGCCGCTCGGCACCTTCGTCCACGCCCGCTCGGGCGACAAGGGAGGTGACGCCAACCTCGGTCTCTGGGTCGTCCACGACGGCTCCCCGCGCTACGACGCCCGGGTCTCCTGGCTGTCGAAGCTGATCACCCCCGCCCGCGTCCGTGAGCTCGTGCCCGAGGCCGCCGACCTCGACGTCGAGGTCTACCTGCTGCCCAACCTCGGTGGCGTGAACGTCCTGGTCCGCGGCCTGCTCGGCGACGGCGTCGCCGCCGGCACCCGGTTCGACCCGCAGGCGAAGGGGCTCGGCGAGTGGGTTCGGTCGCGGCTCGTCTCGATCGAGGAGGGACTGTTGTGACCGTCGCTCGCCCGACCAGCGGTGGATCCTGCACCGTTCCGACCGTCCGAACGGTGCAGCACTCACCGCGACTGGGTCGGGCTCCGGATCACCGGTGGATCCTGCACCGTTTCGACCGTCCGAATCGTGCAGCACTCACCGCCACCGCAGGTGTCGGGTTGTGAACGACCGCGAGGAGCGCTCAAGGACACCGCCGCCAGTTCGTACGCCGCGAGGTGCTGCCCCACCTCGACGCGTGGGAGGACGCGGGGGAGGTGCCGCGCGAGCTGCACGCGAAGGCGGCGAAGCAGGGGCTGCTCGGCGTCTCGTTCCCCGAGTCGGTCGGCGGCGAGGGCGGCGACCTGCTGATGAGTGTCGCGCTGCAGGAGGGCTTCTTCGAGGCGGGCGCGTCGAGCGGGCTGATGGCGGCGCTGTTCACCGGCGGCATCGCGCTTCCCCACATCGCGGCCAGCGGGAACGCCGACCTGGTCGACCGGTTCGTCCGTCCGACGCTGGCCGGGGAGCTGATCGGCAGCCTCGCGGTCACCGAGCCGGGCGGCGGGTCCGACGTCGCGAGTCTCCGGACCACCGCCAGGCGCGAGGGTGACCACTACGTGGTCAACGGCACCAAGACCTTCATCACCAGCGGTGTGCGCGCCGACTTCGTGACCACCGCGGTCCGCACCGGGGGTGAGGGCCACGGTGGGATCTCGCTGCTGGTCGTGGAGAAGGGCACGCCCGGCTTCACGGTCGACCGGGCGCTGACCAAGATGGGCTGGCACTGCTCCGACACGGCCGAGCTCGGCTTCGCCGACTCACCCGTGCCGGTCGGCAACCTGGTGGGTGAGGAGAACGCCGGCTTCGCCCAGATCGCCGAGCAGTTCGTCGTCGAACGGATCGGGCTCGCCGTCCACGGCTACGGCATCGCGGCCCGCAGCCTCGCGCTGACGGCGGCGTACTGCCGCGAGCGCGAGACGTTCGGCAAGCCGCTGATCGCCAACCAGGTGGTGCGCCACCAGCTGGTCGAGATGCGGCGGCAGGTCGAGGTCGCCCGCAGCTACACCCACGAGGTGGCGCGCCGCCACGTCGCGGGGGAGGTCGTGATCGCGGAGGCGTGCCTGGCGAAGCGGACCGCGACCGACTGTGCGACGTACGTGTGTGACCAGGCGGTGCAGCTGCACGGCGGCGCCGGATACCTGCGCGGGACCGAGGTGGAGCGGCACTACCGCGACGCCCGGATCCTGCCCATCGGAGGAGGAGCGAACGAAGTGCTGACCGACCTGACCGCTCGACTGATGGGATACGCGTGATGCTGCCACCCCTGCCACCCGTGGGAGTTCTCCTGCGACCACTGACCGGGGAGGTGTCGGTCCGGATGGACGCGCCGCCGGCCGTCGTCTGGGACCTGGTCTCCGACGTGACCCGGATCGGCGAGTTCTCACCCGAGACCTTCGAGGCACGGTGGACCCGCGGTGCGACGGGCCCGGCCGTCGGCGCGCACTTCAAGGGCCACGTCAAGCGGAACGGTGTGGGGCCGACGTACTGGACCCTCTGCACGGTGACGGTGTGTGAACCGGAGGTGCAGTTCGAGTGGTCGGTCGGCAGCGACTCGGTGACGGCCAACAACTGGGGCTACCGGCTCGCACCTGACGGCGACGGCACCCTGGTCACGGAGTACTTCCGGCTCGAGCCCAACATCATGATGCGTGCCTACTGGCTGGTGCTGGGTCACCTGCGCGGCCGCACCAACGAGAAGGGCATGAGGACCACCCTCGAGCGGATGAAGGCGGTGGTCGAGGCATGAGCAATCGGCAGGCGATGCTCGACAAGCTCGCCGACCTCGACGCCGAGCACGCCAAGGCGGTCGCCGGTGGCGGGGAGCGGTACGCCGAGCGCCACCACGCCCGCGGCAAGCTGCTGCCCCGCGAGCGGATCGAGCTGCTCGTCGACCCGGGCAGCGCGTTCCTGGAGCTCTCGCCGCTGGCCGGCTGGGGCAGCGACTTCACCGTCGGCGCCAGCGTCGTGACCGGCATCGGGGTGATCGAGGGCGTCGAGTGCATGATCACCGCCAACGACCCGACCGTGAAGGGCGGCGCCAGCAACCCGTGGACGGTCAAGAAGATCTTCCGGGCCAGCCAGATCGCCGAGGAGAACGGGCTGCCGACGGTCGCGCTGGTCGAGTCCGGGGGCGCGGACCTGCCGACGCAGAAGGAGATCTTCATCCCCGGCGGCAAGCTGTTCCGCGACATCACGCGCAGCTCGGCGGCCAAGCAGCCCACGATCGCGCTGGTCTTCGGCAACTCCACCGCCGGCGGCGCCTACGTCCCGGGCATGAGCGACTACACCGTGATGGTCAAGGGGCAGGCCAAGGTGTTCCTCGGCGGCCCGCCGCTGGTGAAGATGGCGACCGGTGAGGAGTCCGACGACGAGTCGCTGGGCGGCGCCGAGATGCACGCCCGCACCTCCGGCCTGGCCGACTACCTCGCCGAGGACGAGCACGACGCGATCCGGATCGGCCGCCGGATCGTCGCCCGCCTCAACTGGCGCAAGGCCGACGCCCGCGCCGGCGGCGTACGCCGAGCCGGACGCCGACCCCGACGGCCTGCTCGACCTGATCCCCGCCGACCTCAAGGAGCCGTTCGACCCGCGCGAGGTCATCGCCCGGGTCTGCGACGGCGTCTCGCCCACGAACCGCGTCGCGTTCGACGAGTTCAAGCCGCTCTACGGCTCCTCGCTGGTCACCGGCTGGGCCCGGATCCACGGCCACCCCGTCGGCATCCTCGCCAACGCGCAGGGCGTGCTGTTCAGCGAGGAGGCGCAGAAGGCGACGCAGTTCATCCAGCTCGCCAACCAGGTCGACACCCCGCTGCTGTTCCTCCACAACACGACCGGCTACATGGTCGGCAAGGAGTACGAGCAGGGCGGCATCATCAAGCACGGCGCGATGATGATCAACGCCGTCTCCAACTCGACCGTGCCGCACCTCAGCGTGATCATGGGTGCGTCGTACGGCGCCGGCAACTACGGCATGAACGGCCGCGCCTACGACCCCCGCTTCCTCTTCACCTGGCCCAGCGCCAAGTCCGCGGTGATGGGCCCGGCGCAGCTCGCGGGCGTCCTGGAGATCGTCGCCCAGCAGTCCGCGGAGGCCAAGGGTCAACCCTTCGACGCCGAGGGGTTCCAGGGCATCAAGGAGGTCGTCGAGGCCCAGATCGAGGAGCAGTCGCTGGCGCACTTCCTCTCCGGGATGCTCTACGACGACGGCGTCATCGACCCGCGCGACACCCGGACCGTCCTCGGCATCTGCCTGTCCGTGATCGCCACCAAGGCCTTCGCCGGCACCGACCGCTTCGGGGTGTTCCGACCATGATCGCGCGAGCAGCGGCGCCGAGGGACGAGCGCGGAGCGCTCAGCGAGACGAGGTTGCGCAAGCCCCGCGACCGAGGGACGAGGTCGCGACGGGCGCGTCGAAACCCGGTGACCCGGAAGGCAATGTCGTCGTGATCACCAGACTGCTGGTCGCCAACCGGGCGGAGATCGCCAGCCGGGTCTTCCGGACCTGCCGCACCCTCGGCATCGAGACCGTCGCCGTCCACTCCGACGCGGACGCGGCGCTGCCCTACGTGCGTGAGGCAGACCTCGCCGTACGGCTGCCCGGCAACGCCCCCGCGGAGACCTACCTCGATGCCGACAGCGTGCTCGATGCCGCGAGACGCGCGGGCGCGGACGCGGTCCACCCGGGCTACGGGTTCCTCTCCGAGAACGCCGACTTCGCCCGCGCGGTCATCGGCGCCGGTCTCACCTGGGTCGGTCCCGACCCGGAGTCGATCGAGGCGATGGGCTCCAAGATCGAGGCCAAGCGGATCATGACGAAGGCGGGCGTACCGGTCCTCGAGGCGCCCGCCGACCCGACCGCCTCCGACCTGCCGCTGCTGGTCAAGGCCAGCGCCGGTGGTGGTGGTCGCGGCATGCGGATCGTGCGCGACCTCGCCGAGCTGGAGTCGGAGATCGCGAAGGCGTCGGCCGAGGCGGCGTCCGCGTTCGGCGACGGCACCGTCTTCGTCGAGCCGTACGTCGAGCAGGGCCGTCACGTCGAGGTGCAGGTCGTCGGCGACGGCCGGGGTGGCGTGCTGGTGCTCGGCGAGCGCGACTGCTCGATCCAGCGCCGCCACCAGAAGGTGGTCGAGGAGGCACCGGCGCCCCGGCTGCCCGACGCCACCCGGACCGCGCTCCACGACGCGGCTCGCGAGGCGGCGGCCGCCATCGGCTACCGCGGCGCCGGGACCGTCGAGTTCCTCCACGACCCGGCCTCCGGGCGGTTCTTCTTCCTGGAGATGAACACCCGGCTCCAGGTCGAGCACCCCGTCACCGAGCTGGTCCACGGCGTCGACCTGGTGGCGCTCCAGCTGGCCGTGGCCGAAGGGGGCGAGCTCCCCGACGCGCCCGACCGCGGACGGTCACGCGATCGAGGTCCGGCTCTACGCCGAGGACCCGGACGCCGACTACCAGCCCCAGAGCGGGGTCCTCACCCGGTTCGAGATCCCGGCCGAGCCCGGCATCCGGGTCGACGCCGGCTTCGAGTCCGGCACCGAGGTGTCCACCCACTACGACGCGATGCTGGCCAAGGTGATCAGCCACGCCCCGACCCGCGAGGCCGCCGCCCGCCAGCTGGCCGGGGTCCTCTCGCGGTCCCGGATCCACGGCGTCCGCACCAACCGCGACCTGCTGGTGGCGATCCTGCGCGACCCGGTCTTCCTGGCCGGGGAGATGACGACGGCCTTCCTGGACTCTCCGGTGGTTTCGAGGTGCGAGCGCCAGCGCGCCTCGACACCCCGGAGCCTCCGGGGCAGCCGTCGCCGCGGCGCTCGCGATCGCGGAGACCGACCGCGCGGCGCGGACCGTGCAGCACGGCATCCCGGTCGGCTGGCGCAACGTGACCAGCCAGCCGCAGCGCACCGAGTTCGACGGCGACGTGGTCGCCGCGTGGCTCGGCACCCGCGACGGGTACGCCGTCGACGGGGTCGACGTGGTCGAGGCCGGCCCTACCCGGGTCGTGCTCGCCGCGGACGGGGTCGCGACGGCGTACGACGTGGCCGTCGGCCCGCACGCGGTCGACGTCGACTGGCCGGGAGGGCACGTGCGGCTCGGCCGGGTGCCCCGGTTCACCGACCCGGCCGACGCGGTCGCCAGCGGCAGCCTGCTGGCGCCGATGCCCGGCACCGTCGTGAGCGTCGCGGTCGCGGTCGGGGACGCCGTGTCCGCCGGCCAGCCCGTGCTGGTGCTCGAGGCCATGAAGATGCAGCACACCGTGTCGGCGCCGCATGCCGGCACGGTCACCGAGATCGACGTACGTCCCGGCACGCAGGTCGCGTCCGGAGAGGTCCTGGCAGTGGTGGAGGAGAAGGAATGACGAACTTCAGCGAGAGTGACGAGCGCCAGGAGCTGCGCCGCCAGGTGGCCCGGCTGGCCGGGAAGTACGGCCGCGAGTGGTTCACCGAGAAGGCGCGCGCGGGGGAGAAGACGACCGAGCTGTGGCTGGAGATCGGCAAGAACGGCTATCTCGGCATCAACATCCCCGAGGAGTACGGCGGCGGGGGCGGCGGCATCGGCGACATCGCGGCGGTCTGCGAGGAGCTGTCGGCGCAGGGCTGCCCGCTGCTGCTGATGGTGGTCAGCCCGGCGATCTGCGGCACGATCATCGCCCGCTACGGCACCGAGGCGCAGAAGCAGCGGTGGCTCCCGGGGATCTGCGACGGCACCGGCACCATGGCCTTCGCGATCACCGAGCCGGATGCCGGCACCAACACCCACAACATCACGACCACCGCGCGCCGCGACGGTGACGAGTGGGTGCTCAACGGCCGCAAGATCTACATCTCCGGGGTCGACGAGGCCGACAACGTGCTGGTCGTGGCGCGGGCCGAGGACGCGAGGACCGGCAAGGTGAAGCCGGTGCTCTTCGTCGTCCCGACCGACGCGACCGGCTTCGAGGCGCAGCCGATCCCGATGGAGATCGTCAGCCCCGAGCTCCAGTTCACGGTGTTCCTCGACGACGTGCGGCTCCCCGACGACGCGATCGTCGGCGACGAGGACGGCGGCCTGGTGCAGCTGTTCGCGGGCCTCAACCCGGAGCGGATCATGGCGGCGTCGTTCTCGACGGGGCTGGCGCGGTTCGCGCTCGACCGGGCGGTGCAGTACGCCAAGGAGCGCGAGGTGTTCCAGGGCCCGATCGGCGGCCACCAGGCCATCGCCCACCCCCTGGCGCAGACCCACATCGAGGTCGAGCTGGCCCGGCTGATGACCCAGAAGGCGGCCGCGCTCTACGACGCGGGCGACGACCTGGCGGCGGGCGAGGCGGCCAACATGGCGAAGTACGCCGCCGCCGAGGCGGCCTGCGACGCGGCCGACCGCGCGGTGCAGACCCACGGCGGCAACGGGATCACCCAGGAGTACGGCATGGCCGGCCTCCTCGTCGCCACCCGCGCCGGCCGGATCGCCCCCGTCAGCCGCGAGATGATCCTCAACTTCGTCTCGATGCACTCGCTGGGGCTGCCCAAGTCCTACTGAGGCTGACAGGATCGGGCGGTGACCCTGGACGACCTCACCCGTGAGAAGGACCGGCGCGTCGACGACCGCGCGATCCTCGACGCGCTGCTCGACGAGGTGCTGGTCGGGACGCTCGCGACGGTGACGACGGACGGCCGGCCGTGGGCGGTGCCGATGCTGTTCGCCCGGGACGGCGACCGGATCCTGCTGCACGGTTCGACCGGTGCCGGCGCGCTGCGGCAGGTGGCGACCGGGGCGGAGGGCGTGCTCGCCGTGCACGTGCTCGACGGCCTGGTGATGGCGACGTCGATGTTCGAGCACTCCGCGAACTACCGCTCGGCCGTCGTCCGCGGTGGGCTGCAGCGGCTCACCGACGAGGCTGCCCTCGAGGCGCTCGACGTCATCTCCGACGGCCTGATCCCGGGCCGTCGCGCCGAGGTGCGCGGAAATCTCCCCAAGGAGGTCCGCGCCACCGTCGCCCTCGCCCTCGACATCACCGACGACAACTGGATCCTCAAGGTCAACGACGGCGACACCGACGAGGAGCTCTTCGAGGAGGGCGTGTGGACCGGCGTGCTGCCCGTCCGCACGGAGTACGGCGCGCCGCAGCGGTCCGCCTGGCTCGGCGACGACGTCCCTGTCCCGCCGTCGGTCCAGGCGTTGCGCGCTCAGCGCAGGGGCACGAACCGGTAGCGACCGTGGTCGGTGAGGATCGCGCCGGGGTTGGTGACCCGCAGCATGGTGCCGGCGACCGGGATGACCATGACTCCGTCGTCGGCGAGCTGGTCGACGAGCGGCTCGGGCAGCGACGGCGGCTCGGCCGAGACCAGGATCCGGTCCCAGGGCGCGCCGTCCGGCAGGCCGAGCACCCCCGGCGCCGCCTCACGGATCGAGGCCCAGGGCTGCCCGGTCGCGGCCAGGTTCGCCGACCCGAACGCGACCAGCTCCGGCTCCAGCTCCACGCCGGCGACCTCCCCGGTCGGCCCGGTCAGGTGCGCGAGGAGTGCAGTCGTCCAACCGGATCCGGAGCCGACGTCGAGCACCCGGTCGCCGGGCCGGACGTCGAGCAGCCGCAGCATCGCCGCGACGGTGCGCGGCTGGCTGTTGGTCTGGCCCTGTCCGATCTCGAGCGGCCCGTCGTACGACGCGCGGCGTCGTAGCGGGCGGGGGAGGAAGCGCTCGCGCGGCCAGGCCTCGAACGCGGTGTCGACGGCGTCCATGTCTCGACTGTGCCACGTGGCCCCGGGGAGGTGACGGGTGTCGGCGGCGCGTGGCAGGGTCTGATGCGTGGCCCGCCGTCCCGAGCGTCCGCTCGTCCCCGAGGAGATGGTGCTGCGCATCGACGCGGTGATGGCGCGGTTCCCGAGCGCCGTCGGGGAGAGTGCCTGGGTCGGCACCCGCTGGCGCGTCGGGCAGGCCACGATCGCCCACGTCTTCGGCGGCGAGGACCAGCTGTTCCGGATCACCTTCCGCGCCGAACCCGACGAGGTCATCGCCTTCGAACACCTCGGGGCGCCCTACTTCAGGAGCAGCTGGGGCGCGAACGTCGTCGGCATGGTGCTCGACGACGACACCGACTGGGACGAGCTGGCCGAGCTCCTCACCGACTCCTACTGCCTCCAGGCGCCCCTCCACCTCGCGGCGCAGGTCGACCGCCCGGCCTGTGAGGCTCGAGCAGGCGCTCGACGCGGGTCGGTGGCTGGTCGGGGAGGGTCAGGCCTGCTGCTCCTGGTAGGCGCGCTCGAGCTCCTGGTTGCTGGCGCCGTTGAGCTGGCTGATCCGCAGCTGGTTGCCGAACGGGTCGCGCAGCCCGAAGTCGGTGCCGTAGGGCTGCTCGACCGGTTCCTGGGTGATCTCGACGCCGGCCTCCTTGAGCGCGGCGTACGTCGCGTGCACGTCGTCGCTGGTGAGGAAGACGCCGCCGAGGGCGCCCTTGGTGAGCAGGTCGCGCAGCTGGGCGGTGGTCTCCGCGTCGCGCTGGGGCCCGCCCGGGAGGTCGAGCAACAGCTGCGGTGAGACCTGACCGGGCAGAGCGACGGTGAGCCAGCGCATGAAGCCCAGGTCGACGTCGTCGCGGACCTCGAAGCCGAGCTTGCCGCAGTAGAAGTCGAGCGCCTCGTCCTGGTCGAGGACGTGGACGCTGGTGATCCGAAGAGAGGAGAGATGAGTGTTCATGCCGAGGACGCTAGTCAGCGACGGCGTCCTGCCGCTTCTCCGAAACCGTCGACCTGTCGCGGGGGCGGGTCCAGGCCGCGACGAAGCAGGTGGGCGCGTGCACGGCGGCGTTCTGCTGGCGGAACTCACGGGGGGAGCAGCCGACGATCGAGCTGAACGTCCGGCTGAACGTGCCCAGGCTGGCGAACCCGACGTCCCAGGCGACCTCGGTCACCGGGCGGTCGGTCTGCCGCAGCAGCGCCATCGCCCGCTCGACCCGACGGCGCTGGAGGTAGCGGTGCGGCGTCTCGCCGTACACCTCCTTGAACACCCGGCCGAACCGCGAGGCCGACAGGTGGGCGACTGCGGCCAGCGCCGGGACGTCGAGCGGCTCCGCGTAGCGCCGGTCCATCTCGTCGCGGGCGCGCAGCATCCGCCGATTCGTCTCCTCCTGCGCGCTCAGGTCCACGGCTTGCACGGTACCGCCGGGCAGACTGGCGCCATGGACATCGGGAGGGTGGACCGCTTCCAGCGGCGGCATCCGGTGCTCGGCCTCCCGATCGCCGTCGTCTACAAGTTCTTCGACGACCAGGGCAACTTCCTCGCCGCCATGGTGACCTACTACGCCTTCGTCGCGATCTTCCCGCTGCTGCTGCTCGCCTCCTCGATCTTCGGCTTCATCCTCCAGGACCGTCCCGAGCTCCAGCAGGACGCGCTCGACTCCGCCCTGGCGCAGTTCCCGATCATCGGCGACCAGCTCGGCACACCCGAGGGACTGACCGGGTCGGTGTCGGCGGTCGTGGTCGGCGCCGTGGCGGCCCTGTACGGCGCGCTGGGGCTCGGGCAGGTGACGCAGCACATCATGAACACCGCCTGGTCGGTGCCGCGCAACAGTCGCCCCAACCCGGTGCGGACGCGGGTGCGCAGCGTGCTCCTGCTGGTCGTCGCCGGCGCGGCGGTGCTCGGGATCTCCGTGTTCTCCGCGCTCGGCAGCTCGAGCGAGGTCTTCGGACCCGCCGGCAACGCCGCCATCCGGTGGCTGATCCTGATGGGGACGGTCGTCCTCGTCACCGCGGTGCTGACCTCGCTGTTCCGGTTGGCGGCGGCCCGTAGACACCCCTGGGTGCGGGCCGTGCCGGGGGCCTTCTTCACCGCCCTCGGCTGGCAGGCGCTGCAGGTCGGCGGCGCCTACTACGCCACCCGGGTCCTGGCCGGGACCAGCGCGCTGAACCAGACCTTCGGCCTGGTCCTGGGACTGATCGGCCTGATCTTCCTGGCCGCCCTGGTGGCGGTGCTCGGCATCGAGATCAACGTCGTGCTCGTCCGCCGGCTCTGGCCGCGCGCGCTGCTGACTCCCTTCACCGACGCCGTCGACCTGACCGACGCCGACCGGCGGGCCTACGCGCTCTATGCGATGGCCCAGCGCCACAAGGGCTTCGAGACCGTCAGCGTGCGGTTCGACGGGCGCGACGGCGACACCCACGAGATCGAGCAGCTCCCGCCGACTGACCGTTGAGTTGCGCGTCGGTCTCCCAGCCAGCGGCGACTCAATCCCGGGGCGGGCGGGCGGGGGCGGTCCGCGGTAGCTCCACCACGACCGTCGTACCCAGCCCGACCTGGCTCTCCATCCACACCCGGCCACCGTGCATCGAGACCAGCTTCTTGACGCTGGACAACCCGATGCCGGCCCCTTGTCGGTCCCCGTGGGCGAGCCGGCCCTGCTGGAACGCCTCGAAGATCGCCTCGAGGTCCTGGGGCGCCACCCCCCGACCCTGGTCGATGACCCGAAGCACGGAGGTGGTCGTCGTGGTCTCGATCCGGATGACGACCCGCGACCCGGCCGGGGAGTACTTCACGGCATTGCCGACCAGGTTGGTGAGCACCCGCTCGATGGCCCGGCGGTCGCCGACGATCGGTCCGGAGCCACCCTCGAGGTCGACGTCGTGGCGGGACAGCGTGGGCCCCAGATCGCTCAGGCACCTCTCTGCCACGGCTCGCAGTGTCAGCGGCTCGAGATGGAGGCGCCATGCGTCGGCGCGCAGCTTCGTGTGATCGACGATGGAGTCGATGAGCGACGTCAGCCGGTCGACGTTGGCTCCAATACGCGCGGCCATCTCGTCGCGCTTCTCCTCGTCCTCCGCGGACAGCAGTTCCGCAAATCCCTTGATCGCTGTCAGCGGAGTCCTGAGGTCGTGCGTGATGGCGGCAAGGAACGCCTCGCGAGCCGCGTCGAACTCATGACGCTCGGTCATGTCCCGGGTGACCTTGGCGAACCCCACGAGCCGACCAGCATCGTCGTGGAGTGCGGTCAGGGTGACATCGGCCCAGAAGCGGGTGCCGTCCTTGCGCACCCGCCAGCCGCTGTTCCCCACCCGTCCGAGCGAGCGGGCCTCGTTCAGCAGGCGGCGCGGGAGACCTGCCCGGCGGTCCTCAGGCAGGTAGAACATCGAGAAGTGCTGACCGATCGCCTCGGCCGCGGTGTAGCCCTTCAACCTCTCGGCACCGGCGTTCCAGCTCTCAATGACCCCGTGCGTGTCGAGCGCGATGATCGCGTAGTCGACGACTTGGGCAATCAGGACGCGGAACCGCTGCTCGCTCTCGCGGAGCGCGACCTCGAGCAGGTGCTGCTCGGTGAGGTCACGGGTCACCTTGCCGTACCCGACGAGATCCCCGGACTCGTCGCGCAGGGCGGTGATGACCACGTCGCCCCAGAAGCGGCTGCCGTTCTTGCGCACCCGCCAGCCGTGGTGCTCGACCCTGCCCGCGGCGCGGGCCTCGGCCAGCAGGCGCATCGGCAGCCCCGCACGACGATCGGCCTCGGGGTAGAAGATCGAGAAGTGCTGGCCGATCGCCTCCGCGGCGGTGTAGCCCTTCAGCGCTTCCGCACCCGCGTTCCAGGTCACGATCACGCCTTGGGGATCCAGGGCGAGAATGGCGTAGTCACGAACCTGTCCCAGCATCGCCGAGGCCAGGTCCGGCTTCCAGTCCGATCCGGGGTCAACCGGGAGATCGGTCATCTTCGGAGAATACGGGAGGAAGCGTGGCAGAAACGAGGCTGGCCACGACACAGCTCAGCGTCGGGGCGGGCGGGGGAAGAACAGCGGGACCCGGGCGGCGTACTCGTCCCAGCCGGGCCGCTGCGACATCGTCCGCTCGAGCAGCCTGGCGCCGGTCACGTTGCGGAGGAAGTGGGTCATCGCGATCGGCGCGACCACGGTGAGCAGGCCGGCGAGCCAGCCGGAGGCGAGGCCACCGACGAGCCAGAGACCCCACCAGACGCAGGCGTCGCCGAAGTAGTTCGGGTGGCGGGTCCAGCCCCAGAGGCCCCGGTCCATGACCGGCGGTCGGGCGTCGCGCGGCTGCCGTCGGTACGCCGCGAGCTGGGCGTCACCGACGACCTCGAAGAACAGGCCCACGACCCACACCGCGACGCCCAGGCCCACCAGCCACCAGGACCGCACGGAGCCGACCGCGGCTGCCTGGAGCGGCAGCGACACCAGCCAGATCGCGGCGCCCTGGACGACGAACACCTTCCCGATCGCGGCGCGGAGCCCGCCACCGCCGAGCATCTCCGCGTAGCGCGGGTCCTCACCCTGCCCGCGCGAGCGCCGGAGCACGTGCCACGACAACCGCACTCCCCAGACCGCGGTCATACCGGCCAGCAGCCAGGACGACCAGGCGCCCGAGAGCACGGCGCAGAGCACGGCCACGAGCGTCAGCGCGAGGCCCCACGTCACGTCCACGACGTTGACGCGGCCGAGCCGCCGGGCCACGAGCGCCGTGACCAGCATCGACGCCAGCGCCACGCCGAACGAGGCGCCGGCGACGACCAGCAGCGACGTCACCACGACCGGACCGGCGGCAGGGTGTGGTCCGACCCGGGGCGCACGCACAGCAGCTGGTCGACGCCCATCCGGCCGTCGCGGAAGGCGAGCAGACCGCCGGTGAGGTAGAGCCGCCACACGCGGGTCACCTCCTCGCCGACCAGCTCGACGAGACGCGGCAGGTTCTGCTCGAAGGTGTCGAGCCACGCCTGCACGGTCCACACGTAGTGCTCGCGCAGCCCGTGCACGTCGCGCACCTCGAGCCCCCCGCGCTCCAGGTGTGCGGCGGTCTCGCCGACGGGCCGCATGTGCATGTCCGGGGCGATGAAGCTCTCGATGAACGGTCCGCCGCCCGGCCAGCGGCCGCGCTGGCGTGACATCTGCTGGACCAGCACCCGGCCGCCCGGCTTCACCGAGCGGCGCAGCACCTCGACGTACGCCGGGTAGTTGCCCTCGCCGACGTGCTCGCCCATCTCGAGCGAGCCCACGGCGTCGAAGTGGTCGCGCTCGGGCACCTCGCGGTAGTCCTGCAGCCGGATCTCCACCCGGTCCTGCAGGCCGCGCTCGGCGATGCGAGCGTCGATGAGGCGCTTCTGCTCGGCGGCGATCGTGACGCCGGTGACCCGCGCCCCGAAGCGCTCCGCGGCGTGGAGCGACAACGAGCCCCAGCCGCAGCCGACGTCCAGCAGGGTCGTGCGGGGTCCGAGCCCGAGCTTGCGGCAGACCAGGTCGAGCTTGTCGCGCTGCGCCTCGGCGACGCCGTACGCCGGGTCGGTGGAGGTCCAGTAGCCGCAGGAGTAGGCCATCGCCGGGTCCAGCAGCAGCTGGTAGAAGTCGTTGGAGAGGTCGTAGTGGTGCGAGATCGCACGCCGGTCGCGCAGCGCGGTGTGGAGCCGGCCCCGCATCCGCGCCTGGGACGCCGGCACGGCCGGCGGACGGGTCAGCGCGCCGAGGTCGGCGGCGGCCCGGATCGCGGCGACGATCGCCGCCGGCCTCGGACGCGCGCCGCGCAACCCCCGCTCCTCGGCGACGGCGAACGCGTGGGTGAGCGCCTCCCCGAGGTCGCCGTGCACCTCCAGCTCCCCGGTCACGTAGGCCTGGGCCGCGCCGAGCTCGCCCGGGTGCCACACCATCCGGCGCAGCGCGTCGGGGGAGCGGAGCTCGACGTGCGGAGCGTCCGTCGGGGCCGGCGGTCGAGCCGTCCCACGCGGTCAGCCGGACCGGCAGGTCGCCGCCGACGAACGGCCGCAGCGCCTCCGCGAGGCGCTGCGCGACACCTCGCGTCGTCCGCGGCCGGGTCTCGGTCGTGGTCACGGACGGTCTCCCCGGTCGAGGACGATCTGGTTGACGTCGAGGTAGCCCGAGGCGAAGCCGGCGCGGGAGTACTCGAGGTAGAAGTGCCACATCCGCACGAAGATCTCGTCGAAGCCGAGCTCGAGCACCCGGTCGCGGGCGGCGAGGAACCGCTCGTCCCACTGCCGCAGCGTCTCGGCGTAGTGCTGGCCGAAGTCGAGGCGCTCGCGGACCCGCAGCGTGGTGTGGTCGCGGGTGACCTGCTCGATGACGTCGGTCGAGGGCAGGAAGCCACCCGGGAAGATGTACTTGTTGATCCAGGTGAACCCGCCGCGGGTCGCGAGCATCCGGTCGTGCGGCATCGTGATCGCCTGGATGCCGACCCGGCCGCCGGGGGCCAGCACGGAGTCGATCGTCTGGAAGTACGACGCCCAGTACTCCGCGCCGACGGCCTCGATCATCTCGACCGACACCACGGCGTCGTACTGCCGGCCGGGGTGGGCGGTCGGGATCGCGCGGTAGTCGCACAGCTCGATCTCGACCCGGTCGGCGAAGCCGGCCTCAGCGACGCGCTGCTCGGCGAGCGCGAGCTGCTCGGTCGAGAGCGTGATCGAGTGGACGTGGGCGCCGCGGCGGGCGGCGCGCAGCGCCAGCTCGCCCCAGCCGGTGCCGATCTCGAGCACCCGGGAGCCCGCGCCGACGCCGGTCACGTCGAGCAGCCGCTCGATCTTGCGGCCCTGCGCCTCCTCGAGGTCCGCCGGGACCACCGGCATGCCGTCGCCGTCGGTCTCGAACAACGCCGAGGAGTAGCTCATGCGTCGGGTCGAGGAACAGCTGGAACAGGTCGTTGGAGAGGTCGTAGTGGTGGGCGATCAGCTCCCGCGACTGGTGCTCGTCGGGCCGGTGGAAGTGGGGCCGCTTCGCGACCACGAAGGCCCGGGCCCGCTGCAGCCGCTCGGGGACGAGGGTGGCGATCTCGGCCGCGAGCACGGTGAGGAACTCGACCGAGGTCGTCGGCGTCCCACGCGCCGGTGAGGTAGGCCTCGCCGAAGCCGATCAGGCCGTCGCGGCCGATCCGGGCGTAGAACTCCTCGGGACGGTTGACCCGCATCGTCGGTCCGCCGCTGCCGAGCACCTCCCGCCGGCCGGGGCCGACCGCGATCTCGACGGTCACGTCGAGCCGGGCCACGGCCGCCCGGAACAGGCGCTTGGCGACCGGGGAGGCGACGGCGTTGCGGGGGCCGCTGGGCAGCTCGAAGAGGCCGGGCCATTGCGTGGCGGTGGGGCGAGTGGTGCTGAGCGTCATCGCCGGGTCACCCCTTCCTGGTGGTGCGTGGGTCGTGGGCGGACCGGGAGCCGACGGAGCCAGAGCCAGATGCCGTGGGTGCGGATCAGGAGCGCACTCCGGAGGGCCGCCGGAGCCGCCCGCCACGGGCTGGTGCCGGTGGCCTCGCCGCGCAGCGTCGCGCTGAAGCGTGCGTCCCGTCGTCGGTGACGAGGGTGACGGCGACGTCGAGCCGGTCGCCGGGGACCGGGACCGCGAGCTCGTAGTGGCCGTCGGTGCCGTGGAACGGCGAGACGTACATCTGCTTGTCGGTGCGGGCCCGGCCCTGGGCGTCGGGGTGGACCAGGTAGGCGTGCCGGTCGCCGTAGGTGTTGTGGACCTCCACGACCACGGCCCGCTGGTCGCCACCGGGGCCGAAGCACCAGAAGACGCTGATCGGGTTGAAGCAGTAGCCGAAGGCTCGCGGCATCGCCGCCATCAGGATCCGGCCGCCGTCGAGCGCGACGCCGTGGTCCGCCAGGAACGCCTCGACGTTCGCGCGGATCGACCGGTCCGGCTCGCCGAGGTGGTCGCGGGCCTCGAAGCTGCCCCGCACCGCAGCGAGCCGGCCGTGGTCGGGCAGGTCGTCGAGGTCGACCAGCCAGGTGTGGGAGCGGTTGGTGAAGGTACGCCGGAACGGGACGCGGCGGGTGTGGGTGATCGTGGTCGCGTAGATCGTGGGGGTGGCCCCGGGCGTGGTGGTGGCGGGTCCGGTGGTTGAGGTGCGAGGAGCGCCGGCGACGAGCCTCGAAACCCCCGGACCCACCGGAGCATCGCTCTCCCACGTCAGGCCGATCCGCTCGGCGGCGACCAGGCCGGATCGGGCACCGTCCTCGTGGAAGCCCCAGCCGTGGTAGGCGCCGGCGAAGGCCAGCCGGTCGCTGGAGATCTCCGGCAGCCGGCCCCGCGCCGCCACCGACGCGGGGGTGTAGATCGGGTGGGCGTAGTCGCGGCGGGCGATCACGGAGTCGGGGTCGACCAGGTCGTCGCCACCGAGCGTGACGAGGTAGTGGGTCTCGGTGGGGAGCCGCTGCAGCCGGGTCAGGTCGTAGGTCACCGTGACCTCCCCGGACCGGCCGGCGACGCGGCGGAAGTTCCA
>CAWIKJ010000024.1:0-60979 GCA_963836745.1 uncultured Actinomycetota bacterium
GCCGCCGAGGACGCGCTGCTGGAGCGGGTCGGGTCCCTGGTCGAGGAGCGGGCGCGCGTCGTACACGGGCTGCGTGACGTGGGCTGGGACGTCCCGGAGCCGCAGGGCAACTTCGTCTGGTTCGAGCTCGGCGAGCGCACCGCCGAGTTCGCGGCCGCCGCCGACGAGCTCGGGATCGTGGTCCGGCCGTTCGCCGGCGAGGGGGCGCGGGTGTCGATCGGGGAGACGGAGGCCAACGACCGGGTGGTCGAGCTGGCCCGCGGCTTCCGCGCCTGAGTCGCTGGTCTGGACCACCGGTGGCAAGGTGGGGGCATGCCGTACGTCGAGCAGGGTGACTTCAACCGCGACATGTCCTACATCCCCGACCAGATCACGCGTGACGCACGTGACGGCTGGCCCGTCGAGCCGGACCGCTACCGCCTCGTCGCCGCCAAGGCCTGTCCGTGGGCGACCCGCGCGATCATCGTGCGCCAGCTGCTCGGGCTCGAGGACGTGATCAGCCTCGGCACGCCCGGGCCACCCACGACGAGGACAGCTGGACCTTCGACCTCGACGAGGACGGCCGTGACCCGGTGCTCGGCATCCCCCGGCTCAAGGACGCCTTCGAGGCCCGCTACCCCGACTACCCGCGCGGCATCACGGTGCCGGCGATGGTCGACGTCCGCACCGGCCAGGTCGTCACCAACGACTTCCCCGCGATCACCCACGACCTGTTCTTCGAGTGGGCCGACCACCACCGTGACGACGCGCCGGACCTGTGGCCCGACGACCTCCGCGAGGAGATGGAGGAGGTCATGGAGCGGGTCTTCACCGAGGTCAACAACGGCGTCTACCGCTGCGGCTTCGCCGGCAGTCAGGAGTCGTACGAGCGTGCCTACGACCGGCTCTGGAGGGCGATGGACTGGCTCGAGGAGCGGCTCGCCGACCGCCGCTACCTGATGGGCGACACCATCACCGAGGCCGACGTCCGGCTGTTCACCACCCTCGTCCGCTTCGATGCCGTCTACCACGGCCACTTCAAGTGCAACCGGCAGAAGCTGACCGAGCTGCCGAACCTCTGGGGCTACGCCCGCGACCTCTTCCAGACCCCCGGCTTCGGCGACAACACCGACTTCGACCAGATCAAGGCGCACTACTACGTCGTCCACACCGACATCAATCCCACCCAGGTCGTCCCCGCCGGCCCGGACCCGGAGGCCTGGCTCACGCCGCACGGCCGCGGCTGACCGTCACCCGCGGGAAGTCGGAGCCCCGGGGTTCTTGAGCGAGTCGTGATGTTCTCGAGTGATCCTGCAGGACGAAATGACTGGTTCCCCGGATATCCGGGGAACCAGCACCACGCTCACCACGACAGCTCGGAGCAGTGACGGGCGTCGGACTCGACCTGGAGGGTGGCGTGCTCGACGCCGAACTGCTGCCGGAGGGTGGTGGCGGCGGCGGTGAGGACGGCGTCGGTGTCGCCGGCGGCGACCAGGTGGGCGGTGGCGACGTGCATGCCGGAGGTGAGCGTCCACAGGTGGAGGTCGTGGACGGTCTCGACCCCGGGTACGGCGCACAGGGCGGCCTCGACCGCGGCGGGGTCCATCCCGGCCGGAGCGTGCTGGCCGAGCACGGCGAGCACCTCGCGACCCAGCAGCAGCGCCCGCACCGCCACGAACGCCGCGATCGCGCAGGCGACCAGGGTGTCCCACCACGCGTCGCCGGTCCACGCGACGAGCAGGCCCGCCGCGATCACGCCGACCGAGCCGACGGTGTCGGCGACGACCTCGAGGTAGGCGCCGCGCACGTTCAGGCTCTCGCCGGCGCCACCCCGCAGCAGCCCCAGCGCCACCAGGTTGACCAGCAGTCCGAGCCCACCCACCACGAGCATCGCCGCCGGCGCCACGGAGACCGGGGTGCCGAGCCGGCCCACCGCCTCGATGCCGACGTACGCCGCCGCGCCGAGCATCAGCAGCACGGTCAGGCCCGACGCGAACACCTCGGCCCGGTAGGAGCCGAACGTCCGGCGGCCGGTCGTGTCCGCGCGGGTGGCGATCCGGGTCGCGGCCAGCGCCGCACCCAGGGCGACCACGTCGGCGGCCATGTGACCGGCGTCGGAGAGCAGGGCCAGCGAGTCGGCCACCAGGCCGGCCACCAGCTCGACCACGAAGAACGAGCCGACCAGACCGAAGGCCACGGCCAGCCGCCACCGGTGCCGGCCGCCGGCGTGTCCCCGTACGAGTGCCCGTCGCCCATGTCAGTGCGCCCCGTCGTGACGGGCGGCGAGTCCGCCGGTGGCGTCGAGCAGCCGCTCCGCCTCGTCGAGGAGGCCGCGGATCCGGGCGGGGTCGGTGAGCGAGTAGTGGGAGGAGCGGCCGACCGCGCGGTGGGTCACCAGGCCGCAGTCGCGCAAGCAGGCGAGGTGCTGGGAGACCGTGGACTGGGCGAGGCCGAGGTGGGCGACCAGGTCGACGACCCGGTGCTCGCCGAGGAAGAGGTGCTCGAGGATCGTCAACCGGGACGGCTCGGCCAGCGCGTGGAAGAGCGCGACCGTGCCGAGCGGGCTCGGGTCGGCGGACCCGTCGACACCTGCCGCTGTCATCGCCATCCACCGATGATAGGCCACCCGGCAGGATGGGCACCATGCGACCCACCTGCTTCGACCTGCTCGACCGCCACGTGGTGGGCGGCCGCGCCGACCGCGCGGCCCTCCACGCCGGCACCACGACCTGGACCTACGCCCGGTTGCTGGAGGAGGTGGCGGCGTTCGGCGGGGTGCTGCGCCACTGCGGTGTCACCAGGGGTGACCGGGTCGGGGTGGCGCTCCCGGTCTCGCCCGAGCGGTTGGTCGCGGTGCTCGCGTGCGCCCGGATCGGCGCCATCCACGACCTCGACGGCGGCGACGCCAAGGTGCTGCTCACGACCAGCACCCGGGTCACCCACCTGCGTGACGCCGACGTGGAGGTCGTGCTGGTCAAGCAGGTCGCCGGGGAGGAGGCCGCGCTCCGCGACGGCCGCGACTACGACTGGGACGTCGTGATGCGGGCCGGTCGCACCGATCCGGCCGCCTGCGTCGAGGGCGCCACGGTCACGCCGTACGACGAGCAGACCCGCGCCTGGCTCGAGCCGCTGTTGTCGGGCGCGACGCTCGACCTCATCGATCCCGCCCCAGCCCCGCCTCCCGCGCCGTGATGATCGCCTCGGCGCGTCCGGCCGCGTGGAGCTTGGCGTAGATCGACGACACGGCGTTGCGCACGGTCTTCGACGAGACGTAGAGCTCGCGCGCGATGGCGTCGTTGGTGCGCCCGGCGGCGAGCAGGTCGAGCACCGACCGCTCGCGGTCGGTCAGCTCGGGAAACGGGTGCTCGGCCGGCGTCGGGCCGCCGCCGGCGAGGTACGTCGCCACCCGGGCGGTGATGCCGGCCTACGACACTAGGCTTAGGCCCGACGTCACCATCGTGCCGATGCCGCAGAGACGGCGCGATGCCGACGACCGGCCGTGTGGTGACCGATGACGGGGGTGGAGTCGACGACCGCGACGTCGCTGCGGGCCGGGTTGCGGGTGGTGACGTGAGTGCTCACGGTGGTTCCTTTCGAGTGGCCAGGGTGTGGCCGTCCAGTGGGTCCGGGAGGACCGTGCCGGGCCGGATGTCCCGGGGCACAGGGACAACCGGGCAGACCGCGGTCCCGCCGGTTGGCGGCCCGACCGCCCGCGCCGGTACGTTTGGGTGCACAGGTTGTGTCCCCCGTCACAAGCGCCCTCACGAAGGGATGGGCCACGACCACCCAGCACGGCCACCGCGGAGACCCCGCGACGCCGGTGACCTGAAGAGGAGTGCAGGTGACCCACGCAGGATTCGGTCCCGACCTGGTGGAGGTCTTCGGACCTTCCCAGCAGGACGGCGGACCTGAGCTCGTCCAGCTGCTGACGCCCGAGGGTGAACGCGTCCACCACGCGGAGTTCGACCGTGACTTCTCCGCCGACGAGCTGCGCGGCTTCTACCGCGACATGGTGCTCACCCGGCGGATCGACACCGAGGCCACCGCCCTCCAGCGCCACGGCGAGCTCGGCATCTGGGCCCAGCTGCTCGGCCAGGAGGCCGCCCAGATCGGCGCCGGCCGCGCGCTCAAGCCGCAGGACTTCGTCTTCCCGACCTACCGCGAGCACGGCGTCGCCTACTGCAAGGGCGTCGACCCGCTGAAGCTGCTCGGCCTGTTCCGCGGGGTCGACCACGGCGGGTGGGACCCGTTCGAGAACAACTTCGGCCTCTACACGATCGTGATCGGCGCGCAGGCCCTCCACGCCACCGGCTACGCCATGGGCGTCCAGCGCGACGGCGCGGTCGGCACCGGCGACCCCGATCGCGACACGGCCGTCATCGCCCACTTCGGCGACGGCGCCTCGAGCCAGGGTGACGTCAACGAGGCGTTCATCTTCGCCGCCTCCTACAACGCCCCGGTCGTGTTCTTCTGCCAGAACAACCAGTGGGCGATCTCGGAGCCGATCGAGCGCCAGTCGAAGATCCCGCTCTACCAGCGCGCGCTCGGCTTCGGCTTCCCCGGCGTCCGCGTCGACGGCAACGACGTCCTCGCGACGTACGCCGTCACCCAGGCCGCGCTGCAGCGGGCGCGGGAGGGTCAGGGCCCGACCCTGGTCGAGGCCTACACCTACCGGATGGGCGCCCACACCACGACCGACGACCCGACCCGCTACCGGCTCAGCGACGACGTCGAGAGCTGGAAGCTCAAGGACCCGATCGCCCGCGTGGAGGTCTACCTGCGCCGCAACGGCCTCGTCGACGACGACTTCATCGCCGAGATCAAGCAGGAGGCCGACGAGCTCGGACACCACCTGCGGGAGGGCTGCAAGGCGCTGCCCGACCCGAAGCCGATGGACATGTTCGACCACGTCTACGCCGAGGAGACCGAGGAGCTGCGGGTGCAGCGCGAGGGCTTCGCCGACTACCTCCAGACGTTCGAGGGGGCGCACTCATGAGCTCGACCCAGAAGATCACTCTCGCCAAGGGCCTCAACATGGGCCTGCGCAAGGCGATGGAGGACGACCCGAAGGTCCTCATCATGGGCGAGGACGTCGGCAAGCTCGGCGGCGTCTTCCGGATCACCGACGGCCTGCAGAAGGACTTCGGCGAGGACCGCGTCATCGACTCGCCGCTGGCCGAGTCCGGCATCGTCGGCACCGCCATCGGCATGGCGCTGCGCGGCTACCGCCCCGTCGTCGAGATCCAGTTCGACGGCTTCGTCTACCCGGCGTACGACCAGATCGTGTGCCAGGTCGCGAAGATGCACTACCGCTCCAAGGGCAAGTACAAGATGCCGATGGTCATCCGGATCCCGTTCGGTGGCGGCATCGGCGCGGTGGAGCACCACAGCGAGAGCCCCGAGGCGCAGTTCGCGCACACCCCGGGGCTCAAGGTGGTCGCCTGCTCCAACCCGGTCGACGGCTACTGGATGATCCAGCAGGCCATCGCCAGCGACGACCCGGTGATCTTCCTCGAGCCGAAGCGGCAGTACCACGCCGACAAGGCCGAGCTCGACGAGAGCGCTACCCCTGACCCGTTGTTCAGCAGCCGGGTCGTCCGCCAGGGCACGGACGTCACCGTCCTCGCCTACGGTCCGACCGTGAAGACGGCGATGGCAGCGGCCGAGGCCGCCGCGAACGAGGGCAGGAGCCTGGAGGTCATCGACCTCCGCACGCTGAGCCCGCTCGACATGGGACCGGTCCTCGAGTCCGTACGTCGCACCGGCCGGGCGATCATCACCCACGAGGCGCACGTCAACCTCGGCATGGGCTCCGAGGTCGCGGCCCGGATCACCGAGGAGTGCTTCTACTCGCTCGAGGCGCCGGTGCTGCGCGTCGGCGGGTTCGACACCCCCTACCCCGCATCGCGGATCGAGGAGGACTACCTCCCCGACCTCGACCGGGTCCTCGACGCCGTGGACAGGAGTCTGGAGTTCTGATGGCCGAGTTCAAGCTGCCCGATGTCGGCGAGGGCCTCACCGAGGCCGAGCTGGTCTCGTGGAAGGTCAAGGAGGGCGACGTCGTCGCCATCAACGACATCATCTGCGAGATCGAGACCGCCAAGTCGATCGTCGAGCTCCCCTCGCCGTTCGCCGGGACCGTCTCGAAGCTGATGGTCGCCGAGGGCGAGACCGTCCCGGTCGGGACGCCGATCATCGCGATCGGTGACGGATCGGCGCCGGCCGACGTGCCCGCCGCGCCGGCCTCCGCCGAGATGGAGATCGACCTGTCCAACCCGGCCGCCAGCGGCGGTGGTGAGGGCGAGAGCCTGGTCGGCCGCAACAAGGCCGACCGCGGGCCCGTGCGCCGCGCCCGCAAGGGCTCGGCCTCGCCCGCCTCGGAGGCGGCCGCCAACACCCAGCTGCAGGTCCAGGGCGCGTTCGCGCCCGGTGGTGCCCAGTCCGCCCCGGTCCACGAGTCCGACGAGCCGGCCGTGCCGGCGACCTCGGCCCGCACCGAGCCCGCCGACCCCGGCGCCGTCCGGGCGCTGGCCAAGCCGCCGGTCCGCAAGCTCGCCAAGGACCTCGGCGTCGACCTCACGACCCTGACCGGGTCCGGCGAGGGTGGCGTGATCACGCGCGCCGATGTCGAGGCAGCGGCGTCGCCGGAGGTTGAGGTGCGAGGAGCGCCAGCGACGAGCCACGAAACCCCGGCGAGCCCGCGAGACCCGTGAGCCGATCAAGGGTGTCCGGAAGATGATGGCCGGGGCGATGGTGGGCTCCGCGTTCAGCGCGCCCCACGTCACCGAGTGGATCACCGTCGACGTCACCCGGACCATGGAGTTCGTCGACCGGCTCAAGAACCGCCGCGAGTTCCGCGACGTCAAGGTCAGTCCGCTGCTGGTGCTGGCCCGCGCGGTCATGCTCGCGGTGCGGCGTACGCCGGAGATCAACTCGTTCTGGGACGAGGCTGCCCAGGAGGTCGTGCTCAAGCACTACGTCAACCTCGGCATCGCCGCGGCCACCCCCCGCGGGCTGGTCGTGCCGAACATCAAGGACGCCGAGTCCATGGGGCTGCTCGAGCTGGCGCAGGCACTCGGTCAGCTGACCGCGACCGCCCGCGACGGCAAGACGCAACCGGCGGAGATGGCCGACGGCACCTTCACCATCACCAACGTCGGCGTCTTCGGCGTCGACGCGGGAACGCCGATCATCAACCCGGGCGAGTCCGCGATCCTGTGCTTCGGCGCGGTCCGGAAGCAGCCGTGGGTCGTGACGACCGACGGTGTCGACGAGATCGTGCCGCGCCAGATCACCACGCTCGCGCTGTCCTTCGACCACCGTCACATCGACGGCGAGAAGGGCTCGCGGTTCCTCGCCGACGTCGCCGGCATCCTGGAGGACCCGGCGTCCGCGCTGCTCTTCTGAGGACACTCGTCGGGTAGTCCCCGGATCTTTGGCTGCAGATCACGCGATTCGGCAGCCGAAGAATCGGGGACTACCGCCAGTCCGGGGGAGCGACCTCGGCGGCAGCCGGGCCAGTTGTGGAGGGGCGGGTGTGAAACCGGCCCGGTCGGGGTAGAACTCGCCCGTGAGCGTGTCCGACGACCCCGTCGAGGGGATGGTGGTCGGCCCCTACCGCATCGTCCGCCAGATCGGCGGCGGTGGCATGGGGGTCGTCTACGAGGCCGCCGACGACGCGCTCAACCGGACGGTCGCGCTCAAGATCATCTCCCCGCACCTGGCCGAGAACGACGACTTCCGCGACCGCTTCACCCGCGAGGCCCAGGCGCTGGCTGCGCTCGACTCGCCGCAGGTCGTGCACGTCTACGCCTACGGGGAGGTCGACGGCCAGCTCTACCTCGCGACCCAGCTGATCCCGGACGGCGACCTGGCGGCGATGCTCCAGCAGTTCGGCGCCCCGCCGCCGCGGGTGGCGCTCGACCTGGTCGCGCAGGTGGCCGCCGGCCTGTCCGACGCCCACGAGGGCGGGATGATCCACCGGGACATCAAGCCGGCCAACATCCTGCTGCGCCGGCGCGGCAACACCATGTCGGCCTACCTCGGCGACTTCGGGATCGCCCGGCAGCTCGACGGGGAGGCGACCCACGCCAGCCGGACCGGCACGGTCGGAACCCCGTCGTACATGGCGCCCGAGCTCCACACCGGAGGCCGGGCAGGCGTGGCCAGCGACGTCTACTCGCTGGGCTGCCTGCTCTGGGCGACGCTGAGCGGCCATGCGCCCTACCGGGGTACGACGGAGTACCAGATCGTCAGCGCCCACCTCGAGCAGCCGGTCCCGCAGCTGCCGGGCCAGTCGGCGCTGGTGACCGAGGTCAACCGGATCCTGCGGACCGCGATGGCCAAGGACCCCGCCGACCGCTACGCCACCGCGGCCCGGCTGCGCGACGACCTGCGCCGTGCGAGGTCGCTGCCGATGGTCGGTGGCCCGCGGACCGGACGGGTGGCAGCGGCCGGCGGTCACCACCGGGGGCTGGTCGCGGGGCTGGTGGTGCTCGGCGTGCTGCTCGTGGTGCTGGCGATCGGGTGGGGCCTGGCCAACGGCGACGAGCCCGCGGACCGGGTCGCCCGGCCGACCCCGAGCCTCGGCCCGGATCTGTCGACGAGTGCGGCCACGTCCGACTCCGAGCTCACCACCGCGCGGGACAACCTGGCCGACGCCCTCGAGCAGCAGGGGGTGCTCACCCGCGAGCAGGCCGAGTGCGCCGCCGGCCAGTGGATCGAGAACGCCGGCGGACTGGACGCGATGGTCGCCGAGGGTCTCTTCGACGACGCCTACGGGTTCGTGGACGTCCCGGCCTCCGAGCTGTCGCCGGAGATGCAGTCGGCGGTCGCGGCCGCCACCTACGCCTGTGCCGCCGCCTGATCCTCAGCCGTAGCGGGCGGCGCGGTCGGCGGGCGAGCGGGGGCCGGTCGCCAGCAGCGAGCTGAGCTCGTGCTCGAGGACGGCACCGACCCGCTGGCAGAACGCCTCGGGCTCGTCGGCGGCGTCCGGCCGCTCGGCGACGATCCGGTCGACGACGCCGATCCGGTGGAGGTCGAGGGCCCGGACCTGCTGGGCGCGCGCCATCTCGGGCGCGTGGTCGAGGTCGCGGTGGACGATCGCGCTCGCGCCCTCCGGCGGGAGCGGCGAGAGCCACGCGTGCTGGGCGGCGACGACCCGGTCGGCCGGCAGCAGCGCCAGCGCTCCGCCGCCGTTGCCCTCACCGAGCATCAGGCACAGCGTCGGGGCGTCGAGCGTGACCAGGTCGGCCAGGCAGCGGGCGATCTCGCCGGCCAGCCCGCCGTTCTCCGCCTCGGGCGACAGCGCCGCGCCCTGCGTGTCGATGACGGTGAGCAGCGGCAGCCCGAGCTCGCTCGCCAGGCGCATGCCCCGGCGGGCCTCCCGCAGGGCTTCCGGCCCCATCGGGTGGTCGGCGGTCTGCCCGCGCCGGTCCTGGCCGAGGAAGACGCAGGGCGCGGCGCCGAACCGCACCAGGGCGATCAGCAGGCCGGGGTCGGACTCGCCCTGGCCGGTGCCGTTGAGGGGGACGACGTCGGTGGCGGCGTACCGCAGCAGCCGTCGTACGCCGGGACGGTCGGTGCGGCGGGAACGGGTGACCGCGTCCCAGGTGTCGACGTCCACGACCGGGTCGTCCGGCGGCTGCGGGACCGGCGGGATGCCGAGCCGCGGTGCCTGCAGGATGGTCAGCGCGCGGTCGAGGATGTCGGCGATCTCGTCGGGCGCGATGACCGCGTCGATGATGCCGTGCGCGTAGAGGTTCTCCGAGGTCTGCACGTCGGCGGGGAACGGCTTGTCGTAGAGCGCCTCGTAGACCCGCGGGCCGAGGAAGCCGACCAGCGCGCCCGGCTCGGCCACGGTGACGTGTCCGAGCGACCCCCACGACGCCATCACGCCGCCCGTGGTGGGGTGGCGCAGGTAGACGAGGTAGGGGAGTCCGGCGACCTTGTGCGACATGACCGCCTCGGAGATCCGCACCATCTGCACGAAGGCGGGCGTCCCCTCCTGCATCCGGGTGCCGCCGGACACCGGTGCCGCCAGCAGCGGCAGGCCCTCGTCGGTGGACCGCACGATGGCGGCGACCAGCCGGTCGGCCGCGGCCCGCCCGATCGAACCGGCCAGGAAGCCGAACTCGCCGATCACGACGGCCACCCGCCGCCCACGCATCAGCCCCTCGCCGGTGACGACCGACTCGTCGACGCCGCTCTTCTCCGCAGCGGCGGCCAGCTCGGCGGCGTACGCCTCGCTGACCTCGCCGCGCTCGGGGGCGACGTCCCAGCTCTGCCAGGACCCCTCGTCGAGGACCAGCTCGATCAGGTCGTGCGCGGAGAGGCGGGTCATGGGCGTCAGGGTACGGCGCGCAGCCCCTCCGGGCCTGCCGGCCGTAGACGCAAGGACCAACCGAGCACCTGCGCGCCGCAGCCAGGCGGGAGGCAGGTGCGTCCGTGGTCGTTCGGTCCGTCCGGGTACGAGGCCGCTGACCGTGCTCGAGCCCTTCAGCTCGTGGATGGCGCGATCTGTGGGGAGGTTGTCGTAGACGACAACCCATTCCGAGGCGCACGGTGGAGCCATGAAGTCACGCGCCGTCACCTTCGTGATCTACGAGGGCTTCGACGCCCTCGATCTGGCCGGCCCGTTCGAGGTGTTCGGTGAGGCCGGGTACGAGCTCACGCTCGTGGCACCGGAGGCCGGTCCGGTCCGCTCGGACACGGGGATGACGATCCACGCGCAAGGCTCGGTGGCGTGCCTGGACCCGAGCCGTCCCGGCACGTTGCTGGTCGTGGGCGGCGACGGCGTGGACGCGGCGGGTTATGACCGCAGCCTGCTCGACTGGGTGGCCGCGGCCGCCACCACGGCCGACCGGGTCGCGTCGGTCTGCTGTGGCGCCTTCATCCTCGCCGAGGCCGGGCTGCTCGACGGGCGTCGCGTCACCACGCACTGGAGGGAAGCGGACCGGCTGGCACGGGAGTACCCGGCCGTCATCGTCGACAGCGACCCCGTCTTCATCCAGGACGGGCCGATCTGGACCTCCGCAGGTGTGGCAGCGGGCATGGACCTGGCGCTGGCGCTGGTCGAGGCAGACCTCGGGCCCCAGACCGCCCTCGACGTCGCCCGGGAGCTGGTGCTGTTCCTGCGCCGACCCGGGAACCAGTCGCAGTTCAGCGTGCCACTGTGGTCCGCACAGCCCGCAAGCGATGTGATGCGCGACGTCGTCGAAGCCATCCACCTCGATCCCGGTGCGCGACACGGGATCGACGACCTGGCCTCGCTCGCCGGGCTGAGCCCACGACACCTGCAGCGGCGATTCACCCAGGAAACTGGACTACCCCCGGCGGTGTACGTCGAACGGGTCCGCGTCGAGGCGGCGCAACGTGCCCTCACAGAACGCGACGACCCCCTGGAGACGATCGCCCGCCGCTGCGGCTTCGGCACCGCCGAGACACTCCGCAGGGCATTCCACCGACTCGTAGGAATCGCACCCTCGGAGTATCGAGACCGATTCCGCACCGCGAACGCGACCGCGCCCCGGCGCGCAACGCCAGAAGATTCACGACCGGCGCAGCCGGTTCACCTCGAGGAAGTCACGTCATGAACTACGTACTGCAAGGCATCGCTCCGCATCCCCAGCTTCGGCGTGAGGAGCCCATGAAGCGCGCTGGGGGGATCCCCATGATTCCGGGGTCGGGCGCACAGGCGATCCCGACCCGGACCCGACGTCACTCACTGCCCCGGGTCTGGGCGGCCCTGTCAGGTCGCGTCGCCGCACGGGCGGCCGGCCGGGCCCGGATGCCCGGACGTACGGCGGCGGCGGCGTCAGCCCGGTCGCCGGCGGAGCGTCTCGTGGGGTCGCCATCTTCGTCAGCCGGTGACGCCGCCTGTGAGGTGACATGTCAGGGCGTGTACGCCGGCTGCCGCTTCGCCAGCAGGTGGCGGCGGAAGGTCGCGGTCAGCTCCTCGCCCGACTGGTCCTCCCACCAGTCGGTGATGTCGTCGTAGTCGGCGTGACCGTTGTCGCGGCTGGCCGGCCACGCCCGCACCAGTCGGAAGAACTCGTCGTCCCCGATCCGGTCACGGACGTCGTGCCACATCAGCGCCGGCAGGTAGTAGACGTTGCGCTCGGCGAAGGCCCGGGGGTCGTACGCCGCGGGCGGACCCGAGTCGGCCCGCAGCTCCGGGGCCTCCGCGGCCAGGCCCGCGAGCCGCTCGTCCAGCGGAGGACCGCCGTGCTCGGACTCCCAGAACAGCTGGAGGTACATCGTCATCCCCTCGTTCATCCAGAGGTCCCGCCAGTCCCGGGGGGTCACCTGGTTGCCCCACCACTGGTGGACGGCCTCGTGCACGAGGACCGGCTCGGACGTGGCGTAGTCGCTGAGGCCGAGCGTCACCATCGTCTGCGTCTCCATGCCGCTGAGGGAGTCGACGAAGAGGAACCCCAGCGAGTCGAACGGGTAGGGGCCGAGCACCTCCTCGGCCCAGTCGAGCGACGCCACGGTGGTCCGGCGCAGCTCGGGCATCCGCGCGGCCTCGTCGGCCGGCAGCCAGACGCTGACCGGCACCCCGCTCGCCGACGTCTCCTGAGCGGTCACGTAGTCGCCGAAGGCGACCGTCACGAGGTACGACGCGGCGGGCTCCGCCAGGTGCCACTCGGTGACCTCCTGACCGGCGACGGTCTCGCGTGACTCCAGCTCGCCGTTGGCGACGCCCACCATCCGGTCCGGCGCCCGCAGCGTGAAGTCGTAGAGCGCCTTGTCGGAGGGGTGGTCGTTCACGGCGTACCAGCTGTAGGCGCCGAACGGCTCCTGCATCGTCCACGTGTCACCGTCCGGCATCGTGGTCCAGCCGAGGGACGCCAGGTCCTCGCGGCCGGTCGGCGCCGCGACCGGTTCCGGCACGCCGGAGTAGCCGATCTCCACGACGTAGCGCTCGTCGGCGGCGACGTCGGCCGTGACCACGAGGTCCTTGCCGTCCTGCTCGTGCTCGACCGGCTCCCCGTCGAGGGTCACCTCGAAGACCTCGAGCTCCGGGCCGAGGTCGAGCCGGAAGCTGTCGTCGTCCGCGGTCGACCGGAACGTCAGCGTCTCGGCGCCGGTGAGGACCTCGGAGTCGGGGTCCCACGTCAGGTCGAGGTCGTAGTGCAGCGCGTCGACGCCCGGGTCGCCGACGTCCGGGTAGACGCGGTCCTCGACGGGCTCGCTGAGGGCGACGTCGAGGGCGGGGTCGTCGGCCGGGCCGTCGGTCGGGTCGGTGCCCTCGCCGGTCGTCGGGGTCGAGGTCGACGACGCGGGGGAGGGTACGGGTGCCGCGTCCCCTTCCGAGGAGCAGCCGGCGAGCAGCACTCCGGCGGCCGCCAGCGCGGCCAGGTTCCGCCGCACGCTCAGTCCTCGCCGCGGAGCATCGGCCGCACCAGCTTGCGGCCGTGATGGATCTGCGCCTTGACCGTCCCGAGCGGCGCGCCGACCAGCCGGGCGATCTCGTCGTACGGCAGGCCGTAGACGTCGCGCAGGAGCAGCGGCTCGACGAACTGGGGGTGGTCGCGCTCGAGCGACTCCATCGCCTCGAGCAGGTCGAGCCGGGTGCCGGCGATGACGCTGGTGGTGCGCGGGTCGGGCTTGTCGACCAGGGCGTCGCTGACGCCGCCGACCACGGCCTGGTTCTTGAGCCGGCGGTAGGTCGAGCGGGCCGAGTTGACCGCGACGGAGTGCATCCAGGTCGTGAAGCGGCCGTTGCCGTGCCAGGAGCCGATCTTGTTCGCGATGTTGATGAGGGCTTCCTGGCAGGCGTCCTCGGCGTCGCTGGAGTAGGGGAGCACGCCGCGGCAGACGTTGAGCGCGCGCGGCCGGACCGCGGTCAGCAACGCCTCCAGGGCGTCGCGGTCGCCGGTCTGCGCCCGACGGGCCAGGTCGTCGATCTCGTCCGGCGTCGTGCTGTCCCACGCCATGTGGCGGTCCTCCCCCGAGGTCAGGTGTTGCCATGAACATAATGCAGGGTGTCCATGCCCTCCCGGATCGGTCGCTACGCCGTGCGCCGGCGCATCGGCTCGGGCGGGTTCGCCACCGTCTGGCTCGCCTACGACGAGCAGCTCGACTCGCCGGTCGCGGTGAAGGTGCTGGCCGAGAACTGGACCGAGGACCACCACGTCCGACAGCGGTTCCTCGAGGAGGGCCGCTTCCTGCGCAAGGTCGAGTCGCCGTACGTGGTCACCGTCTACGACGCCGGCGAGCTCGACGACGGCCGCCCCTACCTGGTGATGTCGTACGCCGACCAGGGCACGCTCGCCGACCGGCTGGAGATCGACGGGCTGACCTCCACCCAGGCGCTGGAGGTGGTCCGGCAGATCGGGCTCGGCCTGACCGCCCTCCACGAACGGGGCGTGCTGCACCGCGACGTGAAGCCCGCCAACGTGCTGTTCCGGACCGTCGAGTCGCGCGACGGCGAGCCGCAGGTGCGGGCGATGCTGGCCGACCTCGGCCTCGGCAAGGCCTACGACGTGTCGTCGCGGCTGACCATGATCGCGGGCACGCCCTCCTTCGTCGCGCCCGAGCAGGCGCAGGGGGAACGGCTCGACCCGCGGTCCGACCTCTACGCGCTCGGTGCGCTCACGCACCTGCTGCTCACCGGGCAGGCACCCTTCCGGCACGCCTCGCTCTCGGCGGCGGCCGAGCCCGGTCCGCCGCCCGCGCTGTCGGCCGAGGGTCGCGAGTTCGGGGCCGACGTCGAGGCCGTGGTCCAGCGGGCGCTCGCGCCCGACCGCGAGGACCGCTGGCCCGACGTCCCGACGTACGTCGACGCCCTCACCACGGCGCTGGGCCCCACCCTCGACGGCGACCACGGTCCGCTGCCGGAACCGTGGCTGCCGCTCGACCCCAACCTCACCCAACCGGGCCCGCGACCGAGCTCGTTCGGCCCCGGCCCGGACCTCCCCGACCCGGTGCTCCCGCCGCGCTCGCGCACCCGGGCCCGGGTCCTGCTCGGCGTGGCGGCCGTGGTCGCGCTGGTCGCCGGCGCCGGGGTCGGCTACGCGGTGCACGGCACCCAGCAGGGTTCCGTGACGCTGACCGACTCCACCAGCGCGCTGGCCGTCACCGTGCCGCCGGGGTGGACGGCCGCGGTCGACACCGGTCAGTGGACGCCACCGGACCAGGACGGCGAGCAGGCGGCGCTCTCGGCCGGCACGTCGGAGGACTGGCAGACCGCCGAGGACGGCGAGGGCGTGTTCGCCGGCGTGCTGGCGTTCTCCAACATGCCCGAACGGCTCCCCGGGCACGCCGGGTGCGAGGCCACCCTCGACCCGGTGAGCGACGTGGACGGCGACGACGCCGTGGTCACCCAGGTCTCCACCGGCTGCCCCGGGGTGATCGTGGAACGCGTCCGGCAGGTCGCCGTCGACCGCTACCTGTGGGTGCAGGTGCGCAGCGAGGACCGGACCACGGCCTACCGCGTCCTGGACGACGTGTCGGCGCCCGGCTTCTGAGGCAGCTCCTGCTCCCGGACGCCGGTCGCCATGGTCGCCACCAGTGCCTCCAGCCCGGCCTGGTCCTGCACCCGGCCGGTGGCCGAGATCTCCACGTCGACCAGGTTCCCGTCGAAGCTGACGTAGCGCACGATGTTGAAGCGCCGGTAGCCGTCGAAGGTGAAGTAGGCCCGGAACGTGTCCGCGGAGGTGTCCAGCACCTCGAGCTCGGAGACCAGCGGGTCGAACGGCAGCGCGGCCACGAGCTCGGCCACCTTCTGCGGCCGGGTGCGGTTCTCCCCGACGATGCGCTTCACCCGCACGCCGTAGCTGCCCTCGACGCCGCCGGGTGCGCTCCACTTCGACTCCAGGCCGGGGAGGAAGGTGCGCTCCCAGCCCACGGGGGCCGGGACCAGGATGCCGTCGCCGCGGGGGGTCCCGATCCGGGCCGGGTCCGTCGCCAGCCGGCTCGGCACCACCGGCAGGTCGGCGTCGCGCCTGTAGGTGCCCTGCGGGATGTCCGGGATCGCGGGATCGGCCGCGGCAACCGGGCTGGGGGAGGCCGTCGAGACCACCGGCTCGCTGCTGCGCTCGGCGTACGCCCAGCCGGCCGCTCCACCCACCACCACGGCGAGGAGCAGCAGCACGATCCCCCGAACGCCCACGGAGGACACGGTAGACCCACCCTGTGGTTGGCTGGCGCCATGACCAGCGACCTGCTCCCACGCCACCGCGACCGCCTCGACGCCGCCGTCGCGGCGTGCGCGTCCCGCGGCTACTTCTCGGCCTTCGACGAGTCCCCCTCGCCGCGCGTCTACGGCGAGGACGCCGCCGCCGACGGCAAGGCGGCGTACGACGCATGGCTGGGCGGCGACTTCCCGCTCACGACCCCCGGCAGCGACGGCACCGTCGCAGGAGAACGCTCTCCCTTCGGGATCGACCTGGGGGTCCGCTACCCGCGCGTCCCCTCCACCGACGCGGCCGTCGACGCCCTGCTGGCCGCGGCGACCGCCGGCAAGCGCGCGTGGCGCGACGCCGGCCCCGAGGGACGCACCGGCGTCTGCCTGGAGATCCTCGACCGGCTGCACGGCCGGATCTTCGAGCTCGCCAACGCGGTGCAGCACACCAGCGGGCAGGCGTTCGTGATGGCCTTCCAGGCCGGGGGCGCCCACGCGCTCGACCGCGCGCTGGAGGCGATCGCCTACGCGTGGGTCGAGATGACCCGCACCCCCGCGACCGCCCGCTGGGAGAAGCCGGGCAAGCACCCGTTGGCCATGGAGAAGACGTTCACCGTGGTGCCGCGCGGCGTCGCCCTGGTGATCGGCTGCAACACCTTCCCGACCTGGAACTCGTGGCCGGGGCTGTTCGCGTCCCTGGTCACCGGCAACCCGGTCGTCGTCAAGCCCCACCCGGCCGCGGTGCTGCCGCTGGCGATCACGGTGCAGGCGTGCCAGGAGGTGCTGGCCGAGCAGGGCTTCGACCCGAACCTGGTCACCCTCGCCGCCGAGGACCCCGCCGACCGGCTCGCCGGAGTCCTCGCCGTCCGCCCCGAGGTGAAGCTGATCGACTTCACCGGCGGCAACGCCTTCGGCGACTGGCTGGAGGAGAACGCCCGGCAGGCGACGGTCTTCACCGAGAAGGCCGGCGTCAACACCGTCGTCGTCGACTCCACCAGCGACTTCAAGGCGATGTGCCAGAACCTCGCGTTCTCGTTCGCGCTCTACACCGGCCAGATGTGCACCGCACCGCAGAACGTCTACCTGCCCGCCGACGGCATCGAGACCGACGAGGGCCGCAAGACGCCGGCCGAGGTCGGCGCCGGCATCGGGGCCGCGCTGGACCGGCTGCTCGGCGACGACGCCCGCGCGGTCGAGCTGCTCGGCGGGGTCGTCAACGACGGCGTCCTGTCCCGGTTGGAGGAGGCCGGGTCACGCGGTGACGTGGTGGTCGCCTCCCGCACGGTCACCCACCCGTCGTACGCCGACGCCACGGTGCGCACGCCCACCCTGGTCGCGCTGAAGGCCGGCGATGACGCCGACGTCTACGAGTCGGAGTGCTTCGGCCCGGTCGCCTACCTGATCTCGACCGGCGGCACGGATGAGTCGATCGAGCTGTTCCGCGACACCGTGCAGCGCCACGGCGCGATGACCGCCGCGGTCTACTCGACCTCCGACGCCGTCACCGACGACATGCGCGAGGCCGCCCTCGACGCCGGCGTCGCCCTGTCCGAGAACCTGCTCGGCGGCGTGTTCGTCAACCAGTCCGCGGCCTACTCCGACTTCCACGGCACCGGCGCCAACCCCGCCGCCAACGCCTCCTTCACCGACGGCGCCTACGTGGCGTCCCGGTTCCGGGTCGTGCAGTCGCGTCGCCACGTCTGACTGGGGGCCTGTTCCCGGTCCCGCTCGACCCCTGGAATCCACACGCACTTCTCACAGCCGATGCAGCGCTTGTACTCTAGCGAGGGGGTCATGCGAGTACGAGCATGACTGAGTTGCGGATGACCATCGCGACGCAACGAGTGCTGCGGGCCATGCTCGAGGACGCGAACGCCGAGCGCTACGGCATCGAGATCGCAGACCTGGCCGAGCTCGCCACTGGGACGATCCATCCCATCCTGGCGCGTCTGGAGGGGGTCGGCTGGTTGACGTCGCGCTGGGAAGAAGTCGACCCGCGCACCGAAGGGCGGGCCGCTCGGCGCTACTACCGGCTGACCGGGTCTGGGGTGGAGCAGGCGAGGGACGCGCTGGCGCGCGCCTACCGACCCCCCACCCGCCGCGCGTTCGCGCCGAGCCCGAGGCCGGAAGAGTCATGACCGGCCGCGCCCACGGCGACTCGACCCCCGAACAGGGGTCGACCACGTGGGCGCGGACCGGAGTGTCGCTGGCAAGCAGGGCGCTGCCCGCAGGCCCGACCCGGGAGCGATGGCGAGATGAGTTCCGGGCCGACCTGCAGGTGCTGGGGCGACGTCAACAGGCGACCTACACCATGGGAGTGCTGGCCAAGCCTGGGCACTCCGATCCGCCCTACGGACTGGGGAACCGAGCATCATGGAGAAGACAAGGACAGCGCGACCACCGCTCAGGTGTCGCCTCAACCTGCGCCATACCTGGCGCGTCGTGAGCACCGAGGACGGCAACCCGTACTGGGAGTGCATCGCCTGCCACAAGCTCTGGGAGAGCTTTCGCCCGCCTGGGGACTGGAGTCCCGGCTTCTGACCGAACCGCGCCGCCCTTCGTCCGGGATCCGATGGGCTTCAAGGCGTCCTGCTGACAACTGCTGACAACTAGGGTCGCTGCATGCCCGAGTTCACCTGGCTCCCGGCCAACCAGGCAGCGACCGAGGACGTCGAGGCGGTGTTCGCCACGGGTGGCGCCCGCAAGTGCCGTTGCCAAGCGCTCAAGGTGCCCGGCTGGATCTGGCGCGACACCACCCAGGAGCAGAGGGACGCCGCGCTGCTGGAGCAGACCGCCTGCGGCACCACCACCGGACCGACGTCTGGGCTGATCGGGTACGTCGACGGCGAGGCGGCCGGCTGGGTCGCGGTCGAGCCGCGGGAGAACTACCCCAGGCTGTGGAGCCGGAAGCAGGCATGGATGCGGATGGACCCCGAGCTCGCGGGCGTCTGGTCAGTCACCTGTTTCGTCGTCCGCAAGGGCTGGCGCCAGACGGGGCTGACCTACGAGCTCGCCGCCGCCACCGTCGAGTACGGCGAGCAGGTGGGCGCCCGCCTCCTGGAGGGGTACCCGATCGAGCCGCCCCGGAGAAGTCCGTGATCTGGGACGAGGCCTCGGTCGGGCTGGTGCAGGTCTTCCTCGGTGCCGGTTACGAGGTGGTGGCCTCGCCCACCCTGCGGCGGCGTGTGGTGCGGCGACGACTGGGAGAGGACGCACACGTCGAAGGGGGAACTGCTCACCCCCAGAGCCCCTACTAGGTTGCTGACATGCCGATCGTTGACGTGACCCTCGCGCCGGGCATCGACGAAGATCGCCTTCATCGGCTTGCCGAGGCACTGCCGCACGCCGTGTCACTCGCGCTGGAGTGTCCAGAGGAGCCGTACGACCGGAATCTTCAACCCGGTGACGTGGTGATTCGCTTTCACGCGCCAGGCCCTTACGACTCCGGCGGCCTCGACATCCTCGTTGAAGTGCGCTCGAAGTGGTTCGAGAGTCGGGCCGCAAACCGGCAGGCGAGATGTGATCAGCTCTGCGACGCCGTGGTCGGAGCCGTAGGAACCACCAGCGTCGGTGTGTACCTGACGCTGCCCGTTGCCGCGTGGCAGCAGACCGATTGAGGCCCCCTGCGCGGGTCGGTCGACGAGACCCCTAGCGTGGCGGCCATGACGAGCTTCCTCCTCCGCAACGCCCGTCTGGCCGACCTCGACGGCAGCGGTACGCCGGACGCGCCGGTCGACGTCCGGGTGGCCGACGGGGTGGTCACCGAGGTCGCACCGGGGCTGGCCGCGGAGGGCCTGCCGGAGGTCGACGGGGAAGGTCGGTGGCTGCTGCCGGGCCTCTGGGACCAGCACGTCCACCTCACCCAGTGGTCGCTGTCCAGCGCCCGGCTCGACCTCACCGGCGTGCGGTCGGCCGACCAGGCGCTCGCGGCGGTCCGGGAGCGGCTCGAGGCCCGGCCCGACCAGTCGATCGTCGGCTGGGGGCACCGGCCGACCGACTGGCCGGTCGACCCGGTCGTCTCCATGCTCGACGCGATCGGGACCGACCAGCCGATCGTGCTGATCGCCGGCGACGGCCACCACGCCTGGCTCAACACGGTCGCGCTGATGACCCTCGCCCTCCCGCTCCGCGAAGGGGTGGTGGCCGAGGGCGAGTGGTTCGCGGCGTACCCCCGGCTGATGGCGGTCCTCGGCGACGACGGCACCGGCCCCGACGCCATCCTCCGCACCCAGCAGGAGGCCGCGGCGCTGGGCGTCGTGGGCATCACCGACCTCGAGTTCAGCGGCGGCCCCGACCAGTGGACCACCCGCTGGGAGGCCGGGGGCGAGCTGCTCCGGGTCCGCGCGGCGACGTACGCCGACGGGCTGGACGACGTCATCGAGCGCGGGCTGCGCACCGGTGACGTGCTGCCCGGCTGCGACGACCGGGCCCGGATGGGGCCGCTGAAGATCATCAGCGACGGCTCGCTCAACACCCGCACCGCCTGGTGCTGCGAGCCCTACGCCGGGCCGTCACCGCTCGGGTTCCCGCACGGCCAGCCCAACCAGACCCCCGAGGAGCTGCGCGGCCTGCTGCGCCGCGCCACCGAGCACGGCCTCGATGTCGCGGTCCACGCGATCGGCGACCGCGCGGTCGGTGAGGCGCTCGACGCGATCGCCGAGTCCGGCGCCCGCGGCTCGATCGAGCACGCCCAGCTGGTGCGCCGCGAGGACGTGCGCCGGATGGCGGACCTCGGCGTGGTGGCGAGCGTGCAGCCGGCCCACCTGGTCGACGACCGCGACGTGAGCGACCGGCTCTGGCCGGGCCGCGGCGACCGCAGCTTCGCCTTCCGCTGGATGCTCGACGACGGGGTGCGGCTCGCGCTGGGCTCCGACGCCCCGGTCGCCGCGCTGGACCCCTGGCTGGCCGTGATGGCCGCCGTCCACCGCACCGTCGACGGTCGCGAGCCCTGGTACGCCGACCAGGCGATCACCCTGCGCGAGGCCCTGGCCGCGTCCACCGACGGTCGGGGCACGGTCGCCCCCGGCCACCCCGGCGACCTGGTGCTGCTCGACGAGGACCCGCTCGGCGACTGGTCCGAACGTCGTACCGCTCCTGCGGTCGCCGCCACCTGGGTCGCCGGCCGCCAGGTGCACGGCTGACGTTTGGGCAGGCGCCGCCACGGGTAACCTCCGCGGCGTGGACGAGCACACCGGCACCCCGCAGACCGACGGCATCACCGCACCGCCCGTGGTCTACCTCCCCGTGGAGACCGACGGGCACGGCCAGGTGTCCGACTTCAAGATGATCAAGCTGGGAGACGGTCGGGTCGCGCTGCTCGGCTACACCGCGCTCGACCGGTTCATCGACGCCTGGGGTGAGCACCAGCCGTGGCTGCTCTTCGAGACCCACCGGCTCGGCGAGATCCACGCGGTAGCGTGGCGCCATGACGAGCTTCCTCCTCCGCGACGCCCGTCTGGCCGACCTCGACGGCAGCGGTACGCCGGACGCGCCGGTCGACGTCCGGGTGATCGACGGCGTCGTCACCGAGGTGGCGCCGGGGCTGGCCGCGGAGGGTCTGCCGGAGGTCGACGCGGAGGGCCGGTGGCTGCTGCCGGGACTGTGGGACCAGCACGTCCACCTCACCCAGTGGAGCCTGTCGAGCGCGCGGCTCGACCTCACCGGCGTGCGGTCGGCCGAGCGGCGCTCGCCGCGGTCCGGGAGCGGCTCGAGGCCCGGCCCGACCAGTCGATCGTCGGCTGGGGGCACCGGCCCACCGACTGGCCGGTCGACCCGGTCGTCTCGATGCTCGACGAGATCGGGACCGAGCAGCCGATCGTGCTGATCGCCGGCGACGGCCACCACGCCTGGCTCAACAGGGTCGCGCTGATGACCCTCGCCATCCCGCTCCGCGAGGGGATGGTGGCCGAGGGCGAGTGGTTCGCGGCGTACCCCCGGCTGATGGCGGTCCTCGGCGACGACGGCACCGGCCCCGACGCGCTCCTGCGCACCCAGCAGGAGGCCGCGGCGCTCGGCGTCGTCGGCATCACCGACCTCGAGTTCAGCGGCGGCCCCGACCAGTGGATCACCCGCTGGGAGGCCGGCGGCGACCTGCTGCGGGTCCGGGTCGCGACGTACGCCGACGGGCTGGACGCCGTCATCGAGCGCGGCCTGCGCACCGGTGACGTGCTGCCCGGCTGCGACGACCGGGCCCGGATGGGGCCGCTCAAGATCATCAGCGACGGCTCGCTCAACACCCGCACCGCCTGGTGCTGCGAGCCCTACGCCGGCCCGTCGCCGCTCGGGCTTCCCGCACGGCCAGCCCAACCAGACCCCCGAGGAGCTGCGCGAGCCTGCTCGCGCCGCGCCACCGAGCACGGCCTCGAGGTCGCGGTCCACGCGATCGGCGACCGCGCGGTCGGCGAGGCGCTCGACGCCATCGCCGAGACCGGCGCCCGCGGCTCGATCGAGCACGCCCAGCTGGTCCGCCGCGAGGACGTGCGCCGGATGGCGGACCTCGGCGTCGTGGCGAGCGTCCAGCCGGCGCACCTGGTCGACGACCGCGACGTGAGCGACCGGCTGTGGCCGGGCCGGGCGACCGCAGCTTCGCGTTCCGCTGGATGCTCGACGACGGGGTCCGGCTCGCCCTGGGCTCGGACGCCCCGGTCGCCGGCTCGACCCGTGGCTGGCCGTGATGGCCGCGGTCCACCGCACCGTCGACGGCCGCGAGCCCTGGTACGCCGACCAGGCGATCACCCTCCGCGAGGCCCTGGCCGCGTCGACCGACGGCTGGGGCACGGTCGCCCCCGGGCACCCGGGCGACCTGGTGCTGCTCGACGAGGACCCGCTGGGCGACTGGTCCGAGCGGCGCGAGCCGCCGTCGGTCGCGGCGACCTGGGTCGCCGGGCGCCAGATTCACAGGTTTGACTGACCGCCGGGCGCGGGTAGCCTCCGCGGCGTGGACGAGCAGCAGACAGGCACCCAGCACCTGGCCGGCGACGGATCCGGGAAGGTGATCGCGCCCCCGGTCGTCTACCTCCCCGTCGAGATCGACGACGAACGGCCAGGTGTCGGACTTCAAGATGATCAAGCTGGCCGACGGCCGGGTCGCGCTGCTGGGCTACACCGCGCTCGACCGCTTCATCGACGCGTGGGGCGAGCACCAGCCGTGGCTGCTCTTCGACAGCCACCGGCTCTCGCGAGATCCACGACGTGAAGCCGTTCGACCTCAAGCTGCTCGACGTCGCCGTGCCGGAGGAGTTCCGGCCCGGGTCCGCCGCAGGAGGTCGCGCGCGTGACGCTCCGACTCGACGCGGGCGCCGCGGCCCGGATCGCCGGCGGCCACGACGACGCGGCCTCGACCATCGACGGCTCGGCCGGCAGCGCTCCCGGTGCCGTCGACGCCGGGTACGGCTCGGCGTACGTCTCCGACATCCTGGCCGCCGTCACCGAGACCGCCGGCGAGATCGCCGCGATCAACGTCGGCATCGGCGAGCTGGTGCGCGACGTCGCCGACTCGCTCGGGCGCACCGAGGACGAGATCGCCGGCGAGTTCGACTCGATGGCGAGGTTGGGCGAATGACCTCGATGGACACCAAGGTCGAGGGCGACCCGGGCGCCGTCACCAAGGCCGCGACCTGGCTGCGCGACACCCTCGCGACGAACCTCGAGACCGCCGGTGACGACCAGCAGGACGCCCGCAACGACGCGCGCGGGCAGCTGGGAGGGCGAGACCGCGTCGTCCTACCAGAACGTCGCCGGCGACATCCTCAAGGCCAACGACAAGCACGAGGAGCGGGTCAAGCGGGCGGCGACCGCGCTCGACCAGTACTCCGCGCGGCTGCAGCGCTGCATCAACGACATGACCGCGATCCGCGGCCGCGCCACCACGGCGGGCTCACCGTCGCCGGCACCGTGATCCACCAGCCGCCGGACGCGCCGGGCACGACCTTCGAGCCCGGCTCGGCCGAGGAGACGGCCTACCACGACGCGGTCGACAAGGTCGAGCTCTGGAACACCCTCGTCGAGGACACCGCCAAGGCCTACCAGGACTTCGTCGACTGGGTGGACGCACAGCTGCCGCCCGACGTGGCGGACGCCCGCGAGAAGGACGCCTCCGACAGCGTCCTCGACGTGCTCGAGGACCTGCTCCCGAACTTCGCCGCCGGCAGCGGCGCCGGCCTGACCGGCTTCGCGCTGCTGGGCAAGGCCGACGACTACAAGGCCGAGGCGCGCGAGTTCCGCCGCAAGAGCCGGGTCTCCGGCGACCCGCGGGTCCGGGGCTCCGCCGACACCCCCTCGGGCAAGGTCAAGCTCGACGACCTGCTCGGCAAGGCCGAGTGGCTCGGGAAGGGCGGCCGGTTCCTCGGCGGCCCTGGCGGCATCCTCATCGACGTCGGCTTCGGCATCCACGAGGGCATGGAGACCGGCGACTGGACCCGGGTCGCGCTCACGACCGGGACGTCGATCGCGGTCGGTGTCGGCGTCACCGCCCTGGTCGCGGCCGGCGTGGTCACCGCGCCCGCGTGGGCCGTGGTGCTCGCCGGCGGTGCGCTCGCTGCGGGCGCGGCATGGGGCGTCGGCCGGATCTACGACAACTGGGACGACATCACCGACTGGACCGGCGACCGGGTCGACGACGTCACGGACTTCGCCTCCGACACCTGGGACGACGCGACCGACGCGTGGGCGACACCTGGGACTCGGTGACCCCTGGTGAGCGGCCCGACCCGGCTGATCCCCGTCTGGTACGCCGCCACGGTGATCGGCGTGCTGACGGTGCTCACCCTCGTCTTCGTCGGCCTCGCCGCGACCACGGAGGGCATCGGGGCTGGTCCGCCTGGGGCCTGGTCGCCGCCGCCGGACTGCTGCTCGTCGCGGCCGTCTCGTCGCTGGCGCGCCCCCGCCGCCCGCGCGAGCCGGTCGTCGGCCCCGACGGCAGCCGGGTCTTCCTCGCCCCCGCGCGTCACGGTGTGGCCGCTGGTCGGCGCCTGGTCGCGCTGCTGGTCGTGGCCGGCCTCTGGGTCGTGATCGGCGTGACCGACTTCGACGCCATCGAGTCGCCCGGCTTCGCCCTCGTCACCGTCGCTCGGTGCGCTCGCCTCCCTGCCCGACCTGGCCCGGCTGCTGACCGGCCGGCTCCACCGCTGGCGGCTCGAGCTCGGCCCCGAGTCGATCAGCTACCGCGGCTACCGCACCGCCGAGACCTGGCCCTGGTCGAAGGTCCACGGCGCCCGGATCCAGCCCCGCGGCCCCGCCGGCGTCGCGATCGACGTCAAGGGCGCGGGCGAGGACCCGGTCGTCCCGATCACCGCGTTCGCCGTACCCGCCGAGCAGCTGGTCGAGGAGATCCAGCGCGCCAAGGCCGCCGCCCGCCGCTGAGGCCCGGCCCGACCTTGTCGCGAGTCTGTGGCGTGAGCCTGCCACGCGGTCCCCGGCACGACGCCTCACGCCAGCGCGAGCGTCAGCACCAGCACCGTCTGCGGGTCCTCGAGCGCGTCGCCGTAGAGCTCGCGCAGCTGGTTCATGCGGTAGCGGACGGTCTGCGGGTGGACGAAGAGGTCGGCGGCGACGTCCTCGCGCCGGCCCTGGTGGAGCAGCCACGACCGCAGCGTCGCCTCGAGCTTCTCGGCGGTCGCGGGCCGGAGCGTCGGCGAGCGGCGCGAGGGCCCGCGCCCGCAGGTCGGCCAGCGCCTCGGGGTCGGCGGTCGACCACCAGCGAGGCCAGGTGCTGCTCGGTGTCGAGCGGTTCCGGCCGTCCGCGGCAGGTCGAGGCCGCGGACCGCCCGGGCGTACGACGTCCGCACCTCCCGCCACGGCCGGGCCGGGCCGACCACGGCGTGCCGGTCGGCGAGGATCTCGCAGCAGCCGGGTCCGCGACCGGCCGCCCATGTCGGGCACGAGCACCACGGCCAGCCCCTCGGGCAGCCCGTGCTCGCTCGGGGTCAGCGCGCCCGGGCGTCACCAGCCCGAGCACCGGGCGGACCTGCGACTCGGGCAGCAGCACGGCGGTCAGCGTCTTCGGCGGCGTCCAGTCGGCGCGCTCGGCGGCCTCGGTCACGGCGTCGGCCGGCTCGCCCCGCAGCAGCCCGACCGCGAGCCGGTCGAGGTAGCGCTGCCGCACCCGGCCGGTGGTCTCGAGCTCGTCGGTGTGGCCGGCGACCGAGGCCGCCGAGAGCTCGTCGATGTAGGCGAACACCAGCTCGGCGAAGGAGGCGACGGTGGCGGCCGGGACCCCGGCCGCGACCGCGGTGGCCGACAGCTCGCGCCACGCGACGCGGGCGCCGACCCGGTAGGCCGCCAGCAGCGCGTCGGCCGAGCGCCCGGACCGGGCCTCGCCGCGGCCGAGCGCGTAGGCGCCCTCGACGGTCGGGGAGAGCGGCGTGCCGGGGTCGCCGGTCGCGCCCGGCCACGCGCAGGAAGCCGGCCAGCGCCATCTGCACCGCCTGCTCGATGGTGGCGGCCATCTGCTCGCCGCAGGCCCACGTTGTAGGCCGGGACCTCCTCGCGGACCGCGGTCACGGTGTGCTCGGCGACGTCGGGCAGGGTCGCCGCGCAGCAGGTCGACGAGCGAGCCCTCGAGCGTGAGTCGATCCGACCATTTGTCATCTCCGAACAAGAAGTGGCGCAGGATTCACGCCTCTACGTCATGCATTGAGCGTACCGCTCAGTCAGGATGGATGACATGGAGATCCTCTCTGCGCACCCGGGCGCGTCGACTGGCCGAGGCCGTCACGACGCCGCTGGTGCCCGCGGACTTCCTCGACCTCTTCGCGCCGCTGCGCGCGGGCGCCGACCTGCGCGGCCGGATCGAGCAGGTCATCCCCGAGACCCGCGACGCGGCCACCCTCGTGATCCGCCCCGGCGCCGACTGGGCCGGGCACGTCCCGGGCCAGTACGTCCGGATCGGGGTCGACGTCGACGGCGTCCGCCAGTGGCGCGCCTACTCGCTGACCCACGGCCCCCGCGCCGACCGCCGGATCGCGGTGACGGTCAAGGCCGTCCCCGACGGGCTGGTCAGCCACCACCTCGTGCACGACATGCTGCCGGGCACGCTGGTCCACCTCGAGCAGGCCGCCGGCGAGTTCGTGCTGCCGCCCGACGGGCGGCCGCTTCCTCTTCGTCACCGCCGGCTCCGGCATCACCCCGGTGATCGGGATGCTGCGCAACCTGTTCCCGTCGACCGACGAGGGCGTGCTGCGGCCCGGCCGCAGCGCGGCGTACGACGTCACCGTCGTCCACGTCGCGCCCACCCGCCCCGACTCGATCTTCCTGCGTGACCTCGAGGCGCTCGCCGCGGCCGGCGCGATCAACCTGGTCGCCCGCTACGACGACGTCCACGGCGTCCTCGACGTCGACGAGCTGCCCGCGCTGGTGCCCGACCTCGCCGAGCGACGCACCTTCGCCTGCGGCCCGGCCGGCCTGCTCGACGCGCTCGAGCGGTTCCACGCCGACAAGGGCCTGGAGCTGTTCACCGAGCAGTTCCGCACCGCCCGGGTCGAGCCCGGCGACGGCGGCACCGTCAGCTTCGGCACGGCCAGACGCTCGACCGCCGACGGCGCGACCCCGATCCTCGAGGTCGCCGAGAACGCCGGCGTGCTGATGCCGAGCGGCTGCCGGATGGGCATCTGCTTCGGCTGCGTGCTGCCGATGACCGAGGGCAGCGTCCGCGACCTGCGCAACGGCCAGATCACCACCGCGGTGCCCGGTGAGAGCGGCGCCATCAAGATCCAGACCTGCATCAGCGCCGCCGCCGGCGCGTGCCACCTCGACCACCCCCGGAAGGACTGACACTGACTGTCATCCAGAAGAAGGCCGACAACCCGATCGCCCACCTCACCCCTGAGGACATCGAGCAGCTCGGCATCGAGCTCGACGCGATCCGGCAGGACATCATCGACTCCCGCGGCGCCGACGACGCGGCCTACATCCGCCGGATGATCAAGACCCAGCGCGGCATCGAGCTCGGCAGCCGCGCGGTGCTGCTGTTCAGCATCTTCCCGCCGGCCTGGCTGGTCGGCACCGCCGGCCTCTCGGTCTCCAAGATCCTCGACAACATGGAGATCGGCCACAACATCCTCCACGGCCAGTGGGACTGGATGCGCGACCCGAAGATCCACTCCACGACCTGGGACTGGGACATGGCGTCGCCGGCCTCGCAGTGGAAGCACAGCCACAACGAGGTCCACCACACCTACACGAACGTCGTCGGCAAGGACAACGACCTCGGCTACGGCATCATGCGCGTCGACGAGGACCAGACCTGGTCGCCGTTCCACCTCGGCCAGCCGGTCTGGTGCTTCATCAACGCCATGTTCTTCGAGTACGGCATCGCGGCCTACGACCTGGACCTCGGCGCCGTGATCAAGAAGAAGCAGACCAAGGACCCCGACTTCCAGCGCCGCGCGAAGGAGGTCCTCGGCAAGATCCGCAAGCAGGTCACCAAGGACTACGTCGCCCACCCGCTGCTGTCGCTGCCGACCGGCTCGTTCCTGCCCACGCTGGCGGCCAACTTCACCGCCAACATCGTGCGCAACCTGTGGAGCAACTCGGTCATCCTCTGCGGTCACTTCCCCGAGGGCGTCGAGACCTTCGAGCGGCGCTCGATCGAGGGCGAGACCAAGGGCGAGTGGTACGTCCGGCAGATGCTCGGGAGCGCCAACATCTCCGGCTCCAAGGCGCTGCACGTGATGACCGGCAACCTGAGCCACCAGATCGAGCACCACCTGTTCCCGGACCTGCCGTCCAACCGCTACGCCGAGATCGCCCCCAAGGTGCGGGCGCTGTTCGAGAAGTACGACCTCACCTACTGCACGCGGCCGATGCCGCAGCAGGTCTACTCGGCCTGGCACAAGGTCGTCCGGCTCTCGCTGCCCAACGGCTTCCTCGCCACGACGACCAAGCGCAACCTGCCGCGCCAGCTCAAGGCCCTCTACAAGATGACCACGGGCAGCAAGCGGGAGCGCCGCGCGATCCAGGTCGCGCTCACCCGCGAGGCGCGCCAGAAGGACCAGCAGCTCGCGGCCTGAGTCAGGGCACGGGTCGGTAGCGCTGGCGGACCACGCCGGAGTCGAACCCGGTCACGTCGAGCAGCTCCAGGTCCACCGGCGCCGCCTCGTACGGCCGGGTTCCCGGCCCGCCGATCGAGGGGTGGACCCACAGGGTCACCACGTCGACGAGGCCCGCCCCCAGCAGACCGCACGCGAGCTCGCCGCAGCCTGAGAGGAACAGGTCTCCGTCCAGCTCGTCCTTGAGCCGGCGGATGCCCGTCGATCGCGTCGCCCTCGATGACCCGCGCGTTCCACGCCAGGTCGCCGCTCAGGGTGCGCGAGGCGACGTACTTCGGCATCGGGTTCAGCACCTCGGCCCACGGTCCGGTGGCCGACGGCCAGTACCCGAGGAAGCCGTCGTAGCACTTGCGGCCGGTCACGAACGCGGCCGACGCGGCCAGGTCGGCGACGCCGGCCGCGTCGTGCTCGCCCTCGGCGACGAACCAGTCCCCGACGTCGCAGAGCCCGTCGACGGTGATGCTGGTGTGGCTGATCAGTCGGCTCATCGAGATCTCCTTGTCTGTCGGAGGTACCGACCGGCCGGGCAGCGAGGACTCATCGCCCGTCAGGCATGGCGGAACACCCGCTGCTCGCGTCGCTGGTACCCACGACGGAACAGCCGGAGCGCGAGCCCCATCCCCGGCGCTCCGTCGAGGAGGTCCCGGGTCACCGGCGCGGGGAGCCCGTCGGTCGCCCACGGCAGCAGGAACGGGAGCAGACGTGCCGGATACCCGGCGTCCGCGGCGGCCTCGGCCGCGGCGTGGTCCTCCGCCGTCATGACCCGCTGCAGGAGCGGGAGGGCGTCGGTCTCCTCGTGGGCCAGGTGCTCCAGCAGGGTGCTGCGGGCGTCGGTGACCCGGACGTCGAGGGCGTTGCGGTGGTCCGCGCACGGGTGCTCGGCCATCGCGGCGAACGCCTCGGCGCACGCGGTGAGTGCGGGGTCGAGCAGGTGGTGCTCGGCCTCCATCTGCTCCAGGAGTGCCCGTCCCGCGGCGTCGCCGGCCTCGTCGAGCCGGCGCAGCATCACCGGCCAGAAGGCCTCGTCCTCGACGGTGTGGTGGTGGTGCAGCACCTCCGCGAACCGCTCCCAGCGGCGGGACAGTCCCTGCCACACCGCGTGGTCGCCCACGGGGGTGTTCCGGACCGCTGACTCGAACCGGGCCAGGTCGCGGCGCAGCGCGTGGTGCAGGACGTACATGCCGGTCTGGTCGTGCGGTCCGTGCGCCACGTGCGCCTGTCCCGGCAGCGAGATCTGCACCGGCTGGTCGTGCCTCGTCATGGACTCCTCCTTCATCTCGTTCGGTAGGAGCAGCATCGGCGGGCGTCCTTGGGTCGGTCTTGTGGCCCGCTCGGGGTCCCCGGACCTCCTAAGGTGAGCGCGTGCGGTTCCTGGTCCTCGGCAGCACGACTGCCCTGAGCGTGGGCGACGAGGTGGTGGCGCTGGGCGCCCGCAAGCCACGCTCCGTCGTCGCCGCGCTGGCGATGACCCCCGGTCGTCCGGTGCCGGCGGACACCCTGGCCGACCTGGTGTGGGCGGGCGAGCCGCCGCGGGCAGCCCACGGCGCGCTGCACTCCTACCTCTCCAACCTGCGGCGGGTCCTGGAGCCCGACCGCACCTCACGCGGCCAGTCGTCCGTGATCGGGACGACCGATCACGGCTACGTGCTCCAGGTCCCCTCCGCCGAGGTCGACGCCCACCACTTCGCGGCGGAGGTCCGTGCCTGCGAGCAGCTGCTGGCTCCGCTGACCTCGCAGGTGGAGGCCAGGGAGGCGCGTGGCTGGCCGGCGTCGGGCGAGATCTCGGGCACGGTCGAGCGGCTCGACGCGGTGCTCCGCACCTGGCGCGGGCATCCGTACGCCGACCTGCCCGACCATCCCGACGTGCTGGCGGCCCGGGCCGCCCTCGAGCAGGTGCGCGAGACCGCGGAGGAGACCCGGCTGCTCGGGCCTGCTGGGACTGGGGGAGCACTCCACCGTGCTGGCCAGCACCGAGCCGGCGACGTCGCGGTTCCCGCTGCGGGAGAGCCTCTGGGGCATCCACGCCCTCGCCCTGACCCGGGCTGGCAGACAGGCCGACGCCCTCGAGGCCCTGCGCACGGTGCGGGCGGTGCTGGCCGACGAGCTCGGGCTCGACCCCGGCCCGCAGCTGCGGGTGCTGGAGGAGGCCATCTTGCGGCAGTCGCCCGCGCTCGGGTCGACGGCCGCCTCGCAGGAACCCGCCTCGAGGTCGACGACCCGGCCGGTGGCCGAGCCCCGGGTCGCCGTCGCCCGCGCGGCCGCGCCGGTCTTCGGCCGCCACCAGCGAGCGCACGGCGCTCGCGGCACTCGTGACCGGCGCCCGCGACGGAAGGCTCTCCCTCGGCCAGGTGCTCGGCGAACCCGGGATCGGCAAGTCGCGGCTCGTCGACGACCTGGCGTCGACGGCCCGGGACCACGGGGTCGAGGTGGCCGTCGGTCGGTGCTCGCAGGACGACGGCGCGCCGCCGCTCTGGCCGTGGCGCTCCGCGCTGTCCGCCCTCGGCCTCGCCGACCAGGGTGATCCTGTCGACCCATCCCCGCCCCCGACCTCAGTCCCGAGGAGTGGCGTTCCGGACGTCCGAGAGGATCGTCCGCGCGATCCTCTCCCGCGCCGCCGCAGGCCCGGTCCTGCTGGTCCTGGAGGACCTGCACTGGGCCGACGAGGTCAGCCTGCGGGTGCTGACCCACCTGGTCTCGGAGGCACCGGAGGACTGCCCGCTGGCGCTGGTGGGGACCCGACGGGCCCACCCGGAGGCGTCGGGGCAGCTGGCGGTGGCCTCGGAGGCGTTCGCCCGCCGTCACGCGCTCCGGCTCGAGCTGGCCGGCCTGGACGCCGCCGGCGCAGCCGACCTGCTGCGTGCCGTGGCGGGCCACGACCTGACCGGCGAGCGCGCCCGTCACTGGCACGAGCGGTCGGCCGGCAACCCGTTCTTCCTGATGGAGCTGGCCAGCCTGGGCCCGACGAGCTGGACGAGGTGCCGGCCACGGTCCGCGAGGTCGTGGCGCGGCGGTTGGCCGCGCTGCCCGGCGCGCGTTGACCGTGCTCCAGACCGCCGCGGTCGTGGGTCGACGGTTCTCGCTCGCAGCCGTCGCGGCCGCGGTCGACCAGGACCACGACCTGACGGCGGACGACCTCGACACCGGGTGCGCCGCCGGACTGCTGCTCGAGACCGGCGCCGAGGAGTACACGTTCGTCCACGCGCTGACCCGGGACGCCGTGCTCGCCTCGCTGTCGGTCAGCCGCGCCGCCCGCCTCCACGCCCGGGTGGCCCACGTGCTCGAGCACGACGAGCGGGTGCGGCTGCTGGTGCCGCCGGACCAGCTGGTCTCCGACCTGGGCCGTCACTGGCTGGCGGCCGGGCCCAGCCACAGCGACCGGGCGTGGCCCGCGGCCCGGGACGCGGCGGTGCAGGCGCGGTCGCTCACGGCGTACGCGGAGGCGGCGCGGTTGCGACGGCCGCGGTCGAGGCGCACCGGCGTACCGTCGGCGCGGCCGACGAGACCCGGTACGAGCTGCTGCTCGAGCTGGCCACCGACGCCGCCTACGCGGCCGACTGGGCGCTCGTCGTCGACGGCGCCCTGGAGGGGATCGCGCTCGGTCGCGAGATGGAGTCCCCGGCCAGGATCGCGGCGGCCGCCTCGGCGGTGACGCAGTACTGCGTCTGGCTGCCCCACGAGCTGGGCGAGGTCAGGGAGGACGCGGTGGAGGACCTGCGGTGGGCGCTGACCCACGTGCCCGCCGACGACGCCACCAGCCGGTGCCGGCTCCACCTGGCGCTGGCGGTCGAGCTCGTCTACGCCACCGACGCCGAGGCGGAGACGCGCGCGCTGGTCGAGACCGGGATGGAGCTTGCCCGGCGGATCGGCGACCCCGGGCTCACCTGGTGGTCGTGCCGTGCCGCGTGGATGTCGTCCTGGCACCCGGCGTCCACGGTCGACCGGGTCGCCCTGGCCGCGGAGGGCCTCGCCGCGGCGCAGGCCGCGGGCGACGAGGCGGCCCAGGCCGTCTCGCACATCACCGCGGCCATCGACCACCTCGAGCTGGGCCAACGTCGCCGCCTTCGAGGAGCACGCGGCAGCAGCCGCCGAGATCGCGCACCGCGAGCGGCTTCCCTACGTGCTGCTCACCTGGCACTGGCTGGAGATGAGCCTGGCCGCGATGCGCGGCGACCAGGACGGAGCGCAGCGCCACCTCGCCGGTATCGGTGAGACGGCGCCCCGTACGGCGGTGCCGCTCCAGGACCTCCAGCCCGCCGCGGCGGCCGCGATGTGCCTGCTGTGGCAGGGGCCGCTGGAGACGTTCGCCGAGATGATGGCCCAGGCCGCCGAGCAGGAGCCGGCCGGGGCCATGCCGGCCCACGGCGTCCTGGCTCGGGCCGGCATGGACGACCGGTTGCGCGGATGCTCGCGACCCATCCGCCGTCGGACGAGCTGACCACGGGCTGGGCGCTGCTGTCGGACTGGTCGTTCGAGGCCGAGGCCGCCGCCCGGGTGGGCGATACCGCGCTGGCGCGGGAGGCCGCGGTGCGGCTGGCTCCCTACGCCGACCGGATGGCCCTCGGCGGGGGCCGCCCTGCCCCTGGGCCCGGTGGCGGGCTACCTCGCCCTCGCCGAGGCCGTCTGCGGTGACCGGGTGGCGGCCACCGGGCACGCCGCGCCGCGGTGACCATGGCGCGCGCGTTCGGGCTCACGGCGTACGTCGGCTGGCTGGCGGAGCGACGGGATGCGCTGGGTTCTGAAAAGGTCCGAGAGGTCCTCGTGGACCGCGTCCGCCGCCGACCGCCGACCACGGTGGTCAGGCCGGTCCGGAGTGCAGGAGGGCGGTCGCGAAGTGCTGCTGCTCCTCGCGCAGGACCCGGCCGCTCTGGCTGTGACGGGCGGCCATCAGCCGGAACGCGGCGTCGCGGCGGCGGGTGCGCTGGTCGCGGTAGCGGTTAGTGTGGTGGTCATGTGCTCGGTCTCCTCGGGTGGGTGCCACCGGGATCGGCGACAGGTCCAGTGGACCGCGACCCACTTGCGGATCACTTGCGGCTGACTTGAACCGACGACGGGTGGGCCGGTTCCGGGGAACCGACCCACCCGCCGGGGGGACGCTGTGGGTCAGCGCCTCAGCGCCTCAGCGGCGCCAGACGAACACCTCGCGGTGGTCGAAGACGTCGCCCTCGACCAGGTTGCCGGCGTACGACGAGAACGCCATCGCGTTGCCGTCGTCGCTGACGACCGCGCCGGTGGTCGCGCTCCAGTTGTCGCCGCCGGTGCCGTCGGCGCCTGCGGAGACCCGGACGACCTCGCCGGTCACGACGTCGGCGAGGAACGCGTCGGGCTGGCCCTCGTCGTCGCCCTCGACCAGGTCGGTGGCGTCGGAGCCGAAGCCGACGTAGCGGCCGTCGGCCGACAGCGTCGGCAGGTAGGAGCCGTGGTCGCCGGCGGGGTGGGCCCGCACGATCTCGCCGTTCGACCAGGTCGAACCGGTAGATGTCGGTCGCCTGGCCGTCCTCGCCGGGCAGGTCGGTCGCGCAGGACGAGAACGCGGCGTAGCGGCCGTCGCCCGACAGCACCGGCCGGCCGGCACTGCCCTCGGCAGGTCCTGGCACGGCGGGGAGTCCGGCTCCTGCCAGAACCGCACCGTCGCCCGCTCCGGCAGGTTGCGGACCCACAGGTGGTTGCTGTCACCGAAGGTGACCAGCTCGCCGTTGTCGGAGATGTCGCCGACCAGGACGCCGGCGCGCACGTCGCGCCCGTCCGGGTGCAGCGAGACCTGCACGGTGCGGCCGGTCCTGAGCTTGTGCGCGTAGACGTCCTCGCGGCGGTCGTCGTCGCGGACGTCGAACGAGGCGAACGACTGGAAGGCGACGACCTTGCCGTTGCCGGAGATGACCGGCGAGAAGCTGTTCTGCTCGCGCTGGAAGCCGGCGGTGGACTCCGAGACCCGCGTGGTCCGGCCGGTGTCGACGTTGGTCACGACCACGTCGAGCGCGGACTTGTTCCGGTCCCGGGTGCCGGTCAGGTTGGTCGCCCACGTGGTGTAGGCGACCTTGCGGCCGTCGGCCGAGATCGTCGGCTCGAAGCTGTAGTCGTTGCCCGGGCGGCCGTTGCGCTGGCTGACCAGCACGGTGCGGCCGTCGACGGTGTCGCGACGGTAGACGTCGTCGAGGTCGTTGTCGTCCGCGGCGACCAGCGGTGCCGCCGTCGAGAAGACGACGTACCGGCCGTCGGCCGAGATGACCTGGCCGGCGCCGCTGACGTCGCTCGAGATCGCGTGCTGCTCCTCGGTGCCGTCGGTCAGGGCGACCTGCTCGATGTGGGCGGTGACCCCGGCCATGGCGGCCGGGATGGTGGCCGCGAGCGCGGCCACGGCGAGGCCGGCGGCGGTGACCGCCGTCCGGCGGTGGGTGATGTGACGCATGGTGGTTTCTCTCTTCTGGCTGGGGCTCGTCGGGTGGAGGACGCGACGGCCGTGGATTGGTTGCAATCGGGTTTCGCCGTGACCGGTCTCCCGGCGTCGCGCGAGTCCGCGGTGTCCCGGGGCAGGGACCGTGTCCCCGGCGGCCCGGATCCTGTCCTGCGGTACGCCGCAGGTCAGCGAGCGACTCCCAGATCTCGTCGCCGCGCCCGTGGTCGCCCAGGCCGCGGGTGACGTACGCCGCGGCGTACCCGCCGCGCGAACGACCACCAGGCCGAGCAGCCGCCGGCGCCGCCCATGCCGAGGTCCTCCGTCGTCGACCTGGAAGCCCAGCGTCCACGCCACCTCGCGGTCGAGCAGCAGGTCGTGCCCGCTGGGCCTGGGCGCTGACGTACGCCGCGTGGAGCCCGGCCCGAGCCGGTCGGGGACCGGACCGTCGGCGGCCATCAGGTCGGCGTAGAAGCGGGCGAGCCCCCGGGCGCTCGCGTGCATCGCGATCGCCGGGAAGCTGCAGCGTGCGGAACCGCTCGCGAGTTGAGGACGGTCGGGTCGAGCAGCCCCGGCGGCCGGCCGAGGGCCGGGCCCCAGCGCGGGTCCGTCGGCGTAGACGCTCGGGCCAGCCCGTCGAGGGCGACCACGTCGGCGACCCGGCCCAGGTCGGCCGGCGGCGACCCGCAGGTGCACGTCCCAGCCGTGCGCGGCCGCGATCCGGGCGAACGGTCGGCGAGGTCGTCGCCGGTGGCGCGCCGCACCAGCGCGTCGCAGAGGTGGCCGTAGGTGAGGGCGTGCTCGGCGACCGCCGTGCCGGGCTCGTGGTCGGGCGCGGCGTCGGCGAGCAGGGCGGTCAGCGCCGGGGAGGTCGTCGAAGGGGAGGTCCGCCGCCGCCTCCGGGAACCGCGGCAGCCCGGCCGCATGGCGAGAGCACGTGCCGCACGGTCGTGGCCTGCTTGCCGTGGGCGGCGTACTCCGGCCACACCTCGGCGACCGGCTGGTCGAGCCCGAGCGCACCGGCGGCGACCACGTCGAGGACGGTCAGCGCCGCGAACGGCTTGGCGACCGAGTAGGTCATCACCAGCGTGTCCGGCGGTCCACGGCGGGTGCCGTCGCGGGTGCCGACGCACGTGGTCGACCACCACCTCGCCGTCCCGGAGCACGCAGACCGCGCCGCCCGGCTCCCTGCCCGACGGCCGCCCAGCCGTCGAGCAGGGGCCGCCGGGTGGTCATCCCAACGCCGCCGCGACCACCTCGCGCGCCTCCGCCTGCACCTGCGCCAGGTGGTCGGGGCCGCGGAACGACTCGGCGTAGATCTTGTAGACGTCCTCGGTGCCGGAGGGACGGGCCGCGAACCAGGCGCTCTCGGTGGTCACCTTGAGCCCACCGATCCGGGCGCCGTTGCCGGGCGCCTCGGTCAGCCGGCCGGTGATCGGCTCCCCGGCCAGGGTCGTGGCGGTGACGTCGTCCGGGGAGAGGGCGGCCAGCTTGGCCTTCTGCTCCCGGTCGGCCGGCGCGTCGACCCGGGCGTACGCCGGGTCGCCGTGCTCGGCGACGAGGTCGGCGTAGTGCTGGCTGGGGGTCTTGCCGGTCCGGGCCAGGATCTCGGAGGCGAGCAGCGCGAGGATCAGCCCGTCCTTGTCGGTCGTCCAGGCGGTGCCGTCGGTGCGCAGGAACGAGGCGCCGGCCGACTCCTCGCCGCCGAAGCCGAAGGAGCCGTCGATCAGGCCCGGGCACGAACCACTTGAACCCGACCGGCACCTCCACCATCGGCTTGCCGAGCGACGTCGCGACCCGGTCGATCATCGAGCTCGACACCAGGGTCTTGCCGATCCGCGCGGTCTCCGGCCAGTCCGGCCGGGCGCCGCCGAACAGGTAGCCGATCGCGACCGCGAGGTAGTGGTTCGGGTTCATCAGGCCGGCGTCCGGCGTGACGATGCCGTGACGGTCGGCGTCGGCGTCGTTGCCGGTCGCGACGTCGTAGTCGTCCTTGCGGCCGATCAGCGACGCCATGGCGTACGGCGAGGAGCAGTCCATCCGGATCTTCGCGTCCCAGTCGAGCGTCATGAAGCGCCAGGTCGGGTCGACCTCGGGGTTGACCACGGTCAGGTCGAGCCGGTGCCGTTCGCCGATCGCGCCCCAGTAGTCGACGCTGGCGCCTCCCAGCGGGTCGGCGCCGATGCGCACGCCCGCGTCCCGGATGACGTCGAGGTCGAGCACCTGCGGGAGGTCGTCGACGTACGCCGCCAGGAAGTCGTAGCGCCCGGCGCCCGAGACGTCGGCGACCCGGCTTCACGTCGCCCGAGCCCGGCCCGGATCAGCTCGTTGGCCCGGGCCGCGATGACCGAGGTGGCGTCGGTGTCGGCGGGTCCGCCGTGGGGCGGGTTGTACTTGAAGCCGCCGTCGGCGGGCGGGTTGTGCGACGGCGTCACCACGATGCCGTCGGCGAGGCCGCGGCCGGTGATCCTGCCGCCGTTCGCGCGCAGGATCGCATGGGAGACCGCCGGCGTCGGCGTGTACCCGTCGCGGCTGTCGACCAGCACCTCGACGTCGTTCGCGAGCAGCACCTCGAGCGCGGACCGCCACGCGGGCTCGGACAGGGCGTGGGTGTCGCGGCCGATGAACAGCGGGCCGTCGTAGCCCTGACCGGCGCGGTAGTCGCAGATGGCCTGGGTGGTGGCGAGGATGTGCTGCTCGTTGAAGGAGGTCTTCAGCGACGTACCGCGGTGGCCGCTGGTGCCGAAGGCGACCTGCTGGTCGACGTCGTCGGGATCCGGCACCCGCTCGTGGTAGGCCGCGAGCAGTGCCGCGACGTCGACGAGGTCCGCATCGGTGGCGGGAGTGCCCGCGCGAGGGTCGACCATGCGCGCCATCATGTCGCCCGCAGCCGGCCACGACCACCATCGCCTCCCACCCGGTACGGTGCAGGGAACTCCGTCTCGGCAAGGGAGCCACTCGTGGACACCTCGACCCCCCGCACGACCACCGATGCCCAGCCCCGCTGGTCCCTGATCGGGCCCGGCCTCGTCGTGGCCGCCACCGGCGTCGGCGCGGCCGACCTGGTCGCGACCCTGATCGCGGGCAGCAACTACGGCTACGCGCTCTTCTGGGCGGTCGTCATCGGCTGCGTGATGAAGGTCGTGCTCGTCGAGGGCGCCGGCCGCTACACGCTGGCGACCGGCCACACCATCTACGAGGGCTGGTCCTCGCTCGGCACCTGGACGGCCGTCTACTTCGGTCCCTACATCGTCATCTGGGGCTTCGTGTACGGCGCGGCCGCGATGGCTGGGACCGGCCTGCCGCTGGCCAACCTGTTCCCGGTCGTTCTCGGTGACGACCTGGGGCATCCTCTCGGGCCTGATCGGGATGGCGCTGGTGTGGCTGGGCCGCTACGGGCTCTTCGAGAAGGTCTGCGCGCTCTTCGTGGGGCTGATGTTCGTGGCGATGGTGATGGCGGCGGCCCTGACCGTCCCCAACCTGCTCGACCTGATGACCGGCCTGGTGCCGCTGGTGCCCGAGGGCGGCATGTTCACGACCCTGGCGGTCGCCGGTGGCGTCGGCGGCACGATCACGCTCGCGGCGTACGGCTACTGGGTGCGCGAGAAGGGCTGGAACACCCCCGCCCACATGCGGGTGATGCGGCTCGACAACGGGGTCGCCTACCTGGTCACGGGCCTGTTCGTCACGGCCACGCTGATCGTCGGCGCCGAGCTCCTCTACTCCGCCGGCATCGCGGTGTCCGAGGGCGACCAGGGGCTGCTCGACCTGGGCGCGTGCTCGACGAGCGGTACGGCGAGGTCGCCGGCAAGATCTTCCTCGTCGGTTTCTGGGCCGCGGCGATGTCGTCGCTGGTCGGGGTGTGGAACGGCGTCTCGCTGATGTTCGCCGACTTCGCCGGCCACGTCCGCAAGCTGCCCGAGGACCACCGCGAGCGCGGCTCGCAGGGCAAGGCCTACAAGGCCTACATCCTGTGGCTGACCTTCCCGCCGATGCTGCTCTTCGCCTTCGGTGAGCCCTTCTGGCTGATCCAGGCCTACGGCGTGCTCGGCGCGTTCTTCATGCCGTTCCTCGCGATCACCCTGCTGCTGATCCTCAACAGCGACCGGGTCCCGCGGCAGTGGCGCAACTCGTGGCTCTCCAACGTGGCGATGGCGGTGACCGCGCTGGTGTTCATCGTCCTCACCGTCGACCAGTGAGGCAGATCGTCAGCGGCGCCTGAGCTCCGCCATCGGTCCGGGCCTCGATAGACGGGTACAACCGGTACGGGGCATAGACCGCGAAGCCCTCCTGCGGCAGTAGGGCCAGCAGCGTCCGCTTGACGTCCTCGACCGCGTCTTCGAAGTTGCCCCACATCACGCCAGCCATGTCATCCCATTCGTCCGGCGTCATCACCACCACGACCTGCCGTCTCCTCGCACCCTGGGGCACCGACACGTCGATACGTCCGGGCGCCACCTCTGCCGCTGAACTCCACGCGTCGAGATGCTCGATGAGCCGTTGCCACCCGTCCGGTTCCACCATCGAGCAAGCATGACGCAACCGCCCGGTCAGCGGATGAGCGTACGGATGGTTCGCGAGCAGCCCGAGCCAAGGCTTGCGTGCAACACCGGCAAGCCCGTGGTGTCTCGAAGGACTCGGGGGCAGACTCGGCACCATGGCCGTTCTCCTGCTGCTGCGTGTCTCGCCTTCGACGCGGGAGGAGTTCGACGTGCTCGACGCTCGGGTGGGCGAGTCCATGGCGTCAGCGGGTGGTCCGCCCGCTGGACTCATGTCTCACGTCGCCTACCCCGAGGGAGACGGCCTCGTGGTGGCTCAGGTCTGGCGGACCGAGGACGAGGGCCGCGCGTACGGCGACGAAGTGCTGCGGCCTCTGATCGCGGAGGTCGGTCTCGCGGCGCACGACACCTCGGCTCGCGAAGTCTGGTCCTTCGCGCGCCCCTGACCCGCCCGGCAGGCCCCCGGCTGCGAGCCCGGCAGCACCATCACGCTCGGGTTCACGTTCTCCCACCGGCGGCCGGGGGTTTCGAGGCTCGGCCGCGGGCGGCCTCGCACCTCAACCACCGGCCTGCCGCGGGCGGCCTCGCACCTCAACCACCGGCCCGGCCCAGGGGAGACGTGAGCCTGTCGAGACCCTCGCTAGGGTGCTGTGGGTGGTGACCGACGGAGCCCTCCGCACGGCCGTCGACGGCGACATCGTCGTGGTCCGGCTGCCCGACCCCGAGGGGGTCGCCTCGAAGGTCTCGCTCTGGTCCGACCTCGAGCTCGGCGACACCACGTTCGAGCAGGTCGAGGGTGGCTGGGAGCTGCGGCTGACCGACCTCCCCGTCGACCGCCTCGAGTACCTCCTCGACGTCGACGGCGACCTCGCGCCCGATCGCGACCAACCCCCAGACGGTCGGCGGCGCCTTCGGCGACCACTCCTGGGTCGCGCTCGACGGCTACCGGCCGCCGGCGTGGCTGGACGCGCCGAAGGTCAGCGGGGAGCTCCGCGAGCTGAGCGAGCTGAGCGACGTCGAGGTCGACGTCGAGGTGGTGGTGTGGGAGCCGCGCCGGCGCCGAGCACCTGCTGCTCGCCCACGACGGGCCGGAGATGGCGGCGTACGGCGGCCTGCTCGACTTCGTCGCCGCGTCGATCGCCGCCGGCACCATCCCGCCGACCCGGGTCGCGCTGCTCGACCCCGGCCCCCGCAACCAGCGCTACTCCGCGAACCCGGAGTACGCCGCGACCCTGAGCGACGAGGTCGTGCCGGCCCTGCTCGCCGCGGCACCGACCGTCGCCTACCCGGTGCTGCTCGGGCAGAGCCTCGGCGGCGTCGCCGCTCTCCACGCCGCCTGGACCACTCCCCGTCGGTACGCCGGGCTGCTGATCCAGTCCGGGTCCTTCTTCACCCCCGAGCTCGACCCGCAGGAGTCGGGCTTCGAGTACTGGGACGAGGTGACCGGCTTCGTCGCGAGCCTGCTGGCCGCCACGCAGGCGGCGCCGGACGCGCCGGCGGTCGCGATGACCTGCGGCTCCGCCGAGGAGAACCTCGCCAACAACCTGCTGATGCGCGACCACCTGCGTCGGACCGGGCTCGACGTGACCTGGGGCGAGACCCCGCAGGCGCACACCTGGACCTGCTGGCGCGACCTGCTCGACCCGCACCTGACCGACCTCCTGCGCAAGGTGTGGAGATGACCGACCGCGCGCAGTGGGAGCTCGACATGCCGGGCCTGGACCGGGCCGGCACCGTGATCCGCTACGGCCACTGGGGCCGGCCGGTGCTGGTCTTCCCCAGCGAGCAGGGCCGGGCGTGGGACTACGAGAACAACGGGATGGTCGGCGCGGTCGGCGACCTGATCGACGCGGGCCGGATCAAGCTCTACTGCGTCGACTCGGTCGACGACCGGAGCTGGTCGGACCGCGGGCTGCCCCTGGAGGAGCGGGCGCAGCGCCACCGCGCCTACGAGTCGTGGGTCACCGACCGGGTCGTCGCGCTGATCGACCACGACTCCCCGGACCGCGGCGAGCTGGTGGTGACCGGCTGCAGCCTCGGCGCCTACCACGCCCTCCAGCTCGCGCTCACCCGCGCCGACCTGTTCCCGCTCGCGATCTGCCAGTCCGGCAACTACGACCCGTCCGCGTGGCACGCGTGGGGCGACCGCGGCGACGCGGCGTACTTCACCAACCCCACCGACTACGTCCCCCGCCTGCACGGCGACCACCTCGACTGGCTCCGCGGCCGGCTCCACGTCGTGCTCACCGTCGGCGAGGGGCCGTGGGAGACCCACCCCACCGGCTCGCTGCCGAGCGCCCGGCAGCTGGCCGGGCTGCTCGGGGAGCGCGGGATCTCGCACGAGCTCGACGTGTGGGGACACGACGCCGCCCACGACTGGCCGTGGTGGCAGCGCCAGCTCGCCCACCACCTGCCCCGATTCTGTTGACACCGTTCGCTGACAGGAAGGCACGACATGACCGACCACCTGATCGGACTGCTGCTCGGCGCTGAGGAGGACTGGCCGCGCGCCTTCGAGGCGATCCTGCGCCGGGTGGGCCCGGTGACCGTGGACGGCGAGCGGCACACCGTCTCCAGCGAGCGGCTCACCATCGAGCCGTTCGACCTGACCGACCCGGTGCGCACCGACCTCGTCATCGACCGCCTCGCCTACTGGTACTACCACCCGCGCGAGTGGCTGAAGAAGTCCGCGCTGGTCAACGGCAGCTACCTCCTCAACAGCCCGTTCACCTTCCAGTCGATGGAGAAGCACAGCGCCTACTGCGCGATGCTCCGGCTCGGGCTGAAGGTCCCCGACACGATCCTGGTGCCCTACAAGAACCCGGTCGACAACGTCCGCTGGGCCTACACGTCGGAGAAGTACAACCGTTCCTTCGACCTCGACGCGATCGCCGACCGGCTGGGCTACCCGCTCTACATGAAGCCGTTCGACGGCGGCGGCTGGCGCGGGGTCTCCCGGATCAACGACCGCGGTGACCTGCACCGCGCCTACGACGAGTCCGGCGAGATGCTGATGCACCTCCAGGCGACCGTCGACTACGAGCACTTCGCCCGCGCGCTGTCGATCGGCCCGGAGACGATGGTCATGGACTTCCGGCCCGACCAGCCGATGCACCAGCGGTACGCCGTCAGCCACGGCTTCCTCTCCGAGAAGGCCGGCCACGAGACGGCCGCGATCAGCCGGATCGTCAACGCCTTCTTCCACTGGGAGTTCAACTCCGCGGAGATGCTGGTCGCAGGCGACGAGGTCTACCCGATCGACTACGCCAACGCCTGCCCGGACGTCGCGGTCACCAGCCTCCACTACTACTTCCCGTGGGCGATCACGGCGCTGGTGCGCTGGTCGGTCTACTGCGTCGTCACCGGGCGCCGCAGCAACGTCGACCTCGAGACCAACCGCTACTTCGACATCGCCGACTCCGACCGCACCTACGACGAGAAGCTGGCCGCCTACCTCGAGCTGGCCGACGCCCACTTCGAGACCGACCGCTACCGCGAGTGGTGCGCCGAGCACCTGCCCCACCTCGAGGAGCAGGTCCACGACTGGGTCACCTCCGACGACTTCGACCGGCTGCTGCGCGACACCGTCGCGGCGACGTACCCGGCGCACGAGCAGGACGAGTTCCTGGCCCACTTCCGCGGCCTGATCGGGCTCTGGGCCGAGGAGCACTCTTCGTCCGGTGGTTGAGGTGCGAGGAGCGCCAGCGACGAGCCTCGAAACCCCGGACCTCACACCTCAGGGGTAGTCGATGCCGACGGCGCGCTCGCTGAGCTCCCACAGCGCCCGCTGCGCCTGCTCGTCGCGGGCCAGCGCGGTGCAGCCGACGACGCGCGGGGCGCCCCGGGCCTCGCCGGCACCACCCGGGCCGCAGTAGGTGCTGCCGGGCAGGTCGTCGGTGGCCGCCATCAGCACCGGGAGCGCGCCGGCCGCCGCCGGCTGCGAGATCGCCCGGTTGGCCGCGTGGAGGATCGAGGCGAACCGGCTGCCGAGCCCCCCGACCTGGCCGTTGACGACCAGGTGGGTGCCGGCGTAGCCGGGGTGGGCGGCCAGCGCCTTGACCGGCAGCCCGGCGTCGCGGCAGCGGCGGTCGAGCTCGAAGGTGAAGAGCAGGTTGGCCAGCTTGGTGCGCGCGTAGGTCGGCCAGCGCCGGTAGTGGCCGTCCCGGCTGCGGGGGTCCTCCAGCGGCGCCCGGTTGGCGACCCGGTGCATCTGCGACGACACCGCGACGACCCGGCCGTCGCCGCTCGCGACCAGCTGCGGCAGCAGCAGCCCGGTCAGCAGGAACGGGCCGAAGTGGTTGGTGGCGAGCTGCAGCTCGAAGCCGTCCGGGGTCCGGGCCTCGGGCGTGGCCATCACCCCGGCGTTGTTGACCAGGCAGTGGATCGGTCCGACGGCGCCGGCGTGCGCGGCCGCGCGGCGTACGGACGAGAGGTCGGCCAGGTCGACCACCAGCCGCGACAGGTCGGCGTCGGGGACCTCGTCGGTGATCCGCGCGCTCGGCCTCGGCGACCTTGTCGTCGGAGCGGCCCGCCAGCACCACCCGGCCGCCGCGCCGGGCCAGCTCGAGGGCGGTGTGGAAGCCGAGCCCGCCGACGGTGCAGCCGGTGACCAGGGTGGTGCGCCCGGTCTGGTCGGGCATGTCGTCGGGGTGCCAGCCCCGGCTCACGGCGTCACCGCGAACCCGTCGACGATGCGCCGACCGAGGTCGGCGTCGCCCTCGAACCGGACCGCGCCGGACGCCGGGCGAGCGGCGACCGCCGGCGATCTCGATGAAGGTGCCGCGGCTCATCGCGATCCGGACCGTCGGGTCGGCCGGACCCTCGGGCAGCCGCTCGCCGCGGCCCGCGTCGTCGACCGCGAACCGGTACGGCGCGTGGCCGTCGATCTCCAGCACGGCGGTGGTGCCGGTGGGTGCGCCGGCCCGCCTGGCGAGCACGTAGCCGAGGCTCTCGGCGAGGTAGTCGGCGGTGTGGGCGCCGGCCGGGCCGTCGAGGTTGCCCGGGCGGCCGACCGCCCGGCGTACGTCCTGCTCGTGCATCCACACGTCGAGCGGACGGTTGCGCAGCAGCGTCTCGGTCGACCAGCCGATCATCCCGAACACGCCGGGCGCGCTCGCCGACGGATCGGTGGCGCGGGTCGGCCAGCAGCGCGGTGTGGCGGGTGGTGGCGGAGGAGCGGATCTCGTTGATGAGCTCGTCGGCAGACCGGTCGCGCCGGGCGACGACGCCCTGCTCGGTGAACGTCCCCAACGGGCTCCGCACGTGCTCCGGCTCGCCGATCTCGACCTCGTCGTGCGGTGCGCCGGCCAGCAACGCCTCGAGGTGCGCGGTGTGGGCGGCGACGGCGTGGACGTCCCAGCCGGGGAGGTCGGTCGGCGTCGACCACTCCTCCGCGGGCACCTGCTCCAGCAGCGTGGTGAAGTCGTCGACCGCCTGCCACCAGACCTCGACGTAACCCGCCAACCGCTCGCTGTCGCTCCATTCGCGCGGAGCCTAGTCAGGTGCCGTGACGCAGCGCACCGCGGCCACGATTCGTGGCCCCGGACCGCCCGGGCGGGAGGATGGGGGCGTTGCGGCGGGCCCGAGGCCCGCCGCTCTTCTCTTGAAACCCGGTGTGGTGCGCGGACGGAACCGCGCGGAGACCAGTGATCGGGTGCCCGGAGTCGTCACTTCCGCACCCGAACCGAAAGCACTCCTGTGTCCTCTGCTGCCCCTGCCTACTCCTTCGCCACGCTGCCCGCCGCGCTGACCGCCGCCCTCGCCGAGGTCGGCATCACCGAGCCGACGCCGGTCCAGGCCGCCGTCATCCCCGACGCGCTGAGCGGCGCCGACGTCCTCGGCCGCGCGCGCACCGGCTCCGGCAAGACCCTCGCCTTCGGCATCCCGCTGCTGGCCCGGCTCGCCGGCGCCCGCAGCCGCCCCAGCCGGCCGCGCGCCCTCGTGATCGTCCCGACCCGCGAGCTCGCCAACCAGGTGACCAAGGCGATGTACCCGCTCGCCCGCGCCCGTGCAACCTGCGGCTCACCACGGTCTACGGCGGGACGCCGTACGACCGCCAGAAGCGCCAGCTGCGCCAGGGCACCGACATCGTGGTCGCGACCCCGGGCCGCCTCGAGGACCTCGTCGAGCGCGGGCTTCGTCCACTTCGACGACATCGCGGTGACGGTCCTCGACGAGGCCGACCACCTCTGCGACCTCGGCTTCTACCCGGCCATCGACAAGCTGGTCGGCCGGACCCCCGCCGGCAGCCAGCGGATGCTGCTCTCCGCGACGCTCGACGGTGACGTCGACCGGCTGGTCCGCAGCCACCTGCGCAACCCGCGCGTCCACGAGCTCGACCCCAACGCCGGTGCCGTCACCACGATGACCCACCACACGATGGTCGTGGGCGGCTTCCGCGACAAGGTCGAGGCCACCCAGCAGCTGATCGCGGCCAACGGCCGCTCGATCGTCTTCACCCGGACCCGCGACGGTGCCGTCGAGCTGGCCGAGGCGCTCACCACCGCCGGGGTCCAGGCCGTCGACCTGCACGGCAACCTCTCGCAGCGGGTGCGCGAGCGGAACCTCGAGCGCTTCACCCGCGGCCAGGCGCAGGCCGTCGTCGCGACCGACGTCGCCGCGCGCGGCATCCACGTCGACGACGTCTCGCTCGTCATCCACTTCGACGCCGCCACCGACGCCAAGGCCTACCTGCACCGCTCGGGCCGCACCGCCCGCGCCGGCGCCGACGGCTGCGTCATCACGCTGACCACGCCCAAGATGGCCGGCCAGGTCGTGCGGCAGCAGCGCGACGCCAAGGTCGAGGTGCTCCACCACGACCTGCGCTCGGCCCCGAAGCCGATGACCGCGGAGGCGCTCGCCGAGGCGGGCTCGTCGACGCCGCCCAGGCCGGTCGGCGGCGCAGGTCGCGTCGCCGTACGCCGGGACGCGTCCGGCGGGCCACGGCGGCGGCAGCCGCGGCGGCTACCAGGGCCGGCGCACCCAGCGTCCCGACACCCGTCGCCAGACGTGGGACAAGCCCGCCCGGGCCGCTCGCTGACCCGAGCGCTCCTCAGTCCGCCGACAGCCGCTGCAGCACGGCGGCGAGGTCGGTGAGGTCGGCTGCCCGCTCGGGGGGCAGCGCGGCCAGGTCGGTCGCGGCCAGCCGCCGGTAGACCGCCGCCATCCCGGCGAACAGCTCGCCGGACGCACCCGCGGCCGCCTGGGTGTGCGCGATCTGCTCCATCTCGCCGACGAACCGGTGGGCCTTGCTGGTCGCGACCCCGATCCGCCGGGCGGCCGTCGCCACCTGGTCGGGGTGCTCCTCGGCCAGGTCGGCGAGCACGACGTCGAGCACGCCGAGGGCGTGCGCGGTCTGCAGCGCCTGCGCCCACACGGCGGTCGTGCCCTTGTAGACCGAGGCCGTGCACATCTTCACCGCCGAGGCCGTCCCGACCCGGTCGCCCACCACCCGCGCCCGGATCCCGTCGGCGGGCCACGCGGCGAGCGACCCCGGCGTCCGCCCCGCTGAGGTAGACGAGCGTGTCGCCGCCCGGACGCGGCGGACCGCCGCTGATCGAGCCGTCGACGAGGGCGAACCCCTCGCCGCGGGCCCGCTCGTCGAGCGCCGCCATGGTGTCGGGGGAGACGGCGTTGAGGTCGGCGAGCAGCGGGCGGGCGTCGCCGGCCGCGGCGACCACGTCGTCCAGCACCCGCTCGCGCCGCCGCGGGCGGGCAGACGCTGACCACCACGTCGGCCGTCGGCGACCACGTCGGCCAGCGTCGGCAGCAGCTCGAGGCCGTGCGCCAGGTCGCGGGTCCGCGCGGAGCGCCCCTCGACGGTCGCCACGACCCGGGCGCCGCCCGCGCGCCAGGCCCGCCCGAGCGCCGATCCCATGGCGCCGGGCGAGACGATCCCGACCGTGGTCATGCCGCCACCCTAGGTCGACCCCGGGCGGCCCCGGCGGGACCAATTGGTTCGTTCGCCCACGCAGCGGCGGGTCGTGCCCTAGCGTGCGGACCATGATGACCCCCCGCATCATGACCGCGCTGTGTGGCGCGCTCATCCTCTCGGTCCCGACCGTCTCCGCGACGGCAACCTCCTCCAAGACCCCCGTGGGTCCCAAGAACGGCGAGTTCACCTGCTCAGCCACCGACGTCGCAGTCGTCGACAGCCCGGTGGCCGGCGATCTCTCGTTCCTGAAGGGAAACCGGTACGTCTTCGCCGATGGCGAGACCGCCAAGTTCGTCTACCAGACGGGCCGCGACCGGGTGCGCTTCAAGAACGGTGACCTGGCGCCGTACGTCGGCCTCTACGACCGGGCGACGGGCGTGCTGACGCTGACCTCCGCCGAGGACGCCTCGGTCGTCGGCAGCTGCGTCCGCGTGGTCGTCGTGGAGGAGCCCCCGGCGCCACCCACCGAGGGCTGACCGACTCACCCCACGGCCAGCTTCGCCGCGATGGCGAGCATCGTGAGGCCGATCAGCACGTCGAGCACCTGCCAGGCGCCCGGGCTGGAGAGCACGCCGCTGGCGCGGCGGGCGCCGTAGCCGAGCCCGGTGAACCACACCAGGCTGGCCGCCCCGGCGCCCAGCGCGAACCACCAGCGGCCGTCGGTGCCGTGCTGCTGGGCGATCGAGCCGAGCAGCAGCACCGTGTCGAGGTAGACGTGGGGGTTGAGCCAGGTGAGGGCGAGCGCGGTGGCCACGGCCGTACGCCGACCGGACGCGGCCCCGGCCGCGGCCCGCAGCGAGTCGGGACGCGCGGGCGCGGAGCAGCGAGCTCACGCCGTACCAGGTCAGGAACGCGACGCCGAGCCACCGGACGACGGTGATGGCGACCGGTGCCTCCTCGAGGATCGTGCCGATCCCCGCCACGCCCGCGACGACCAGCAGCAGGTCGGAGACCGCACAGATCGCGACCACCGCGCCGACGTGGGACCGCAGCAGACCCTGCCGGAGCACGAAGGCGTTCTGGGCGCCGATGGCGATGATGAGGGAGAGGCCGGTGACGAAGCCGGTCGCGGTGTCGAGGAGCACGCCACCGACGCTAGGCCGCGGCCCGGGCTGAAGACCAACGAATGATTCTCATGATCCAACAGCAATGCTTCATCTAGGCTGAGGTCGTGGACCTGCCCGCCGGCCAGCTCGCGACGCTGCTGGCGATCGCCGAGCACGGCACCTTCGACGCGGCCGCCCGGGCGCTGTCGATCACGCCGTCGGCGGTCAGCCAGCGGGTGCGGGCCCTCGAGGCCGCCGTGGGCCAGGTCGTGGTGCAGCGGACCACGCCGTGCCGGCCCACCGCGGCCGGCGAGGTGCTGCTGCGGCTGGCCCGTCAGTACCGGCTGCTCGGCGAGGAGACGCGGCTCGCGCTCGACGACGCGGGTGCGCCGACCGGGCTGGCGGTCGCCGTCAACGCCGACTCGCTCGCGACCTGGTTCCGGCAGGTGGTCGCCGAGGTCGCCGGCTGGGAGGCGGTCGCGCTCCGGGTCCACGTCGAGGACCAGGCGTTCTCCTCCGACCTGCTCCGGCGCGGCGAGGTGCTGGCCGCCATCACCTCCGACCCGACCCCCGTGCAGGGCTGCCGGGTCACCGCCCTGGGTGCGATGCGCTACCTGCCGGCCGCGGCCCCGGCGTACGCCGAGCGGTGGCGGCGCGGGCGCGGCCACGACTGGGCGCGGATGCCGGTGATCCGGCTGAACGAGAAGGACGACCTGCAGCACGACCTGCTGGCGGCGCGGGGGGTGGGCGACCCGCCCGTGGTGCATCGGGTGCCGACCTCGGACGACTTCCTCGAGGCGGTGCGCCGCGGCCTCGGGTGGGGGCTGCTGCCCGAGCACCAGCTGGCGCCGGGCCTGCGCGACGGGAGCCTGGTCCGGCTGAGCGGTGGCTACCGCGTCGACGTACCCCTGCACTGGATGCGCTGGCGGCTGGACTCGCCGACGCTGGCGCGGCTGGGGGAGGCGGTCATGGCAGTGGCCGGCCGCGAGCTGCGGCCGGCCACCCGGAAGTGAGGACGAGCGTCAGAGCTGGCGGCGCTCCTCGACGTGGGTGGTCTTCGAGCGCTGCTGGTTCATGACCAGCGCCAGCACGAGCGCGAGCACGCCGGCGATGACGCAGATCCAGCCGATGGTCGTGGCGTCGATGGCGTCGGTGACCGAGGCCGGGAGGTCGATGGCCTCCAGGACCAGGATCAGGCCGAGCACGAGCAGCAGGATTCCAACACCGATTCCCATGGGGACTCCTTGGTGGTGAGGGCGGGGGACCTATCGAGCAGATTACGCGCAGGTGGGCGCCGCCGGGCTCAGAAGGCGGCCTCGTCGAGGTCCATCAGCGCCAGGTCGATGCCCTCGGCGATCTTCCGCTCGGCGCGCGATCTTGGGCAGGTTGTGCTGCGCGAAGAACTGCGCCGCGGCGACCTTGCCCTCGTAGAAGCGCTGGTCCTTCTCCGACACGTCGCCGGACAGCTTGGTCAGCGCGACCTCGGCGCCGCGCAGCAGCAGCCAGGCGCAGACGACGTCGCCGAGGGCCATCAGCAGCCGGGTGGTGTTGAGGCCGACCTTGTAGATGTTGCGGAGGTCGCCGCCCTCGGCGGACGCGTCGGCCGACATCAGGTCGTTGATCATGTGACCGACGATGGCGTTGGCGTCCTCGAGCGCGGTGGCGAGCAGCGCCCGCTCCTGCTTGAGCCGGCCGTTGCCGGCCTCGCTCGCGATGAAGCCCTCGATCTCCTTCGCCAGGTGGCCCAGGGCGCGGCCCTGGTCCTTGACGATCTTGCGGAAGAAGAAGTCCTGGCCCTGGATCGCGGTGGTGCCCTCGTAGAGGGTGTCGATCTTGGCGTCGCGCACGTACTGCTCGATGGGGTACTCGGTGAGGAAGCCCGAACCGCCCAGCGTCTGCAGGGACTCGGTGCCGAGCAGCACCCACGAGCGCTCCGAGCCGTAGCCCTTCACGATCGGCAGCAGCAGGTCGTTGACCGCGGCGGCGAGCTCGTCCTTCTCGCCGTCGTGCTCGGCCAGCATCACCCGGTCCTGCCAGGACGCGGTGTAGAGCACCAGGGAGCGCATCGCCTCGGCGAAGGACTTCTGCGTCATCAGCGAGCGGCGTACGTCGGGGTGGTGGGTGATGGTGACGCGCGGGGCCGTCTTGTCGGCGGCCTGCGTCAGGTCGGCACCCTGGACGCGCGACTTGGCGTAGTCGAGCGCGTTGAGGTAGCCGGTCGACAGCGTGGCGATGGCCTTGGAGCCGACCATCATCCGCGCGTTCTCGATGACCTGGAACATCTGCGCGATGCCGTCGTGGACCTCGCCGAGCAGCCAGCCCTTGGCGGGCTCGCCGCCGCCCACGGACGGGTCGCCGAAGGTGAGCTCGCAGGTGTTGGACACCTTGATGCCCATCTTGTGCTCGACGTTGGTGACGTAGACGCCGTTGCGCTCGCCGGTGAGCTCACCGGTCTCGTGGTCGAAGTGGATCTTGGGGACGATGAAGAGCGACAGGCCCTTGGTGCCGGGGCCGCCGACACCGTCGACGCCGACCGGGCGGGCCAGCACGAGGTGGATGATGTTGTCGCTCATGTCGTGCTCGGCCGAGGTGATGAAGCGCTTGACGCCCTCGATGTTCCACGAGCCGTCCTCGTTGGCGGTCGCCTTGGCGCGGCCGGCGCCCACGTCGGAGCCGGCGTCCGGCTCGGTGAGCACCATGGTGCTGCCCCACTGCTGGTCCACCATGAACTGCGCGATCTTGTGGTCGCGCTCGTTGCCGTTGCGGTGCACGATGCTGGCGAAGCTCGGGCCGGCGGCGTACATCCAGATCGGGGCGTTCGAGCCGAGCACCATCTCGCCGATCGCCCAGTTCAGGGTCGAGGGGGCGGGGGTGCCGCCGAGCTCCTCGGGGATCGAGAGCCGCCAGTACTCGGCGTCCATCCAGGCCTGGTAGCTCTTCTGGAACGACTCGGGCACCGGGGCGGTGTTGGTCTGCGGGTCGAAGACCGGGGGGTTGCGGTCGCTGTCCTCGTACGACGCGGCCAGGTCCTCGCGGGACAGGCGGTCGACCTCGGACAGGATCGCCCGAGCGGTCTCGGAGTCGATCTCCGCGAAGGGCCCCTCGCCGAGGACCTCGTCGCGTCCGAGGACCTCGAAGAGGTTGAACTCGATGTCGCGAAGGTTGCTCTTGTAGTGGCTCACTGGTTCACCTGTTCGTTCTCGGGGTCTGAGTCTTCCTACTCACCGGTAACAACAAGTATCACCGGCCGCCACCCTGCATGCAAGGAAACGCGACGGTCCGCCGGCTCACATGTGACCCGGACCACCGAGTCGAGCGAGTCGCTCGACTCGGTCTGACAGACTGGCGCCATGCGCGTCTCCGCCAAGTCCGACTACGCCCTGCGGGCCCTGATCGAGATCGCGCGCGAGACCGAGCGCTCGGCGATCAGCGCCGAGGAGCTCGGCCGCCGCCAGGACATCCCGCACGGCTTCCTCCAGGCGATCCTCGCCGACCTCCGCCGCGCCGGCGTCGTGATCTCCCAGCGGGGACAGTCCGGTGGCTGGCGGCTCGCCCGCGCCGCCGACGCCGTCTCCGTCGCCGACGTGATCCGCGCCGTCGACGGTCCGCTGGTCTCGGTCTACGGCCTGCGGCCCGAGGCGGTCAGCTACAACGACGAGGCCGCCGTGCTCCAGCACGTCTGGATCGCGGCCCGCCACTCGCTGCGCGACGTCTTCGAGCACGTCACCATCGCCCAGCTCGCCCTCGGCAAGCTGCCCGACGAGGTCACCTCGCGGACCGCCGACGAGGACGCCTGGCAGCCTCACTGAGGGACCGCGGTTTCCCCCGAGCCGACCGTTGGGGTGCCGGCCGTCAGGTGCGGGCGTGGGTCGCCACCCACTCCACCAGCGGCCGCAGCAGCCGCCAGTCGTCGCGCACCCGGTCGAGCAGGCCCGGCCCGATCGCGTCGGCCTCGAAGCCGTAGCGCTTGCCGGCCATCAGCTGCTTGTGCCGCAGCAGCTCGATGCGCGGGTGGTCGGCGGCGTACCCGCGCGGCGTGGTCTTGAGCCGCTCGCCGCTGATCTCGAAGCCCTCGCGGGTCAGGTCGGCGAGGATGCCCTCCAGCTCGGGCCCGGTGCGGTCGTGCGCCATGCCCTCGCGGATCGCCGCCAGCCGCGGCCCGCCGGCGTCGTAGAAGCCCGCCCCGACCCGGGTGCCGCGGGCGGAGATCTCGACGTACCAGCCGGTCGCGTGGCCGGACGGCACGAACGCACCCTGGTGGGTCTTGTAGGGGGTCTTGTCCTTGGCGAACCGGACGTCGCGGTGGGGACGGAACACCTTCACGGGCAGCCCGGACTGGGCGAACTCCGGCTCGAGCGCGGCGACCAGCGCGAGCATCGGGGCGCGCACGTCGGCGTCGTAGGTCGGCTTGTGCTGCTCCCAGAACGAGCGGGTGTTGTCCACCTCGAGGTCGTCGTAGAAGTCGAGCGCGCTGACCGGGAACCCGGAGAACTCCGTCACGCCGCCAGCGTAGGTGGCGGGGTGGCGGGGCACCGCTGCTGCCCCACCACCCCTACGCAGGCAACGGGCGAGACCGGCGGACGTGACGCCGGGTGAGGAACTTTCCGGCTGCAGCGTCCGGCTATCGGACCGGGACCGTGACCTGCTCGTCGCCGGCCGCGCTGAACGCGGTCAGCGTGAGGTCGGTGCCGCCGCAGCGGGGGGCCGAGAGGAAGGCGCGGCCGGTGGCGGCGGACTCGTAGACGACCTCGGTCGAGCCGGCCGGGTCGATCCGCAGCAGCCGCGCGGGGTCGGAGCCGCGCTGCGGGTCGCGGACGACGTACGCCGCGTCGCCGCACCAGGTCAGGGTGCCGGTGGTCCCGGGGCCGAGCTCGACCGGTCCGGAGCCGCTGTCGGCGTAGTACTCCGCCGCCTCGATCCGCCGCTCCTGCGGCACGACCCCCCAGACGGCGGCGTTCTCGGTGAGGACCGCCTCCCAGCCGGCGCACTCCTCGACCCCGGCCAGCGGCTCGAAGGAGGTGCCCTCGACGCGGTTGAGGGTGCGGCACGAGGGTCGGCCGTCGTCGAACGTCGTGGCCGCGATCCCCGCGGGGCTCACGCTCACGCTGGTGATGCCGTGCCGGGGCGGCACGCAGGGGCCGGGGCGGGAGCGGCCGGTGACGAGGTCCACGACGACGACGCAGTAGTCCTGGCCCTGCCGGACCGTGGTCGCCAGCAGGCCCGAGCCCAGCGCCCAGGCGCCGCCGACGCCGGGCGGGGTGTCGGCCTCGGTGGTCTCGCCGGACTCGAGGTCGACCACGGACACGATGTTGGGACGCGTCGCCTGCTCGTGCTCGGCGACCACGACGGCGTACTGCCCGTCGATCAGTGCCTCGGTGAACCGGTAGCCGGCGGGAGCCTCGAAGTCGTCGGGGTTCGGGCCGTCGAGGGCGACGGTGTCGCCGCCGTCGACCAGGGTCAGGGTCCACTCCCCGCTGACGGTGACCTCGTCGGAGACCGGTCCTCGCACCGGCCGCCAGTCGAGCAACCCGGCTGCTGGCGCGTCGGTGGGGGAGTCGGTGGCGCTCGGCTCGTCCGTGGTCTCGCTCGGCTCCGGTGTCGTCGGGGTGGCCGACCCCGTCGGAGGCGTCGCGCGTCCGGTCGGCTCCGGGTCGCCGGTGCAGGCCGTCAGCAGCAGCGCTGCAAGCGCCAGCGCGGGCCACGCGTCGGTTCCGCACCTCAGACCCCGATGTTCTGGTGCGGGTGGGCCTGGTTGGCGCGGTAGCTCTGGTAGGCGCTGCGCCACTGGACCCGTGCGATGCGGGGCTCGGACGGGTCGAACCGCTGCTGGTTCCACGGCTCGAAGTAGCCGAGGTGGGCCGGCTTCCCGCCGCGCTTGTCGTAGCCGCGGCCGACCTGGAAGTGGCCCGAGGCGTCGTCGTCGAGGTAGGGGTAGAACTTCTGGAGCAGGATCGGGTGCAGCACGACCGGCGCGCGGTAGTCCTCGATGTGCCGCATCTGCAGCAGCAGCCACTGCTTGTAGGACCAGTCGGAGACGTCGAGCACGATGTAGTCGCCGGCGTACTTCGCCTTGTCCCACCCGGTGGTGCCGTTGATGACCCGCACCATCTCCGAGATCGAGCTGCCCGACGTGGTGGTGCCGAGCTTGTCGGCCCAGTGCCCCTGGCCCTTGCGCTCGTCCTGCCAGCCCCACGCGATCATCTGCATCGTGGTGGGGCCGCACCAGTACGTCGTGCGCTGCGCACGGGTCTGCTTGGGACGCAGCACCGTGGACCGGCCGGGGTAGTCCTTCAGCTTCTTGGTCGTCGCGGTCCGGGCGGCCGTCGTGCCGGTGGCGCTGGCCCGGGCCTCGGGGTGGCGCTCGAGGAACCCGTCCGGCAGCGGCTCGCCGAGGACCTGGTGGCGCAGCAGCACGACCTTGCTGACGCCGCGGGCCGCCGCCTCCAGCTCGCTGCGCTCCGCGGCCAGCCGCGCCGCCGGGTCGAGCGCCGCGCGCTGGGCGAGCAGGTCGGCGGTGGAGAGGTCGCCGGTGCTCTCGACGAAGATCGAGCGGCTCGCGGCATGGGGGGCGGCGGTGGCGCGGGCGCGGACCAGCTCCGGGTCGGCCGTGGTCCAGCCGACGCCGAGGCAGTAGCGCTGCTCCTCGAACTCCGCACAGCGCACCAGCCGCTCGGCGAGGTCGGTCGCGGAGAGGCGGGGGCTGACGCGGGCCGGCGCCTGCGCCAGGACCCGGTCGATCTCGGCCCGGTCCTGGGCCGACACGACGCCGGGTCCGGGTGCCGAGTCGCGGGCGGCGTACGTCGGGCCGGTGACGGGGGCGAGCGCCCCCTCGTCCGGATCACCGTCGCCACGGGGGACCAGCAGCGCGGTGGTGACCAGCAGCAGCAGCGCGACGACCGCCACCACGACGGCGCGGTGGCGGGGCGGCAGGCGGGTCAGGGTGGCGGGGAACCGAGACATGTCGCGGACCTCACGTCAGGGGAAGAGACGTACCACTGTCCCCATGAGTCACACGAATGGTCAAGTTTCACATCCGGCGTGGGGTGGGATGGCTGTGGGGTCCGCCCCCCAGGAACTGTCAGTTCGTCGCCGCTCGTCCTCGTTCAGGCGGGCAGCAGGGCGATGCCCGGCCGAACTGGGCGTCGCTGGAGGGCCTCCGCGAACGACCGAGGAGTTGGAGCGGATGACGAGACTCGAACTCGCGACATCGACCTTGGGAAGGTCGCGCTCTACCAACTGAGCTACATCCGCATGGGTGCGGTCGGCGATGCTACCGGACCTGCGGGGCGTCGCAGGTGGGGGCGGGTAGGTTACGACCCGTGCTGCTGAGCGACCGCGACATCCTGGCCGAGATCGATGCAGGGCGGGTCCGGATGGACCCGTGGGACCCGACGATGCTGCAGCCGTCGTCGATCGACGTCCGGCTCGACCGGTTCTTCCGGGTGTTCGAGAACCACCGCTACCCCCACATCGACCCGGCGGCCGACCAGTCCGACCTGACCCGGCAGGTCGAGCCGGAGGGGGACGAGCCGTTCATCCTGCACCCGGGCGAGTTCGTGCTCGGGTCGACGTACGAGGTCGTGAGCCTGCCCGACGACATCGCCGCCCGCGTCGAGGGCAAGTCGTCGCTGGGCCGGCTCGGGCTGCTCACCCACGCCACCGCCGGCTTCGTCGACCCCGGGTTCTCCGGCCACGTGACGCTCGAGCTGGCGAACGTCGCGACGCTGCCGATCAAGCTCTACCCGGGCATGAAGATCGGCCAGTTCTGCTTCTTCCGGCTGTCCTCGCCCTCGGAGCACCCCTACGGCTCGGAGAAGTACGGGTCCCGCTACCAGGGCCAGCGCGGCCCGACGCCGTCGCGGTCGTTCCAGAGCTTCCACCGCACCCCCATCTGACGCGGATCCGAAGTTAGGTTAGCCTTACCGAGGTAAGGCTCACCTAACTAGAGGATCCGTGATGGTCTCGCTTCCCCGCCGTACGACGCTCGCGCTGGCCGCCGCTCCTGGCCGCCCCCGTGCTGGCCGCCTGCTCCACCGGCTCCACCACCGACCAGGTCGAGGCGCAGGCCCAGACCGAGGTCGAGTCCGACGCCTTCCCGGTCACCATCGAGCACGCCTTCGGCGAGACCACCATCGAGGAGGAGCCGCAGCGGGTCGCGACCCTGGGCTGGACCGACCAGGACAACGCGCTGGCGCTCGGCGTCGTGCCGGTGGCGGCGACCAAGCTGACCTGGGGCGGCAACGCCGGCGGCTCCAGCGACTGGTTCGACGCCGAGGTCGAGGCGCTGGGCGTCGAGGCGCCGGTGCGCTACGACGACGCCGACGGTGCGCCGATCGAGGACGTCGCCGAGGCCCAGCCCGACGTCATCCTCGCCACCAACTCGGGCATCACCGAGGCGGAGTACACGAAGCTCAGCAAGATCGCGCCGGTCGTCGCGTTCCCGGAGAACCCGTGGACCACGCCGTGGCAGACCCAGCTGGAGATGGTGGGCCAGGCCCTCGGTCGCAGCGACCTGGCCGCCGAGGTCACGGCCGAGACCGAGGCCGCGATCGACGAGGCCACGGCCGAGTACCCGCAGCTCGAGGGGTCCTCGCTGATCTTCGGCTACCTCTCGACCGCCGACCTGAGCACCGTCGGCATCTACGCGCCCGAGGACCCGCGGGTCTCGCTCATGCACGACCTCGGGCTGGTCGACGCCCCGGCCGTCGCCGGCGCGATCAAGCCGGGCGAGTTCTACGGGACGGTCTCGGCCGAGCAGTCCTCCGAGCTGGAGTCGGACGTGTTCCTCACCTGGTCGGAGAACCCCGGTGACCTGGAGACGTTCGCCGGCCACGACCTGGTCGGTCAGATCCCCGCGATCGAGGACGGTCACGCCTACGCCGAGGAGGACAAGCACGTCAGCCTCGCGGTGACCAACCCGTCCCCGCTCTCCATCCCCTACGTCATCGAGCACTTCGTCCCCGAGGTGGCCGAGGCGATCGACGGCGCGTGACCCTCGTCGACAGCCCCGCGCCCACCCGGCCCGCCACGCGGCGCCGGGTGGGCACGGGCTGCCGTCGTGGCCGTCGCTGGTCGCGACGACGGCCGGGGCGGCCGCGCTCGTCGGTGCTGGTCGGCGCCCGCGACGTCTCGCCGGGCACGCTGTTCGACACCAGCGATCCGCTGTACGCCGTCTCCCGGGCCCGGCTCGAGCGCACCGTGCTCGCGCTGGCGGTCGGCGCCGGCCTCGGCCTCGCCGGCGCCTGCCTGCAGGGGCTGACCCGCAACCCGCTGGCCGACCCCGGCATCCTCGGCATCAACGCCGGCGCCTGCCTGGCGATGGTGCTGGCGATCTCCGTGCTCGGGCGTCTCGTCGCTCTCGGCGTACGTGTGGTTCGCGTTCCTCGGCGCGGCCGTCGCCGCCGTGCTCGTGCAGGTCGTGGCCTCCCTCGGCCGCGACGGCGCGACGCCGGTGAAGCTGGCGATCGCCGGCGCCGCCGTGACCGCGGCGGTCAGCAGCTGGACCTCCGCGGTGCTGCTCGTCGACCGGCAGACGATGGCGACGTTCCGGCTGTGGCAGGTCGGCACCGTCGGCGGCCGCGGCTTCGAGGTGCTGCTGACCGGGCTGCCGTTCCTCGTGGTCGGCGCGGTCCTCGCGCTCACCGGCGCGCGGGTGCTCAACGCCCTCGCGCTCGGTGACGACGTGGCCCGCGGCCTCGGACGCCGTACGGCGGTCGACCGGGTCGTGATCGGCGTGGCCGTGGTGCTGCTGGCCGGGACCGGCGCGGCCCTCGCCGGACCGATCGCGTTCGTCGGGCTGATGGCGCCGCACGCGGTGCGGGCGCTGGTGGGCGGCGACTACGCCGTGGTCCTGCCGCTGAGCGCCCTGGTCGGGGCCGCGGTCACGGTGCTCGCCGACACCGCTCGGCCGGGTCGTGCTGCCGCCGTCGGAGGTGCAGGTCGGGATCATGACCGCGGTGGTGGGCGTGCCCGTCTTCCTGCTCCTGATCCGGCGCGGCCGGGCGGCGGCGCTGTGATGACGACCGCGCTGCTCGACCCCGAGGGCCGGGTCGAGGTGGACGTGGCGGCCGTGCGTCGTGCCCGCGGACGCGGCCGGCGTCGGCACCGCGGCGTCATCGGCGGCCTGGCGGCCGTCCTGGTCGCGGTCCTCGCCGCCCGGGTGCTGCTCGGCGACTACACCGTCACCGTCCCCGACTTCGTCCGGATCCTCACCGGCACCGAGATCCCCGGGGCGTCCTACATCGTGCTGGAGAGCAAGCTCCCGCGGGCGGTGCTCGGGGCCCTGGTCGGGGTCGCGTTCGGCGTCTCCGGCGCGATCTTCCAGGCCACGTTGCGCAACGCCCTGGCGAGCCCCGACATCATCGGCATCAGCCTGGGCGCGAGCGCCGCGGCCGTGGTCGCCATCGTGCTGGTGGGCCTCGAGGGCACCGCCGTCTCGGTCGTCGCGGTGGCCGGCGCGCTGGGTGTCGCGGCCGTGGTCAGGCTGACGGCCGGCACCAGCGGTGGTCACAAGCTGGTGCTGGTCGGCATCGGGGCAGCCGCGGCCCTGCAGGCCGTCATCCAGTACGTGTTCACGCGGGTCGACGAGTACGACGCGCAGCTGGTGCTGCGCTGGCTCACCGGCAGCGTGAGCCGCGCGGACTGGCCGACGATCCGGTTGCTGGCCGTGCTGCTGCTCGTCCTGCTGCCGGTCACCGCCGTGCTGGCCCGCTCGCTGCGCGCGACCGAGCTGGGGGAGGACGCCGCCGCCGGGCTGGGCGTCACGCCCCGGCGTACGGACCTGCTGCTGGTGCTCGGCGTGCTGCTCAGCGCGGTCGGGGTGGCGGCCGCCGGGCCGATCGCCTTCGTCTCGTTCCTGGCCGGTCCCATCGCCCGCGCCCTCAACGCCGGCCGGACCACGCTGCTCGGCGCCGGCCTCACCGGCGCCGTCATCGTCGTCGGCGGTGACTACGTCGCCGACTACCTGCTCGCCGACATCAACTTCCCCGTGGGCGTCGTGACCGGCGCGCTCGGGGCCCCGTTCCTGCTGTGGCTGCTCGCCCGCGGCGCTACCGGAAGGAGAGTGGCGTGACCGCCACCCTGATCACCCCGACCAGGACCGGCCGGCTGGTCGCCGACGCGGTCAGCCTCGGCTACGGCGAGCGCACGGTCGTCGACCAGCTCTCGCTGACCGTCCCCGACGGCGCGATCACCGCCGTCGTCGGTGCCAACGCTTGCGGCAAGTCGACGCTGCTGCGCGGCCTGGCCCGGCTGCTGCGGCCCACGGCCGGCTCGGTGCTGCTCGACGGCGTGGAGATCCACCGGGCGCCGACCCGTCAGGTGGCCCGCACCCTCGGACTGTCTGCCCCAGGCGCCGGTGACGCCGGAGGGCGTCAGCGTCGTCGACCTGTGTCGCGCGGGCGGCAACCGCACGCGGAATGTTCCACCGCTGGGACAAGCGACGACGACGCGGCGGTGGCCGAGGCGCTGCGCTACCGGCACCACCGACCTCGCCACCGCGACGTCGACGAGCTCTCCGGCGGTCAGCGGCAGCGGTGTGGGTCGCCATGGCGCTGGCGCAGGGCACGGACCTCCTGCTGCTCGACGAGCCGACGACGTACCTCGACGTCGCCCACCAGATGGAGCTGCTGGAGCTGCTCCGCGACCTCAACGCCGGGCGCGGCACGACCATCGTGATGGTGCTCCACGAGCTCAACCTCGCGGCCCGCTTCGCCGACCACCTGGTGGCGATGTGCGAGGGCCGCATCGTCTCGGCCTGGCCCCGGCCGAGGTGCTCACCAGGAGACGATGCGCGACGTGTCCGGGTTGCCGCGCCGCGTGATCCCCGCACCCGTGTCCGGCACCCGTCGGTGGTCCCGCTCGGACGCTCGACCCGGAAGGCCGACCGATGACCATGACCGTCACCCCGCCCCCGCTAATCCTCGACGAGGTCGAGGTCGTCGCCGTGGAGCGGCTG
>CAWIKJ010000025.1:0-14094 GCA_963836745.1 uncultured Actinomycetota bacterium
CCGTTCGACCTCAAGCTGCTCGACGTCGCCGTGCCGGAGGAGTTCCGTCCGGGACCGCCGCAGGAGGTGGGCGCGTGACGCTACGACTCGACGCAGGCGCGGCCGCCCGCATCGCCGGCGGCCACGACGATGCCGCGTCGACCATCGACGGGTCGGCCGGCAGCGCACCCGGTGCCGTCGACGCCGGGTACGGCTCGGCGTACGTCTCCGAGATCCTCGCCGCGGTCAGCGAGACCGCCGGCGAGATCGCACTGATCAACGTCGGGATCGGCGAGCTGGTGCGCGACGTGGCCGATGCCCTCGGTCGCACCGAGGCCGAGATCGCCGCGGAGTTCGACTCGATGGCGAGGTTGGGCGAATGACCTCGATGGACACCAGGGTCGACGGCGACCCGGGAGCCGTGACCAAGGCCGCGTCCTGGCTGCGCGACACCCTGGCGTCGAACCTCGAGACCGCCGGTGACGACCAGCAGGACGCCCGCAACGATGCGCGGGGCAGCTGGGAGGGCGAGACCGCGTCGTCCTACCAGAACTTCGCCGGCGACATCCTCAAGGCCAACGACAAGCACGAGGAGCGGGTCAAGCGGGCGGCGACCTCGCTCGACCAGTACGCCGCGAAGCTCCAGCGCTGCATCAACGACATGACCGGGATCCGCGACCGCGCCAGCAGTGGCGGGCTCACCGTCACGGGCACCGTCATCCACCAGCCGCCGGACGCGCCGGGCACGAGCTTCGAGCCCGGCTCGGCCGAGGAGACGGCGTACCACGACGCGGTCGACAAGGTGGAGCTGTGGAACACGCTCGTCGACGACACCACGAAGGCCTACCAGGACTTCGTCGACTGGGTCGACGCGCAGCTGCCGCCGGACGTCGCCGACGCCCGCGAGAAGGACGCCTCCGACAGCATCCTCGGGACGCTCGAGAGCCTGCTCCCGAGCTTCGCCGCGGGTGCTGGCTCCGGGCTGGCCGGCATCGCGCTGATGGACAGGGCGAACGAGTACAAGGCCGAGGCACGGGAGTTCCGCCGCAAGAGCCGGGTCTCGGGCGACCCGCGGATCAGGGGCTCCGCCGACACCCCCTCGGGCAGGGCGAAGCTCGACGACCTGCTCGGCAAGGTCGAGTGGCTCAAGAAGGGCGGCCGCTTCCTCGGCGGCCCTGCGGGCATCCTCATCGACGCCGGCTTCGGCATCTACGAAGGCACCCAGACCGGCGACTGGACCCGCGTGGCGCTGACGACCGGCACCTCGATCGCCGTCGGTGTCGGCGTGACCGCCCTGGTCGCGGCAGGCGTGATCACCGCGCCCGCGTGGCTCGTGGTGGCCGGAGGTGCTGCCGTCGCGGGTCTGGCGGCAGCCGGCGTCGGCTGGGTCTACGACAACTGGGACGACATCACCGACACGGTGGGCGATGCCTGGGACAGCACCACCGACGCGGTGAGCGACACCTGGGACAGCGCGACCGAGACGGTGGGCGACGCCTGGGACTCCGTGACGCCGTGGTGAAGGACGGCTCGCCCTCTCGGCTGATCCCGCGCTGGTTCACGGTCACCGTCATCTCGGCGCTGACGGTGGCGGTCGCGATGGCGCTCGGGATGTCCTTCGCCGCCGACGGCGCTCTGGGATGGTCCTTCCGGGCCATGCTCGTGTTCGTCGGACTGCTCCTGGTCGCTGCCGTGTCATCGCTCGCGCGCCCCCGGCGCCGGCGCGACCCGGTCGTCGGTGCCGACGGCATCCGGACCTTCCTCGCGCCCGCGGCCACGGTGTGGCCGCTGGTCGGCGCGATGGTGGCGCTGATGGCGGTGGCCGTGATGTGGGCCTACGTCGCACTCACCGACTTCGACTCGTTGGAGTCGCCCGGCTTCACCCTGGTGACCGTCGTCGCGGCGGTCGCCGCCCTCCCTGACTTCGGGCGGCTGGTCACGGGACGGCTGCACCGCTGGCGGCTCGAGATCGGGCCGGAGTCGATCCGCTACCGGGGCTACCGCACCGACACCACCTGGCCGTGGTCGAAGGTCCACGGCGCCCGGATCCAGGCGCGCGGCCCCGCCGGTGTCGTGATCGACGTCAAGGGCGCCGGCGCGGACCCGGTCGTCCCGATCACCGCGTTCGCCGTCCCCGCCGAGCAGCTGGTCGAGGAGATCGAGCGCGCCAGGGCCGCCGCCCGCCGCTGAGCACATGTAACGCCGGGTTACTTTCTGTTCCCACGGTGCTGCAACCGGGTGGGAACAGTCAGTAACCCGGCGTTACAAGTGCCCCGCCGGCTCACGCCAGCGCGAGCGTCAGCATCAGCACCGTCTGCGGGTCCTCGAGCGTCTCGCCGTAGAGCTCGCGCAGCTGGTTCATGCGGTAGCGGACGGTCTGCGGGTGGACGAAGAGGTCGGCGGCGACGTCCTCGCGGCGCCCCTGGTGGAGCAGCCACGACCGCAGCGTCGCCTCGAGCTTCTCGGCGGTCGCCGGGCGCACGTCGGCGAGCGGTGCGAGCGCCCGCGCCCGCAGGTCGGCCAGCGCCTCGGGGTCGGCGGTCACCACCAGCGACGCCAGGTGGTGCTCGGTGTCGAGCGGTTCCGGCGCATGGCGCAGCGGCAGCCCGCGGACCGCCCGGGCGTACGACGCCCGCACCTCCCGCCACGGCCGGGCCGGCCCGACCACGGCGTGGCGGTCGGCGAGGATCCGCAGCAACCGGGTCCGCGACCGGCCGCCCATGTCGGGCACCAGCACCACGGCCAGCCCCTCGGGCAGTCCGTGCTCGCTCGGCGTCAGGGCACCCGGGGCCACGAGCCCCAGCACGGGCCGCACCTGCGCCTCGGGCAGCAGCACGGCGGTGAGCGTCGTGGGAGGAGTCCAGTCCGCGCGCTCGGCCGCCTCGGTCACGGCGTCGGCCGGCTCGCCGCGCAACAGGCCGATCGCGAGCCGGTCGAGGAAGCGCTGCCGCACCCGGCCGGTGGTCTCGAGCTCGTCGGTGTGGCCGGCCACCGAGGCCGCGGAGAGCTCGTCGATGTAGGCGAAGACGAGCTCGGCGAAGGAGGCGACGGTGGCGGCCGAGACCCCGGACGCCACCGCGGTGGCCGACAGCTCGCGCCAGGCGACGCGGGCGCCGACCCGGTAGGCGGCCAGCAGCGCGTCGGCCGAGCGGCCGGACCGGGCCTCGCCTCGGCCGAGCGCGTAGGCGCCCTCGACGGTCGGGGAGAGCGGGGTGCCCGGGTCGCCGGTGCGGCCGGCGACCCGGAGGAAGCCGGCCAGCGCCATCTGCACCGCCTGCTCGATGGTGGCGGCCATCTGCTCGCCCAGGCCCACGTTGTAGGCCGGGACCTCCTCGCGGACCGCGGTCACCGTGTGCTCGGCGACCTCGGGCAGGGTCGCCCGCAGCAGCTCGACGAGCGAGCCCTCCAGCGTGAGCCGATCGGACACTTTGTCATCTCCGAACAAGAAATGGCGCGGGATTCACGCCTCTACGTCATGTGTTGAGCGTACCGCTCAGTCAGGATGGATGTCATGGAGTCCCCTCTGCGAACCCGAGCGCGTCGACTGGCCGAGGCCGTCACCACGCCGCTGGTGCCCGCGGACTTCCTCGACCTCTTCGCACCCCTGCGCGCGGGTGCCGACCTGCGCGGCCGGATCGAGCAGGTGATCCCCGAGACCCGCGACGCGGCGACCCTCGTGATCCGCCCCGGCGCCGACTGGGCCGGGCACGTCCCGGGCCAGTACGTCCGGATCGGCGTCGACGTCGACGGGGTCCGCCAGTGGCGCGCCTACTCGCTCACCCACGGTCCCCGCGCCGACCGCCGGATCGCGGTGACGGTCAAGGCCGTGCCCGACGGGCTGGTCAGCCACCACCTGGTGCACGACATGCGGCCGGGCACGCTGGTCCACCTCGAGCAGGCGGCCGGCGAGTTCGTGCTGCCGCCCACCGGTGGCCGCTTCCTCTTCGTCACCGCGGGCTCGGGCATCACCCCGGTGATCGGGATGCTGCGCAACCTGTTCCCCTCGACCGACGAGGGCGTGCTCCGTCCCGACCGCAGTGCGCACTACGACGTCACGGTCGTCCACGTCGCTCCGACCCGGCCCGACTCGATCTTCCTGCGCGACCTCGAGGCGCTGGCCGCGGCCGGCGCGATCACGCTGGTCGCGCGGTACGACGACGTCCACGGCGTCCTCGACGTCGAGGAGCTCCCGGCGCTGGTGCCCGACCTCGCCGAGCGTCGTACCTTCGCCTGCGGCCCGGCCGGACTCCTCGCCGCGCTCGAGCAGTTCCACGCCGACAAGGGCCTGGAGCTGTTCACCGAGCAGTTCCGCACCTCCCGGGTCGAGCCCGGCGACGGTGGGACGGTCAGCTTCGGCACCGGTCAGACCCTGGTCGCCGACGGCGCCACACCGATCCTCGAGGTCGCGGAGAACGGCGGCGTGCTGATGCCCAGCGGCTGCCGGATGGGCATCTGCTTCAGCTGCGTGCTGCCGATGACCGAGGGCAGCGTGCGCGACCTCCGCAACGGCCAGATCACCACCGCGGTGCCCGGTGAGAGCGGCGCCATCAAGATCCAGACCTGCATCAGCGCCGCCGCCGGCGCGTGCCACCTCGACCATCCCCGGAAGGACTGACGCCACGATGACCGTCATCCAGAAGAAGCCCGACAACCCGATCGCCCACCTGACCCCCGAGGACATCGAGCAGCTCGGCCTCGAGCTCGACGCGATCCGGCAGGACATCATCGACTCCCGCGGTGCCGACGACGCGGCCTACATCCGCCGGATGATCAAGACCCAGCGCAGCATCGAGCTCGGCAGCCGGGCGGTGCTGCTCTTCAGCATCTTCCCGCCGGCCTGGCTGCTCGGCACCGCCGGTCTCTCGATCTCCAAGATCCTCGACAACATGGAGATCGGCCACAACATCCTCCACGGCCAGTGGGACTGGATGCGCGACCCGAAGATCCACTCCACGACCTGGGACTGGGACATGGCCTCGCCGGCCGAGCAGTGGAAGCACAGCCACAACGAGGTCCACCACACCTACACGAACGTGGTGGGCAAGGACAACGACCTCGGCTACGGCATCATGCGCGTCGACGAGGACCAGACCTGGTCCCCCTTCCACCTGGGCCAGCCGGTCTGGTGCTTCATCAACGCCATGTTCTTCGAGTACGGCATCGCCGCCTACGACCTCGACCTCGGCGCCGTGGTCAAGAAGAAGCAGACCAAGGACCCCGAGTTCCAGCGCCGTGCGAAGGAGGTCCTCGGCAAGATCCGCAAGCAGGTCACCAAGGACTACGTCGCCCACCCGCTGCTGTCGCTTCCCACCGGCTCGTTCCTGCCCACGCTGGCCGCCAACTTCACCGCCAACATCGTGCGCAACCTGTGGAGCAACTCCGTCATCCTCTGCGGCCACTTCCCCGAGGGTGTCGAGACCTTCGAGAGGCGCTCGATCGACGGCGAGACCAAGGGCGAGTGGTACGTCCGGCAGATGCTCGGGAGCGCCAACATCTCCGGGTCGCGGGCGCTGCACGTGATGACCGGCAACCTCAGCCACCAGATCGAGCACCACCTGTTCCCGGACCTGCCGTCCAACCGCTACGCCGAGATCGCGCCGCGGGTCCGCGCGCTGTTCGAGAAGTACGACCTCACCTACTGCACGCGGCCGATGCCGCAGCAGGTCTACTCGGCCTGGCACAAGGTCGTCCGCCTCTCGCTGCCCAACGGCTGGCTCGCCACGACCACCCGGCGCAACCTGCCGCGCCAGCTCAAGGCCCTCTACAAGATGACCACGGGCAGCAAGCGAGAGCGCCGCGCGATCCAGGTCGCGCTCACCCGCGAGGCGCGCCAGCAGGACCAGCGGCTGGCCGCCTGAGCCGCTGGCCGACCTCGGGCCCTCCTGTTACCGTGGCCCACTTCGTGACGTCGCGGGTGGGGGAGGGACCTCGGGGGTGCCCGTGACCTACCCCGGGAGTTGCTCTGCATGCGACACAAGGCCCCACGACCACTCGTCGACTGGTGGCGCCGCCTGCCACGCGCCACCGCACGCCTGCTCGGTGAAGCGGCCGGCCCGCGTCCGTTCCACGCACTCATGGCCGTGGTGGTGACGATGAGCCTGGGAGCGGGTGCCTACGTCGCCCTCACCGCGGGGAGTGGCGGGTCCTCGAGCGAGCCGACCGTGTTGGCAGGTTCGACGCCGGCCGGTGAGTCCGGTCTGCCTGACCCGACCGATGAGGTGTCCGGCTCCGGGGGCGGGACGGCGTCCGCCGGCAGCTCGGACCCGGGCGCGTCCGGGCGACCGGAGACGCCGGGGACGACAGCCCCGACGACCGGCGTGACCCCTGGCCCGGCCACGAGGCCGGTCCCGGAGACGGGTTCGCCGAGCCTTGGAACCGCCACGACGGACGCAACGGCCACGACGGGCACGACGGGCACGACGCCCGAGACCCCGTCGCCGCCGAGTCCGGAGACGTCCACCACGACCGAGGACGTCACGCCACCGGACACCAGTCTGTCCGAGGAGTTCCCCGAGGCTGACGGCGGAGAGTTCTGGCTCAGCGCGACCGAGCCCGCGTCGTTCGCCTGCAGCCTCGACGAGGCGGCGTACACCCCCTGCGACTCCTACACGCGTCTGTCCGACCTGGACCCGGGCTGGCACACCCTGGCCGTGCGGGCCACGGACGCCGCCGGGAACACCGACCCGAGCCCGGCCGAGACCACGTGGCTCGCCACCATGAGCATCCCGACCGACGACTGACGCGTCTCGGTCCTGGGCCGACCGGGTCAGCCGGTGAGCCGGCTCGCGACCGGCCGCAGGTCCGCGTACGTCGTGTGCGCGCCCGCGACGACCAGCACCCCCGCGGAGACGCTGGTGGTGACGCCGATGACGGCACCGACCCCCGCAGCCGCTGCGGACTCCACGCCCGCGGCGCTGTCCTCCACGGCCCAGGCGTCGCGGGGGTCGACCCCGAGCCGTTCACAGGCCAGCAGGTAGCCGGCCGGGTGGGGCTTGCCGTCGACGACGTCCTGCGCCGTGACGACGACCTCGACCAGGTCGAGCACGCCCAGTCCCTGCCCGACCGCCGTCTGCACCCAGGCCGGTCCGGCCGAGGTCACGATCGCCACCCGGACCCCGACGGACGCCGCCGCACGCACCAGCTCCACGGCTCCCGGAACCGGGTCGGGCGGGACGTCACGCGGCACCAGTCCGGTGACCTCCTCCGAGAGCGCGACCGGGTCGTGGCCCTGCCACGGGCCCGCCAGCGTCGGGAACACGTCGGCGGCCCGCCGGCCGGTGAAGACCGACAGGTCGGGAGCCGGCCAGCCGCGGGCGTCGAAGAACCGCTGGTAGCCGGCCCGCTGCAGCGGCTCGGAGTCGACCAGCGTGCCGTCGAGGTCGAGCAGCAGTGCCGTCGGTCTCACGCGGTGAACAGCGGGTCGCCCGTGGCGACGACGAGGTCGGCGGCCGGGGCGGGGACCGACCCCTGCGGGCGGTCCATCGCGACGACCGGCACCACGGTCGACATGTCCTCGCCGTCGACGGTCGAGGGGTCCCAGCGCACCATGGGGTCGCCGGCGGCCACGGTGGCGCCCTCGGTGGCGAGCAGCTCGAAGCCGCGACCGTCGAGCCGGACGGTGTTGATGCCGAGGTGGACCAGGATGCCGACGCCGTCGTCGCCGAGCACCACGAACGCGTGGGGGTGCAGCTTGAGCACCCGTCCGGCGATCGGTGCGACCACGGTGACGACCTCGCCGGTGGGTTCGATCGCGACGCCGGGACCGACCATCTCGGCGGCGAAGACCGGGTCGGGCACGGCGGTGACCGCGATGACCCGGCCGGGGCAGGGAGCGAGTACCTGCGTCACATCAGGTCCTCGATGTCGTCGGCGAGGTTGTCCGCCTCCGGCCCGACGACGACCTGCACGACCTGGCCGGACGCCACGACGCCGTGCGCCCCGGCGGCCTTGAGGGCGGCCTGGTCGACCTTGGCCGGGTCGTTCACCTCGGTCCGGAGCCGGGTGATGCACGCCTCGATCTCGACGATGTTCTCGGCCCCGCCGAGTCCGGCCAGGATCTGCTCCGCCTTGCTGCTCATGAGTGGTCTCCTTCTCCTGTGGGATCTGTCCGCGTGACCTTGGCCAGGCCACGCGGGGCATCGGGGTCCAGTCCCAGGTCGCGCGCGAGCGCCTCGACCACGAGCTGGGCGGGGACGATGGCCGCCAACGGGGCCAGTGTCTCGGGAAGACGCGGACCGCGCACCTGTACGTCGCACGCGGCGGAGAACGCGTCGTCCCCGCCGATGCCGACCACCGTGGCGCCACGCCGCGACAGGTCCGCGGCCAGCTCGGTCATCGGCGCCAGCATCGGTCCGTCGGCGGCGGCGACCAGGACGGCAGCCACGCCGGTGGTCACCACCGAGATCGGCCCGTGCCGAAGGTCGGCGTACGAGTAGCCCCGCACCGGCCGCAGGCAGGTCTCCTCCAGCTTCAGCGCGGTCTCGAGCGCGGTCCCCATCAGCAGGCCGCGGCCGGACACGACCGTGTAGTCGGCCGAGCGGAGCGCGGCGACCGCTTCCTCGACGCCGGCCCGGTCGGCGAGCAGCGACTCGATCACCCCGGGCACCCCCGCCATCGCGCCGTCGAGGGCCGCGGGATCCGGGGCGGCCGCGGTGCCGAGCGCGACCATCGCGACCAGCTGGCCGAGGTAGCTCTTGGTCGCCGGGACGGCGAGCTCCGGACCGGCCTGCGTCACCAGCGCGAGGTCGGCGCCGGTCGCGAGCGGGGAGCCGTCGACGTTGGTGACGGCGACCGTGGCCGCACCGCACTCACGCGCCCACTCCTGCGTCGCCACGATCTCGTCGGTCGCTCCGGACTGGCTGACCGAGACCACGACGCTGTCGGCGAGGTCGAGCCGGGTGCGGTAGTGGGTGGCCACGCTCGGGGAGACCAGGCCGCCGGTGATGCCGGCGTGGGTCTCCAGCAGGTAGCGGCCGTAGACGGCGGCGTTGTCGCTGGTGCCGCGCGCCGCGAACAGCACCCGTCGCCGGCCGGCGAGCATCCGGGCCAGGTCGGGACGCAGCGGCGACACCGCCCGCCACGTCCGGCGCACGGTGTCCGGCTGCTCGGCGATCTCCAGCGCCATCCGGGTCGGCATCTGATCAGGCACCGTCCTTGACACACCTTCCTGGTCCGGCCATTCTCGACTGGTACGGACCAGACCGTACCAATCTCAAGGACCCCCCGTCGAGAGGCAGCGAAGGGTGAGCACGCGACGCATCACCGAGGGGCCCCGGCCCAAGCACGCGCAGCTGACCGACGTGCTCGCCGACCTCGCCGTGAGCGAGCTGGGCCCCGACGTCGCGATCCCGTCCGAGCGCGAGCTGATGACGACGTACGCCGTCTCGCGGGCGACCGTCCGCAGGGCGATCGACACGCTGGTGACCGACGGCCTCCTGCGCCGGATCCACGGCAAGGGCACGTTCGTGGCCAGGCCGCGGCTCGAGAGCACGCTCCACCTCGCCTCCTTCAGCCAGGACATGCGCCGCCGCGGCCTCACTCCCTCGACCCGGTCGCTGGCCCTCGAGCGGGAGCGGCCCCCGGCGGACGTGGTCGAGGCGCTGGGGCTGGGGCGGTCGGGGGAGGCGTGGCGGATCGAGCGGGTCCGGCTCGCCGACGGTCAGCCGATCGCGCTCGAGCAGGGCTGGTACCCCGAGCCGTCGCTGCCCGGCCTCGACCGCGAGGACCTCGGCGGCTCGCTCTACGAGATCTTCCGGACCCGCTACGGCCACACCATCGACGCGGCCGAGCAGACCCTCTGGGGCGAGAGCGCCGACCCGACCCTGGCCCGCCGGCTCGACTGCCCGCTCCACACCCCGCTCCTCGTCTTCCGCCGCGTCTCGAGCGCTGCGGGGACCCCGCTGGAGTACGTCGTCTCGCGCTACCGCGGCGACCGCTACCAGCTCCACATGTCGTTGGGCCGTGACGAGCACGACCCACAGCCCGGACCTGCCCGGTCCGGGAGCAACCACGGAAGGACACGATCGTGACCACACCGGACGTCTCGGCGGAGACGACGAAACGGCGAAAGTTCAACCTGGCGCCGGTACAGAGGTTCGGGACCAGTCTCATGCTCCCGATCGCGGCCCTCCCCGTGGCCGCGCTCCTGCTCCGGCTCGGGCAGCCCGACCTGCTCGGCGCCGACGGCGCCGGCTGGGACGACGTCGCCGCCGTGATCGGCGCGGCCGGCAACGCGCTCTTCGCCAACCTGCCGCTGCTCTTCGCGGTCGGCATCGCCATCGGCATGGCCCGCAAGTCCGACGGCTCCACGGCCCTCGCGGCCGTGGTCGGCTACCTGGTCTTCAAGGGCGTGGGCGACGCGATGTCGCCCCTGGTCCTCGACGGCGAGGAAGTGATCAACTACGGCGTGCTGGGCGGCATCGTGATCGGCCTGGCCAGCGCCTTCCTGTGGCAGCGCTACCACCGGATCAAGCTGCCGCCGTACCTCGCCTTCTTCGGGGGACGCCGCTTCGTCCCGATCATCACGGCCTTCGCCGCCATCGCGATCTCGGTGCTGATGAACCTGGTCTACCCCTGGTTCGACGCCGGCATCACCAGCCTCGGCGAGTGGGTCACCGAGAACTCCGTGCTCGGTGGCTTCGTCTACGGCACCCTCAACCGGCTGCTGATCCCGCTGGGCCTGCACCACATCCTCAACAACCCGCCCTGGTTCGTCTTCGGCTCCTACACCCCGTCCGGCGGCGACACCGTCACCGGTGACATCCCGCGCTTCCTGGCCGGCGACCCGACCGCTGGTGCGTTCATGACCGGCTTCTTCCCGATCATGATGTTCGCGCTGCCCGCGGCGGCGCTGGCGATCTGGCACGAGGCCAGGCCGCAGCACAAGAAGGCGGTCGGCGGCATCATGCTGTCCGCCGCGCTGTGCAGCTTCCTGACCGGCGTCACCGAGCCGCTCGAGTTCGCGTTCATGTTCGTCGCGTTCCCGCTGTACGTGATCCACGCGCTGCTGACGGGCACCTCGATGGCACTGGTCAACGCGCTCGGCATCAAGGACGGGTTCGGCTTCTCGGCCGGGTTCTTCGACTACGCGCTCAACTTCAACATCGCGACCCACCCGCTGTGGCTGATCCCGATCGGGCTCGGGTACGCCGCCGTCTACTACTTCCTGTTCCGGTTCGTGATCCGGAAGTGGAACCTGCGGACGCCGGGCCGTGAGGAGGAGGGCGCCGAGGTCTCGGTGGAGGCCGACGCGCGTGCCTGACCTGCTCCTCGCGGCAGGGCGGGTCGTCACCCCGGCGCGGACGTTCGCGCCGGGGTGGGTCCACCTCGAGGGGAGCCAGGTCTCGGCGGTCGGCCCGGGGGAGCCGCCTCGGCCGCCCGACGTCGACCTGCCCGGCTCCACGATCGTCCCCGGCTTCGTCGACACCCACGTCCACGGCGGCGGCGGCAGCGTCGTTCGACGGCGGTGACCGGGCCTCGGTCGAGCGGGCGGTGCTGGCCCACCGGGCGCACGGCACCACCACCATGCTGGCGAGCCTGGTCACCGACAGCATCGACGGCCTGGTCGCCTCCTCGGCCCGGCTCGCCGACCTCGTCGACGACGGGCTGGTCGCGGGGATCCACCTCGAAGGACCGTGGCTCAGCCCGCAGCACCAGGGCGCGCACGACCCGGCCCTGCTGACGGTGCCCGACGACCGGTCGGTGGGGCGGTTGCTCGAGGCGGCGCACGGCCACCTGCGGATGGTGACGCTCGCGCCGGAGCTGCCGGGCGCGCCCGAGGCCATCCGCAGGGTCGTCTCGGCCGGCGTGGTGGCCGCGATCGGCCACACCGACGCGTCGTACGACCAGGCGCGGGCCGCGCTCGACGCCGGTGCCGCGGTCGGCACCCACCTGTTCAACGCGATGCGCGGGCTGCACCACCGCGAACCCGGCCCGGTCGCGGCGCTGCTCGAGCACCCCGACGCCTACGTCGAGCTGATCGCGGACGGCGTCCACGTGCACCCGGCGATGATCGGGCTGGCAGCCGCGGCCAAGCCGCACCTGACGGTGCTGGTGACCGACGCGATGGCGGCGGCCGCCGCCGAGGACGGCGACTACCGGCTGGGCTCGCTCACCGTGGAGGTGCGCGACGGCGTGGCACGACTGCCCGGCGGAGGGGCGATCGCCGGGTCGACGGCCACCATGGCGAGCGCCGTCCGGTTCGCCGTACGGCGGGCCGGGCTCAGCCTCGAGGACGCCGTGCGCGCGGCCACCGCCACCCCGGCCGCCCTCCACGGCTTGACCGGGGTCGGCGTGCTGCGCCCCGGCGCCGACGCCGACCTGGTGGTGCTCGACGCCGACCTCGGCGTGCAGCGGGTGATGCGGCACGGCGTGTGGACGCGCTGAGTCGCCAGGAGAGCGGACTCTCCTGGCGACTCGACGCGGATCGGTGGCGACTCAGCGACGCCAGACGAACACCTCGCGGTGGTCGAACACGTCGCCCTCGACCAGGTTGCCGGCGTACGACGAGAACGCCATCGCGGTGCCGTCGTCGCTGATCACCGCGCCGGTGGTCGCGCTCCAGTTGTCACCGCCGCTGCCGTCGGCTGCCTGGGAGACCCGGGTGACCTCGCCGGTCGAGATGTCGGCGAGGAACGCGTCGGGCTGACCCTCGTCGTCGCCCTCGACCAGGTCGGAGGCGTCCGAGCCGAAGCCGACGTAGCGGCCGTCGGCCGACAGCGTGGGCAGGTAGGAGCCGTGGTTGCCGGCGGGGTGCGCCCGCACGATCTCGCCGTTGACCAGGTCGAACCGGTAGATGTCGGGCGCCTGACCGTCCTCCCCGGGCAGGTCGGTCGCGCAGGACGAGAACGCCGCGTAGCGGCCGTCGCCCGACAGCACCGGCCGGCCGGCGCTGCCGCCCGGCAGGTCCTGGCACGGCGGGGAGTCGGGCTCCTGCCAGAACCGCACCGTCGCCCGCTCCGGGAGGTTGCGGATCCACAGGTGGTTGCTGTCACCGAAGGTGACCAGCTCGCCGTTGTCGGAGATGTCGCCGACCAGGACGCGCGCACGCACGTCACGTCCGTCCGGGTGCAGCGAGACCTGCACGGTGCGGCCGGTCCTCAGCTTGTGCGCGTAGACGTCCTCGCGGCGGTCGTCGTCGCGCACGTCGAACGACGCGAACGACTGGAAGGCGACGACCTTGCCGTTGCCGGAGATGACCGGCGAGAAGCTGTTCTGCTCCCGCTGGAAGCCGGCGGTGGACTCCGAGACCCGCGTGGTCCTGCCGGTGTCGACGTTGGTCACGACCACGTCGAGTGCGGACTTGTTCCGGTCCCGGGTGCCGGTCAGGTTGGTCGCCCACGTGGTGTAGGCGACCTTCCGTCCGTTGGCCGAGATCGTCGGCTCGAAGCTGTAGTCGTTGCCCGGCCGGCCGTTGCGCTGGCTGACCAGCACGGTGCGGCCGTCGACGGTGTCGCGACGGTAGACGTCGTCGAGGTCGTTGTCGTCCGCGGCGACCAGCGGTGCCGCCGTCGAGAAGACGACGTACCGGCCGTCGGCCGAGATGACCTGGCCGGCACCGCTGACGTCGCTCGAGATCGCGTGCTGCTCCTCGGTGCCATCGGTCAGCGCGACCTGCTCGATGTGGGCGGTGACCCCGGCAGTGGCGGCCGGGATGGTGGCCGCGAGCGCGGCCACGGCGAGACCGGCGGCGGTGACCGCGGTCCGGTGGTGGGTGATGGGACGCATGATGGTTTCTCTCTTCTGGCTGGGTTCGTCGGGTGGAGGACGCGACGGCCGGGTGAATGGTTGCAATTCCCGAGAGACCGCGGATGCGGTCAGCCCAGCGGCCGCAGACCTGCGGTCAGGAGCGCCGTGGAGTGGTGGTCGCGCGCCGTGGGCCGGGGCTGCCGGACCGTGGCTGCCTGCTCGAGCAGGCGGACGCGTCGGTCGTGACGGGCGGTCTTCAGGTGGTGACGCATGAGGGATCTCCTTGCGATGGGTCGGTGAGTGGAGCGTGCCGGGCCCGGTGTCCCGGGCGGCAGGGACCGCCGTCCCTCACCTGGCCCTGCTGCTGTCCCGCAGCGGGCGGCACTGCCGGTCGTGCCCGTCGGGACGTCAGCCCAACGCCGCGGCGAC
>CAWIKJ010000026.1:0-5250 GCA_963836745.1 uncultured Actinomycetota bacterium
CCAGCGACGCGACCGCCGCGGCCTGGGCGACGCCCGAGATCCCGAACGGCAGGGAGACGGCCCGCAGCGCGGCCGCGACCGGCTCGGGTCCGACGGCGTAGCCGACCCGGAGGCCGGCCAGCCCGTAGGCCTTGGAGAAGGTCCTGGTGAGCAGCACGTTGTCGCGGTCGCGGTAGGTCGCGATCCCGTCGACCGGGTCGGCCATCCGGACGAACTCGACGTACGCCTCGTCGACGACGACCAGCACGTGCGAGGGGACCTTGGCCAGGAACGCGTCGAGCTCCGCCTGCGAGACGGCCGGGCCGGTCGGGTTGTTGGGCGTGCAGACCAGCACGACCTTGGTGCGGTCGGTGACCGCCGCGGCCATCGCGTCGAGGTCGTGCCGGCCGTCGGGCAGCACCGGCACCCTGACCGACGTCGCCGCCGCCGCGGTGACCCCGATCGGGTAGGCCTCGAAGGATCGCCAGGCATAGACGACCTCGTCGCCGGGGTCGCAGAACGCCTGCACCAGCTGGTAGATCAGCGCCACGGACCCGGTCGCCAGCGAGAGGTGCTCGGTGGGTACTCCCAGCTTCGCCGACAGCGCGGCGTAGAGCTCGGAGCTCCCCATGTCGGGGTAGCGGTTCATCCGCCCCACGGCCGCGGCCGCCGCCTCGACCACGCCCGGCAGCGGCGGGTACGGGTTCTCGTTGGACGACAGCTTGTAGACGGTCATGCCTTCGCGCGGCGCGGGCGGCTTGCCGGCGACGTACGGCGGGATGTCGCCGATGGTGGACCGAGGTCGGGGGCGCGGCGGGGGCGAGGTCATGGACGCGAGGCTAACGCCGTCGCCACGGCCGCAGCAGCGGGGTGAGGAGCAGCCCGACCCCGAAGCCGATCGCGGCGCCGGTGACGTTGTCGACCAGGTCGGTCACGTCGCAGGCGCGGTCGATCCGCGCCACCTCGAGCTGGATCAGCTCGATGCACAGCGAGTAGCCGCCGAGCAGCAGCAGGCCCAGCGGCGCCACCACCCACCCGATCCGCCAGCGCGCCGCCGCCAGCACGAGCAGGGCACCCGCCGGGACGAACAACGCGGTGTTGAGCAGCCGCTGCGTGCCGGAGAAGATCCAGAACCCGTCCGGCGCCGGGCCGCCGTAGTCGAGGGAGCAGGTCTCGGACCGGGCCCCGGCCGGCACGGCCAGGTCGATGCCGGTCAACGGGACCAACGTGACCAGGCCGATCACCGTCAGCCACCAGAGCAGGCCACTCCAGGTGATCGCACCGAACCAGCCGAGCGAGCCGCGCAGGCCGGTGGCGAGCAGGGCGCACAGCGCAGCGGACGCCACCGCGCCCGCGACCATGGTCTCCGTCCCGCCGATCCACTCCACGCCGCGAGGTTAGTGGCCGACCGGCTGATCACTAGGCTCTGCCCATGAGGCTCGTGATCTGGCTGGTCACCAACACGCTCGCGGTCGGTGTCGCTGCCTGGCTCCTGCCCGGGATCCGGTTCACCGAGCCCGGCGGCCTGGCGGAGTACTGGCCGACGCTGCTGGCCGTCGGCGTGATCCTCGGCCTGGTGTCCGCCGTCGTGAGGCCGATCGTCACCGTGCTGTCGATCCCGTTCATCCTGCTGACCCTCGGGCTGTTCCTGTGGGTGATCAACGCGTTGATGCTCGAGCTGACCGCGTGGCTCGCCAAGCAGCTCGACCTCGGCTTCCGGGTCGACGACTTCTTCTGGCAGGCGCTGCTGGGGGCGCTGGTCATCACGCTCGTCAACTGGGCGGTCGATGCGGTCGTGGACCACGACTGATGACGCTGCCCGCACCGCGCGAGCCCGGCCGCTACCGCATCGCCCTGGTCTGCCTCGGCAACATCTGCCGCTCACCGATGGCGCACGTGGTGCTGGAGGCCCGGCTCGCCGAGGCCGGGTTGTCGGACGTGGTGACGGTGGCGAGCTCGGGCACCGGGGACTGGCACGTGGGCAGGCCGATGGACGAGCGGGCCGCCGCGACCCTGTCCGACGCGGGGTACGACGCGAGCCGTCACCGCGCCCGCACCTTCGACGCCGGCTGGCACGACGACCACGACCTGGTGCTCGTCATGGACGAGGCCAACCTCCACGACGTCGGGGGTCGCGGCGAGCGGGTCGCCATGTTCCGCGACTTCGATCCCGACGAACCGGGTGGCGCGGTGCCCGACCCGTACTACGGTGGAGCTGCCGGGTTCGAGGAGGTGCTGCGCATGGTCGAGCGCACCAGCACGTCCCTGGTCGCCGCCCTCACCCGCGAGCTCGCCCCCCGATGACCCGCCTGCCGCTGATCGCGAAGCGCGTCGAGGAGCTGCTCGGCTCGTCGGTGATCGCGACCGCGCCCGTGGCCGGCGGCGACATCTCCACGACCACCCGGGTCCGGCTCAGCGACGGCACCACCGCGCTGGTCAAGACCCACCACCAGGCCCCCGAGGGCTTCTTCGACGCCGAGGCGCGCGGTCTCACCTGGCTGGGCGAGGCCCACCGCGACGGCGGCGTCGCGGTGCCGGAGGTCCTCGCCCACGACCACGAGTGCCTGGTGCTGCGCTGGGTCGAGCCGGGCAAGAACACCGTGGACGCCGCGACCGCCCTCGGCCAGTCGCTCGCGCGCACCCACCGGGCCGGTGCCGACGCGTTCGGCGCCGACCACGACGGCTTCATCGGACGGCTGCCGATGCCCAACCGCACGGCCCCGTCCTGGCCCGAGTTCTACGTGACCCGGCGGGTCCTGCCCTACCTCAAGCTGGCGCGCGACCGCGGCGCCGCGACCGCCGAGGACGCCACCGCGATCGAGGGGGTGCTGCGCCGACTGGCCGACCTGCTCCCCGAGGAGCCGCCCGCCCGGCTGCACGGTGACCTCTGGAACGGCAACGTGCTCTGGGGCCTCGACGGCGCCTGCCGGGTGATCGACCCGGCGGCGTACGGCGGACACCGCGAGGTCGACCTGGCCATGCTCGCCCTCTTCGGCCTGCCCCACCTCCACCGGGTCTTCGACGCCTACGAGGAGGAGCACCCGCTCGCCGAGGGCTGGCGCGACCGGCTCGGCCTGCACCAGCTCTTCCCGCTGCTGGTCCACGCCTGCCACTTCGGCGGCGGGTACGGCGCCCGGGCGGCCGAGACCGCCCGCGGCTTCAGCTGACTCGGCTCTCAGTGCGGGCTCAGGCTGGTTTGGCACAGTAGGGGCATGCCCGTCGCCGCCCGTCCCCGCGTCCTCGTCGTGGACGACGACAAGGCGGTGCGCGAGTCGCTGCGCCGGTCGCTGGAGTTCAACGGGTACGACGTGTCGCTGGCCGCCGACGGGGCCGAGGCGCTCGCCGGGATCGGCGCGAGCCAGCCGGACGTCGTGGTCATGGACGTGATGATGCCGCGGCTCGACGGGCTGGAGGCGACCCGCGCGATGCGGGCGGCCGGGCACGACCTGCCGATCCTGGTGCTGACGGCGCGCGACGCCGTCGGCGACCGGGTCGAGGGGCTCGACGCCGGCGCCGACGACTACCTCACCAAGCCGTTCGCGCTCGCCGAGCTGCTGGCGCGGCTGCGGGCGCTGCTGCGTCGCATCGTGCCGGAGGGCGACGCCGACGACGAGGTGCTCGAGTTCGCCGACCTGTCCATGGACGTGGCGACGCGGGAGGTGCGCCGCGGCGGGCGGCTGATCGAGCTGACCCGGACCGAGTTCACGTTGCTGGAGATGTTCCTGCGGCGACCGCGCCGGGTGCTGGAGCGCTCGTTCATCCTCGAGGAGGTCTGGGGCTACGACTTCCCCACGACCGCCAACTCGCTCGAGGTCTACGTCGGCTACCTGCGCCGCAAGACCGAGGCGGGGTCGGAGCCCCGGCTGATCCACACCGTGCGCGGGGTCGGCTACGTGCTGAAGCAGTCGTGAGCACGTCCGACGAGCGGCGCTGGCGCTACCGCCGTTCGCTGGCGAGCCGGGTCATCCTGCTGACCACGATGGCGGTCGGGCTCGCGGTGGCCTGCGTCGCGTTCGCCGCGTTCATGACGGCCCGGATGCAGATGCAGTCCACCCTCGACGAGTCGCTGCTGGTCCGGGCGCAGAAGGCCGCCGACGCCGGCATCACGATCGACGCCAAGGTCCCGTCGTGGGCGCTCGGCGCCGCCGACGTCCGCATCCTCTACATCACCTCGGACCAGCGCTACGTCACCTTCGACCAGTTCCCCGAGCTCTACCTCGGGCAGCCCGAGCTCGCGGTCGCGAACGGCGACTCCACGCAGAGCGTGCGCACCCTGGTGGCCAAGGACGGGGAGCACTACCGCGTCGTCGCCGTACCCGCCCGGGTGCCGGGTCAGGCCCTGGTGCTCGCCCAGTCGCTCAAGCCACAGGAGCAGACGCTCGCCAAGCTCGGCGTGGTGATGCTGCTCTTCGGGGTCGCCGGGGTCCTGGCCGCGGCCGCGGCCGGGTGGGGCGTGGCGCGCAACGGGCTGCGGCCGGTGCGGCGGCTCACCCACGCCGTCGAGAAGATCGCCCGCACCGAGGACCTGCGACCGCTGCCGGTCGAGGGCGACGACGAGATCGCCCGGCTGGCCACCGCGTTCAACCACATGCTCGCGGCGGTGGCGGCGTCCCGCGACCGGCAACGGCAGCTGGTCGCCGACGCCGGCCACGAGCTGCGGACGCCGCTGACGTCGCTGCGCACCAACCTCGACCTGCTCGCCCAGGCCGGCACCGAGCTGCCCGAGCACGCCCGGGCCGAGCTGATCGACGACGTCCGCGCCCAGATCGCCGAGCTCACCACCCTGATCGGCGACCTCGTCGAGCTCGCCCGCGACGAGCCGCTGCCGACCGTGGTGGAGCACGTCGACCTGGCCGACGTGGTCGACCGGGCCCTCGTCCGGGTGCGCCGCCGGGCGCCCGGGGTCCGGTTCGTGGTCGACGTCGAGCCGTGGTGGGTCACCGGCGACGCCGCCGCCCTCGAGCGGGCGGTGACCAACCTGCTCGACAACGCTGCGAAGTGGAGCCCTCAGGACGGCGAGGTGACGATCCGGCTCAGCGACGGCGCCCTGGTCGTCGACGACGAGGGTCCCGGCATCGCCGCCGACGACCTGCCCCACGTCTTCGACCGGTTCTGGCGGTCGGAGGAGTCCCGCGGCATGCCGGGCTCGGGCCTCGGCCTGTCGATCGTCGCGCAGGTCGTGGAGCGGCATGCGGCACCGTGACGGCGAGTGAGGCGCCGACCGGTGGCACCCGGCTGGAGCTGCGGCTGCCCGGGAGCGATCGCGAGAGC
>CAWIKJ010000027.1:0-29279 GCA_963836745.1 uncultured Actinomycetota bacterium
GCGGCCGGGAGGCGCCGGCACCGGCCGCAAGGTGCCGATCAGCGGGCCCTCGTCGGGGTTGCCCGACAGCAGCAGGCCCGGCATCGCCAGGTCGCGCATCGACTGGAGCACCGGCTCGTAGAGGGCCCGTGACGCACCGCCCGAGCGACGGGCGATGGCGACGTGGAGCCCGGTGTCGCGGGCCTGGGCCATCAGCGGCTGGAGCGCCGCGACCGGGGAGCTCTGCTGGGTGGCGACCAGGTCGTAGTCGTCGACCACGACGAACACCTCGGCGCCGGTCCACCACGAACGGTTGCGCAGCTGCTCGGGGGTGACGTCCTCGCCGGGGATCCGGTTCTCGAGGTAGGAGGCCAGGTCGCGCAGCACCGGGGTCGCCTGGCTGGCGGAGGTCAGGTAGTTGAGCAGGTAGTCGTCGGGGACCTCGCCCAGCATCGAGCGGCGGTAGTCGACGACGACGAGCTGCGCCTCCTTCGGCGTGCGGGTCCGCATGATCTCCCGCACGTAGGCACGCAGCACCGAGCTCTTGCCGGACTGGCCGTCGCCGAACACCAGCAGGTGGGGCTCGGTGTCGGGGTCGAGCCCGACCGGCGCCAGCTCCTTCTCGTTGATGCCGAGCAGCAGCGTCCGCTCCGGCACCGCGGCGCGCTTGGCCTGGTCACGCACCGCCTCGAGGTCGATGTGCTCGGGCAGCAGCCGCAGCTTCGGCCCGGCCGGGCCGGTCCACGCCGCCGCGACCCGCGCGACCAGGTCGTCCACGCCGTCGCCGACGGTGTCGGCGCGTGGGGTCGCCGTCGATCCGCGGCAGCGCGCCGAGGAAGTGGAGCTTGCTCTGCACCAGGCCGCGTCCGGGCCGACCGGTCGGGACCAGCTGGGCGATCTTGCGGTCGATCTCGGAGTCCATCGCGTCGCCCAGCCGCAGCTCGAGCCGGGTGCCGAAGACGTCGCGCATCGCGGCCCGGAAGTCGGCCCAGCGCGAGGCCGCGGTGACGATGTGCAGGCCGAACGTGAGGCCGCGGGTCGAGAGCTGCTGGATCTCCATCTCGATGTCGTCGAAGTCGGCCCGCAGCGTCGACCAGCCGTCGATGACGAGGAAGACGTCGCCGTACCCGTCGTCGGCCCGACCCTGCGCCCGGCGGGACCGGTAGGTCTCGATCGAGTCGATGCCCTGCTCGCGGAAGTAGGCCTCGCGGCGGTCGACCACGCCCTGCACCTCGGCCATGATCCGGCGGACGACGTCGGGCTCGGAGCGGGTGCCGACGCCGGAGACGTGGGGCAGCCGCGCCAGCGGGGCGAACGTGCCGCCGCCGAAGTCGAGCACGAAGAACTGCGACTCCTGCGGGGTCGTGGTCAGCGACATGCTGGCGACGATGGTGCGGAGCAGCGTGCTCTTGCCGCTGCGGGGACCGCCGACGACGGCGACGTGGCCGCTGGCGCCGCTGAGGTTGACCGAGAGCGTGTCGCGCCGCTGCTCGCGCGGGCGGTCGACGGTGCCGAGCGGGACGACCATGCCGTTGACGCCGCGCCACTGCGGCGAGACCAGGCCGAGCTGGGGGTCGACGGTGAGGTCGCCCATCAGGTCGTCGAGGGTGTCGGGGACGTCCAGCGGCGGCAGCCACACCTGGTGGGCGGCCGGTCCGTGGCCGACCATCCGGTCCACCGCGACGTCGAGCAGCGAGGTCTGGTCACCCTGCTGCGGGACGACCGGCTGCGGGATCGGGGTCGACCTCGACCGGCGCCTGCGTCTGCACCTCGGAGATCGTGAACGGCAGGATCCCCTGCACGTGACCGCCCTCGTCGCGGCGTACCCGCACCTTCCCGCTGGGCGGACCGGAGACGTACGCCGCCTTGAACCGCAGCATGGAGGTGGGGTCGGGCTTGAGGTAGCCGAGGCCGGGGATCGGCGGCAGCTCGTAGGCGTCCGGTACGCCGAGCACCGCGCGGGACTCGCCGGCGCTGAAGGTGCGCAGGCCGACCCGGTAGGACAGGTGCGACTCGAGGCCGCGCAGCCGCCCCTCCTCGAGCCGCTGCGAGGCGAGCAGGAGGTGGAGGCCCAGCGAGCGGCCCAGCCGGCCGATCGCGACGAAGAGGTCGATGAACTCCGGCTTGGCCGACAGCATCTCGGAGAACTCGTCGACGACGAGGAACAGCGACGGCATCGGCGCGAGGTCCTCGCCGGCGGCGCGGGCCTTCTCGTAGTCGCGGATCGAGGCGAAGTTGCCGGCCTCGCGCAGCAGCTCCTGCCGGCGCACCATCTCGCCGGAGAGGGCGTCCTGCATGCGGTCGACGAGGGTGAGCTCCTGGGCCAGGTTGGTGATCACCGCCGAGACGTGCGGCATCTCCGACATGCCGGCGAAGGTCGCGCCGCCCTTGAAGTCGACGAGCACCATGTTGAGCTGCTCGGGCGAGTGGGTCATCGCGAGCCCGAGCACGAGGGTGCGCAGGAACTCCGACTTGCCGGAACCGGTCGCGCCGATCACCAGGCCGTGCGGGCCCATGCCCTGCTGGGCGCTCTCCTTGATGTCGAGGTGGACCAGGCTGCCGCCGTCGCCGAGGCCGATCGGCACCCGCAGCCGGTCGCGGGCCGGCCGCGGCCGCCACGCGGCGTTCGGCTCGAAGACGTGGACGTCGCCGAGGCCGAGCAGGTCCATGAAGTCCGAGGGCCCGGTGATCTCGCCGCTGGCGTCGGCCGACTCGCCCGGCGGTCACGGTGTGGAGCGGGGTGAGCCGACGCGCGAACGCCTCGGCGGTGGCGAGGTCGCACTGGTCGCCGAGCGCCTTGACCGGCTCCTCGCGCACCCGGATCGCGAGCACCGGGACCTTGTTCCGGACCGGCTCGGCGGAGGTGAGCTGGAGCCGCAGCCGGCTGGCGTCGTCGAGCTCGTCCCACCGGGTCGGCAGGTCGAGCACGGTGACGCCGTGCAGGCCGTCGGGCGGTACGACGTGGTTGCCGGGCGGCAGCGTCGCGCCGTCGGTCACCAGCAGGATGTGGGGGGTCGCCGGGCGCTCGTCGGCGCCGAAGCGCGGCCGGTCGCTGAGGTCGGGCGGCAGCATCGCGGCGAGGTCCTCGAGCGACGTGGTGACGATCCGCTTCGGGCCGACGGCGTCGGACTCCTGCGCGCTCTGGGCGTGCGGCAGCCACTTCAGCCAGTCCCAGTGGATGAGGTTGCGCTCGGTCGACAGCACCGCGACCACGAGGTGCTCGGGGGAGTGGAACGTGGCGGCGGAGCAGATCATCGCCCGCGCCAGGCCGCGGACCGGGTCCTCCTCGCCGCACAGCTCGATCCGGTCGAAGGCGCGCAGGTCGATGCTGGCGGGCAGGTCGGGCTGCAGCCGGTGGACGACGAGCAGCCGGTGGAGGGCGGAGGCGCACGCCGGGTCGACCTGGTCGATGGGCGCGCTCTGCGGCGGGACCAGCTCGGTCGACAGCGGCTGGGTGCAGGTGCCGTAGCGGACCTGCAGGAAGTGCTCGTCGGAGCTGGTGTGCTCCCAGACCCGCGACCGCTCCTCGGCCAGCGCGGGCAGCGCGGCCGGGTCGGGGTGGTGCCAGGTGAGGGCCCGGCGCTGCTGGTCGGCCGCCTCGCGCGCCACCTGGCGGACGTTGCCGAGGTAGCGGAGGTACTCGGTGCGGGAGCCGGTGACCTGCTGGGTCCGCTGCTTCCGCTGCCGGTCGATCTGCACCACGATGAAGCCGAGCGTGGCGAAGAGGAACATGCCGGCGGCGATGTAGCTGCGGCCGGCGTTGGCGCCCGACTGGCCGGCCATCGACGCGACCAGCACGATGGAGCCGAGGCTGCCGAGCATCGGGATGGCGTTCATCATGACGCCGCTGGCGCCCTCGTTCTGCTCGATCTCGGGCGGCGGCTGCAGCACGATCTTGCCGGTCGGCATCTCCGGCTCGTCGAGCCTCGTTCCCCGCAGCGTGGTGCTCACGTTCTCCCCGTCGCTCGCTGGCCTGGCGCTGGTCACCCTAGGTGCTCCGCGGTGCTTCACTGCCGCCATTCCCAGGTGGCCAGCACCGACTCGATCACGGCATCCCGCTGACGCTGGTCGGACCCGAGCAGCGAGAAGTTGAGCACGACCAGGTGCTGGTCGCGCGGGAGGCCGACGGTGTAGTAGGTGCTGCCGAAGGCCTTCAGGCTCTCGGTGAAGACGAACGCCGGCTCTCCACCGAGCTCGCGGTCCTCGACCCGCTTGCCCTCGGTCGTGGCGTACGTCGCCGCCTCGCGCGCCGCCTGGTCCAGCGTCAGGGCGCGGTCGGTCTCGTCGACGTCGAGGTCGATGAAGCCGAAGACCTCCTTCTCGAGGAGGGCCTCGTTCCTCGGCTCCCGCTCGGCGTCGGTGAACAGCTGGCTTCCCTCGGTCAGCCACTTGTCCGGCACCCGCAGGCTGGCGACCTGCTCGCGGATCACCGGTCCGGTGGCGGGCTCGACGGTCGGTTCGTCGGTGGCATCGTCGGTGGGGCTCGACTCCGCTTCGGTGGCGCTGCTCGTCGAGGGCTCGGGGGTGGCCGCCGGTGCGTCGTCGCTGCAGCCCACCAGCGCGGTCAGCAGCGTCACGGACACAGCGAGGCCGCAGGGCGAGGTCCCGAGAGGTCACGTCGGTAGGTTACCCGCGCGGCCGGACGTCCTCGCGGACAGCGACTACCCTCGTCGCACACACGGAGCCGGCGAGTGGGCAGGGGGAGCGGATGGCAGCCGGAGCTGGTGGTCTCGACACCATCGCGGTGAGCATCCACGGTCCGGCCGGCGTGCTCGACCTGGTGGTCCCCCCGGGTGCCTCCTCCTCCGACCTCGCCCGCGAGTACGCCGAGCAGTCCGGGCTGGGGTCGATCCCGCTGATCTACTCGCGGTCCGGTCATCCGCTGCGACCCGACCTCCCGCTCGACGAGGCCGGGGTCGGGCGCCGGGGACGTGCTCGTCGCCACGACCTCGGTGCACCGGCCTTCTCCTACCGGCCCGGCCGACCGGGCCCGCGGCACCGAGCACCCGCCGGGACCGCTGTCGGCGACCTGGTTCTGGGTCGCCGGCGCCCTCGCGCTGCTGGCGGGCTGGTTCGGCGGCCAGGTGCAGTCCGAACGGCTGCACCAGGTGACCGTCGGGTTGCTGCTCGTCTCGGTCGTCGTCGGCGTACTCCCGGTCGGCCGGTTCGCCGCCCACCGGGTCCTGGTCGCACCGGCCTTCGCGGCCGCCGCCGCCTTCGCCGTGCTGTTCGATCCCGATCCCGCGCGGCTCCCGCTCGTGCTCGGCATGGTCGCGCTGGCCGCCGCCGTCGCGGCCGCCGTCGGCCGGGCGCTGGCCGACGGTCCCGACGAGGGGCTCGAGGTCTGGATGGTGGCGGGTGGTCGCGCTGTTCGCGCTGGCCGGTCTGGGCGCCCTGCTCGACTTCTCACCGGCCGTCGTCTGGTCGGTGACGCTGGTGATCGCGGTGCTGGCCGCACGCTTCGTGCCGATGTACGCCGTCGACGTCCCGGACCAGTACCTCATCGACCTCGACCGGCTCGCGGTCACGGCGTGGTCGGCGCGCGAGCGCCGACCCGGCCGCCGCGGCCGGATCGTCGTCCCCTCCTCGACCGTCTCGGAGGTCGCGGCCAGCGCGGCGCGCACGATGACCGCCGCAGCCGGCGCCATCGCCGTGGCCGCGGTGCTCGCCTCGTCGCTGCTGGTCACCCGGGTGGAGCCGGAGGTCGACCGGATCGGCGTGCGGTGCCTGGTGTTCTTCGCCGGGGCGGCCCTGGTGCTGACCGCGCGCAGCCACCGCCACACCGGCCCGCGGGTGCTGCTGCGGCTCGCCGGCCTGACCGCGTGGGCGATTCCTGGTGGCCCAGGGGCTGACCGTGATGAGCGAGCCGCGACGCGCGACGCTCCTCGGCATCGCCATCGCGCTCGGCCTGCTGCTCATCCTGATCGCGGTCGCGACCGGTCGGGGCTGGCGCTCGGTGTGGTGGTCGCGCCGGGCCGAGGTGGCCGAGGGCTTCTGTGCGGCCGCGGCGCTCGCCAGCCTGGTGGTCTCCACAGGACTCTTCCGAACCCTGTGGGAATTCTCGCCCTGATGTTTAGGGTGGCGGCGGCCGGGTAGATACGTGGGTGCCAGGACGGGGAGATACCGAGCCGGCGGACGCTCAGAGCAACGACAGGATCGAGCGGCCTGAGGCCGCCACGGAACACAGCGAACAAGGAGCACGTGACATGGCAACTAACGAAATGGGAATGGGCGAGGGCACCCTCAGCAAGGCTGCCCAGCTCGTGTCCGGGGCCAAGCAGGACTTCGACCGGCTCAGCGGTGAGCTCGAGGGCCAGATCGGCGACCTCCGGGGCAAGTGGGCCGGCTCGGGTGGCCAGGCGTTCTTCGTCCTCCACCAGGCCTGGACCGAGAAGCAGAAGGTGATCGTCAGCGCGCTGAACGAGTTCGAGAACTCGCTCCTCGGCACCGAGAAGGACGTCTCCAGCACGGACGACACGCAGGCGTCCAACTTCAACAACTTCCAGAACCGGCTCTGAGCCCCGCTCGCCGACCACCAGCCCCAAGGAGACAGTGACATGAACATCGACGGACTTCGCGTCAACCACGCAGGCCTCGACAAGGCAGCCGAGGACCTCTACGGCGCCGTCAAGAAGATCGACGACCGCATGAACCGGCTCGAGAGCGAGCTCGCTCCCCTCAAGAGCGACTGGTCCGGTCAGGCGCAGGCCGCCTACACGACCGCCAAGGCCAAGTGGGACTGGGCGCTGCAGGAGATGCGCAACCTGCTCGACGACACCAGCAAGACGGTCTACCAGTCGAACGCCGAGTACCGCGCGGCCGACATGCGCGGCGCCAACAGCTTCGACATCTAGAGCCACCCCCCGATGACCTGAACCGGTCGGTGACCTCGGTCGCCGGCCGGTTCAGGCAGTCCCACCCGAACCCCCGCTTCACAGCTCGGAGACGTCATGGCTTTCACACCAGGCATCTACATCCCGGACGCGCTGCCGCCGGCCCCCGGGGGCACGGCGACATCGACATCGACCCCGCGGCACTCGCGAAGCTCAAGACCGCGCTGAGCCAGGCGGCCGAGGAGCTCGAGACCGAGCGCTTCAGCGACGTCCACCTCGACGACGGGGCCTTCGGCGGCTGTCCGTCGGGCGCCGAGCTCGGCGCCGAGCACCGCACCGCCCACGCGATCATCGCCGACACCATCCAGGGCGTCGTGACCGACCTGTGGGGATACCGCGACGGGGTCGAGCAGTTCGAGGCGGGCATGGGGACGGCCGACGACACCGCGGCCGCGGACATGAGGGCGCGCGAGGCGGCCGTCGAGGCACTGTCGACGTCGGCCACCAGCAACCACGGCGAGACGAACTACCACCGCTCGCAGGTCAACCACCTGCCGCCGGGCGCCGGACGTGGCGACGGTGACGGAGCGGGTGCCCGGGCCGGGGAGGGGGGCGACTGATGGCTGCCGGACCCAACGAGGAGCGCCTGCGCAGCTACCTCGAACCTGCCCGACGCTGGCAGGTCTTCATCGCCAAGGAGCAGTGGAAGCGGGGTGCCGACAAGCTCAAGGCCGTCGCCGACGCCGTCCAGGACGCCCGGCCCCTGGCTCGGGCCAACCTCGGCAACCACACCGCCGACGCCGCCGACAAGGCGTTCGTCGCGATGCACGACAAGGTCCTGGCGCGCGAGCAGCAGATGCGCGACGGGACCGTCGCCCTCCAGGCCGCCATCGAGGCGATCGGTCGGGCCGAGGCGGTGCGCAACGGCTTCGACGCTGCCGGCCCGCTGTCCGAGCCCTCGCCCCCGGACTGGGACGAGGACGAGGTGCGCCAGATCCAGCAGATGAAGGTCCACAACGCCCAGATGTCGACCTACAACAACCAGGTCGCGGCCCGCGAGGAGGCGGCCCTGGCGGCGATCCGGGACCTCGACTCGACCAACGAGTCCTCGGCCGAGACGATGCGCAGGATCCAGGGCGACCGTCCCGACGTGCCGTCCGGTGGCGGCAGCGGCGGTGGCGGAGGTGGCGGTGGCGGAGGCCTCCCGCCGACCGGTGGTCGCACCCCGGTCCCGGGCCGGCGGACCGACCCGCCGACGAACCCCCCGACGAACCCGCCGACGAACCCGCCGACGAACCCGCCGACGAACCCGCCGACGAACCCGCCCGACGCAACCCGCCGACCAACCCGCCGACCAACCCGGAGCCCGAGGTGCCGGGTGAGACCGGGACACCGCTCGGTCCCGTGCCCGGCACGACGCCGGTCGGCACACCCGGCACGCTGACCTCCCCGGCACCGGTGACGTCCGGTGCCGGCACCATCGGCGGCCTCGCGGGTGCCGTCGGCGGCGGGCTGGCCGGCGGCGCGATGGGGATGGGCGGCGCGATCCGGGGCGGTGGCGCTGCCGCGTCAGGCGTCTCCGGCTCCGCCCGGGCGATCGGCAGCAGCGGCCGCACCGGATCCTGCCGGTGCGCTCGGCCGCGGCTCGACCGCCGGCTCGACGGCCGGTCGGAGCGCGGCCGCACGTGGCGCTGGCGCCGGAGCCGCTGCCGGAGGGCGCGGCACGAGCGGGTCGAAGTCAGGCGGTCGTGGTTCCGGCCGCGGTGCGGCCGGCGGCGCGGGTGGCCGCGGCGGACGCAGGTCCAAGGACGACAAGGGAGCCCAGGTCGAGGCGATCATCGACGACCAGGACTGGGTCGACGACGAGGACGCCGCGCCGGGCGTCATCAGCTGACCGCCCTCGTGCGAACCGGCGGGGCCCGCGCCGCGTCCGGCCGGTAGCATTCGCGGCGTCCGTATCGGGTCGACCACTGGGTCGGGGGAGAAGGCTTCATGAGTCAGGCACCCGCCAGCGCCTCCGGGCTGGTGAAGGTCACGGTCACCTCGGGGACGCGACGGGTCGACCTGGTGCTGCCGTCCGCGGTGCCGGTGGCCGAGCTGCTGCCCGAGCTGGCCCGGAGCGTCGGGCTGCTCGACGGCTCGACCGTCTACGGCGGCTACCGGCTGGTGACGCAGGAGGGCCGTGAGCTCGCCGCCGACGCCAGCCTCACCATGCAGGGCGTCGAGGACGGGGTCGTGCTGACCGTCGCCGCCGGCGTCGACGACGAGCCGCCGCGGGTCTACGACGACGTCGTCGAGGCGATGACCGACATCGTCGAGCGCGACCTCAAGCCGTGGGAGCCGGCCACCGGGCGTCGTACCGCCCTGGTCGCTGCCTCCCTGCTGCTCGGCCTCGGCGCGGTCGCGCTGCTGATCCAGGGCGGGCTGCTGGCGTCGGTCGCGGCGGCGCTCGTGGCCACCGGCCTGGTCACCGGCGCCATCGTCCTCTCCCGCGCGCAGGGCGAGCCCGAGGCCGCGGTGGCCGTGGCCTGGATGGGATCGGCGTACGCCGCGGTCGCCGGCGTCATGCTCGCTCCCGACGGGCCGCTGTTCGGCATGCCCGTCGCGGCCGCCGGTGCCGGCGCCCTGCTGGCGGGAGTGGTCGCGCTGGTCGGCCTCGGGGAGGGCCGGACCCTGGTCATCCCGCCGGTCGTGGTCGGTGCGATCGCGCTCGCGACCGGGCTGGTCATGGAGGCCGCCGCCGTTCGACGCGGCGGTCGTGCTCACCACCTCGCTGGTCCTGATCGTGATCGCCGGCAGCGTGTTCCCGTGGCTGGCCCTCGGCGCGACCGGCACCAGCGTCGACCAGCTCTACAGCGTCGCCGACATCACCGCCGACCCGGACGAGGTCGACGCCCACGACGTCGGCGCCGACGCCCGGATCGCCCACGAGATCCTGGTGGCCGTCTCGAGCACGGTCGGGCTGCTGCTCGTCCTGATCGCGCCGCTCGCCGTCAGCCTCGGCCTGTTCGGCACCCTGGTGGCCGTCATGTGCTGCGTCGTCGTCATGCTCCGCACCCGTCAGTACCGCGTCGGCTCCGAGGTGCTGGTCGGCCTGGTCTCCGGCATCGTCGGGCCTCGCCTCGATCGCGGTGTCGGTGCTCTACCTCCACCCGGACTGGCGCCCGGCCGCGGCGGTGTCGCTGGCCGCCACCGGGGCGGTGCTGCTGGCGGTCACGCTGCTGCCCTCGACCCCGTCGGTGCGCCGCGGACGGCTCGGCGACATCGCCGAGACCGTCGCGCTGGTGACGCTGCCGCCGCTGCTGATCCTGGCGACCGGCGTGTTCTCCGCGATCCGGAGCTGATCGGTGGCGACCAAGAAGGACCTCGTCGAGGCCTACTCGTTCAGCCGACGACGGCTGGTGACGGCGTTCGTCTCCGGCGCGCCGGGTGGCCGGGAGGTCGAGCCGGCCCGACCGGGCCGGTCCATCGTCGGCGGTCTCGCCCTCGCCGTGCTCCTCATCGCCGGCGCCGCCATCGCCGGCGTCTTCACCTCCAACGTCGACCCGGCGTGGGCCGAGAAGCCGGGCCTGGTCATCTCCAAGGAGGAGGCCGAGGTCTTCGTCATCACCGAGTCCAGCACCGAGCCGGTCCTCCACCCGATCCTCAACATCACCTCGGCCAAGCTGATCCTCGGCAGCGACGTCGAGCCGGAGGTGATCCCGGAGGAGTACATCGCCGAGGAGGAGATCGGCAGCGACCTCGGCATCTTCGGGGCGCCGTACGACGTCCCCGACACCTCGCGCCTGATCCAGTCCGGCTGGACCGCCTGCACCGACGGCGCCGGGCGGGCTGCGGCTCGACCTGTCCGAGGACGAGCTGGTCACCCCCGCGTCCGCCGACGGCGGCATGCTGGTCACGGTCGACCGGGAGACCTGGCTGGTCGCGGCCAGCCGACCCGACCGACAACGGCAGCGTGAGCGCCTTCCGCTACCTCGTGCCCGAGGCCGGTTCGTCGCGGCAGGACCTGGTGCGGATCGGCATCGGCCTGGCGCAGGACGAGCCGGTCGAGGTGAGCCGCGAGTGGCTCAACCTGTTCCCCGAGGGGGAGGCGATCTCCGGCGAGACCTTCGGCGTGGCACCGCGGCTGAAGACGCGCGCCGGCGAGCCGCAGCCCGGCGACGTGCTGCTCGGTCAACGAGCACGCCCTACCTCACCCTCGCCACCGGCGAGCTCGCCCCGCTCGACCCCTTCAGCCTCGCCGTCGCGGTGGGCAGCGCCGGGGGAGGCACCGCCGCCCGCCTACGCGGGCGACATCGACACCCTCGACCTCGAGTGGCGTCGTTCGGCGACCCGCTGGCCGGGCACCACGCTGCAGCCGGTGTTCGGCGAGCGCTGCGCGCGGCTGGTGACCGAGCCCGGTGAGCCCTCGGTGGTGCAGCTGGTGCAGGAGCCCGAGGGCGACGCCGCGGCGACCGGCACCAAGGGCGAGTCGGTGTCGGTGGACGCCGGCGCCGGCGCCTTCTTCCACTCCGGGGGCTGGGGGCAGGCCACCGGTGGCGAGCCCGTTCGTCGTCGACTCCAAGGGCGTCGCCTACCCCGTCGTCGACGGCTTGGCCGTCGAGCGGCTCGGCTACGCCGGCTACGACGCGCCCGTGGTGCCCGACTCCTGGGTCGAGCTCTTCGACGACGGAGTCGCGCTCTCCCAGAACGCCGCGTTGTGCGCCCCGCGCACGGACCAGAAGCCGTGCGCCTGACCGGCGCCGCGGTGGCGGCCTTCGTGGCGGCACTGGCCGTGCCGGTCGTAGCGGTGTCGCCGGCGCAGGCCGAGCCGCTGCCCTGCGGCGGCTTCGACGAGTCGACCACCGAGGTCGGCAACACCCCCGACCCGAGCGTCCCCCACGCCCTGCTCGGCGTCGACCGCGCGACCGAGATCCTCGCCGAGCGCGACATCGCCCCCGGCGAGGGCGTCAACGTGGCCGTGGTCGACTCCGGCGTCTCCGCGCCCGACGTGGGACTGGCCCCGCTGTCGGTGGTGGGGCAGCAGAGCTTCGGGGTCGGCGGTGCCGATCGTCTACGAGCACGGCACCAACGTCGCGGGCCTGGTCGCCGCTGGAGAGCGCGAGGAGGGCGGTCCCACCGGCATCGCCCCGGCCTCGGGCATCTACGACCTGCGCGTCTACCAGGAGGCCGACGACGCCGGCTTCGGCGGGGTCGACCCCGACGGACGTCGTGACCGCCCTCGACTGGCTGAGCGCCCACGCCGAGGACGAGCAGATCGGCGTGGTCGTGCTGGCGCTGTCGTTGCCCGGCAGCCGCCGAGCTGAAACGGGCGGTGGCCACGCTGTCGCCGCGAGGACGTGGTGATCGTCGCCGGGTCCGGCAACCGCCCCGAGGAGGGGCAGTCCGGCTTCCAGGAGTTCGGTGAGCAGCAGCCGGGAGAGGACGCCGCCGGGACGGTCTTCCCGGCGGCGTACGCCGACGACGTGTTCGCCGTGACCTCCACCGCGGACGGGATGCCGGTCGCCGAGGGCGAGTTCCCCGACGCCTCCGGGTCGGTGCTGCCGCAACTCCGACATCGACGCCGCCGTGCCGACCTTCGGTGCGGTCACGCTCGCCACCAACGGCTCCACCTGCGTCGTCGACGGCATCGCGACCTCGTGGGCCGCGGGCATCGCCGGCGGCGTGGTCGCGCTGCGTGCGCTCGGCGTACCCCGACGAGAACGCCGACCAGATCGAGGCGCGGCTGACCGCCAGTGCCAGCGGCAGCGCCACCAGCCCCCACACGACGACCGGGCACGGGGTGCTGCAGCCGGTCGAGGCGCTCACCCAGCAGCTCGCGCCGACCAAGCGCGGCGAGATCGACGACATGCCGCGCGAGGACGCCGCCCAGCCCCGGGTCACCGCGCCGGTGCCCGAGCCCGACCCGCTCAGCGCCACCCTGCGCGAGGCCCGGTGGTGGGGACTCTTCGGCGGTGCGGCCCTGGTCGTCGCGCTGCTGGCCAGGCCCCTGCTGCGCCGCCGCTCCGCCTGACCTGCTGGGTCCGCAAAGCGAGTGGCCCCCGCTCCATCGGGGGCAGTGGAGCGGGTGCCACTCGGCGAGCCCCAGACTATGCCCGATGCGTGGGAAAGGACCATGGGGCTGTCCCCGTGGAGTTGCCCGGTGTGAACCCCACGGACCCCGCCCAGGGTAGGTCTAGACTCGAGGTAGGGACCTTGGCTTGTCCGGTTTCGGAGCGTACCCACACTTGTGATTCGCGCCGGTCATTTGCGAGTTTCGCGGTTTCTCACCCAAAGGCTCGGATGTGACCGGCTCAACCGCTGGCGTGCTCGCCGTTGTCCTCGCAGGCGACAGCCAGTTGATGAACGACGGACTGCAGTGTCTGCTGGACCGGCGGCCCGACATCGAGATCATCCGACGCGTTGATGACATCCAAGAGCTTCAGGCGACCGTGAGCGACCTGCGCCCCGACGCGCTGTTGGTCAGCCTCAGGACGCGTGCACCTGCGGCCATGGCGGTGATCCACGAAGCCCGCAAGGTCAGAGAGGACCACCCTGACCTCGGCATCGTCGTCATCTCCGACCGTGGCAATGGGTTCGCACTCGAGGCTCCTACGCGGAGGATCGGCTCGGACGGCTTACCTGCTGGACGAGCAGATGCCGAGCGTCGAGGAGGTCGCCACTGCCCTCCGCGAGGTGTTGAGCGGACAAACCGTCCTCGACCCGAGCGTTGTCGATGCACTGGTCCGGCGCCGGGACGCCATCTCGGTGGACCACCTGACCATCCGAGAGGTAGACGTCCTCGAGCAGATCGCGCATGGCCGATCCAACCGAGCGGTCGCCGCCGAGCTGCAGATCACCATCAAGTCGGTGGAGAATCACGTCACCGCCATCTTCCGGAAGCTCGAGCTGACTGACCGATCCGACACCCATCCGCGGGTGACAGCAGCACTGATCTTCATCGACGGCGCGTATCACACACAGACCTAGCGCAAGGGCGGCCCGGACGCCGAACGCCGGCTCGGCTGCGTGGAGTCGACCCGGCGTTCTCGCAGGTCAGGGACCTGCCGTGTGGCGGAGGATAGGGGATTCGAACCCCTGAGGGCTTGCACCCAACCCGCTTTCCAAGCGAGCGCCATAGGCCACTAGGCGAATCCTCCGCGGAGGAGATGTACCGGTCCCCCCGCGGGGCGACGAAATCACGCGGGCCCGGGTTGGTGGGGGAGACGGGCTCACCTAGACTCGGGGCCAACCCCCCGTGCGGCGGTATCTCGCCGAACTCCCCCAGGGCCGGAAGGCAGCAAGGGTAGGCGAGCTCTACCGGGTGCGCGGGGGGCCTTTTCACGCCCCGGCACTCGCGCTTGCGCGAGGGCGTCCTCACCGCCGACGTGACAGCGGGTACGCCGCTACCGGCTGTCGGGCCCGGTGGTTAGGGTGCAGTGGTGGAGTCCCCGCTCGCCCTCTATCGCCGCTACCGGCCCGAGACGTTCGCCGACGTCATCGGGCAGGACCACGTGACGACCCCGCTCCGGGCGGCGCTGGCGAACAACCGGGTCAACCACGCCTACCTCTTCTCCGGCCCGCGCGGCTGCGGCAAGACGACCTCGGCCCGGATCCTGGCGCGCGCGCTCAACTGCGACCGGGCCCCGGTCGCCGACCCGTGCGGGGAGTGCGACAGCTGTCGTGACCTGGCGCGTGGCGGTCCGGGCTCGATCGACGTGATCGAGATCGACGCGGCCTCCCACGGCGGTGTCGACGACGCCCGGGACCTGCGGGAGAAGGCGTTCTTCGCGCCGGTCCGCAGTCCCTACAAGGTCTACATCATCGACGAGGCCCACATGGTGACGACGCAGGGCTTCAACGCCCTGCTCAAGCTGGTCGAGGAGCCGCCGCCCCACCTGCGCTTCATCTTCGCCACGACCGAGCCGGAGAAGGTCATCCCGACCATCCGCTCCCGCACCCATCACTACCCGTTCCGGCTGATCCCGCCGCGGTCGCTGGCCTCCTACCTCTCCGACATCTGCGAGCGCGAGGGCGTGCAGATCGAGCCGGCGGCGCTGCCGCTGATCGTCCGGGCGGGCGCCGGGTCGGCCCGTGACTCGCTCTCCGTGCTCGACCAGCTGCTCGGTGGTGCCGGCCCCGAGGGCGTCACCCACGACCTGGCGACCGGGCTGCTCGGCTACACCCCGATCTCGCTGCTCGACGACGTCGTCGACGCCTTCGCGGCCGGCGACGGCGCGGCGGTCTTCGGCGTGGTCGACCGCGTGATCGAGACCGGTCAGGACCCGCGCCGCTTCACCGAGGACCTGCTCCGCCGGCTGCGCGACCTGGTCATCGTGGCCGCCGTCCCCGACGCCCCCGCGAGCGGGCTGATCGACGTCTCCCAGGACCAGGGGGAGCGGCTGGTGGCCCAGGCCGCCCGGTTCGGTCCGGCCGAGCTGAGCCGCGCCGCCGACCTGGTCGCGACCGGCCTCACCGAGATGCGGGGCGCCACCGCGCCGCGGATGCTGCTCGAGCTGGTCTGCGCGCGCGTGCTGCTGCCGGGGGCCGACCCGTCGGAGGCCGGGCTGCTGGCCCGGGTCGACCGGCTCGAGAAGCGGGCCTCGATCGTCGGCGGTCCGCCGAGCCCGGCGCCGGTCCGCGAGGACCCGGCGCCCCCGCCGCCCCAGCACCCGGTGGCCCCGGTCGCCGAGCCGGCTCCCGAGCCCGCCCCGGCGCCGGTCGTCGAGGCGGCCGAGCCGCCGCCCGCCGACCCCGAGCCCGGAGCCGCACCGGCGGCACCGACGAGCCCGAGCCCGAGCCCGCGCCCGAGCCCGACCCCCGGCACGCCGCGCCCGACCCGACCCCGAGCCCCGCGCGCCGTCCGGCGGCGCGGCCTCACCCTGGTCGAGGTGCGCCGGCTGTGGCCCGACGTGGTCGAGGCGACCAAGCTCCGCCGCCGGGTCGCCTGGATGCACCTCACCCAGAACTCCCAGGTCGTCGCCGTCGAGGGCAACGTGCTGACCCTCGGCTTCACCAACGTGGGTGCCCGCGACTCGTTCCTGGGTGGCGGCTGCGACGAGATCCTGCGCCAGGCCGCGATCGACGTGGCCGGCATCGACTGGCGGGTCGAGGCGATCGTCGATCCCGGCACCACCGGCGGCGTCCCGAGCGCGCCGCCCTCCGCCGCCGCGCCCACGCCGGTCCCGGAGTCCGGCCGCGCCCCCGACGGCCCACCCGGCTGGGCCGAGCCGGAGCCGCCGACCGCGCCCCGAGCGAGCCCGCGGCCCCGACCCGCGCAGCCGGCCGACCCCGAGTCCGGTGCCGCCCACGACGACCTCGACGCCGAGGCCGACGACCTGGCCGGTGCCGCCCTGCTCGAGCGTGAGCTGGGCGCCCAGGTGATCGAGGAGATCCGGCACTCCTGAGCGACCCCGGTCGTTCCCACTGCGTTCCCACACCCGTCCACACCAGCGCCAGAGAGGCGACACCATGACCCAGAACCCGTTCGACGCCCTCGGAGGCGGCGGAGGCCTCGACCTCAACGCCCTGATGCAGCAGGCCCAGCAGATGCAGGCCCAGCTCGAGCAGGCGCAGGACCAGCTCGCGGAGGCCCGGGTCGAGGGCACCGTCTCCGGCGGCGCGGTCACCGTGACCGTCAACGGCGTCGGCGAGCTGGTCGGCGTGGACATCAAGGCCGGCGGCTTCGACGGCAGCGACCCCGACGACCTCTCCGACCTCGGCGACATGATCGTGGCCGCCTACCGCGACGCGAAGGCGCAGGCCGACACGCTCGCCGGCGAGGCCCTCGGCCCGCTCGCCGGCGGCGGTGGCCTGCCCGGACTCGGCTAGGCGTCTCCCGTGTACGAAGGCGTGGTCCAGGACCTGATCGACGAGCTCGGCCGGTTGCCCGGGGTCGGGCCCAAGAGCGCGCAGCGGATCGCGTTCCACCTGCTCCAGGCCGAGCCCGCCGACGTACGCCGCCTCGCCGACGTGCTGGTCGAGGTCAAGGCCAAGGTGAGGTTCTGCTCGGTCTGCTTCAACGTCTCCGAGGACCGAGCAGTGCCGGATCTGCCGTGACCCGCGGCGCGACCCGACCGTGCTGTGCTGCGTCGAGGAGTACAAGGACGTCGTGGCGATCGAGCGCACCCGCGAGTTCCGCGGCCGCTACCACGTGCTGGGCGGCGCGATCTCGCCGCTCGACGGCATCGGTCCCGACCAGCTGCGCATCAAGGAGCTGCTGCAGCGGCTCGCCGACGGCACCGTCACCGAGGTCATCCTCGCCACCGACCCCAACCTCGAGGGCGAGGCCACCGCGACCTACATCACGCGGATGCTGAAGGACTTCGGGTTGCGCGTGACGCGTTTGGCGAGTGGACTGCCTGTAGGTGGTGACCTGGAGTACGCCGACGAGGTCACCCTCGGACGAGCGTTTGCAGGGAGGCGGACCGCAGATGACTGACCAGATCACCGACCGACGACCAGCGGGCCGGGGTGCCCGACGCCCGACCCCGACTTCGCGCAGCAGATCGCCGACCAGGTCGAGTCGTTCCTGCTCGCGCTGCGCGAGATCGCGCGCTAGAACGACGGCGGCCGGGCGGTGTCGCTGCTGCTGCTCGAGATCTCCCAGATCCTGCTCGCCGGCGCCCGGCTCGGCGCGCAGCAGGACTTCACCCCCCGCTCGGAGTACCAGCCCGACGTCGGGCCCGAGGCCGACCTCGACGACATGCGGCTGCGGCTCGCCGCGATGCTCGGCGACGTCGACACCTACAGCTTGGTCTTCGACCCCTACGTGCCCGAGCTGGTCGAGAGCCAGCTCTCCGACGACCTCACCAGCATGGCCAGCGACCTCGAGAACGGACTGCGCCACTACCGCCAGGGCGACGTCAGCGAGGCGCTGTGGTGGTGGCAGTTCTCCTACGTCTCCTCGTGGGGCAACCTGGCCGGCGCCGCGCTCAACGCGCTGCTGTCCGTGGTCGCCCACGACCGGCTCGACGCCGACAACCCGATGGAGCAGGAGCAGATCGCGGTCGCCGAGGCCGTGCTGGACGGCGACGAGCCCGGGGTCTGAGCCTCGGTAGAATCGACCCTGCCCCAGCCCCACAGCGCAGACCCAGAGGCAGGAGTGAGTCCGGTGGGCATTGTCGTGCAGAAGTACGGCGGATCGTCGGTCGCCGACGCCGCCGGCATCAAGCGCGTCGCCCAACGCATCGTCGCCACCCGCAAGGCCGGCCACGACGTCGTCGTGGTCGTCTCGGCGATGGGCGACACCACCGACGAGCTGCGCGACCTCGCCGAGCAGGTCACGCCGCTGCCGCCGCCGCGCGAGCTCGACATGCTGCTCACCGCCGGGCGAGCGGATCTCGATGGCGCTGGTCGCCATGGCGATCGCCCAGCTCGGCCACAAGGCGCAGTCGTTCACCGGCTCGCAGGCCGGCGTGATCACCGACTCCGCCCACGGCCGCGCCAAGATCATCGACATCACGCCCGGCCGGATCGAGAACGCCATCAAGGACGGCTCGATCGCGATCGTCGCCGGCTTCCAGGGCGTCTCGCAGGACACCAAGGACATCACCACGCTGGGCCGCGGCGCCTCCGACACCACGGCGGTCGCGCTGGCGGCCGCGCTGGGCGCCGAGGTCTGCGAGATCTACTCCGACGTCGACGGTGTCTTCACCGCCGACCCGCGGATCGTCCCCACCGCCCGCAAGCTCGACCGGGTCTCGACCGAGGTGATGCTGGAGATGGCCGCCTCCGGCGCCAAGATCCTGCACCTGCGGTGCGTCGAGTACGCCCGCCGCTACGACATGCCCGTCCACGTGCGCTCCTCCTTCAGCCAGAAGGAAGGCACCTGGATCGTCCCCGAGGGAGAAGAGATGGAACAGGCGATCATCGCCGGCGTCGCCCACGACCGCAGCGAGGCCAAGATCACCGTGGTCGGCGTGCCCGACAAGGTGGGTGAGGCGGCCCGGATCTTCGAGGCGCTCGCGACCGCCGAGATCAACATCGACATGGTGGTCCAGAACGTCTCGGCGGCCGCCACCGGGCTGACCGACATCTCGTTCACGCTGCCGCGCGCCGACGGCCAGAACGCGATGGGGGCACTCGCGCGGATCCAGCACGAGGTCGGCTACGACAAGCTGCTCTACGACGACCAGATCGGCAAGGTGTCGCTGATCGGTGCCGGCATGCGCTCCCACCCCGGCATCACCGCGAAGTTCTTCGCCGCACTGGCCAGCGCCGGCACCAACATCGAGATGATCTCCACCTCGGAGATCCGGATCTCGGTCATCGTCGACGAGTCCCAGGTCGACGCGGCGGTGCAGGCGACCCACACCGCCTTCGACCTCGACTCCGAGGAGATCGAGGCAGTGGTCTACGGCGGGACCGGGAGGTAGTCGTGGGAGTCCGGCTCGGCATCGTCGGCGCCACCGGCCAGGTCGGCGTCGCGATGCGCCAGATCCTCGAGGAGCGTGGCTTCCCGGCCGACGAGGTGCGGTTCTTCGCCTCCTCCCGCTCCGCGGGCACGGTGCTCCCGTACGCCGGACGGGAGATCCTCGTCGAGGACGCCTCGACCGCCGACCCGGCCGGGCTCGACATCGCGCTCTTCTCCGCGGGCGCCACCACCTCGCGGGCGCTGGTGCCGGCGTTCGTCGACGCAGGCGTCATCGTCGTGGACAACTCCTCGCGCGTTCCGCAAGGATCCCGACGTCCCGCTGGTCGTCTCCGAGGTCAACCCCGAGGCGATGCAGCCGGTCCTCGCCGCCGGTCGCGGCATCATCGCCAACCCCAACTGCACCACCATGGCCGCGATGCCGGTGCTCAAGCCGCTGCACGACGAGGCGGGGCTGGTCCGGCTCGTCGTGTCGTCCTACCAGGCCGTCTCCGGGCTCCGGCATCGCCGGCGTCGAGGAACTGGCTCGTGGTGTCGAGGCCGCTGGCGACAAGGCCCGCGAGCTGGCCTACGACGGCGAGGCGGTCGCCTTCCCGGACCCGGTGAAGTACGCCGAGCCGATCGCCTACAACGTGCTGCCGCTCGCGGGCTCGATCGTCGACGACGGCCTCAACGAGACCGACGAGGAGCAGAAGCTCCGCAACGAGTCGCGCAAGATCCTCGGCCTCCCCGAGCTGCGCGTCTCGGGCATCTGCGTCCGGGTGCCGGTCTTCACCGGCCACTCCCTGGCGGTCAACGCGGAGTTCGAGCGGTCGATGACGCCCGCGCGGGCGCGCGAGCTGCTGGGGGCCGCACCTGGCGTCGCGCTGGCCGAGGTGCCGACGCCGCTCAAGGCTGCCGGCAAGGACCCGTCGTACGTCGGCCGGCTGCGTCGTGACCCCGGCGTCGACGGCGACCGCGGGCTGGCGCTGTTCATCAGCAACGACAACCTGCGCAAGGGTGCCGCGCTCAACACCGTGCAGATCGCGGAGCTGATCGCCGCGGCCCGCTGAGGCACGCCCGACCGTCGGTCAGCGGTGCAGGTTGCTCTCGAACGGTTCCACGAGCGACGTGGTGACCCAGTGGGCGAGTGCGTAGGACGCCATCGCCACCGCCGGGATCGCGAGCACCATCCACCACAGGAACAGCTGGTCGACGAGGAACAGCAGCGCGACCACGGCCACGATTCCCATCCCGAGGAAGCTGGTGCTGCCGGGATCCGCGACGCCGAACGCGTGCAGCAGCAACCGGCCGACCAGCACCATCGCGACCATGATCGCGAGCAGCAGGAAGAAGCCGGGGTTGCCGCACGACGAGGTGCCCTGGACGACCTCGCACAGCCGCAGTGAGGCCCAGGTCAGGCCCACGGTCAGCAGGCCCACCAGCAGGCCGGTGAGGATGGAGGCGGCCATGCCGCCGATCGCCGGCAGCCCGAACTCACGTCGCTGCTTGCGGGTGCCGGCCGGGGTCTCGTCCTCGTCCTGCTCCTCGTCGTCGTGGTCGACGCTCGGCCTGTGCGACCGGGCTCGGCCGGGTCGCCGGGGCCTCTTCGGCGAACAGCGGCGGCGCGGACGGTGCCGGCGGGACGGGGTCGATCCGCTGGGTGGGGGCCGGTTCGGGCTCGGGGGTCGGCTCCGGCTCGGCGGCCGGTGCCGGTTCGGGTGCGACAACCTGCTCGGAGGGCTCGGGCGCGGCCTTCTTCCGCTTGCGCCCGAAGCCGAGCGAGGGCATCTCCAGCGAGGGACGGTCGTCCCCGGGCTCCTTCTCCGCCATGTCGCGAGTGTGACAGATGAAGGGGCGCGGAAATGGCGCGACCCGGCGGAACGTATGTCCACGGGGTCGTCGTCTGGTCGGGCTGAACCCACGTCATCCGCTCGTCCAGGACCTCGACCACCAGCCCGGAAATGCGAAGATCCGAACCCGATGAGGGTTCGGATCTTCCGATCTCCTGAGAGATCACATGGTCGGGCTGACAGGATTTGAACCTGCGGCCTCCTCGTCCCGAACGAGGCGCGCTACCAAGCTGCGCCACAGCCCGAATGCGTCCGGGGACACCCCCCGCTCGCAAGCAACGGTCACCCTACCGGAGGGGAGAGGGCGCTCCGAAATCGGCCTCCACGAGAGTCAGCAGGGTCGCCTCGGGGCGGCACGCGACGCGGATCTGCGCGTACGGCGAGGTCCCCAGACCGGCCGAGACGTGCAGCCAGGACGAGCCCGGATCGCCGGGTGCGCGACGCCGCCGGATGGCGGTGCAAGCCCCTGGCCCGGGCCGGCTCGAGGTCGCAGTTGGTGGTCAGCGCACGCCCGCCCGGCAGGCAGACCTGGCCGCCGTGCGTGTGCCCGGCCAGCACCGCGTCGTACCCGTCGGCCGCGAACTGGTCGAGCACGCGGAGGTACGGCGCGTGCGCGACCCCGAGCCGGACGTCGGCGTCCGGGTCGGCCGGTCCGGCCACCTCGTCGAGCCGGTCGTAGTCCAGGTGCGGGTCGTCGACGCCCGCGAACGCGAAGTCGACGCCCGGCCACGGTCAGCGAGCCGTGGCGGTTGGTGAGGTCGAGCCATCCGGCGTCGGTCAGGCCGGCCCGCAGGTCGTCGAAGGGCAGCTTCTCGCTGCCGATGTGACGCTTGCCGTCGTCGGGCAGCAGGTAGCGGAGCGGGTTGCGCAGCGTGGGTGAGAAGTAGTCGTTCGACCCGAACACGAAGACGCCCGGGACGTCGAGCAGCGAGCCGAGCGAGTCGAGCACGAACGGGACGGAGTCGCGGTGCGCGAGGTGGTCGCCGGTGTCCACCACCAGGTCGGGCTGGAGCGACGCCAGCTCGCGGACCCAGTCCTGCTTGCGCCGCTGTCCGGGCGTCAGGTGCAGGTCGCTGAGGTGGAGGACCTTCAGCGGCGCGTGCCCGCGCGGCAGCAGCGGGACGGTCGCCTCGCGCAGCACGAAGCGGCGCGTCTCGGCGACGGCGTACGCCGTGACGCCGAGCCCTCCGGCCGCGGCGGCACCCAGGAGCGGCAGGACGGCTGGCATGCGGCCAGCCTGTCAGACCCTGACAGAATGACGCGCATGAGCGCTTTGAAGGACCGACTCCGCCAGGACCTCACCACGGCCATCAAGGCGCGTGACGAGATCCGGTCCTCCACGCATCCGGATGGTGCTGACCGCCATCACCAACGCCGAGGTCTCCGGCAAGGAGGCGCGCGAGCTCAGCGACGACGACGTGATCGGCGTGCTGTCCACCGAGGCCGAAGAAGCGGCGCGAGGCCGCCACGGCGTTCGCGGACGGTGGCCGGGCGGAGATGGCGGCCAAGGAGCAGGCCGAGGCTGCGGTGCTCGCCGACTACCTGCCCGAGCAGCTCGGCGCCGACGAGATCGCGACGCTGGTCGCGCGCGGCCATCGAGCAGGTCGGTGCCGCCGGTGAGGGCATGAGGGCGATGGGCAAGGTCATGGGCGTGGTGACGCCGCAGACCAAGGGTCGTGCCGACGGTGGTGCGGTCGCCGCGGAGGTACGCCGACAGCTCGGCTGACCGTGGCCTCTGGCAGTCGGCTCGGCTGGTCAGCCGGGGCCGCCGCCCGCCACCTGGGCCGCCGCCCGCCGCCCGGGCCGCCGCCGTTTCCGCCCGCCGTTGTCGTTGTCGTCGCCGTCACCGCCGCCGCCACCGCCGCCGCCGTTGTCGGGCGGTGGCGGGGGCGGGGGGACGTAGCCGTTGGAGACGTAGATGGTCACCGGGGCGCCGTCGAAGTAGGCCTCGCCCGATCCCGGGTCGGTGTAGGCGACCGTGCCCTCGGTGTAGCCGGAGTTGACCTCGGGTCCGACGATCGCGGTGAAGCCGGCCTCCTCGATCAACCGGGTGGCGCTCGCGATCGACAGCCCTCCGACCGACGGGACCGTGCCGGCCGCGTTGAGCAGCGAAGCGGTGTCCGGCGGGGTGAAGGTCTCGTCGTCGAGCCACTGCTCGATCACGCCCATCGCCTGGCCCCACATCGGTCCGGCGATGCCGGAGCCCGAGGCCTCGTAGATGGTGCTGCCGCCGACGCTGAGGCCCGGTGAGCGGGATCGGCTCGCCCTCGCTGTTGGCGCCGGCGATCATCGCGGCGGTGGCCAGGTTGGGGGTGTAGCCGACGAACCACACCGCCTTGCCGTCCTGGGTGGTCCCGGTCTTGCCGGCGTCCTCCTGGGCGATGGTGATGTTCTGGCCGAAGCCGCCGGGCTCGAGGACGCCCTTGAGGATGTCGTTGACGGTGTCGGCGACGGCCTCCTCCAGGACCTGGGTGCAGCGCGCGGGGTAGTCCTTGAGCAGGTTGCCCTGCATGTCCTCGATCGCGGTGATCGGGCGCGACTCGCAGTGCTGGCCGTGCGCGGCGAAGGTCGCGTAGGCCTCGGACATCTCCAGCGGGCTCACGTCGGAGACGCCCGAGGGTGAACGACGGCACCCGCTCGCCGGACGGGTTGGTGAGGACGATGCCCATGTCCTTGGCCAGCTCGTAGGGCTTGCAGAGCCCGGTGATCAGCTCCAGGTTGGCGAAGAAGGTGTTGACCGAGTTCTGGGTGCCGGAGTAGAGGTCGTAGGTGCCGCCGGAGGCGTCGAAGTTGACGGGGTCCCAGACCCCGGTGCTCTGGTAGGGGCAGTCCTCCTGCCCGAACTCGCTCTCCGGGATGAACTCCTGGGCCGGGACGCTGAGCGAGTAGTCGGGCGGCACGCCCTGGGCCAGCGCCTGGGCGAGCACGAACACCTTGAACGTCGAGCCGGGCTGGAAGCCGTTGGAGTCGCCGTACTCCTGCGGGACGACGTAGTTGAGGAAGGTCTGCCCGAGCTCCTTGTTGCCGCCCATCGGCCGTGACTGCGCCAGCGCCTTCACCTCGCCGGTGCCGGGTTCGACCATCGCCAGTCCGCCGATGGCGGAGTCGGTGGGGTTGACGTTGTCGCGGACCGCCTGGTCGGCGGCGTCCTGGTAGCGCAGGTCGATCGTGGTGCGGATCGTCAGGCCGCCGGTGCGCAGCATCTGCTTGCGAGCCTCACGGCTCTTGCCGAGCGAGGGGTCCTTCATCAGGTAGTTGACGACGTAGTCGCAGAAGAACGGCGCCCGCGAGTTGACGCAGCCGTTGTCGGACGGCTGGAGGTCGAGGTCGATCTTGGTCCGCTTGGTCTTCTCCGCCTTCTTCTCCGAGATCACGTTGAGCTGCGCCATCCGGTCCAGGACCACGTTGCGCCGCTCGATGGCCGCGTCGGGAGAGTTGGTCGGGTCGAGCTCGGACGGGTTCTTGACGATCCCGGCCAGCAGCGCGGACTCGGCGAGGTCGAGGTCGGCGGCGTTCTTGTCGAAGTAGTGGCGGGCCGCGGACTGGATGCCGAAGGCGCCGTCACCGAAGTAGGCGAGGTTGAGGTAGCGCTCCAGGATCCAGTCCTTGGAGTACTGCTCCTCGAACGCGATCGCGTAGCGCAGCTCGCGGATCTTGCGGGCGAAGCTCTCCTCGGTCGCCGCCGCACGTTCGGCCTTGGTGTCGGCCTGGCTCACCAGGGTCAGCTTCACCATCTGCTGGGTGATCGACGAGCCACCCTGGACCACGCCGCCCGAGGCCTGGTTGGTGACGAGCGCGCGCAGCGTGCCCTTGAGGTCGAGCGCGCCGTGCTCGTAGTAGCGGTAGTCCTCGATCGCGACGATCGACTTGACCATGGTGCGGGAGACCTGGCCGAGCGAGACGTTGATCCGGTTCTCGTCGTACAGGTTGGCGATGGTGTTGCCGGCACCGTCGACGATCCGGGTCTTCTGGGCCAGCGGCTCGACGGTCAGCTCGGTCGGCAGGTCGTCCATCGTGCGGGACACGTCGCGCGCGGCGATGCCGACCAGGCCGGCGAACGGGATGGCGAGGCCGGCGACGACCACGCCCATCACGACTGCCACGATGGCCATGACACCCAGGTGCGAGAGCACCCGGGAGGTCGGCAGACGCTCGTCTGGGGGGATGGACATGCGCTCCACGATAACCGGGGCATCGCGACCCCGACCATTCGTGGCACTTCGTGACTAGTCAGTTCGGACTACGAGAATTGGGCTGTTCGCGTCTGTCCCGGGTGCGTGTCGGTTCTTTACCTTTCAATCCGGATCACTTCGGGATGTCATGGGGACTCCCGATCCTGACGGACTGTGGGGTCGTCATCATGTGGGTAGAAGACTGGGCGCCGTCGGCGGCATGCCGCCAGACGCAGCCGGACGCGCTGTTCGTGCGTGGGGCTGAGCAGAACAAGGCCAAGACGCTGTGCAAGGGCTGTCCCGTGCGCACCGAGTGCCTCGCCGAGGCGCTCGACAACCAGATCGAGTGGGGCGTCTGGGGTGGCATGACCGAGCGGGAGCGCCGCGCGCTGCTGCGTCGTCGGCCGCAGGCCTCGTGGCGCAACGTGCTCGAGACCGCCCGTGACGCGCAGACCCTCGAGATCGCCCTCTGATCCTGCTCGACTAGGTTCCCGCCAGCAGGTCGCCCACCTGACGCAGCCCGTCGAGGTCGTGCACGTCGCCGGCCAGCGCGGGCACCACCGTCGTCGGCACCCGCGGGTGCGCCGCCGCGAACCGGTTCCGCAGCTCCGTCTCGCGCTCGACCAGGCGTGACCGGTCGGCGTGGAGCCGCAGCAGCCCGGCAGCCACCGAGCCGGTCCCGCCCTGCTCCAGGCGGGCGCAGGCCGTCATCGCCTCGTCGGCGGACAGCGTCCCGATCGGTGACGGGCTGGCCCGGTTCACGATCATCCCCGCGAGCGGCATCCGGTCCTCGCTGAGCCGCTCCACGAAGTACGCCGCCTCGCGCAGCGCGTCCGGCTCCGGCGCGGCGACCACCAGGAACGCGGTGCCGTCCGCCTGCAGCAGCTCGAACGTCTTCTGCGCCCGTGCCCGGAACCCGCCGAACAGGGTGTCGAAGGCGGCGACGAAGGTCTGCATGTCGCGCAGCACCTGCGCGCCCAGCACCTTCGTCATCGCGGAGGTCACCAGCCCCACCCCTGCCGACATCAGCCTGGCCGGACCCTTGGCGGGGGCCAGCAGCAGCCGGATGAACCGGCCGTCGAGGAAGCTCGAGAGCCGCTCCGGCGCGTCGAGGAAGTCGAGCGCGGACCGCGAGGGCGGGGTGTCGACCACGATCAGGTCGTAGCTGCCCTCGGCCTGCGCCCGGGCGTGGATCTGGCCCAGCTTCTCCATCGCCATGTACTCCTGCGTGCCCGCGAACGAGCTCGACAGCGCGATGTAGAAGGGGTTGGCCAGGATCTGCTGCGCCTTCTCGGGTGTGGCCTGGCTCTCGACCACCTCGTCGAAGGTGCGCTTCATGTCGAGCATCATCGCGTCGAGGCAGCCGCGGCCGTCGGGGCCGCCCTCGACGCCGGTGACCGGTCGGGGCGTGTTGTCGAGCTCCTCGATCCCCATCGACTGGGCGAGCCGCCGGGCCGGGTCGATGGTCAGCACCACGACGCGCCGGCCGCGCTCGGCGGCGCGCAGCGCCAGGGCCGCCGAGACCGTGGTCTTGCCGACGCCGCCGGAGCCGCAGCACACGATGATCCCGGTGTGCGGGTCGTCGAGGAGGGCGTCGACGTCGAGCGGTGTCGCGCGCGAGGCGGGCACCGAGGCGAGCGGTCCGACGCGGGCGCGGTTCCTGGTCTTCGACGTCGTACTGCGGGGGGTGCTCACGTCAGCCCCTGGTCCTTGAGGAGGGCGGCGAACTCGTAGAGCGCACCGAGGTCGGCGCCGCCCGCCAGCCGCGGCAGCTCGTAGGAGGGCACGTCCAGGCCGGCGACGATGGCGCGCTGCGAGTCCTCCAGTGCCCGGCGTACGGCGTGGTCGTGGGCCTCGGCCAGGAGCCCGGAGACCAGGTCGTCGTCGGCGTCGATGCCGGCGACCTCGAGGTCGGCCGCGACGCGCGGTCCGGTCGATCGTGCCCTCCCGGGCGTCGGCGAGCTGCTCGGGGCCGAGGTCGCGGGGGCGCACCAGGTTGACCACGACCGCGCCCACCGGCAGCCCGGTCGTGCGCAGCTCCTCGATGCCGTCGGCGGTCTCCTGGACCGGCATCTCCTCCAGCACCGTCACCAGGTGGATGGCCGTACGCCGGGAACGGAACAGCTTCATCACCCGCTCGGCCTGGGTGTTGATCGGGCCGACCCGGGCCAGCCCGGCCAGCTCGCTGTTGACGCCGAGGAACTGGGCGATCCGGCCGGTCGGCGGCGCGTCGAGCACCACCGCGTCGTACTGCCGGGCGGTCTTGCCGCGCCGTCGTCCCTCCTTGGCCGCCTCGAAGACCTTGCCCGTCAGCAGCACGTCGCGGACGCCCGGCGCGAGGGTGGTGGCGAACTCGATGACGCCGAACCGGTCGAGCGCGCGGCCGGCCCGGCCGAGCCGGTAGTACATGGCGAGGTACTCGAGCAGCGCCGACTCGGGGTCGATGTGGAGCCCGTAGACGGTGCCCGGCTCGGTGCCGTCCTCGGTGAGGCCCACCGCGATCCGGCGCTCCTCGTAGGGGAGCGGGTCGACGTCGAAGAGCCGGGCGATCCCCTGCCGGCCCTCGACCTCGCAGAGCAGGACGTCCTTCCCCTCGCTGGCCAGCGCCAGCGCCAGGGACGCGGCGACCGTGGTCTTGCCGGTGCCGCCCTTGCCGGTCACCACGTGCAGCTTGACGCGTGACCAGTCGGGCATGCCGAAATCCTAGGGCGTCCCCGGTGACGCCTGTGAGGCCGTGAGGACAAGTTCACAGACCCGAGACGGGGACCGGCGGTCGGCGAAACCTGCTGCTCGCAGGCTGGCCGCCATGAACACCACGACCCGCCGCAGCACCGGCCGCTGGATCGACGACTGGCGACCCGAGGAGCCCGAGTTCTGGGAGCAGACCGGTCGAGGAGTGGCCCGGCGCAACCTGGTCTGGTCGATCTTCGCCGAGCACCTCGGCTTCTCGGTCTGGCTGATCTGGAGCGTCAGCTCCGCCTTCCTGGTCGCGACCGGCTTCGACTTCACCCCGCAGCAGCTGTTCCTGCTGGTGGCGCTGCCCAACCTGGTCGGCTCGCTGCTGCGGCTGCCCTACACGTTCGCGGTTCCGAGGTTCGGCGGTCGCAACTGGACGATGGTCAGCGCCGCGCTGCTGCTGGTCCCGACGCTCGGCTTCGCCTACGCCGTGCAGCGGCCGGACACGCCGTACTGGGCGTTCTGCCTGATCGCCGCGACCGCCGGTCTCGGTGGTGGCAACTTCGCCAGCTCGATGGCCAACATCAACTTCTTCTACCCCGCGTCGAAGAAGGGTGCCGCGCTCGGCCTCAACGCCGCCGGCGGCAACCTCGGCGTCTCGCTGATCCAGTTCTTCCTGCCGGTCATCGTCGGCGGCGCCGGGATCTTCGGCATCGTCACGGCGTCCGAGGGTGGCATCGACCTGGAGCGGGCGGCCTGGGTCTACGCCGGACTCGCGATCGTGGCGACCCTCGCGGCGTACTTCTTCATGGACAACCTGGCCACCGCCAAGTCCTCGCCACGCGAGCAGCTGCAGGTGGTCCGCAAGCGCCAGACCTGGATCATGGCGTTCCTCTACATCGGCACCTTCGGCTCCTTCATCGGCTACTCGGCCGCGATGCCGCTGCTGATCAAGCTGAACTTCTGGGTGCCGGAGCCGGCGCCGCTCGGTACCGGGATCTACTTCGCGTACTTCGCGTTCCTCGGGGCGCTGGTCGGCTCCGCCACCCGGCCTTTCGGCGGCTGGCTGGCCGACCGGTACGGCGGTGCGCGCGTCACGCTCGGTGCCTTCGGCGCGATGGTCGGCTTCACCCTGGCGGTGCTGTGGACGCTGGTGCAGCTGACCCCGAACCCCGCTGCCGACCCGGCGATCGCCTCGACCAACCAGGCCTGGTTCCCGTGGTTCCTTGCGTTCTTCCTCTGCGTCTTCGCGGCGACCGGCATCGGCAACGGCTCGACTACAAGATGATCCCGGCGATCTGGCGGACCGAGGCGGAGCGCGCCACCACGCCCGGGACGCCGGAGCGCACGGCGGCGCTGCTCGCCGGCACCAAGCAGGCGTCGGCGGCGATCGGCGTCATCGGCGCGGTGGGGGCGATGGGCGGCTTCCTGATCC
>CAWIKJ010000028.1:0-314033 GCA_963836745.1 uncultured Actinomycetota bacterium
CTGCTTCGAGATGCGGTACGCCGCGACAAGCGTGAGCGGCCGTACCGCTCGGGCATGGCGGCGTACTCCGACTTGGTCTCCATCGACGAGGTCGCCACCTATGCGGCCAGCGCACTCCGGCTGGACCGGGATCCCTCAGTGCCGCAAGGCGCTCGCCCTCGCCGACGAGAACAGCTGGTCGCCCGCGAGATGCAAGACGCGACACGTGTGGTGCTCGACGCGGGTCTGCCCGCGCCCTGTCCAACCGGCCGGTCTTCGACAGACGGACGCCACGTCGGCACGCCCGACCTGCTCGACCCCGAAGCGGGCGTCGTCGGCGAGTACGACGGCGCCTCCACCTCCTGGGAGCCCAGCGCCGGGCGACCGGGACCGCGAGACGCGTTCCGGCGCGTCGGCCTCGAGTACTTCACCGTCATGGCCGGTGACTTCGCGGACCGCAGGTCGTTGTCGCGCGGATGCTGGAGGCGAGCGGGCGTGCCAGCCGGCCGACACGCCGACCGGTGGACGATCGAGCCCCCGCCTGGTGGACCCCGACCTGCACCGTTGAGCCAGCGGCGCGACCTGAACCGAGCCCCAGCGCTGGCCGCGCTGCTGAGGTACCGCCGCGCGCCGCCTGACCCTCTGACACGCGGGATAGTCCCGACGAACGTGTCGACACCCGTCGGAGGCTCCACGACCATTTCCTCGTGGACTACCCCGACGTCAGAAGACGCCGAGGAGGAGGTGCAGGACCCAGTAGCAGGCGGCGGCGGCGAGGCCGGCCATGGGGAAGGTGAGGACCCAGGCGATGACGATCGAGCGGGCGACGCCCCAGCGGACGGCGGAGAAGCGCTTGGTGGCGCCGGCGCCCATGACCGCGGAGGTGATGGTGTGGGTGGTCGAGATCGGGGCGTGGAAGACGAACGCGGTGGTGTAGAGCACGCGGCGGCGACCGACTCGGCGGCGAAGCCGCGGGCCGGGTCGAGGTGGATGATCCGGCGGCCGAGGGTGCGCATGATCCGCCAGCCGCCGGAGTAGGTGCCGAGCGAGATCGCGGCGGCGGCGGAGATGATGACCCAGAGCGGGAGGTCGGGTCGCCGGGCGGCGACGTAGTCCGCCGGTGAGCGAGCGCCAGGAAGATCACGCCCATCGTCTTCTGGGCGTCCTGCAGGCCGTGGCCGAGCGCCAGCGCGGCGGCCGAGACGGTCTGCGCCATCCGGAAGCCGCGGTAGACCTTGTGCGGGTTGCGCCTGCCGGAAGATCCACATGATCGCGAGCATCAGCGCGAACGCCGCGCGCGAAGCCGAAGAGCGGCGAGAGCGACCATCGGGATGACGACCTTGTCGACGATCGTCGTCCAGTGCACGAGCGCGCCCGCCGGCGAGCGCGGCGCCGACCAGGCCGCCGATCAGGGCGTGCGAGGACGACGAGGGCAGGCCGAAGTACCAGGTGATGAGGTTCCAGGTGATCGCGCCGAGCAGGCCCGGCCAGCACGATCACCAGCCCGTGGTTGCCGGTCGGTGGCGTGATCACGTCGCTGACGGTGTGCGCGACCTCCTGGCCGAGCAAGGCGCCGACGAAGTTCATGACCGCGGCCATGACCAGCGCGATCCGCGGGGTCAGCGCCCGGGTCGACACCGAGGTGGCGATGGCGTTGGCGGCGTCGTGGAAGCCGTTGGTGTAGTCGAAGACGAGGGCGACGACGACGACCGCGATGATGATCGCGAGCTCCATGACGGTCAGGACTCCTTGACCGCGATCTGCTCCACGATGTTGGCGACCTTCTCGAACGCGTCGATGGCGCCCTCGAGGGACTCACGATGTCCTTGAGCTTGAGCACCTCGATCGCCTTGAACTCGCCGCTGAAGAGGTTGGCGAGGGTCCGGCGGTGGTTCTTGTCGCCGGCGTTCTCGAGCCGGTTGATCTCGATCCAGTACTCCTCGAGGTCGCTGCATCGCCTGCAGTCGCGGCATCGCGTCGGCGGTGATCTCGGCGCAGCGCTGGATGACCTCGACCTGCGTCGGACAGCTCGGCGGGCAGCTCTTGCACCTCGTAGAGCAGGATCAGGTCGACGACCTCGTCCATCATGTCCATCACGTCGTCGAGGCCGGAGGCCAGCGCGTAGATGTCCTCGCGGTCGAACGGCGTCACGAACGTGCTGTTGACCCGCCGCACGATCGCGTGCGTGGTCTCGTCGGCCGCGTGCTCGGCCTCGCGCATCCGGCGGGCGACGTCGCTCGCGGTCGGCGCCCTCGGCGAGCATCTCGGCGAGCAGCTCGGCGCCCGACGACGAGGTGCTGCGGCGGCCTCGGTGAAGAGGTCGTAGAACGACGGTGTCGACCGGGCGGAACTTCAGACGCACGGAGAACTCCTGGTGAGGAGGAGCAGAACGCGCCACAGCTAGGGGGTGGCTCGGCGCGAACGCGCAAGTCAGGGGCCCGACGCTCAGCGGCGGTACGCCGCCGCCGCTGCGCTCGATCAGGGCCTCCTGCAGGTGCGCCGGTGCCGTCGTTGCGGCGCCAGCTCGCCGTCGGCTGTCGAGCACCCAGGCCGCGGTGTCGTCGTCGAAGGCCAGGTCGAGCAGCTCGCCGACCTCGGCCACGTTGTCGGCGCCGGGCAGCCGCACCAGCACCTCGACCCGGCGGTCGAGGTTGCGGTGCATCATGTCGGCGGAGCCGATCCAGGCCACCGGCTCGCCGCCGTTCTCGAACCAGAAGACCCGGCTGTGCTCGAGGAACCGGCCCAGGATCGAGCGCACCTCGATCGTCTCGGACAGCCCGGGCACGCCCGGCCGCAGCGCGCAGATGCCGCGGATCAGCAGCTCGACCGGCACGCCCTGCCTGCGAGGCGAGGTAGAGCGCGTCGATCAGCGCCTCGTCGACGACGAGTTGGCCTTGATCCGGATCCGCGCCGGGCGGCCGGCCTGGTGGTGCGCGATCTCGCGGTGGATCTGCTCGACCAGCCCGGTCGCGCACGCGAGTCGGGGGCGACCAGCAGCTCGTCGTACGACGCGTTGCGGCGAGTAGCCGCGAGAGGTTGTTGAACAGGTGGGCGACGTCCTCGCCGATCGCCTCGTCGGTGGTGATGCAGGCCGAGGTCCTCGTAGATGCCGCGCGGTCTTGGGGTTGTAGTTGCCGGTGCCGATGTGGGTGTAGCGGCGGATGCCCTCGGGCTCGTCGCGCACCACCATCGAGAGCTTGCAGTGGGTCTTGAGCCCGACCAGGCCGTAGACGACGTGGCAGCCGGCCTGCTCCAGCTTGCGGGCCCAGCGGATGTTGGCCTGCTCGTCGAACCGCGCCTTGATCTCGACGATCACCAGCACCTGCTTGCCGGCCTCGGCGGCGTCGACGAGGGCGTCGATGATCGGGCGAGTCGCCGGAGGTGCGGTAGAGCGTCTGCTTGATCGCCAGCACGTGCGGGTCGGCGGCGGCCTGCTCGATGAACCGCTGCACGCGACGTGGCGAACGAGTCGTACGGGTGGTGCAGGAGTACGTCGTGCCGCTGCGTCGCCTTGAAGACGTCGACCGGCGCCGCCGACTCGACCTCGGCCAGCTGCGGGTGGGTGCGTCGGGACGAACGCGGGGTACTTGCAGGTCCTCGCGCGGCAGGTCGGCGATGCCGTGCAGGCCGCGCAGGTCGAGCGGGCCGGGCAGCCGGAAGACCTCGTCCTCGGAGACGCCGAGCTCGGAGACCAGCAGCTCGAGCACCTGCGGGCGCGATCGACTCCTCGACCTCGAGCCGCACCGGCGGGCCGAAGCGGCGCCGCAGCAGCTCCTTCTCGAGCGCGGCGAGGAGGTTCTCGGCGTCGTCCTCCTCGACCTCGAGGTCCTCGTTGCGGGTGACCCGGAAGGTGTGGACCTCGAGCACCTCCATGCCCGGGAACAGCCGCTTGAGGTGCTCGCCGATGACGTCCTCGAGCGGCACGAACCGCTGGTTGCCCAGCGGCACGAACCGGCTGAAGATCGGCGGCACCTTCACCCGCGCGAAGTGCTCCTTGCCGGTCTTCGGGTTGCGGACCAGCACGGCGAGGTTGAGCGAGAGCCCGGAGATGTAGGGGAACGGGTGGGCCGGGTCGACCGCCAGCGGCGTGAGCACCGGGAAGACCCGGTCCTTGAAGAGCCGCTTGCAGTGCTTCTGCTCCTCGCGGTCGAGGTCGTCCCAGCGCACCAGCTCGATGCCCTGCGTCGTGCGAGCGCCGGGCACGATCTCGTCGCGGAAGACGCCGGGCGTGCCGCTCGCATCAGCTCGCGGGTGCTCGGCCCAGATGCGCTCGAGCACCTCGCGCGGCATCAGCCCGGACGCGGCCCGGACGGCGACGCCCGGCCGCGATCCGCCGCTTGAGGCCGGCGACGCGGACCATGAAGAACTCGTCGAGGTTGCTGGCGAAGATCGCCAGGAAGCGGACCCGCTCCAGCAGCGGCAGCGTCGGGTCCTCGGCGAGCTCGAGCACCCGCTGGTTGAAGTGCAGCCAGGAGAGCTCGCGGTCGAGGAAGCGGTCGTCGTACTTCTCGACCGCGGCGAGCGCCGTCGTCGTCGGGCACGTACGGCGGCTCGACGTCGAAGGGCTCGCTCGGCCGCTGCGTCGGGCGCGCGGCGACGGGGCACGCTGTCGAGTGCCATGTCCGACAGTGTGGCACCGCCGGGTGAACGGCGGGTGTCGCTCGCCGTCGCCGCCGGTAGGTTGCCCGCGTGACCCAGGTCGCCGCATCGCCGCTCTGACCAGCGCGTCGAAGGCGCTCGCGCTCCGCGCCGCGCTCGGCCTGCCCGACGCCGGTGCAGCGGGTGCTGGCCGGCGGCGCGTGGTCGGTCGACGGGCAGACCCTCGCGGCCGACATCCAGCTGATGCTGCGGCTGCAGCGGCTGGTGCGCGAGCCGGCGCCGAGACCTGCCGATCCCCGAGGGGCGCGCGGCGCTGCTCAGGCACGCGGCGCTGGCCGGCGGGCGACCAGCCGATCGGCGCGGTCCGCGACCTCCCGGTCGCCGCCTGCCCGGCCCGGCTCTACGTCCCGACCGCCGCGGCGTCGACCGGGCCCGTTGCTGCGTGTTCTTCCACGGCGGCGGCTGGATCTACGGCGACCTCGACACCCACGACCGGCCTGCCGGTTCCTGGCCGAGCGCTCCGGCGTCCGGGTGCTGGCGGTCGACTACCGGCTCGCCCCGAGCACCCGTTCCCCGCGGCTACGACGACGCCGTCGCGGCGTACCGCTGGGTGGTCGAGAACGCCGACGTCGCTCGGCGCCGACCCGGAGCGGCTCGCGCGTCGGCGGCGACTCGGCCGGCGGCAACCTGGCCGCGACGGTGACCGCGATCGACGGCCGCGCGGACGGGGCTGCCGCTGGCGTTCCAGCTGCTGGTCTACCCCGGCACGGACATGCGCGGCGGCACCGAGAGCCGCGGCTGTTCGCCGACGGGCTTCTACCTCACCGAGGCAGTTCATGGACCTCGCCCGCGAGCAGTACCTGCCCGACGCCGAGCACTGCACGCCGACCCGCGGGTCTCCCCGCTGCTCGCCGAGCTCCCCGCCGGTCTGGCGCCGGCGTACGTCGTCACGGCCGGCTTCGACCCGCTGCGCGACGAGGGCGAGGCGTACGCCCGCAAGCTGGCCGACGCCGGGGTCGAGGTCGAGCTCGACGCGCTTCCCCGACCAGATCCACGGTTTCCTCAACGTCGTGGGCGTCGGTCGCTCGGCGCATTGCCGCCTCGGCGGCCAGGTCGGCGGCTCGCGCTGCGCTGTGGGTCTGCGGTCGCGCCAGTGCGACTCAGTAGACGAGCGCCTGGACGCCGTCGGCCAGGACCTCCTCGGCGAAGACGGCCGCGCCGGCGATCCTGATGCCCTCACGCAGGTCGTCCTCGACGATCTCGCGGCGGGCGGCGCACTGCGTGCACACGGTCACCCGGCCGCCGCCGACGACGGCGGCGAGCAGGTCGGCCAGCGGGTGTGCCTGCGGAGCTCGAACTCCTCGGCCCGGCCCGGGCACGCCGAACCACGCCGCCTCGCCGGTCAGCCAGAGCGACACCGTCGGCGCCGGCGGCAACTGCCGTGGCGGCGACGGTGAACGCCTGGTTGCAGCGCTCGGGGTCGTCGGCGCCGCAGGTCACCTTGACGACCAGGGACGTGTCGAGGGCATGTAGCCGCGACCACTAGACGTCGGACGCGCCATGCCGTTCGAGCTCCCGGAGAACCTCCACCCCGACTGCGGCCCGGTGGCCTGGCTGCTCGGCACCTGGCGCGGCAACGGCCACGGCGACTACCCGACGATCGACGCCTTCCAGTTCGGCCAGGAGCTGATCTTCACCCACGACGGCCGGCCGTTCTTCCACTACATGGCGCGCGCCTGGATCGTCGACGAGGACGGCGAAAGGTCCGCGACGCCGCCATCGAGACCGGCTTCCTGCGCTGCCGCCCCGAGGGCAAGGTCGAGCTCCTGCTCGCGCCACAACACCGGCTTCGCCGAGGTCTGGTACGGCGAGGCGGAGGGCGGCAAGCTCGAGATCGTCACCGACGCGGTCGTCCGGACCGAGACGCGCCAAGGAGTACATCGCCGGCAAGCGGCTCTACGGCAACGTCGAGGGCGACCTGCTCTACGCCTACGACATGGCGGCGGTGGGCCAGGAGCTCCAGCCGCACCTCTGGGCCCGGCTGCAGCGGGCGTGACGACGGCCATGAGCGACGACTGGCGCGACGAAGCTCCGGGAGAGCGGCTACCGGCTCACCCCCCAGCGCGAGCTGATCCTCGAGGCCGTCGAGCGGCTGGGCCACGCGACCCCCGACGAGGTGCTCGCCGAGGTGCGGAACGCAGTCGTCAGCGCGGTGAACGCGTCGACCGTCTACCGCACCCTCGAGGTGCTCGAGGAGCTGGGGCTGGTCCGGCACGCGCACCTCAGCGACCGCGCCCCGACGTACCACTCCGTGGGCGGGCACGAGCACTTCCACCTGGTCTGCCGGAATTGTCGGCGGGTCAGTCTCGGTTGAGCCAGGTGTGCTCGCAGCCGCTGATCGACCGCCTCCGCGAGGACCAGGGCTTCGTCCGTCGACGTGGGCCACCTGACCGTGTTCGGGACCTGCGCCGGAGTGCTCGCGAGGACGACCAGTGACCAGCCCGCTGCTCGACCTGCCCGGCGCGGTCGCCGGCGACGGCATCGACGCCGGCGTCGCCGCCCACTACGGCTCGTTCAACGGCGAGCAGCGGACGCTCGAGTCGCGGTGACGGGTTCGTCGACCTCTCCCACCGCGACGTGATCCGGGTCGAGCGGCCCGGACCGGCTGACCTGGCTGCACTCGCTGACCACCCAGCACCTCACCGACCTCGCGCCGAAGCAGTGGACCGGCGCGCTGGTGCTCAGCCCGCAGGGGCACGTCGAGCACGCCTTCTACGGCGTACGACGACGGCGAGGCGTTCGTCGCCCACACCGAGCCCGGCCAGGCGCGCCGCCCTGGTCGAGTTCCTGGACCGGATGCGGTTCATGATGCGGGTCGAGGTCACCGAGGTGACCGCCGAGCTCGCCGTCACCTGGCGCCCGGCCGGCCGCGACGAGGCGACGCCGTACGCCGGCTACGAGCTCGTCCCGCGCGAGCAGCTCACGGCGTACGCCGAGGCCGCGGGGCCGGCGTGCGGCCTGTGGGCCTTCGAGGCGCTGCGGATCGCCCGCGGCGAGCCGCGGCTCGGCATCGACACCGACCACCGGACGATCCCCAACGAGGTCGGCTGGATCGGCCCGGCGGTGCATCTCGACAAGGGCTGCTACCGCGGCCAGGAGACGGTCGCCCGCGTGCACACGCTCGGTCGTCCGCCGCGCCGGCTGACGCTGCTGCACCTCGACGGCTCGGAGAACCGGCTGCCCGCCGTGCGGCAGCGAGCTCAAGCACGGCGACAAGGTCGTCGGGTTCGTCGGCACCTCCGCCCGCCACCACGAGCTGGGCCCGATCGCGCTGGCGCATGGTCAAGCGGAACGTCCCGCTCGACGTGACCGCTCGAGGTCGACGGCATGCCCGCCGCCCAGGAGATGGTGGTCGACCCCGAGGTCGGCCTGCACGTGCGGCCGCGCCTGCGCTGACCGCGCCGAGACAGCGGGCGGATCGCGGCACCACGAAGTGGGTGCTAGCAGGGGGGCGATGGGGCGCTAGCGGGGACGCGCCGGGCGCCGGCGCCGGGCCAGACTCTGGCGAACGGCAGGCCGACCGGCCGCCCCCATCGCGAGAGGAGTCCCCCATGTTCACCACGCTCTCCGCCGCCACCCGCTCGACCGGCCTGCGGGCCGCCAGCGCTCTCGGGCTCCTGGTCATGGTCGCCGCGCTCTCCTCGTGCGCGGACACCGGGCGCACCCTCGAGGACCAGCAGCAGGAGCCGACGACCCAGGTCCAGCTGGACGCTGACCAGTCGCGGCAGGACGAAGCCCGGGACTGCAACCCGGGGAAGCGCGAGCCGGCCCGCGCCGGGCACGGACAGCGCGCGAACGACCGTCGGCGAGGACCACCGCGGGGCGCGGAAGGGTCACGGGGACGAGGCCGACGAGAACGAGAACGAGTGGAACGAGACCGACGAGGACGAGAACGAGCACGACGAGGACGAGGCCGACGAGAACGAGCAGGACGAGAACGAGGACTGAGCCGCTCGGTCAGCCCCGCCGGTACATCACGTGGGTGTCCCGGTCGGCGTGGGTGAACCCGACCTTGTCGCGGTAGATCGCTGATCGCCGGCGCGTTGTCGGACTCGACGTACAGCAGGACGTCCTCGAGGCCGCTGTCGAGCGGAGGTGCTCGAGACCGGCCAGGGTGAGCGATCCTGCCGAGGCCGACGCCCTGCGCGGTCGGGGTCGATCCCGACGACGTACACCTCGCCGAGGCGGTCGGAGTGCTGCTTGGTCCAGTGGAAGCCGAGCAGTCGGTCGTCGTCGCGCCGCCACGAGCAGCCCCTCGGGGTCGAACCACGGCTCGGCCATCCGCTCGGCGAGGTTGGCGGCGTCCATCGCCGCCCTGCTCGGGGTGGTGGGCGAAGGCCGCGGCGTTGACGCGGATCAGGTCGTCGGCGTCGGAGTCGCGGTAGCCGCGGAGCGCCACGCCGTCGGGGACGACGTACTCCGGGAACGGCTCCGTCAGCGACCGTCGCATCACCCAGAGCTCGCGCACCCGCTCGAACCCGTGTCGCGCCGCCAGCTGCGCGCGGCCGGGTGGTCGGCGTGCGACCAGGCCTCGAGGACCTTCTGGTCCTGGCCGTCAGCGCCGTCGTCGAGCAGCGCCGTGCCGAGCCCGTGCCCGCGGGCGTCCGGGTGCACGACCAGGCTCAGGGTCCGGTCGGTGACCGTCGCGAAGCCGAATCGTCGGTCCACGTGTCGACGTCGTGCCGATCGGGGTGGCGGAGGGCGAACCAGGTGGCCTCGTCGAGCGGCGCCGGCCCCGTCGGCCTCCTCCGCGGCGGCGGCGAGCAGGGTGATCCGGTCCAGGGGCACGGGCGCCACTCTAGGCCGGGCCGCGGTCGCCCCGCCGAAGGACGACTTGCCACGCGTTTCTTGCACTTCCCACGGAGAGTTATCCGTGGGAAGTGACAATTTCACTGGTTAACCAGTGAAATTGGCGCGCCACACCTCAGGCCTCCTGGCCCTCGCGGTCCTTGGTCTTCTCCTTGGCGGGCAGCACGAAGCGGTAGCCGACGTTGCGGACGGTGCCGATCAGGGTCTCGTTCTCGGGGCCGAGCTTGGCGCGCAGGCGGCGTACGTGGACGTCGACGGTGCGGGTGCCGCCGAAGTAGTCGTAGCCCCAGACCTCCTGCAGCAGCTGCTGGCGGCTGAAGACCCGGCCGGGGTGCTGGGCGAGGAACTTGAGGAGCTCGAACTCCTTGAAGGTCAGGTCGAGGTGGCGGCCGCCGACCTTCGCGGTGTACGTCGCGTCGTCGACCACGACCTCGCCGGTGCGGATCACGTGGGCCTCGGGGTCGTCGGCCTCGCGCTGCGCGGCGAGCCGGCCGATGGCCAGCTTGATCCGCGCCTCGAGCTCGGCCGGGCCGCAGGTGTGCAGGACCACGTCGTCCATGCCCCAGTCGTGGGTGACGACGGCGAGGCCGCCCTCGGTGACGATCAGCAGCACGGGCACGTCGGTGCCGGTGGTGCGGATCAGCCGGCACAGGTCGCGGGCGTGGGCGAGCTCCTGGCGGCCGTCGACGAGGACCAGGTCGGAGTCGGGCGCGTCGAGCAGCGCGCTGCCCTCGGCGGGCAGGATCCTGACCTGGTGGCCGAGCAGGGCGAGGCCCGGGCAGCACCTCGGCCGAGGGCTGGAGCGCGCTGGTGAGCAGCAGCAGGGTGCTCATGGGCGCCTCCTCCGGGGGCTGGGCCGATACGGGAAGGATATCGGAGGCATGAGCTCCCGCTCGACGCCGTTCCGACGGCCCCGCGATGAGACGGAGGTCGGTCGACCGTCCGCTACTGGGCGCGGCCCGCGTCGGCGGCCGGCGTGGAGGCCGACCAGCTCGCCGTCGAGGGCCCGGTCTCGCTCGCCGACGTGACCGCAGCAGGTGCTCGCGCCTGCACCGCGGATCCCGGCTCGTCCGACGTGCTCGCCGTCTGCTCGGTGCTGGTCGGCGACCGGCCGGTCGGCACCCGCGACCCCGGCCGAGGTCATGGTCGCGCCGGGCACGACGGTCGAGTTCCTGCCGCCGTTCGCCGGCGGCTAGGCCGGAATGCGTCCGGCGCGACGGCCGCGTTGAGCACCACGTGACCGCCGGAGACCTGGGTGCTGCTCGTGCGCCGTACTGCTCGCCGCTGGCGGTTCGGCGTCTACCGCGCGTACACCGACGGCGGTTCCGCGGCACCCACGCCGTGCGCGGCGGCCAGCCGCAGGACCCGACGCCGGCGAGCTCGCAGGCCGACCACGTCGGTCGAGCCGTCGAGACCTGCTCGCCGGCACGCTCGGCGCCGACGTCGCCTCGGCGAGCGGGCCACGCTGCTGCAGTTCTCCTCCGCGTTCTGCGCGCCGTGCCGCGCCACCCGGCGCACGCTGGCCGACGTGGCCGCGCTCGGTCCCGGGCGTGGCGCACGTCGAGGTCGACGCCGAGCACCACCTCGAGCTGGTCCGGCGGCTCGGCGATCCTGCGCACGCCGACCACGCTGGTGCTCGACCCCGCGGGCGCGAGGTGACCCGCGCGGCCGGGTGCGCCCACCCGCGAGCAGGTGCTTCGCAGCTCGGGGCCCTCGCCTGATGTCCAGAATATGGAACGACGTCTCGCAGAATGAGATGACGATTCCTCCGCCGCAGGACGCCGCACCTACGCTTCCTGCCATGTCCTCGACCAGGCTGACGAAGCGCCGCGCAGTGGACCACTGCCGCGTGCGCTCGTCGCTGTGTCGAATGTCCTGACGGACGCGTCAGCCAACTCCTTTAGTCCAACTGACTTAGTGGACTAAACTCGTGGCCGGGTTGGCCCCGCCTGGCTCGACGGCGCGTCCGATGCCTCTGCCGCAATCCCAGGCATCGGCAGCCTCAGACACAGGAGTACGACATGTCCCATCGACCGCCACCACCCGCACCGCGGGTCGCGCCGGCCACCCGGATCGACCCGCGCGGCCAGCAGTTCGCCGCGGCGCTCACCTCGGTCGTGCTCGCCGCCGTGCTCCTGCTGGCGCCGGCCGCGCTCGCGGCTCGCGCTGCTCGGCGTCCAGGCGGTCGCTGTTCGCGGTCGGCGGCCGGCGCTCGGCGTCCAGCACACCCCTTACGCCTGGGTGTTCCGGCGCCTGGTCCGGCCGCGGCTCGGGCGCACCGACCGAGCTCGAGGACCCGGCGCCGCCGCGGTTCGCCCAGGCCGTGGGCTTCGCCTTCGCGCTCGTCGGCCTGGTCGGCTTCCTCGCCGGCGCCACCGCTGGTCGGCCTGGTCGCCACCGGCTTCGCCCTGGTCGCCGCCCTGCTCAACGCGGTCTTCGGCTTCTGCCTGGGCTGCGAGATCTACCTGCTGATCCGCCGAGCCGGCGTCCCCACGCTCGTCCGATCCCACGCCACCCGCACCACACGAAAGGAGAACCACATGAGCCGCGAGAACTCACTCGTCACCGCCCAGTGGGTGGAGGACCACCTCGACGACCCCAACGTCGTCCTGATCGAGGTCGACGAGGACACCACGGCCTACGACAAGGGCCACATCAAGGGCGCCATCAAGCTCGACTGGACCACCGACCTGCAGGACCAGGTCCGCCGCGACTTCGTCAACAAGGAGCAGTTCGAGGCGCTGCTCTCCGAGCCGCGGCGTCGCCAACGACGACACCGTCGTGCTGTACGGCGGCAACAACAACTGGTTCGCCGCCTACGCCTACTGGTACTTCAAGCTCTACGGCCACGACGACGTCGAAGCTGCTCGACGGCGGCCGCAAGAAGTGGGAGCTCGACTCCCGCGAGCTCACCGACGAGCTGCCCAGCCGCGACGACGACGTCGTACACCGCGCAGGAGCAGGACACGACCGATCCGCGCGTTCCGCGACGAGACCGTCGCCGCCATCGGCGCGCAAGAACCTCGTCGACGTGCGCAGCCCCGACGAGTACGCCGGCCGGCTGCTCGCCCCGGCCCACCTCCCGCAGGAGCAGGCCCAGCGCGCCGGGCACATCCCGACCGCGGCCAACGTGCCGTGGAGCAAGGCGGCCAACGACGACGGCACCTTCCGCTCCGACGACGAGCTCAAGGAGATCTACACCGAGGCCGGCGTCGACTGGGAGCAAGGACACCATCGCCTACTGCCGCATCGGCGAGCGCTCCTCGCACACCTGGTTCGTGCTCAAGGAGCTGCTCGGCCAGCAGAACGTCAAGAACTACGACGGCTCCTGGACCGAGTACGGCTCCCTCGTCGGCGTCCCGGTCGCCCTCGGCGACGAGGCGGGTGAGGCCTGATGTGCGGCGCGACCGAGGGCGGGCTCTCGCTCGACGGCGTCAACGTCGCCAAGGAGGCCATCGTCCAGGGCCAGGTGCTCCGCGACGGCGAGCCGGTCGGCAACGCCTACGTGCGGCTGCTCGACCGGACCGGTGAGTTCACCGCCGAGGTGCCGACGTCGGCGACCGGCCACTTCCGGTTCTTCGCCGGCGACGGCGAGTGGACGCTGCGCACCCTGGCCCCGAAGGCCGAGGTCGTGGACCAGAAGGTCACCGCGGCCGTGGGCTCGATCGCCGAGGTGACGATTCCCATCTGAACCACCGCGGGACCCGGGTCTCGACAGGCTCGACCGACGTCGGTCGAGCCTGTCGAGACCCAGCCGTCTGTGCTGCTCCCGTGGCGTCGAGTAGATTCGTCTGGTCACCCCCACCCGTCGAAAACTCGATCTGCCCATGAATTCTGAAGACCAGAGCGCCAGCACGCTGCTCCTGCGCGCCGAGCAGGTCGCCGAAGAGCTCCGGGCCGAGGCCCAGAGTGCGCTCGACGCGGCCGTCGCCGAGCGCGACGAGATCGCGCGCGCTGCTGAGCGCGCCCGCACCCAGCTCGACGAGGCGACGGAGGAGGCCCACCAGCTGGTGGCCGACGCCGCCGACCAGGCGGCCGTCGTCATGCAGATGGTCGAGAAGCAGCGCGCGGAGACCCTCGAGGAGGTCCGGGCCACGGTCGCCCGGCAGCAGGAGGAGTCCGAGCGCGTGCTCGCCCAGGCGCGGGAGGACGCCGAGAGAGTGCTGAGCGAGTCCCGGGCCGAGGCGGAGGCCCTGCTGGAGGGCGCCCGGAGCGAGGCCGAGGAGCGGAACGCGTCGTCCGCGGCGACCGCCGAGGAGCGTCTGCGCGAGGCCGAGGCCGAGGCGGAACGCAGGCTGGCGGTGGCCGACGAGCACGTCGAGCGGATCACGGGGGACGCCACCGCGGAGGCCGAGCAGCTCCGCCGTGACGCGGAGAAGGAGAGCGGCAACGTCCTCGCCGCCGCTCACGAGCACGACGAGTCCGTGCGGGCACGCGCCGACCGAGTGCTCCTCGACGCCCGGGCCGAGAGCGAGCAGATGCTCGCCAAGGCAGCGGAGCAGACGGCCTGGACCCAGCAGACGATGGACTCCGTGCTCGCCGCGGCAGAGCTCGAGAGCCAGCGGGTCCGCGAGGCCGGCCACGCCGACGCGGCCGCACACATCCGCGACGTACGCCGCGACGTCGAGGGCGTGCTCGCCCGGCTCCGCGAGCGGATGGACACCCTCCTGGCGCAGGCCAATGCCCGGGCCGAGGAGCTGAGCGAGGCCGGCCGGCAGGTCCTCGAGGCCGCACACGCCGACGCGGAGCGGATCCGTGCGGACGCCGACCGGGCGGCCGAAGGTGTCCGCGCCAACGCCGACGAGCACGCGACGCTCGTCGAGGAGCGCGCCCAGCGTCGCCTGGACGAGTCCGGCCACGGCGCCCGGATCCTGCGCGAGCGCGCCGCCGAGGAGGCGGTCCGTCTCCAGCAGACCGCGCAGAACGAGCTGCAGACGGCGCGTCGCACGGCCGCCGAGGAGATGGCGTCCGCCCGCACCGCAGCCGACGAGATGCGGACCCAGGCTCGTGCCCTCCTCGAGGACGCACGCACCGAGGTCGCCGTACTGGCCAAGCGCCGCGACGAGATCGCGGCCGAGCTGAGCGACCTCTCCGGGGTCATCTCGGCGCTGGCCGTGCCGACCAACGACAACGGCGCCGGGGGTGGGCGTCATCCGGACGACGCCCCCGTCGCAGACACCACCGAAACAGAGGAACTCCGATGAGCGAAGCCAACCGCACCTTCACCACCACCCGGCGCGGGTACGAGCCCGCCGAGGTCGACCGCGCGATGCCCGAGCTGGCGGCCAAGGCAGAGGAGTCGCGTCGACGGGCCGAAGCGCTGGAGGCCAGGGTCCGTGACCTCGAAGCGGCTCCGGTTCCGGACGAGACGCCCACCGAGCCGGTCTCGTTCTCGCACCTCGGGGAGCGGGTCGGGCAGATCCTGGCCCTCGCCGAGGACGAGGCCAACGACCTTCGCAAGCACGCGCAGCTCGACGCCGACGCGCGGCACGACGAGGCGGCGAAGGCGGCCCAGGAGACCCGCGACGAGGCGGACAGGTACGCCGGGCAGCGCCGCTCCGAGTCGGACGCCGAGGCCCTGCGGATCGTGGAGGAGGCGCGGCGCGCCGCCGACGAGCGGCTGGACTCCGCCGAGCGCGACGCCGCGGCCCGCCTGCACGAGGCGGAGGCGTTCTACGAGAACCAGCGCGCCAAGGCGGCCAAGGCCTCGGCCGACTTCGAGACCACCCTCGCCCGGCGCCGGCAGGCGGCCGAGCAGGAGTTCAACGAGCAGATGGACGAGTCGCGTGGGCGGCTCGCCGACCTGGAGGCCCAGATCTCGCAGGCGCGGGCGGACGCCGAGGTCGAGCGGTCCGAGGCGGCCCGCGAGACCCAGCGCCTGCTCTCGGACGCCCACGAGCAGTCCGAGGCGCTCGTGGCGGAGGCGAAGGCCACGGCCGCGAGGGTCCGTGCGGACTCCGACCGCGAGCTCGCCGCGGCCAGCCAGCGCCGCGACGCCATCAACGCACAGCTCGCGAACGTGCGGCAGATGCTGAGCGCGCTGACCGGTGTGGTGCCGGCCGTCGCGCTGGAGGACGTGGAGCTCGACGAGCCGGTCGCCGAGCCGGTCGCCGAGGAGGACGCGCTGGTCGACGACGCAGAGGACGCGGAGGTCGCGGAGCTCGCCCAGCAGGAGGAGCCGTCGGAGACTCCCGCCCGCTGAAGGCCGCTACTTCTCCAGGATCAGGGTGATCGGTCCGTCGTTGACCGACTCGACCCGCATGTCGGCGCCGAAGACCCCGCGCTCGACGTGTGCGCCGAGCCGCTCGAGCTCGGCGCAGACGGCGTCGTACGCCGGCTCGCTGACGTCCCGGGCGCCGCCGCCTGCCAGGTGGGTCGCCGGCCCTTGCGCGCGTCGCCGTACAGCGTGAACTGGCTGACCACGAGGACCGGAGCGCCGACGTCGGAGGCGGACTGCTCGTCGCGCAGGAGCCGGAGGTCCCAGATCTTGCGGGCCATCCAGGCGATCTCGTCCGGGCCGTCGCCGTGGGTGACGCCGAGGTAGACCAGCAGGCCCGGTCCGGCGATCTCGCCGACGACTTCGCCGTCGACCGTCGACCCGGGCCTCGAGCACCCGCTGGATCACCGCCGCATGCCGCACCTTCCGCGAGATCTCGTCGCTCGACCGTCGTCGGTCGAGCTTGTCGAGACCCTCGGCTTAGCGTGCCGCCCCCACTCTGACAGCATGTGCGCATGCCTGACGTGCCCGCCGACCGCCTCCTGATCACCGTCGCCCCGACCGGCGCCGAGACCACCAAGGCCGACTGCCCGCAGCTGCCCACGACGCTCGAGGAGCTGGTCGCGACCGCCCGCGAGTGCGAGGCCGCCGGCGCCGCGATGATCCACGTCCACATCCGCGACGACGAGCACCGGCCGACCCTCGACCTCGGCCGGCTCACGGACACGGTCGACGGCGCTGCGCGAGAGACCGACCTCGTCGTCCAGCTCTCGACCGGCGGCTCGGTGCACGACCCGCTCGACCAGCGGCTCAAGGTGCTCGACGCCGAGCCCGACTCGTGCAGCCTGACCATGGGCACCACGAACTTCGGCGACGACGTCTTCTCCAACCCGTGGCCGTTCGTCTGCGAGCTCTACCAGCTCAGCCAGGAGCGGCGGGTGGTCCCGGAGTTCGAGCTGTTCGACCTCGGCCAGGTGCACGCGCTGCACCGGCTGCTCGACAAGTACGGCCTGCCGTACGGCGGCGAGGTGCACTGCGACTTCGTGATGGGCGTGCCCGGCGGCATGCCCGGCACCGCCGACGCCCTGGTCGCCGGCGTCGCCGCGCTGCCCGACGCGGTGACCAGTGGTCGGCGACCGGCATCGGCCGCTCGACGCTGCCGGTCGCGCTCGCCGCGCTGTCCAAGGGCGGCCACCTGCGGGTCGGCATGGAGGACGTGCTGACGATCAGCCGCGGCGTGCCCGGTGGAGCAGCAACGCCCAGCTCGTCGAGCGCGCGGTCGCGCTCGGCCGCGCTGGCGCAGCGCACGCCGATGACGCCCGACGAGGCGCGCGACCTGCTCGGCATCGCCGGAACCCGACCGCCTAGACACCGGTTCGGAGAACGGCGAAGGGCGCGACCGTCACGATCGCGCTCTTCGTTCTGTGCTGAGGTCAGGAGCCGCTGTTGATCATGCCGGCGCCGACGGTGATGCCGGTGGCCTCGTCGATCAGGATGAACGAGCCCGTGGTGCGGTTCTTGGAGTACGGGTCGCAGAGCAGCGGCACGGTGGTGCGCAGCGTGACGCGGCCGATCTCGTTGAGCTCGAGCTCCTTGGTCTCCTGGTCGCGGTGGAGGGTGTTGACGTCCAGGCGGTACTGGATGTCCTTCACCATCGCGCGGCCGGAGCGGGTGGTGTGCTTGATGGCCAGCTTCTGCCGCGGACGCAGCGGGGTGTTGGTCATCCAGCAGACCATCGCGTCGATGTCCTGGCTCGGCTTCGGGGCGTTCTTGACGCGGGCGATCATGTCGCCGCGGGAGACGTCGACGTCGTCCTCGAGGTGGACGGTGACGCTCATCGGCGGGAACGCCTCGGCGATCTCCTGGTCGAACAGGTCGATCCTGGAGATCTTCGAGGTCATGCCGGAGGGCAGGACCACGACCTCGTCACCGGGCTTGAGGATGCCGCCGGCGACCTGGCCCGCGTAGCCGCGGTAGTCGTGGTAGTCGTCCGACTTGGGCCGTACGACGTACTGGACCGGGAACCGGACGTCGACCAGGTCGCGGTCGGAGGCGACGTGGACGTGCTCGAGGTGGTGCATGAGGGTCGGCCCGGAGTACCAGGACATCTCCTCGCTGCGCGTCACCACGTTGTCGCCCTTGAGCGCCGAGATCGGGATGACCTCGAGGTCCGGGATCGCCAGCTTGGTGGCGAACTGGGTGAACTCCTTGTGGATGCGGTTGTAGACCTCCTGGTCGTAGTCGACCAGGTCCATCTTGTTCACGCAGAGCACGAGGTGGGGGACCCGCAGCAGCGACAGGATCACCGCGTGGCGGCGCGACTGCTCGGTGAGGCCCTGGCGGGCGTCGACGAGCACCAGGCCGAGGTCGGCGGTCGAGGCGCCGGTGACCATGTTGCGCGTGTACTGCACGTGGCCCGGGGTGTCGGCGATGATGAACTTGCGCGCCGGGGTCGCGAAGTAGCGGTAGGCCACGTCGATGGTGATGCCCTGCTCGCGCTCGGAGCGCAGACCGTCGGTCAGCAGCGCGAGGTCGGTGTAGTCGTAGCCCCGGGAGTGGCTGGTGGCCTCGACGGCCTCCAGCTGGTCCTCGAAGATCGACTTGGAGTCGAGCAGCAGCCGGCCGATCAGGGTCGACTTGCCGTCGTCCACCGAGCCTGCGGTGGCGAAGCGGAGCAGGTCCATCTGGGGCTTGTCGGTCTCGGTGCCGTCTGGACGGTGTCAGTGCTCATCAGAAGTAGCCTTCCTTCTTCCGGTCCTCCATGGCTGCCTCGGAGAACCGGTCGTCGCCACGGGTCGCGCCGCGCTCGGTCACGCGGGCGATGGCGATCTCGTCGATGATCTTCTGGATCGTGTCGGCCTCGGACTCCACGCAGCCGGTCAGGGTCAGGTCGCCGACGGTGCGGAAGCGGACGGTGCGCTCCTCGACGGTCTCGTTGCCCTTGGTCGGGTTGTGCTCGCTCTCCGACAGCAGCATCCCGTCACGCTCGAACACGCGGCGCTGGTGGGAGAAGTAGATGTCGGGGATCTCGATCTCCTCCCGGCCGAGGTAGTACCAGATGTCCAGCTCGGTCCAGTTGGAGAGCGGGAAGATCCGCATGTGCTCGCCCTCGTGGAGGCGGCCGTTGTAGAGGCTCCACAGCTCGGGACGCTGCATCTTCGGGTCCCACTGGCCGAACTCGTCGCGGTGGGAGTAGACGCGCTCCTTGGCGCGGGCCTTCTCCTCGTCGCGGCGGCCGCCACCGAAGGCGGCGGTGTAGCCCTCCTCCTCCAGCGCGTTGAGCAGGGTGCCGATCTGCAGCCGGTTGCGGGACGTCTTGCCGTCGTCGACGACGATGCCGTCGGCGATCGCCTGCTCGACGCTGGCCACCTTCAGCTTGACGCCGAGCCGGTTCACCCAGGAGTCGCGGCAGGCGAGCACCTCGGGGAAGTCGTAGCCGGTGTCGACCTGGAGCACGGGGAAGGGGATCTTCGCGGGGAAGAACGCCTTCTCGGCCAGGCGCAGCATGACGATGGAGTCCTTGCCGCCCGAGAACATCAGGACGGGCTTCTCGAACTCGGCGGCGACCTCACGGAAGATGTGGATCGACTCCGCCTCGAGCTGGTCGAGCTGGCTCAGCTGGTAGTCGACATGGGTCGGGGGTGCACTCATCAGATTGCGGGACCTCTCCTCGGGTAAGCGGACTCATGCTAGCCGGGTCCGCGGGACGCGGCGGAATCGTGGTGGGGCGCCCGGGGGTTTCGAGGCTCGCTTCGCTCGCACGTCAACCACCGGGGGTCAGTTGCTCGTGGTGCGTTTCATGCCGACGATGCCGGGTCGGTAGGCCGGGTCCTCGAGCTCGGCCACGGTGGGGGAGCCGAACATCGGCAGGCCCTGCGTACGCCGGAGCACCCCCCAGACCAGCGGCAGCAGGACGACCATCGCCAGGCCGATCCCGCCGATCAGCAGCGGGTGGGTCTCGTCCTCGCCGGCCCCGAGCGGTGCCCAGCCGGCCTTGTCGAGCAGCGCGACGCCGGACATGGTCAGCACCACGACGATGCCGCGGCGGATGTAGGACTGCCGCACGCGCGGGGCGATCTGGGCGCCGAGGATGGTGCCCGGCACCGAGCCGATGAGCAGCGGGATCAGCACGCCCCAGTCGAGGCCGTGGATGGCGATGTTGGAGATGGCGGCGGCGAGCACCAGCGGCACGGCCTGGACCAGGTCGGTGCCGACCAGGCTCACGGCGCTCAGGCCGGGGTAGAGCATCAGCAGCGCGATCATGATGACCGAGCCGGAGCCGACGCTCGTGACGCCGACCAGCAGCCCGCCGAGCATGCCGACCAGCAGCGTCGGGACGATCCGCACCTTCGGATCGGCGTCGGTGGAGTGGGTGCCGGCGCGGACCCGGCGGAGGTTGATCCAGATCCGGAACGCGTAGGTCGCGGCGGCGAGGAGCAGCGCGAAGCCGATGCACATCTTGAGCACCTGGTCGAGCTCCTCGGGGCTGTCGGTGAGCCCCTTGACGAGAAAGGGCCCCAGCAGCGCCATCGGCACCGAGCCGATGATCAGCCACTTGGCGAGCGCCATGTTGGGCGATCCCTCGCGCTTGTGCACGATCGCGCCGCCGGTCTTGTAGACGGCGGCGGCGGTCAGGTCGGCGGTGACGACCGTCGCGGCCTCACCCACCCCCAGGAAGATCAGGGCGGGCGTCATCAGGGCGCCGCCGCCCATCCCGGTGAGGCCGACCACGACGCCGACGAGGAAGCCGGCAGCGAGGATGGCGAAGAACGTCGTGGTGATGACGTCGCCCATGGTGATGACCCTTCCTGACCGAACGACCGCTGACCCTTGCGGATCGATGAACCCTACTGAACTACGTGAGTTTGTCGTAATCCGTTCGGGTCACGATAGCGGGGCGAGGTCGCAGGAGACCGGCCTCGTGGAGCGCGCCGATGACGTCGTCCAGCGCCTCCTCGATGGTGCGTCCGGTGGTGTCCACGCGGACCGCGGCGTCGTCCGGCTCCTCGTACGGCGAGGAGATGCCGGTGAACTCGGGGATCTCGCCGCGCCGGGCCTTGGCGTAGAGCCCCTTGCGGTCGCGGCGCTCGCACTCCTCGAGCGGGGTCGCGACGTGGACCAGGAAGAACGCGCCGCCGGCGTCCTCGACCATCTCCCGGACCTGCGCCCGGGTCTCGGCGAACGGTGCGATCGGGCTGCACACCGCGAGCCCGTGGTGACGCGAGATCTCGGCGGCCACCCAGCCGATCCGGCGGATGTTGGTCTCGCGGTCGGCCTTGGAGAAGGTCAGCCCCGCCGAGAGGTGGCGGCGTACGACGTCGCCGTCGAGGCTGGTGACGGTGCGGTCGGTCTGCTCGAGGATCCGGTCCATCAGCGCCCGGGCCAGCGTCGACTTGCCGCTGCCGGACAGCCCGGTGAAGAACAGCACCAGCCCCTGCTCGTCGGGGGGCGGCCGGTCGGCGTCGACGATCGCGGCGATCGTCCTCGGGGTACGCCGCGTCGTCGGTCGGTCTCGGCGAGCGCGTGGACCGGGTCGGGGCCGGCGTAGTTCGCGACGACCGCGACGCCGAGGTCGTGGTCGGCGGCGGGATCGCCGTGGGCGGCCAGCGGGACGGCGACCACCTCGGCGTCCGAGGCGGGCGCGCGGCCGCGAGGCTGGCCCGGATCAGGGCGACCGGGCTCAGGTCGGAGGTGCCGTGGCCGACGAGCGGGAGCAGCACGACCGGCGACCCGAGGCCGGCCAGCTCGGCGAGCTGGGCCTCGTCGAGGGCGTCGACGACCGGGACGAACGTGCGGCCGGCGTACTGCTCGCGCACCTGGGCGGGGGAGAGGTAGAGCCGGCGGAACGCGCCGTACTGGTGGTGGGTGAGGACCTCGACCTCGCCGGTCGCGGGCGTGACGCGCGCCAGAGGGAGTCCCTCGGGGTCGACCAGCTCGACCATCGGGGCGTCCGCGAGCTCGGGCGGCAGGCTGAGCGTGACCGGGCTGCCCGGCTCGCCGAACCGGGTGATCGGGGCGAGCGCGCCGGTGGTGAGGAGCTCGAGGTCGTCGAGCTCGCGCGGCGACGGGCAGTGTTGCGGCAGGGGCACGGCCGGTCATCCTGCCAGCCGGGGTGGTTAGGGTCGTCCTCGTGTCAGACGAGGAAGCGCTGTCCGCCGAGCGGCCGTGGGGCGCGTGGTTCGTGCTCGACGAGGGCCCCGGCTACAAGGTGAAGCGGATCGAGGTCCACGGCGGCCACCGGCTGTCCTACCAGACCCACGAGCACCGCTCCGAGCACTGGCTGGTGATCAGCGGGACCGCCACCTTCGTCATCGACGGCGTCACCACGACGGCGGGCCCGGGCGAGCACGTCGACGTCGGCGAGGGCGCTGCCCACCGGATCGGCAACGACACGGCGGAGCCGGTCGTGATCATCGAGATCCAGCGCGGCGGCTACACCGGCGAGGACGACATCGTCCGGCTCGAGGACGACTACCAGCGCTGCGAGCCGTCGTGACGCGCCCCGGTCGTCGTCGCCGAGATCGTCCGCTCCGGGTTCGTCGAGGGCCACCACTACGGGTCCGTGCTGGCGCTGGCCGCCGACGGCACCGTCGACTGGTCGGTGGGTGACGTCGAGTCGCCGGTGCTGCCCCGCTCGTGCAACAAGCCGCTGCAGGCCTACGCCATGGTGCGGGCCGGGCTCGACCTGCCCGGCGAGCTGCTGGCGCTGACCTGCGCCTCGCACTCGGGCGAGGACTTCCACGTCGAGGGTGCCCGCCGGATCCTGGCCGGCGCCGGCCTGGACGAGTCGGCGCTGCAGACCCCTCCCGACTTCCCGCTCGACGACGCCGCGCGCGAGGCCGTCATCCGCGACGGCGGCTCGAAGGCGCCGGTCCTGATGAACTGCTCCGGCAAGCACGCCGCGATGCTCGCGACGTGCGTCACGAACGGCTGGGACGTCGCGACCTACCGCGACCCCGGGCATCCGCTGCAGGTCGCGATCCGCGAGACGTTCGAGGCGATGACGGGCGAGCCGTCGGTCGTGGCCGTCGACGGCTGCGGGGCGCCGCTGCTGTCGGCGTCGCTGGTCGGGCTGGCCCGCGGCTTCCGCCGGCTGGCGCTCGGCCTCGACGGCTCCGACGCGCCCGACCCCCGTGCGCAGCGGGTCGCGGACGCGATCCGGTCACACCCGGCGTACGTCTCGGGGAGCCGGCGCGACGAGCGGGAGCTGCTCACCGCGCTCCCGGGCGCGATCGGCAAGGCCGGCGCCGAGTCCTGCTACGCCGTGGCGCTGCCCGACGGGCGAGCGTTCACGCTGAAGACCGACGACGGTGCGGCGCGGGTCCGGCCGGTGCTGATGGCCGCCGCCCTCGCGCGCAGCGGCGTGCTGGACGAGCCGGGCGTCGACGCCGAGGCCGTACGCCGGACCGGGCGGGTGCCGCTGCTCGGCGGCGGCGAGCCGGTCGGCGAGATCCGGGCCTGCTTCTGAGGTCCGGGGGTTTCGAGGCTCGTCGCTGGCGCTCCTCGCACCTCAACCACCGGACTCGGCCGGAGCACTCACGCGTGCGACGCGCGAGCCTCGACCCCCGGCGCCGCGTTGTGAACGAGGTCACGCTAGCTGAGTTTGCATTTTGCTAGCAGCAGTTAGCACTATGGGGACGTGGCCAAGGGCAAGGTCGGGAAGACCGTCGATTCACTCGGCGACTACCTCCGGGAGCAGCGCCTGGCGGCGCGGCTCTCGCTGAGGCAGCTCGCCGAGCAGGCCGGCGTGTCGAACCCGTACCTCAGCCAGATCGAACGTGGTCTGCGCAAGCCCTCGGCCGAGGTCCTCCAGCAGATCGCCAAGGCGCTGCGCATCTCCGCGGAACAGCTCTACATCCGTGCGGGGATCGTCAGCCCGGAGGAGGTTCCCGGCGCGCCCGAGCGCTCCGTGGAGCTGGCGATCCTGAACGACTCACACCTCAACGAGCGCCAGAAGCAGTCCCTGCTCGACGTCTACGCGTCGTTCCTGGCGCTCAACACCACCACCGAAAGGGAGTGAACTGGCATGGCCAAGTTCAACATCAAGACCGAGGCGACCAAGCCCCTCTACGCCGGCGTCGGCGTCACCGACCTCGCCGTCGAGCGCGTGCGCGACTACGTCACCGTGGCCCAGCAGCGCGTGACCGGCCTCGACCTCGAGCCCAAGGCGCTGCGCGACCAGGCGGAAGGCGTCGTCAACGCCCGCGTCGACGCGCTCAGCAAGGACGCCAAGGCCCGCCGTGCGGCGATCGAGAAGCGCGTCGCCGAGCTGCAGGCCGAGGCCAAGGCCCTGCCGAGCAAGGTGCAGGCGCTCGTCGACGAGAACCTCGCCACCGTGAACGGCGCCTACGACGCGCTCATCACCCGCGGCGAGAGCCTGGTGACCCGGGTCCGCAAGCAGGAGTCGACGAAGGCGACCGCCGCCGCGGCCAAGACCACGACGGCCAAGGCCAAGACGACCCGGACCCAGGCGACCAAGGCGACGAAGTCCACCGCCAAGAAGGCCTCCACCACGGCCAAGAAGAAGAGCGCTGCCCCCAAGAGCAGCGCCAAGGCCACCACCACTGCGGCCAAGAAGACCGCCTCGTCGGCCACCCAGGCCGCCGCGGACGGCGCCCAGAAGGTCGGCGACTGACGACTGGCATGAAGCAGCAGGGCCCGGGTACGTGACCCGGGCCCTGCTGTCGTCGTTGGAGGGGTGCGCCATCCGAGGCGTGACCGCCGGCGACGGCCACGACTGGGTGCAGCGCACCATCGTGGTGGAGAATGTCAGGGATGACCAGACGGCCGGGCAGCCCGGCGCTCGGGAGACGGGAGAACAAGTGACCGGCATCGTGTTGTACCTGCGCCGACGACGAGCCCTGACTGCGGCTGTCTTCGATGTGTGCGCGTGGGTTGCGGTGTTCGGCCTCTCTGCCTGGCTGCGAGTCGACCTGGTCTCGGCAGACGTCCCGTGGGCGACCGTGCTGACCTTGGGCATGGCGACCGGCCTGCTCTACGTGGCGCTGGCCAAGCCCACCAAGCTCCACCAGGGCCGCGCGCGCACCGGCAGCCTCGAGGAGATGCTGCTCCTCGGCACCTGTGTGATGGGAGCCGGGGCGGTGTCGTTCGTCCTCAACTTCCAGTTCGAGTGGATCCCCCGCAGCGTGCCGGCGCAGCTCGGCCGTGGCTGCGTTGGTCGTGACCGGCTGGGCGCGCGCCGTCTGGCGGCGGCTGCAGGAGTTCGACAATGAGCGAAACGGACGACCAGGGAACGCCGTGTGCTCGTGATCGGCGCGGGCGAGGGTGGACGTGGTCTGGTCTACTCGATGCTGCGCGACCCCGGGCAGACCTGGTCCCCGGTCGGGTTCCTCGACGACGACCCGCTCAAGCGTCACCGCCGGATCCGACGGCTGCCCGTCCTCGGTGGGACCCACGCTCTGGTGCGAGCAGGTCGAGGCCGACCGAGCGCGGAGGCGGTCATCGTCGCCATCCCCAGCGCGCGGCGCGCGAGCTGATCGCCCGGCTGCGCCAGCGACGCCGCGACGGCCGGGGTGCCGATCAAGGTGCTGCCCTCGACCGCACGAGCTGCTCGACCGAGAACGTCGGCATCCGGGATCTCCGGCGACATCAACCTGAGCGACGTCCTCGGTCGGCACCAGATCGACACCGACGTCTCGGCGATCGCCGGACTACCTGTCGGGTCGAGCGGGTGCTGGTCACCGGGGCCGGCGGGTCCATCGGGTCGGAGCTGTGCCGCCAGATCGACCGCTACGGTCCCGGCCGAGCTGATCATGCTCGACCGCGACGAGTCGGCCCTGCACGCCGTGCAGCTCTCGATCCAGGGGCGCGCACTGCTCGACTCGCGACGACGTCGTGCTGTGCGACATCCGCGACCGGCGACGCGCTGCTCGCGGTCTTCAAGGAGCGACGGCCCGAGGTCGTGTTCCACGCCGCGGCGCTCAAGCACCTCCCGATGCTCGAGCAGTACCCCGCCGAGGCGGTCAAGACCAACGTCGTCGGCACCCAGAACGTGCTCGACGCCGCCGAGCTGGTCGGCATCGAGCGCGTTCGTCAACATCTCGACCGACAAGGCGGCCAACCCCAGCAGCGTCCTCGGCTACTCCAAGCGGCTCGCCGAGCGGATCACCGCCAGCCGGGCCGCAGCGCACCGGGCACACTTCCTGTCGGTCCGCTTCGGCAACGTCCTCGGGCAGCCGCGGGTCGGTGCTGACGGCCTTCGCGAAGCAGATCGCCGCCGGCGGGCCGGTGACCGTCACCCACCCCGACGTCACCCGCTACTTCATGACCATCGAGGAGGCCTGCCAGCTGGTCGTCCAGGCGGCGGCCATCGGCCGCCCGGCGAGGCGTTGGTGCTCGACATGGGCGATCCGGTCCGGATCGAGGACATGGCCCGGCAGCTGATCGCCCAGGACGGCCAGCCCCTCGAGGTCGTCTACACCGGGCTGCGGCCGGGCGAGAAGCTCCACGAGGAGCTGTTCGGCGACGAGGAGCCCCGCGACGCACGCCCGGTCCACCCGACTGGTGTCGCACGTCCCCGTCCCCGCCCTCGACGAGGATCTCGCCCTGGCGCTCACGCGCATGATGGAGCCGGACGCCGTCCGCCGCCAGCTCGTCGGAGCTGTGCGACACCCCTGAGCTCGACGTTCTCGCGCCACTGACCAGGCGTCACCGGGCGGGGCGTACGCTGGCGGCGTGCCGAACGTGTTCGAGATCGAGGGAACCATCCTGCTGGTCGTTGCCCTGGTGTCCGATCGCCGTGAAGATCTTCGCCCTGGTCACCTCCCTGATGTTCAGCCCCGAGCACTACCGGGCCGCCGGACAAGCTCACCAAGCCGGCCTGGGTCGCGATCCTCGGGCTCGGGGTGGCGGCCGCGGTGCTGCTGCCGGGCTCGCCGCTCGGCCTGATCAACCTCGCCTTCACGATCGCCGCCTTCGTGTTCCTGGCCGACGTCCGGCCCGCCCTGCGCGGCCTGCACCAGCGCTGATCGTTGAGCGCGATCTTGAGCCGCACGCGGAGCCTCGGTGGCGGCTCGGGCCGAGCGGTGGTCGGAGTGCGGGGCTCCTCGACGTCGAGTTCTACGCCGCACTGCGGGGTCGTCGCTTCGAGATCCGCGATCGAGGCCGCCGAGGACTTCGTCGGCCACGGCATGGGACAGCGGCTGAGCCCGCACCCGTTCCTGGACGTGCTCAGCCTGCCCGCGGACGTCCGGCGTGACTTCCGGCAGGGCAGGGTCAACCCGGTGCTCCAGCCACCTGACCGGGCCGGACGGCCGGGTCGGTCCGGTCGGACCCGTGGCCGCCCCGCGGGATCCGGAGGCGGTGCGGACCCACATGATCGCCGTGGCCGGGAGGCTCGGCGGGCAGCGGGCCCATCCGTCCACAGCCGCCCCGTCGGCCCGCGTCGCGGGCCGGACGTCGGTCGTCGTGATGTCGGACGACTCCAGGTCGACCCTGCGCTCGGTCGCGAGCGTCGTGCGCCATGCCGACGACCTGGACGTCGAGGTGGTCGTCGTCGATCGCGGGCTCCCGCCGCACGTCGTGCTGGGACTCCACGCGTGGGCCTGCGGGCAGTTCTCGGGCACGCCCGGCGCGGAGGACTGGGGGTGGCTCTGGACCGCCGGCGCCACCCGTCTGGCTGTCCTCGACGTGGCGACAGAGGCTGCCGACGCACCCTGCACCGGCGAGGTCGTGGTGCACCTCGACGCCTCGTGCGAGGTACGGCGAGGGTGGCTGCCCCCGCTGCTCGCTCCGCTCGCCGACGCCGACGTCGCCGCGGTCCAGCCGCTGCTGCTGCAGCCCGACGACACCATCGCCGCCGCCGGCCTGTCGGAGTCCGGGGCACCGTTGCTGGTCGATCACCCCAAGGAGGACGCCCTGCACCTCGAGGGTGTGCCCGTGCCGGCGATCTCCGACCTGGCGGTCGCGCGGCGTGCCGGGGACGCCGGGGCTGGCGCGGCGTACGTCCGACGGCCTGCGGGTGGCGCCGACGTCCTGGGTCTCGACGAGCTCGACCGACGTGGGTCTGCGCTCGCCCGCACGCCGACGTGAGGCCGCACCTGGCGTTGCCGACGCGTGCCCGCCGGACAGCTGCGTTGGTCGATCAAGCTGCCCTCGCCTCCGGGCGGCTTCGGCGACGCGTGGGGGGACACCCACTACGCCGACTCCTTCGCCGACGGCGCTGCGACGGCTGGGTCAGGACGTGGTCACCCGGCGTCGGGGTGCGCATGCCGCGGGACCCACTCATCTCGACGACGTGTCGCTGGCCCTGCGGGGGCTCCATCCGATCCCGCCCACGCCGGGCCAGCGCAACGTGCTGTGGGTGATCAGCCATCCCGAGGACGTGGACCCCGGTGAGTTCGAGGGGTACGACCTGGTGTGCGCGGCGTCGACCGTGTGGAGCGCGGAGATGTCGGCGCGCACCGGACGCGAGGTCGTGCCGCTGCTGCAGGCCACCGAGTTCCAGCGTCCCGCCGGTGCCCGTCCGACCTCGGGTCCGGAGGCGTCCGTGGTGTTCGTCGGCACCAACCTCGGCAAGCGCGAGCGGCCGCTGGTGTGGCAGGCCGTCGAGGCGGGGATCCCGCTCTCCGTCTACGGACCGGGCTGGGACGGCCTGCCCGAGGGGGTGTGGCAGGGCGAGTACGTCGCGAACGCCCAGCTGCCCGAGCTCTACCGGCGTCACGGCATCGTGCTGGCCGACCACTGGCCCGACATGGCGCAGCGGGGGTTCATCGCCAACCGGGTCTTCGACGCCGTCGCGTGCGGTGCCGCGGTCATCTCCGACGACGTGGTCGGGCTCCACGACGTCTTCGACCCCGAGGACGTCGTCGTGGTGCGGACCGCCGAGGAGATGCGGGACGCGGTCGCCCGGCTGCGGCGCGCGCCGGGCCGGCCCAGGACGAGCCGGCAGGCTTGTCCTTCGACGACCGGGCCGCGGCGCTCCTCGACCGGGTCCTACGCCTCTGAAGCCTCGGGCTGCGTCGCGGTAGCGCTCCCGGAGCACCTTCCGCTTGTTGCTGCCCTCGAGGTTGTCGCCCTTCTCGAGGACGACCAGGTTGTGGTAGCAGTGCACGGCCCTGACGTGGCGGTCGGTGTAGGTCGGCTCGTAGGACGGCGTCAGGAACTCCTCGTGGTTGAGCCCGTCCACGAGCGTCTTCACGAAGGCCATCGTCGTACCCGGCGCCGCCGGGTCCTCCTGGCCGCCGAACTCCGGCCAGTACGACGTCTGGGTGTCCTCGATGGCGTAGAACGCGCCGTCCGGGAGCAACGGGAACAGGAACTCGAAGGTGGCGAGGATGTCCGCCGGCCGGTGGCTGCCGTCGTCGATGACCACCTGCGGGACGCCGAACCGGTCGAGGACGCCCTGCAGCGCGGCCGGGTCGGTCTGGTCGGCCTGCACCGTGGTGATGCGCGGCCGGTCCAGGAACGACTTGTCCTCGATGTCGAGGCCCACGACCTGCGCCTGCGGGAAGTAGCGCTTCCACATGCGCAGGGACGCGCCGCCCTGCTGGTCGCGCGCGTAGCCGCCCACGCCGATCTCGAGCAGGACGAAGTCCTCGTCGCGCAGGTGGCTCAGGTGCCGCTCGTAGTGGGGCGTGTAGAAGTGGACGCCCCACTTGTCGGTGCCGGTGCGGGAGGCGATCTGGGTGAGGTCGGGGCGCTGAGCCGGCTCGCCCCGGTGGCCGCGGAGCCGATCCCACTGCGTCAGGGCTCAGCCGCGGCTTGACGTGACGGACCGCGGCCCGCTTCAGGATGTCGCTCATGTCGTCTCCGGGTCGTCGGGCTCGAGGATCCGGGTGGGGACGAATCCGTCCCACTGGTCGCGCAGTCCGGTCGGCGTCGAGGAAGTGCTCGTCGTCCACGGTCCAGGTGTGGCCGTCCGAGGAGCGCCTGAGCATGAAGCCGAGGCCGTGGCTGCGGTAGATGGTGCCGCCGACCGACCTCACCGCGTGGAACAGCTGCTGGTCGACGAAGCGGCGTACGGGCTGGAAGCCGCCGAGCGAGACCAGCAGCTCGCGGGAGATCGTGATGGTGCCGCCGGCGACGATGCTCGCGAAGCGCTCGGAGGCGTCCCGGGGGGTGCCGTGACGGCGGACGGTGCGGTCGAGGTCCTCGAGGTAGACGAACTCGGCCGGCGTGCCGACGACGTCGGCGCCGGAGTACTCGCGGGCGAGCAGCAGGTCCAGCAGGAAGTGCGGCCCGTAGAAGTCGTCGTCGTCCATCTTGACCACGACGTCGCCCGAGCTTGCGGCGACCCCGGCGTTCAGCACGTCGCCGAACAGGGTGTCCGTCGGGACAGCTGACCACCTCGACGGCGCGGCCCGGCGAGCTGCTCGCGCAGCCGGCCGAGCGTCGGGTTCGAAGCCGTGGGCGGCCACGACCAGCTCGACGTCCACCCCTCGTTGCCCGGCCACCTGCGCCACCGCGGCGTCGAGCTGGTGGGGACGCCGGGTGGCGAGGACCACGCTGCAGGTCGGGAACCGGCGGGCCGGCCGACCCGCTGCCTCGGCGACCCGCGCACCGCCACCCCGGGCCCGCAGTGGGTGAGCAGCGCCGCTCGCCGCAGCCGGATGCTGTGCTCCTCGCGCCGGAGCAGGTCGGTCACGTCGGCCTCGACGCGAGAGCGCGTCGGACAGCGCGTCCCCGAGCCAGGGGCGCGCGGCCGCCGGCGGCGGGCCTCCCACCAGGGGGATCCCGGCCATGGCCAGGGCAGCCACCGTGCGGGCGAGCTCCGGCGTCGGGGTCGGCCCAGTCCACGCGCACCGCCCTGGTGGCTGCGGAGCGCTGCCACCGTGCGGGCGGTCACCTCCTGCGCCCCGTCCAGCGCCGCGATCCCCTGGTCGGGCTCGGAGTGGAAGCCGATGGGGTTGATGACGCCCTCGTCGATCGGGCCGCGGGCGAGCTCCGCGTCGACGACCACCGCCGGCGCCGGAGCCACGCTCGCGTCGTACTCCTGCGACCGGCACGCCGCCGTCGGCCAGCGACCACGATCTCGGGCGGGAGCGCGAAGCGGCGAGGCTCGACCGGGTGACGCGTCCAGCAGGATCCGTCCCGGAGCGGGTCGTGACGTCCCGGCGGCCCGGGCCAGCTCCCGGAGCACGGTGTGCGCCGGCACCGGACCCCTGCAGGTGGAGGACGGTCAGCGCCCCGCCGGACGGGAGGCGTCGCGCGGCGAGCCGGCTGACGGGCGGCCAGTCCGGTCGGGGAGCCGGGTACGCCGGCTGGTCGTCGTCGGTCAGCAGGCAGGCGACCGCGCGGGTGCGACCGAGCTGCGGGAGGCGTGTCGGCGGCGCTGCGCAGGGCCCCGCGGTCGGTGACGACCAGCACCACGCCGGCCCAGCGCTTCCGGTCCGGGAGCGCCCCGCCGACCGGGTGCACCTCGCGGTCCGGTGCCGTCGGCGACCACACCCGCCGACGCGGCGTCGTGGAGCACGAGGACCGGGCCGCCGGCGTCGTCGATGAACGTGTCGAGCTGCTTCACGGGCCCTCACCGGCCGACAGGCGGGCGACGTAGCGGCGCAGGGCCACGGTGCTGTCCTCCGGTCGGAACCCGGTGGCCTCCAGCTTGGTCAGGTCGAGCACGCTGCTGGCCGGCCGCGGGGCCAGGTCCTTGCCGGCGGCGTACTCGGCCGTGGAGACGCGAGGTGACGTCGTCGGCGGACCTGCCGCTCAGCTCGAAGACCTGACGCGCCACGTCGGCCCAGCTCGTCGGGGAGCCGGCGTTGGAGCAGTTGTAGGTGCCGTAGGGGGCGCCGGGAGTCGAGCAGGTGCACGGTCGCCCGGGCGAGCTCGTCGGCGAAGGTGAGGCGGCCGACCTGGTCGTCGACGACCGACGGGCTCGCGCCGGTGGCCGCGAGCCGGGCCATGGTGCGGACGAAGTTGTGGCCGTCGCCGACCACCCAGGAGGTGCGGAGCACGTAGTGGCGGGGAGCCGTGGCCACCGCGAGGTCACCGGCCGCCTTGGTCTGGCCGTAGACGCCGAGCGGGGAGACGCGGTTCGTCCTCGTGGTGCACCGGCTGGGTGCCGTCGAAGACGTAGTCGGTGGAGAAGTGGACGAGGGTGAAGTCGTGCTGCTGCGCCAGCGTGGCGAGCGTCGCCGGCGCCGCCGCGTTCGTCGCCCACGCCGACGCTCGCCCGGCACGGGTCTCGGCCTGGTCGACGGCGGTGTAGGCGGCGGCGTTCAGGACCAGCTCGTACTCGTGCCACGGCCAGCGCGGCGACCTGGTGCGGCGTCGGCGAGGTCGAGCTCGTCGGCCGGTCCACGCACTCCGCGGCCGGGAGAGCGCGGCTCAGGGCCCGTCCCAGCTGGCCGTGCGCACCGAGGATGAGCGTCCGCTTCGGCGGCATGGGGCTCACGGCCTCGAGGAGCGGGTTGTTCCTGTCCTTCTCCGACACCTCGGCCCGGTCGAGCGGGATCGGCCACGGGATGTCGGCCGTCGCGTCGTCCAGCGCGAGCGCGGGATAGGCGTGGCCGGCGTCGCCAGTGGTCGTTGACGAGGTAGGTGTAGGAGGTCGCCTCCTCCAGCGACTGGTAGGCGTTGCCGACGCCTCGGGGCACGAAGACGGCGGTGGACGGGTCCATCTCGAGGTGATGGGTGCGACCGAAGGTCGGCCCCTCGCGGAGATCCACCCAGGCGGCGAACACCCGGCCGGTCGCGACCGAGACCAGCTTGTCCCACGGCTCGGCGTGGATGCCGCGGGTCACCCCGCGGCGGACGTTGAAGGAGACGTTCTGCTGGACCGGGCGGAGGTCCGGCAGGCCGAGGCCGGTCATCTTCTCCCGCTGCCAGTTCTCCTTGAACCAGCCCCGCGAGTCCTCGTGGAGCGGGAGCCGGATCACGAGCAGCCCGGGGATCGGGGTCTCCTCGACGGTGAGGTCGGGCATCGCCTACTGGCCCCGAGCGGCGTACCCGGCCTCGGTCGCCTCCTTGTGCGGGCGCCACCAGGCGTCGTTCTCGCGGTACCAGTCGATGGTGCGGGCGAGCCCCTCCTCGAAGTCGAGGTAGCGCGGCTTCCAGCCGAGCTCGCCGCGGAGCTTGCCCGACTCGATGGCGTAGCGCAGGTCGTGGCCGGCGCGGTCCGTGACGTGGTCGAAGTCGTCCTCGTCGCGCCCCATCAGCCGCAGGATGGCACGGACGACCTCGAGGTTGCTGCGCTCCCCGTCCGCCCCGATCAGGTAGGTCTCACCGATCCGGCCACGCTCGAGGATCGCCAGCACGGCCGAGCTGTGGTCGTCGACGTGGATCCAGTCGCGGACGTTCGCGCCGGTGCCGTAGAGCCGCGGCCGGCTCCCCTGGAGGAGGTTGGTGATCTGGCGGGGGATGAACTTCTCGACGTGCTGCCAGGGCCCGTAGTTGTTGGAGCAGTTCGAGATCGTGGCCCGGACGCCGAAGCTGCGCACCCAGGCCAGCACCAGGTGGTCCGAGCCCGCCTTGGACGCGGAGTAGGGGCTGCTGGGCCGGTACGGCGTGTCCTCGGTGAAGCGCTTCGGGTCGTCGAGCTCGAGGTCGCCGAACACCTCGTCGGTCGAGACGTGGTGGAAGCGGGTGTCGTGCCGCCGGACCGCCTCGAGCAAGCGTGAACGTGCCGACCAGGTTGGTCTGGACGAACGGGCTCGGGTCGTCCAGCGAGTTGTCGTTGTGGGACTCGGCGGCGAGGTGCACGACGACGTCGGCAGCGCTCACCAGCCGGTCGACGAGATCGGCGTCGGTCACGTCGCCCACGACCAGCTCCACGCGGTCCGACGGCAGCGGCGCGAGCGCGGCCTCGCTGGCGGCGTACGTCAGCTTGTCGAGGACGGTCACGTCGGCATCGGTGTGCTCGACCAGGTGGTGGACGAAGTTGGCGCCGATGAAGCCGGCGCCACCGGTGACGAGGATGCGTCGCATGCGTCGGCAGCCTAGTTGCTCGCCTCGGCGACGATCTCCCACTCCTGCGCTGGCCTCCAAGGCGTCGGTCGCTGAAGCGTGAGCGTGTCGCCGTCGGCGGTCCAGCCCTCCGGGAGCGACGTGGCCGCAGTAGCCGTCGGGCAGCCGCACGGTGAGGTCGAGCTGCGGCGGGATGACCGAGGCCCTGGGGGTCGACGGCCAGGCGGTAGGTCAGCTCGCCGCTCCTCCGGACGTCGCCGCATCGGGCACGCGGTAGGTCGCAGGTGAGCCGTGCCTGCCCCTGCGGCTCGATGAGCAGCTGCTGGACCAGGAAGTCGTGGTCGCGGAAGCTTCTGACGCCGCTTGTCCGACTGCTCACCGTCGAGGGAGGCCTGCTCGCATCTGCGCCCCGTCGGGCAGGAACGTCGAGAGGAACATGCCCGCCCAGCGGGTGAAGTAGCCGGACTGCGGGGTCGGGGACCGGCGACGGCGTACGGCGGGGTGTCGTTGTCGATCGACGACGCTCCAGCCGGTGGCGGGCCGTGCCGTCGGTCGCCGAGGGTGATCCGTCCAGGTGACGCTGCGTCGCTGCCAGTAGTCGACCTTGCTGCCGTTGGTGTTCTGGGTGAACGACGCCGAGGTAGTCACCGGTCGGCGTGGCGAGGTCGCCGTCGAGGCCGAGCGCGCGCGAATCCGTCCTGCACGTCGTCGTCGCGGAAGTAGATCGCGAGGTGCCGGCCGTCGGCCGCCTGTGCCAGGACCTTCGCCTTGGCGACGTAGTCGCCGCCCCCGAACAGCTTGTCCTTGAAGGCGGGGATCGAGGCCGGCGTTGAGCTCGTCCTGCACCGAGGGGTCCGGGTAGTAGTGCGTCGTAGCTGCCGACCAGGGTCTGGCACCAGGTTGTCCCCGGTGAGCTCCCCGTAGCCGGGGACGTCGACCGGACCGGTCACCCCGAACAGCCGCGACCAGGGTGACCACGTCGACGGCCAGCACGCCGTCGTAGTCGACCCCGGTGGCGCGCTGCCAGGCGCGGAGCAGCTCCTCGCCGGAGACGGACCACGACGGGGCGAAGGTGGCGTTGCGCATCCGCAGGAAGCCGGCGTCGGTGGAACGTGTTGCCCCGGACCTTGGGCCACCGGATCTGGTTGTAGAGCCGCAGGGTCGGCGCTCGAGGTCGACGGACTCCCCGAGCTCGAGCCTGCCGTCGTCCCACGTCATCGGCGCGAAGGCCAGGGTCGGCGCCGCCGGAGTAGCGGAGCTCGGCCGGGTTGAGCATCGCGACCAGGTAGGTGCGCTCGCCCTCGGCGCCGAACAACGGCGGGCAGCTCGTCGAGCATCGGCTCCAGCGTCGGCGTACGCGTCGGCCATCGGCGCCACCTCAGCCGCGGCCTGCGTCGCGGTTGGCGGCGATCGTGTCCCCGATCAACGGGCGTGGTGGCCGTCCACCTGGTCCAGCGAGTCCTGGGCGTCGGCGAGGTCGAGCTCGCCGCCGACCTCGCGGGCCGGCGATGACGCGGTCGCGAGCGTGGGGTAGATCGAGCCGCTCGTCCTTGAACAGGGTGGCCTGCTTGCCGGCGACCGACGGGTAGAGGTCGACCCCGATCTCGGCGACCGACGTGGCGTCGTCCAGGGCCTGCGACGAGGTGGCGCGACGTCGTCCACGGCGGTGCCGGCGACGGGGACTGCGCTCCAGGACATCGCCGCCGAGGCCGGTGGTGTCAGTCGCTGCGCGGCGTCGACGTGCGTCGCGCGCGACGGCGACGTGCTCCCGGGCGGTCGCCATGTCCCCGGCCTCGCAGGGCGCCAGTGGCCGCGGTCAGGTCGCTCTTGGCGGCCTCGGCGTCGCCGCGCACGCTCAGCAGCGGGCAGCGCGAGCAGGGCCAGCAGGCCGACGACCCGAGCACACGACGCCCCCAGCGACGAGGAGGCAGCGACGCCGCCGACGGGCGCGGATCGCGCACGCTGTGGGCGCGCTGGGTCCACGGTGCCGGGCATGCGGCCATCGTGCTCTCAGACGGCGACAACCCGGCTCCACGGATGGCGTGCCATGATCGCCGGCCATGCGCGGCATCATCCTCGCCGGGGGCACCGGCTCCCGGTTGCACCCGATCACGCGGGCGGTCAGCAAGCAGCTCGTCCCCGTCTACGACAAGCCGATGGTCTACTACCCGCTGTCGACGCTGATGCTCGCCGGGATCCGCGAGATCCTGGTCATCACGACCCCGCACGAGGCCGGCGCAGTTCGAGCGGCTGCTCGGCGACGGGTCCGCGCTCGGGCTCTCGATCAGCTACGCCGTGCAGCCGAGCCCGGACGGGCTGGCGCAGGCGTTCCTCATCGGCGAGGAGCACATCGCCGGCGAGCGGGTGGCGCTGGTGCTCGGCGACAACATCTTCTACGGCGCCGGGCTCGGCAAGCACCTGCGCCGCTTCAAGGACATCGACGGCGCCGCCGTCTTCGGCTACCGGGTGTCGAACCCGTCGGCGTACGGCGTCGTGGAGTTCGACGAGTCCGGCACGGCCATCTCCCTGGAGGAGAAGCCGGAGAAGCCGCGCAGCCGCTACGCCGTCCCGGGGCTGTACTTCTACGGCACCGACGTGGTCGAGCGGGCGCGGACGCTGACGCCGTCGGCGCGCGGCGAGCTCGAGATCACCGACCTCAACCGCACCTACCTCGCGGAGGGCCGGCTCCAGGTCGAGGTGCTGCCGCGCGGCGCGGCGTGGCTCGACACCGGGACCTTCGACGACCTCAACGACGCCAGCGACTTCGTGCGGACCGTCGAGAGCCGGCAGGGCCTCAAGATCGGCTGCCCGGAGGAGGTCGCCTGGCGGATGGGGTTCATCGACGACGACCAGCTGGTCGCGACCGCCCGGGAGCTCGAGAAGAGCGGGTACGGCGACTACCTGCTGGGGCTGCTCGACCGGGACTGAACCTGGCTCGGTCGCGGCGTCAGTAGGCGCCGTCGGGGCGAGCCACGGCGCGGACCGTCTTCGCCAGGATCGAGAGGTCCTGCAGCATCGACCAGTTGTCGACGTAGTAGATGTCGAGGCGGACGGTCTCGTCCCAGGACAGGTTGGAGCGGCCCGAGACCTGCCAGAGGCCGGTCATGCCGGGCCGGACCCGCAGCCGGCGCGACGCCGCGACGGTCGTACGTCGCGACCTCGCTCGGCAGCGGCGGGCGTGGTCCGACCAGGCTCATCTCGCCCTCGCAGCACGTTCCACAGCTGGGGAGCTCGTCGATGGAGTAGCGGCGCAGCCAGCGGCCCGGCCGGGTGACCCGCGGGTCCTCCGTCATCTTGAACAGGCCTCCGGTGTGGTCCTCCTGCTCGTGCAGCGCTCTGGAGGCGAGCCTCGGCGTCCACGATCATGGTGCGGAACTTGAGGCACGCGAACGCTCGCCGCCGCGCCCGATCCGCTCCTGCCGGAACAGGATCGGACCGCGGTCGTGGCGCCGCGATCGCGAGGGCGGCGACGGCCATCAGCGGGCTGCGAAGAGCAGCAGCAGGACCAGGGCGCCGAGGACGTCGAAGACCGCGCTTGGCCCAGCTGAGCGCGTCGGCCGCCCGCGGCTTGCCGATGTGGATGAGCGGGAGCCCGCCGACGGGCCGGATCTTCACGCGCTCGCTGGCGACGTCGGTCATGCTGGGCGCCACCACGACGTGGATGTCGGCGTCCTCGAGCTCCCACATCGTGTGGCGCATCTGGCTGGCCGATGCGATGCCGCCGCCGGCGAAGAACACCAGATCGGCGCCCAGTCGGGGGCCATCCCGCGCCACGTCGTCGGTGTTGCCGACGCACGGGGACGCCGGAGGGGGTCTCGCTGTCGGTGTCGGACGGCGGGCGTCAGGGCGCCGATGACTTCGTAACCCAGCCAGGTCTCGCGCCGCAGCACACGTGCGATCTCGTCGATGGAGGCGGCGGTCCCACGATGATGACGTGCCGACGGAAGTGGCCCTGCTGTCGAGCGCGCTGGAACGCCTTGCGCAGCAGCGTAGCGCGCCAGCAGGAGCAGCCGGGACGCCGACCGCGAAGGCGAGGACGAAGAAGCCGCGCGACAGCTGGTACTTGGCCAGGTAGCAGCCGATGCCGACCAGTGCCGCTGCGAGCAGCTGAGGCGCCGGCCACCCGCTTGTACTCATCGACTCCGGCGCCGAACACGTCGCGGTCGTACCCGCCGCGCAGGCGCGATCAGCAGGACCCAGCCGAGGCAGATGAGGGGACCGACGGACCAGAGGTCGGTCACGGCCGCCGCGGTGTCGAGCAGCACGCCCGTCTGACGCAGGGCGGCTGCCGCTCCGATGGAGCACGCGATGACCACGACGTCGACCAGGAACGCGGTCAACGGGAGCGCTGTCAGGACCCGGCGAGCACCGGACACGCGCATCACGTCGCGTTCCGTCGTAGCGATGGCCATGTACGTCTCCCGAGCATGATCGTGTGGTTGCGGTCCACGGTCCAACGATCGAACGTTGCCCGAGATACGCACCGAAGCGTTCCACCCCGGGGTGAAGGCGTCCTGGCTCACGTCGCGAGCTCCGCAGGTCGGCGTCGACCATCCGGGCGACGACCTCCTCGAAGCCGACCGTCGGGGTCCAGCCGAGCTCCTTCGCGGCCCGGGTGGCGTCGCCGACCAGCTCGGTGGCGTCGACCGGTCGCACGAGCGACTGGTCGACGTGGACCAGCGGCTCCCAGTCGGTGATGCCGGCGTGGGTGAACGCGGCGGCGACGAAGTCGCGGACCGAGTGGGCGACGCCGGTGGCGACGACGTAGTCGCCGGGTCGGTCGGCGCGGGCGGCGCGCACCATCGCGTCGACGTAGTCGGGTGCCCAGCCCCAGTCGCGGCGGGCGTCGAGGTTGCCGAGCTCGAGCCGGTCGGCCTCGCCGCGGGCGATCGCGGCGACGGTGGCGGTGATCTTGCGGGTCACGAAGTGGCGCGGCCGCAGCGGGGACTCGTGGTTGTAGAGGATCACCGCCGCGGCGTGCAGCCCGCGCCCGCGCAGCACGCCGCAGGCGAGGTGGGCGAACGCCTTCGCGGCGCCGTACGGGTTGACCGGCCGGACCGGGGTGTCCTCGTCCTGCGGCGAGCGGGCGGGCTGGCCGAAGATCTCCGCGCTGGACGCCTGCACGAACCGCACCTCGCGACCGGTCCGCTCCTGGACGCGCGAGGGCCGCGTGCAGCAGCGCCGGCGGCGGCGGTGCCGTTGACGGCGTAGGTCAGCTCCGGCTCCTCCCACGACCGGGCCACCGAGCTGAGCGCGGCCAGGTTGTAGACCTCGTCGGGCGCCAGGTCGAGCACCAGGCGTCGTACGTCGTCGGTGCGGGTGAGGTCGCCGGGGTGGACCTCGACGCCGGGCAGGTCGGGCAACGGCTCGGCCTCGTGGGCCAGCGCATGGACCTCCACGCCCTCGGCCAGCAGCCGGTCGGCGAGGTAGCGCCCGTCCTGGCCGCCGACTCCCGTGACGAACGCTCGAGTCACGTCACCAGCCCTGCCGTGTGGCCTCGAGGTCGGCCTCCACCATCATCGCCACGAGGTCGGGGAACGAGACCTCGGGCTTCCAGCCGAGCGCCTCGTGGGCCTTGCCCGCGTCGCCGACCAGCAGGTCGACCTCGGCGGGACGCATGAAGCGGGGGTCCTGCCGCACGTACGGCGTCCAGTCGTCGATCCCGATGTGGCCGAAGGCGAGGTCGAGGAAGTCGCGGATCGAGTGGGTCTCGCCGGTCGCGATGACGTAGTCGTCGCCCTCGGGCTGCTGCAGCATCCGCCACATCGCGTCGACGTAGTCGCCGGCGAAGCCCCAGTCGCGCTGGGCGTCGAGGTTGCCGAGCGTGACGTGGTCCTGGAGGCCGAGCTTGATCCGGGCCACCGCCTGGCTGACCTTGCGGGTCACGAACTCCGGCCCGCGGCGGGGGGACTCGTGGTTGAAGAGGATCCCCGAGCTGGCGTGCATGCCGTAGGACTCGCGGTAGTTGATGGTCATGTAGTGGCCGAAGACCTTGCTCACGCCGTACGGCGAGCGCGGCCACAGCAGCGTCGTCTCGCGCTGCGGCGTCTCCTGCACCTTGCCGAACATCTCCGAGCTCGACGCCTGGTAGAAGCGGATCCGGCCCGGCTCGTCGCCGGCGTGGAGCCGCACCGCCTCGAGCAGGTTGAGCACGCCCTTGCCGGTCACGTCCGAGGTGAGCGAGGCGTTCTCCCACGAGTAGGCGACGTAGGAGATCGCGCCGAGGTTGTAGACCTCGTCGGGGTCGGAGTCGCGCAGCGCCCGGATCAGGCTCGACATGTCGGTCAGGTCGCCGTTGTGGAGGCGTACGTCGGGCACGAGGTGCTCGACCAGGTCGCGGCGGGGGTTGTTCTGGCCGCGGATCAGCCCGTGCACGTCGTACCCCTTGGCGAGCAGCAGCTCGGCGAGGTAGAGGCCGTCCTGGCCCGTGATGCCCGTGATCAGCGCGGTCGGCATGGGGCGATCATGCCAGCGCCCGGCCCGTCGGGCGGGTCGATACGCTGCCGGGCATGAAGGTTCTCGTGAGTGGTGGTGCCGGCTACATCGGGTCGCACACGGTCGTCCGGCTGGTCGAGGCCGGTCACGACGTGGTGATCGTCGACAACTTCAGCAACGCGGTGCCGGCGGTGCTGGGGCGGCTGGAGTCGTTGACGGGCACCAGCCTGCCCCTCCACGCGTTCGACCTGTGCGACGTGGACAAGACCGAGCACCTGTTCGCCGCCGAGGACTTCGACGCGGTGATCCACTTCGCGGGCTTCAAGGCGGTCGGCGAGAGCGTCGCCAAGCCGCTGGACTACTACGAGAACAACCTCGGGTCCACGTTCTCGCTGGTCCGCGCCATGCAGCGCCACGGCGTGCCGAGGCTGGTCTTCTCCTCCAGCGCGACGGTCTACGGCACCGACCAGGCCGGCGCCACCGAGGACCGGCGCACCTTCGCCACCAACCCCTACGGCTGGACCAAGGTGATGCAGGAGCAGATCCTGCGGGACGTGGCCGTGGCCGACCCGCAGATGCGCTTCGCGCTGCTGCGCTACTTCAACCCGGTCGGGGCCCACCCCTCGGGCACGATCGGCGAGGACCCCTCCGACGTGCCCAACAACCTGATGCCCTACATCGCCCAGGTCGCCGTCGGGCGTCGGGAGAAGCTGCAGGTCTTCGGCGACGACTACGACACCCCCGACGGCACCGGCGTCCGCGACTACATCCACGTCGAGGACCTGGCGGCCGGGCACGTCGCCGCCCTCGAGGCGCTCACCACCACCGACCGGCCCGTCAACGTCTGGAACCTCGGCTCCGGGCGTGGCACCAGCGTGCTGGAGCTGCTGCACGCCTTCGAGAGGGCGGTCGGTCGCGAGCTGCCCTACGAGGTGGTGGACCGTCGCCCGGGCGACGTGGCGTCGTCGTACGCCGACCCGTCGAAGGCCAACGCCGAGCTCGGCTGGCGCACGGTCAAGTCGGTCGAGGAGATGTGCGCCGACGCCTGGCGCTGGCAGTCGCAGAACCCGAACGGGTACGCCGGCTGATGCTCCGGCTCCTCGCCGTCGTCGTCCTGGTGGTGCTGCTGGGGGCAGCGCCGGCCCGCGCGGGCGACGTCGAGGGAGAGACTGTCGGCGCCGCAGCCGTTCAGCGGCCGCACGATCGTGATCGACCCCGGCCACCAGCTCGGCAACCACAACTTCCCGAGGAAGATCAACCGGCTGGTGCCCGCGGGCGGCTTCCGGAAGCCGTGCAACACCACCGGCACCAGCACCACCGGCGGTGTCGCCGAGGCGACCGTCGTCTGGCGGGTCGCGCGGGTGCTGCAGCGGCGGCTGGCGGCGCGCGGCGCGGAGGTCGTGCTCACGCGGGGGAGCAACCGGCAGGACCGGTGGGGACCGTGCGTCGACGAGCGCGGTCGGCGCGGCAACAAGGTCGGCGCCGACCTCAAGATCAGCATCCACGGCGACGGCGCGACCTCGTCCGGCCGCGGATTCCACGTGATCGCGCCGACGAGGCGCCCGCGCTGGACCGCCGACATCGCCCGCCCGTCGTGGCGGCTGGCCCGTGACGTGCGTGCCGCGCTGAAGGTCCGCGGCTTCCGGGTCGCCGACTACACCGCCGGCGGCGACGGGCTCGACCGCCGCGGCGACCTCGGCACCCTCAACCTCGCCGACATCCCGACCGTGATGGTCGAGCTCGGCAACCTCCGCAACCGGCGCGATGCCCGCGCCCTCACCTCCGACGCCGGCCGGGTGCGCGCCGCCCGCGGTCTCGTCGGCGCCGTACGCCGGTTCCTGGGGTAGCTGGCGCCACTAGGCTCCACTGACCATGACTGACTTCCCGACCGACAAGATCGTGGCCGTGCTGGGCGGGACGGGGCCGCAGGGGCGGGGGTTGGTACGCCGGTTCGCGGCGGCCGGGATCCCGGTGGTGATCGGGTCGCGGTCGGCCGAGCGGGCGGCCGAGGCCGCGACCGAGCTCGGGGAGGCGACCGGCGGGACCGTGTCCGGCGCCGACAACGCGACCGCGGCCGACCAGGGCGACGTGGTGGTCGTGGCGGTGCCGTGGGACGGCCACGCCGACCTGCTCCGCGCGCTGGCCGGACCGCTCGCCGGCAAGGTCGTCGTCGACTGCGTCAACCCGCTCGGCTTCGACAAGCAGGGCGCCTTCGCGCTGGCCGTCGAGGAGGGCTCCGCGGCCCAGCAGGCCGCCGCGCTGCTGCCCGGCTCGACCGTGGTCGGCGCCTTCCACAACGTCAGCGCCGTGCTGCTCGACGACCCCGAGGTGACCTCGGTCGACACCGACGTGCTGGTGCTCGGCGACGACCGCGAGGCGACCGACCTGGTCCAGGCGCTGGCGTCGACGATCCCCGGCGTCCGCGGCGTCTTCGGCGGCCGGCTCCGCAACTGCCACCAGGTCGAGGCACTCACCGCCAACCTGATCAGCATCAACCGCCGCCACAAGGCCCACTCCGGGATCCGGGTCACCGACGTCTGATGGCGACCGCAGCTCGTCATCCGGCCCCGCACCGAGGCCGACCTGCCCGCGCTGACGGAGGTGCTCGCGGCCCAGCGGCCGCTCACCCGCTACCCGATGCGCTGGCCGCTGCCGTTCCCGGTCGAGCAGTTCGTGGTCCGCGACGTCGACCTCGCCGGCTGGACCGCCGAGCTCGACGGCCGGCCGGTCGGCCACATCGCGGCGCAGCGCCGCCGACGAGGTGTTCACCTCGCAGATGCTGGCCGGGCACTGGGAGCGCGGGCCACGGGTTGCCCGTCGAGCGGCTGGGCGTGCTCGGCACGCTGTTCGTCGACCCCGGCGTACGCCGGAGGGGGCTCGGCCGCCGGCTCCACGACACGGCCGTCGCGTGGCTGCGGGCGCACGACCGCGGCCCGTGCCTCGACGTGGTGCCGGTCCACGCCGCGGCGCTGGAGATGTACGCCGCGGATCGGCTGGCGCGAGGTGGCCGGCTGCGGCCGCACTGGCTGCCCGACGGGGAGCCGGACGTGCTGGCGATGGTGCTGCCGCTCAGCTGACCTCGAGCACGTCGAGCGCCCGCAGCACGGTGCGGATGTGGGGCACCTCGTGGACGCGCAGCAGGTGGACCCCGCCCAGCGCCGCGAAGACGGTGAAGAACCCCTCCGCCTTGCGGAACTCGTCCTCGAAGATGTCGAGGTTGTGCGGCAGCACGCTCGCCGTGGGCACGCCCAGGCTCCGCAGCCGGAAGTTCTGGGTGACGGTGCGGGTCTGCAGCTTCGCGCGCTCGAGGCCGGTGAGGTTGGGGAACGTGAAGCCCATCCCCGGGTCGACCACGATCTTGTCGACGCCGAGCGATCCGTGCGTGCTCGATCCGCTCGGCGAAGTGGTCGACGAGGTACGCCGCCAGGTCGGTGCCCTGCGGCAGCTCGTCGGCCTCGCGCACGTTGGCCGCCGGTGCCGAAGCACATCAGGACCGTGGCGTCGTGCTCGGCGATCGCGGCGAGCATCTCGTCCTCGTCCTCGCGGCCGGTCAGGTTGATCATCCGGGCGCCGGCGTCGAGCACCGCCCGGACCACCGGCGGCCGGTAGGTCTCGACCGACACGACCGTGTGCCGGGACAGCTGCTCGACGACCGGCAGCAGCTTCTCGAGCTGCTCGTCGGGGCCGACCCGGTCGGCGGCGTCGCCGCTGGCCTCGGCGCCGAGGTCGACGATCCGCGCGCCCTGCTCGACCTGCACCCGGCCCTTGCGGACGGCCGCCTCGGTCGACCCGGCGATGCTCTCGCGGTAGGTCGAGTCGCGGGAGAGGTTGACGACGCCCATCAGCGTCGGCAACCCGTCCTCGAGCACCAGGTCGTCGCTGACCCGGACCGGGGTCACCGGACGGGCCAGGTCGTCGGCGTACTGCTCGTGGAGAGCGGCGAGGTCGGCGAGGGTGATCACGCCTCGGAGTCTAGGGTCGGGTCATGCGAGTCCTGCTCGGCCCCGACGTACCCCTCGACGAGCTGTACGCCGCCCCGGAGCGGGCCGTGGCTGCGCGTGAACATGGTCTCCACCGTCGACGGCGCCGCCACCGGCGGCAGCGGCACCAGCCGCTCGATCAACAACGCCATCGACCAGGTCGTGTTCAACCTGCTGCGGCAGCACGCGGACGTGCTGGTGGTGGGGGCCGGGACGCTGCGGACCGAGGCCTACGCGCCGAACCCGTTGCCGATCGTCGTGGTCACGCGCAGCGGGGCGGTGCCGCCGACGCTCGCCGACTGCCCGCCCGGCCAGGTGCTGGTCGCGACCTGCTCGCACGCGCCGCGCATCGCCGAGGCGCGCGAGGTCGTGGGTGACGAGCACGTGCTGGTGCTCGGCTCGCACCGGGTCGACCTCGCCGCGCTGCGGGAGCAGCTGGTCGAGCGCGGCTTCCGCCGGATCCTCTCCGAGGGCGGCCCGCACCTGCTGCGCGACCTGCTCGACCAGGGGTGCGTCGACGAGATCGACTCGACGATCGTGCCGCGGCTCATCGGCGGGACGCACCCACGGATCCTGGACGGCCCGCCCGTCGACGTACCGCTGCGCCTGCACAGCCTGCTCGAGCAGGACGGCACGCTGCTGGCGCGCTGGCTGGTCGACCGCTGACGGCCGGAGAGGGTCCGGGGGTTTCGAGGCTCGGGCGCGGGGCGCCCTCGCACCTCAACCCCCGGGCGACGGTAATCCGGTGGTTTCGAGGCTCGGGCGCGGGGCGCCCCTCGCACCTCAACCCCCGGGCGGCTGTTGGTCCGGAGGTGTCGAGGCGCGGGCGCGGGCGACCTCGCGCCTCAACCACCGGGCGCCGGCGACAGGGTTTCGAGAGCTCGGCCGCGGGCGACCTCGTACGGCGTCGAGCCGAGCGGAGCGACGTCGAAACCCCCGGCCCTGCTACCCGACCGTCGACCCAGAACCGGTCCGCGCGACCGGATCTGGCAGTCAGAGGTGGGTGATGGTGGCGGTCGAGGCTGCCCGGCCAGGCTGCGGGCGATGACCATCCGCTGGATCTGGTTGGTGCCCTCGAAGATCTGCATCACCTTCGCCTCGCGCATGTAGCGCTCGACGGGGAAGTCGCGGGTGTAGCCGTAGCCGCCGAAGACCTGCACGGCGTCGGTGGTCACCTTCATCGCCGAGTCGGTGGCGACCAGCTTGGCGATGCTCGCCTCGCGGCTGAACGGCAGGCCGGCGTCCTTGAGCCGGGCGGCGTGCAGCGTGGCCGCGCGGGCGGTCTGGACGGCGGCCTCCATGTCGGCCAGCAGGAAGCCGAGGCCCTGGTGGTCGATGATCCGGCTTGCCGAACGTCTCGCGCTCCTTGGCGTAGCCGACCGCCTGGTCGAGGGCGCCCTGGGCGAGCCCGGTGGCGACGGAGGCGATGCCGAGCCGGCCGGAGTCGAGCCCGGCCAGCGCGATCCGCAGCCCGTCGCCCTCCTCGCCGAGCAGGCGGTCGGCCGGCGACGCGGACGCCGTCGAAGCGCATCGTCGCGGTGGCGGAGCCGGTCAGGCCCATCTTGCGCTCGGGCGGGTCGGCGACCAGGCCCTCGCTGTCGGCGGGGACGAGGAAGCAGGAGATGCCGTTGCTGGTCCTCGGAGGTGCGGGCCATGACCTTGTAGAAGTCGGCGTGCCCGCCGTGGGTCGTCCAGGCCTTCGCGCCGTTGAGGACGTAGTCGTCGCCGTCCCGCCGTGCCGTCGTCCGCATCGCGGCGGGGTCGGAGCCCGCGTGCGCCTCGGAGAGGCAGTAGGCGCCCAGCAGCGAGCCGCCGAGCATCTCGGGGAGCCAGCGCTGCTTCTGCTCCTCGGTGCCGCGGGTGACGAGCCCGAAGCAGGACAGGGCGTGCACGGAGACGCCGACGCCCGACGCTCGACCAGACCGCGGCGATCTCCTCCAGCACCTGCAGGTAGACCTCGTAGGGCTGACCGCCGCCGCCGTACTCCTCGGCGTACGGCAGCCCGAGCACCCCCAGCTCGCCGAGCATCGCGAACACGTCGCGGGGGAACGTCTCCTCGGCCTCGGCCGCGGCGCTGCGGGGGAGCAGCTCCCTGGTCGCGAAGTCACGGACGAGCCGGATCAGCTCGGCGGACTCCTCGGTGGGCATGACCCGGGTCGCGGGCATCGATGTCCTCCTGAGGGTGGTGGCTGCGTGTCGGTGGCCTCACAGTAGATCGCCCGCCGCGGTTGGGAGGGCCCGGGTAGGTTCCCCGGCATGAGCTCGATCCGGCGTACGACGAGCGCCGACCCGACCCGCGCGTGGGTCCGCGCGGCGGGGGTCAGCATCGGGTTCGTCGCCCTGCTCTGGGTGGTCGAGATCGTCGACCGAGCGACCCCGGGGTCGCTGGAGCGCTACGGCATCCGGCCCCGCACCGACGAGGGCCTCGGCGGGATCGTCGCCGCTCCGCTGCTCCACGCCGGTTGGGGTCACCTCGAGGCCAACTCGGGTCCGCTGCTGGTGCTCGGCTTCCTCGTCGCCGTCGTCTCGACCGCTCGCTTCGTCGGGGTGCTCGCGTGGAGCTGGCTGGTGAGCGGCGTCGGCGTGTGGCTGGTCGGCGCCGAGCACTCGATCACCGTGGGCGCCTCCGGGCTGGTCTTCGGGCTGCTGACCTACCTGCTGGTCGCCGGCTTCCTGGAGCGGCGGCCGGTCGGGATCCTGGTCGCGGTCGCGGTCTTCCTCATCTACGGCAGCGTGCTGCTGGGCGTGCTCCCCGGCCAGCCGGGCATCTCGTGGCAGGGCCACCTGTTCGGCGCGGTCGGCGGCGTGGTCGCGGCGTACTCCCTCGCCCAGCGCCGCCGCTGACCCCGTCCGCCACCACCCCTGTGGGCTATCTTCGCCCGAAGCGCCACGGACCCTCCCGGGCATCCCTACGCTTTGGACCGCCGTGTTGATCCGTAGCCAGCTCACAGGGGAACCAATGAAGATCGACTGGGTGCCGTACTCGGCGGCTGCCCTCGTCGCGGGCTCCATCGCCCTGGCCATGGGCAGCCTGCTCATGCCCACGATCGGCGACCCCGCCGACTCGTTGCGGGTCGTGCAGGAGCAGGACGGACGCTGGCTCGCGGTGTCGGCCATGTACTTCGGCGCCGCGCGTCGCGCTCACCGTCGGCCTGCCGACGGTGCTGACGCTGCTGGGGGTGAGGGGAGGGAAGCTCGGCCTCGTCGGCACCGGCCTGCTGGCCGTGGGCTGCATCGGGACGGCCGGCTACGCCATGCTGCTGGTGTTCTTCCGGGCGCTGGTCCTCGCCGGCTCGATCGAGAGCGGCGGCCTCGACACGCTGACCCAGGACGTCGGGCTGGGGGCGTTCCTCTACACGTGGATCGCGGCGTTCTACGTCGGCGAGGCGCTCATCGCCTGGGCGCTGCTGCTGGCCCGTACGACGCCGCGCTGGGTGCCGATGATGCTGCTGCTGCACGTGGCGAGCCTGCCGGTGTCGGCGCTGCTCCCGGAACAGCTGTCCCAGACGACCGTGCTGCTCGTGACGATCGGGCTCTGCGGCATCGGCATCACGGCCAGCAACCAGGTGGCGGCCGGCCCGCTGATCAGCCGGGGACGCCCTTGCGTGCCCGCGACGCGGTCTTGGCCCGCTCGTTGGCGTCGAGCACGACCTTGCGGATCCGCACCGTCTCGGGGGTGACCTCGACGCACTCGTCCTCGCGGCAGAACTCCAGGCACTGCTCGAGCGACAGCTTGCGCGGCGGGATCAGCTTCTCGAAGTTGTCGGAGGTGGCGGACCGGATGTTGGTCTGCTGCTTCTCCTTGGTGATGTTGACGTCCATGTCGTCGGCGCGGGAGTTCTCGCCGATGATCATGCCCTCGTAGACCTCGGTGGTGGGCTCGACGAACATGACGCCGCGCTCCTGGAGGTTCGTCATGGCGTACGCCGTCGCCGCGCCCTTGCGGTCGGCGACCAGCGAACCGTTGTTGCGCGACCGGATCTCGCCGGCCCACGGCTCGTAGCCCTCGGAGATGTGGTGGGCGATGCCGGTGCCGCGGGTGTCGGTCAGGAACTCGGTCCGGAAGCCGATCAGGCCGCGGGCCGGGACCAGGAACTCCATCCGCACCCAGCCGGTGCCGTGGTTGGTCATCTGCTCCATCCGGCCCTTCCGGGAGGCCAGCAGCTCGGTGATCGTGCCGAGGTACTCCTCGGGGGCGTCGATGGTCAGTCGCTCCATCGGCTCGTGGACCTTGCCGTCGATCTCCTTGGTGACCACCTGCGGCTTGCCGACGGTCAGCTCGAAGCCCTCGCGGCGCATCTGCTCGACCAGGATGGCCAGCGCCAGCTCGCCGCGGCCCTGCACCTCCCAGGCGTCGGGGCGCTCGGTCGGGAGGATCCGCAGCGAGACGTTGCCGACCAGCTCCGCGTCGAGCCGGTCCTTGACCAGCCGGGCGGTGACCTTGGCGCCCTTGACCCGGCCGACCAGCGGCGAGGTGTTCGTGCCGATCGTCATCGAGATCGCCGGCTCGTCGACGTGGATCAGCGGGAGCGCGACCGGGTTGTCGACGTCGGCGAGCGTCTCGCCGATGGTGATGTCGGGGATGCCCGCGATGGCGACGATGTCGCCGGGGCCGGCGGACTCGCCCGGCTTGCGCTCGAGGCCCTCGGTGACCAGCAGCTCGGTGACGCGGACGTTCTTGACCGTGCCGTCGCGCTTGATCCAGGCGACGGTCTGGCCCTTCTTCAGGGTGCCCTCGTGCACGCGCACCAGCGCGAGCCGGCCGAGGAACGGCGACGCGTCGAGGTTGGTGACGTGGGCCTGCAGCGGTGCGTCCTCGGTGTACGTCGGGGCGGGGATCGTCTCGAGGATGGTGCGGAACAGCGGCTCGAGGTCGGGGGAGTCCGGGACCTCGCCGTTGCCGGGCATCTCGGTGGACGCCTTGCCGGCCTTCGCGCTGGCGTAGACCACCGGGAAGTCGAGCGCGTCCTGGCTGTGCGACTCGTCGAGCAGGTCCATGAACAGCTCGTAGGTCTCGTCCACGACCTCCGCGATCCGGGCGTCGCCGCGGTCGGTCTTGTTGACCACCAGCACGACCGGCATGTCGGCGTTGAGCGCCTTGCGGAGCACGAAGCGGGTCTGCGGGAGCGGGCCCTCGGACGCGTCGACGAGGAGCACGATGCCGTCCACCATCGACAGGCCGCGCTCGACCTCGCCGCCGAAGTCGGCGTGGCCGGGGGTGTCGATGATGTTGATCGTCATCGGCTTGCCCTCGGCCGCCGGGCCGGCGTAGTGGATCGCGGTGTTCTTCGCGAGGATCGTGATCCCCTTCTCGCGCTCCAGGTCGCCGGAGTCCATCACCCGGTCGCCCACGCCCTCGGCCTGGTGCTCGGTGAAGGCGCCGCCCTGGCGGAGCATCGCGTCGACCAGCGTGGTCTTGCCGTGGTCGACGTGGGCCACGATGGCCACGTTGCGCAGGTCGCTGCGGAGGGTGGGCATGACAGGCAGCCGTCACTTTCGATGGGGGTGGTGTGCCCCAGAAGTCTACGGAGCCCGGCCCGTTCCGCCGATTCGTCGCCGCCTACTCTGGCGCCCATGACCCTGATCGCGGCCGCCGACGGCTCGGCGCTCGGCAACCCCGGCCCGGCCGGGTGGGCGTGGTACGTCGACGACGACTGCTGGGCCAGCGGTGGCTGGGCCCACGGCACCAACAACATGGGCGAGCTCACCGCGGTGCTCGACCTGCTGCAGCAGACCGCCGGCGTCGACGACGACCTGCACGTCTTCTGCGACTCCACCTACGCCATCAACGCGATCACCAAGTGGATGCCCGGGTGGAAGCGGCGCGGCTGGAAGAAGGGCGACGGCAAGCCGGTCGCCAACGTGGAGATCATGAAGGCCCTCGACCAGGCGATGCAGGGGCGGCGGGTGCGCTTCGAGTGGGTGAAGGGGCACGCCGGCCACGTCCTGAACGAGAAGGCCGACGAGCTCGCCAACGCCGCGGCCCGGGCGTTCCAGGACCGCACCACTCCCGAGCCCGGTCCGGGTTTCCGGGTCGAGCGGTCGATCCACGAGTTCGTGGTCACCGCCACGCCGGAGCCGGACCCCGACCTGTTCTCGCTCGTCGACGAGCCGGTCGAGACCGACGAGGAGCTCGTCGTACGGCTGGAGCGGGCGCTGCTGACCGACGAGGTCCGGGGCGATCCCGCGGCGGTGGCCGCCCTGCTCCACCCGGCCTGGGAGGAGATCGGCCGGTCGGGTCGGCGGTGGTCGCGCGAGGAGATGCTGGCCGCCATCGGTCCCCTCGACGACCGGCTCGACCTCGAGGTGCTGGCGACCGACCGGGTCGGCGACGGACGCGGTGCTGCTCGTGTGGCGGGCGGTGCGCGGCTCCGGCGAGGCCACGCTCCGCAGCTCGCTGTGGGTGCGGTCCGGCCAGCGCTGGCTGCAGCGGTTCCACCAGGCGACCGCGGAGGGCTAGGCGGTGGGCGTCGGAATCCCCGGGTAGCTGGTGAAACTCCCGCTTCTCGGGTGTTGCGTCGCCCGGGAAGCGCAAGTTTCCCCGCTCAGCCGGGGATTCATGCACCCCCTCAGCCGAGCGCGCGGTCGAGCGCCGCCTTCACGTGCAGGGTGGTGCAGGGGAAGGCCGGGAGGTCGATGTCGGACTGCGAGATCAGCAGCTCCAGCTCGGTGCAGCCGACCAGCACGCCCTGGGCGCCGGCGTCCCACAGCTCGTCGACGATCCCGACGACCCGGCGGCGGGTCTGGTCGACGACCCGACCGTGGACCAGCTCCTCGTAGATCGCGGTGTTGAGGAAGTCGTGGTGCTCGGTGGCCGGTACGACGACCTCGACGCCGTGGGTCGCCATCCGGTCGGCGAAGAAGGTGTCCTGCATCGCGACCGTGGTCCCGATCAGGCCGACCTTGCTCACCTCCGCCTCCTTGACCGCCTCGGCGACGACGTCCGCGAGGTGGAGCAGCGGGATGTCGACGGCCGCGGCGACCTCGTCGGCGACCTTGTGGAACGTGGTCGTGCAGAGCACCAGGAAGTCGGCGCCGGCGCGTTCGACGCCTCGCGCGGCATCGGCGAGCAGCTGGCCGATCCGGTCCCAACGCTCGGCGTCCTCCAGGGCGGTGAGCTCCGCGAAGTCGACGGCCGACAGCACCAGCTTGGGTGAGGACAGCCCGCCCAGCCGCTCCTGCACGCCGAGATTGAGGTCCCGGTAGTAGACGAGGCTGGATTCCCAGGACATGCCGCCGACGAGCCCGATGGTCTGCACGGGGCGAGTCTTTCAGACCCGGTGGACCTTGTGCTGGGCCGCTTGTGCCCGCGGACGGATCACCAGCTCGTCGATGTTCACGTGGGAGGGCCGGCTCGCGATCCAGGCGATGGCCTCGGCCACGTCCTCCGCGACCAGCGGGTCCGGCACCCCGGCGTAGACGGCGTCGGCCTTCTCCCGGTCGCCGTCGAACCGGACCGTCGCGAACTCGTCGGTCCGCACCATGCCGGGCGCGATCTCCGAGATCCGGATCGGCTCCCCGCACAGCTCGAGCCGCAGCGTCTCCGTCATCACCTGCGTGCCGTGCTTGGCGGCGGTGTACCCGCCCCCGCCCTCGTAGGCGACCCGGCCCGCGGTCGAGCCGACGTTGACCACGAGCCCGTCGCCGGAGGCTCGCAGGGCCGGCAGCAGCGCCTGGGTGACGTGCAGCGTGCCGAGCACGTTCACGTCGTACATCGCCCGCCAGTCCTCGGGATCGGCGGTGGCCACCGGGTCGGCGCCGAACGCGCCGCCCGCGTTGTTGACGAGCACGTGGAGGGTGTCGCCCACGGCCTCCGCCAGCCCGGCGACCGACGGGACGGACGTGACGTCACACTCGACGGCCACCCCGCCGATCTCGGTGGCCAGCGCCTGGATCCGATCGGTACGACGGGCGGCGCAGACCACCCGGTAGCCGGCTCCGGCGAGGGCGCGCGCGGTGGCGGCCCCGATCCCGCTGCTGGCTCCGGTGACGACGGCGGTGCGCTGAGGGGTCATGGCACCGAGTCTGCCGGGTCATCCTTTCGGGTGACACAATGCGGTCCCATGAACCTGCGTGTCCTCGCCGCTGCCGCCGGGGTGCTGGGCGGTGCCTGCTGGGTGGTCCGCTGGATCGCCGATGTCGCCGGCGACGTCCCCGGCTGGGCCGACGGCGCCCACTGGGCCGGCCTGGGCCTGCTGGGGATCGCGCTGGCCGGGGTCGGCGCGGGACTGGTCAGCAGCAGTGCCGCCTGGCTGCGCGCGATCGTGGCGGTCGCCTTCCCGCTGCTCGTCTGGTCGGTCTACCAGGTCGTCAAGGGCGACGGCGACGACCTCCGGCTCGACGGGATCCTCGGCGTGGTCGCGGTCCTCGGCTCCACGATGATGCTGCTCCGGGCTCGCGGCGCGCGCCCCGACGACCGGCAGCCACGGCGCACCCACGGCAGCCACTCGGCTCGCTGACCCGCCGCCGACCTCCGCCGCCGGCCGTGCGGAATGTTCGGCGAGCGGACGTGGTTGTCCCCGGAGGTCGTCCCCAGAGGATCAGGAGCGTGGGCGTGATGGCAGGTGGCAGCGTGCCGGACATCCGGCGGGTGGCGATGATCAGCCTGCACACCTCGCCGCTCGACCAGCCCGGCATCGGGGACGCCGGCGGCATGAACGTCTACGTGCTCGAGCTCGCCAAGCGACTGGCCACGCGGGGTATCGAGGTCGACATCTTCACCCGGGCGACCACCTCCGCGCTGGAGCCGACGGTGCTCGCCGCACCCGGCGTGCTGGTCCGCCACATCGCCGCGGGGCCCTTCGAGGGGCTCACGAAGGGTGAGCTGCCCGGCCAGCTCTGCGTCTTCGCGCGCGAGGTGCTGCGGACGGAGGCCGCCCAGCCGCTGGGCCACTACGACGCCGTGCACAGCCACTACTGGCTCTCCGGCCAGGTGGGCGCGCTCGCACGCGACCGCTGGGGCGTGCCGCTGATCCACTCGATGCACACCATGGCCAAGGTCAAGAACGACGCCCTCGCCGACGGCGACACCCCCGAGCCCGAGGGGCGCATCATCGGCGAGGAGCAGGTGGTCGAGGCCGCCGACATCCTGATCGCCAACACCGACCTCGAGGCCAAGCAGCTCATCAACCTGTACGACGCGGACCCCGGTCGGGTCGAGGTGGTGCACCCCGGCGTCGACCTGGACGTGTTCCGTCCCCACGACAAGGCCGCGGTCCGCCGCGAGCTCGGGCTGCCGGTCGACGCCCACGTGATGCTGTTCGCCGGCCGGATCCAGCCGCTCAAGGCGCCCGACGTGCTGCTGCGGGCGGTCGCGGTGCTCCTCGACCGGCGCCCCGAGCTCCGGTCCCGGCTGGTCGTCCCCGTGGTCGGCGGACCGTCCGGCACCGGCCTCGAGCACCCCGAGGCGCTGGCCGACCTGTCGGCCGCGCTCGGCCTGCGTGACGTGGTCCGGTTCGTGCCCCCGGTCGCCCAGGCGGAGCTGAGTCGCTGGTGCGCGGCGGCCGACCTGGTCGCCGTACCCTCCTACAACGAGTCGTTCGGGCTGGTGGCGGTCGAGGCCCAGGCCTCCGGCACCCCGGTCGTCGCCGCCGCCGTCGGCGGCCTCACCACCGTGGTCCGCGACGACGTGTCCGGGCTGCTCGTCGACGGCCACGACGCCGCTGCCTGGGCGGACGCGCTCGAGCGCCTGGTGAGCGACGAGGTGCTCCGCGGCCGGCTCGCGGCCGGCGCGCTCGACCACGCCCGTGGCTTCTCCTGGGAGCTCACCGCCGACCGCACGCTCGACGTCTACGAGCAGGCGCGCGCGTCGATGGGCGCCCTCGTATGAGCCGGGCGGGGTCCGTCGAGGTCCTCCGGGACTACCTGGCCGAGGCCGAGCCTGGAGCACGAGGAGATCGCCGACGGCGTCTTCACCGTGACCATGCCGGGGGAGCGCAAGCTGCAGGTCCCGGTCCGGCTCGACGTCGGCCCGCACGCGCTCGGCGTGCACGCGTTCGTCTGCCGCCGGCCCGACGAGAACCACGAGGGCGTCCACCGGTGGCTGCTGCAGCGCAACCTCCGGCTGTACGCCGTGGCGTTCGGCCTCGACCCGCTCGGCGACATCTACCTCGACGCGCGGCTGCCGCTCTCGTCGGTGACGCCCGAGGAGCTCGACCGGCTGCTCGGCTCGGTGCTGACCTACGCGGACGAGTCGTTCAACACCATCCTCGAGCTCGGCTTCGGCTCGGCGATCCGCAAGGAGTGGGAGTGGCGCACCTCCCGCGGCGAGTCGACCCGCAACCTCGACGCGTTCCGCGGCTGGCTGGAGTCCGGCCCGCGACCCAGCGGTGGCTGAGGGACCGTCTGCTACGCCGGAACGGTCGCTGACTCACCGCTGGTCGGCGTGTCGGCCCGGTCCCGCGGCTTGCGCCGGGCCACGGCCACGCCGACCAGGGCGAGCACGCCACCGACGTACGCGATCGCGGGCGGGGCCTCGTCGAGGAGGACCAGGCCCATCACGATCGTGATCGGCGGCACCAGGTAGGTGGTCACGCCGAGGCTGGACGCGGTCATGTGCTTGAGCGCGTAGGCGTAGGTCGTGAACGCGAGCGCGGTCGGGAAGACGCCGAGGTAGACCAGCCACCACACCGAGGTCGCCGGGGCGGCCTGCGCCTCGGACCAGAGCTGTCCGGCGAACGGCAGGCACGAGATCGCGCCGACGGTGCAGGCCAGCCAGATCACGTGGACGCTGCGGAGCCGGGCCACCAGCGGCTTCTGGAGGATCAGGCTGACCGAGTAGACGACCGCGGAGACCAGGCACAGCACGACCCCGAGCACGTCGCGGTCACCGCCCGGTGAGGTCGAGAGCGCGATCAGCGCGACGCCGCCGAAGGCCAGCGCCAGGCCGAGGGCGAGGTACGTCGTGAAGCGCTCGTCGAGGAAGATCGCCGCCAGCAGCGCGATCAGCACCGGCGACACCTGGATCAGCATCGCGGCGGTGCCGGCGTCGACCCGCTGCTCGCCCTCGTTGAGCGCGACGTTGTAGACGCCGAACCACAGCACCCCGATGACCACGATCGACACCCACTCGCGCCGGGTCGGCCGGGGCAGCCCGCTCGACAGCGCGACCACGGTGAGGCACAGCGCGCCGATCAGCAGCCGGCCCAGCGACAGCGCCCCGGGCGAGAAGTCGTCGCCGAGGTAGCGGATCGCCACGAACGCGGAGGCCCAGAACACGAGCGTGCAGGAGACGGCGGCGAGCGGCAGCCAGGACGGGGTCGTCGACGTTCGGTTCACTGCCCCAGCCTAGGAACGCCGGGTCCCGCGGACACGCGGTTTTCGGACGGTGTTGCGTGAGATCCGGCCAGTCCTCGGAAGGCGGTGTCGGAATCCCCGGCTAGCCGGGGAAACCTCTGCCTCTCGGGCGGTGCAACACCCGAGAAGCAGAGGTTTCGCCACTTCGCCGGGGATTCCGGCGCCCGCCGAGCCACCTCACAGATCCAGCTTGTAGCCCAGCCCGCGGACGGTCACGAGGTACGCCGGCTCCGACGGGTTCGGCTCGAGCTTGGCCCGCAGCCGCTTCACGTGGACGTCGAGGGTCTTGGTGTCGCCGACGTAGTCGGAGCCCCACACCCGGTCGATCAGCTGTCCGCGGGTGAGCACCCGGCCGGGGTTGCGCAGGAACATCTCGAGCAGCTCGAACTCCTTGAGCGGCAGCCGCTGCTCCTGCGCCGTGCACCGTCACGACGTGGCGCTCGACGTCCATCCGGACCGGTCCCGCCTCGAGCGCGCCGTCGTCCGGCGGAGCCCTCGGCGACACCGCGGCGCAGCACGGCCCGGATCCGGGCGACGAGCTCGCGCGGGCTGTAGGGCTTGGTGACGTAGTCGTCGGCGCCGAGCTCGAGCCCGACGACCTTGTCGACCTCGTCGTCCTTCGCCGACACCATGATCACCGGCACGCTCGACGTGGCCCGGATCTGGCGGCACACCTCGGTGCCGGGGAGGCCCGGCAGCATCAGGTCGAGCAGCACGATGTCCGCGCCGTTGCGGTCGAACTCGGTCAGCGCGTCGGGGCCGTTGGTCGCGATCGCGACCTCGAAGCCCTCCTTGCGCAACATGTAGGCGAGAGCGTCGCTGTAGCTCTCTTCGTCCTCGACGACGAGTACCCGGGTCACCGGCCTGTCTCCTGCTTCTTGCGGGGCAGGCTGAGGGTGAACGTGGATCCTTGCCCCTCGGCGGACCACACCCTGATGTCGCCGCCGTGGGTGGCGGCGACGTGCTTCACGATGGAGAGTCCCAGACCCGTGCCACCGGTGGAGCGGTGGCGTGCCGGGTCGACCCGGTAGAAGCGCTCGAAGATCCGCGCGACCTCCCGCTCGGGGATGCCGATGCCCTGGTCGACGACGGAGATCTCGACGACGTCGGGGAGACCCTTGGCGCTCACCAGCACCGTCGACCCCTCCCCGGAGTAGGCGATCGCGTTGGCGACCAGGTTGGAGACCGCCGCGGTGATCTGCTCGCTGCTGCCGAAGACCTCGAGGCCGTGGGCGCCCCCGGTGACGACCGAGATCTGACGGGCGTCGGCGTCGATCGCACTGGTGTCGACGGCCGTCTTGACCACGTCGTCCACCTGGTACGGCGATGGGCTGCGTCGATCGGGTCGTTGCCCTGCAGCCGCGACAGCTCGATGATCTGCTGCACCAGCCGGGTCAGCCGCTCGGACTCGGTGATCATCCGGCCGCTGAACCGTTGCACCGCCTCGGGGTCGTCGGCCGCGTCGTGCACGGCCTCGGCGAGCAGCCGGATCGCGCCGACCGGCGTCTTCAGCTCGTGGCTGACGTTGGCGACGAAGTCGCGGCGCACCGCCTCGACCTGCCGCTCGCGGGTCCGGTCCTCGACCAGGGCGAGCACCAGCCGCGAGCTCAGCGGCGCGACCCGGGCGGTCACGTGCCGCGGCGAGAGGCCGGGGCGGGTCATCAGCAGCTCGGTCTCGCGGATGTCGCCGTCGCGGCGTACCTGGTCGACGAGCTGCGGCCAGCTCTCCCGACACCAGCGCGTTGCCGCGCACGAATCCCATGGCGTACGCCGGGGCGCTGGCCTTGAGCACGACGTCGTCGTCGCCGACCACGACCGCGCTGCTGCGCAGGACGGAGAGGACGGTGGCGATCCCGGGAGGCAGCACCGGCTCGTCGACCGGTTCCTCCCGGCGCTGCTGGCCGCTCGCTGAGCACCCACGCGAAGAAGGCACCCCCGGCGACGCCGGCTCCGAGGAGCGCGGCGAGGAACGCCTGGGTCGTCGGGTCCACACGCTCAGCGTACGCAGGGATTCACCTGCCCTTACGCCGCTGGACGGCCCGCCGCGGAGTGTTCACCCCTCGTTCACGCATCCACCCCGTCGCGTCACCTGGCCTGTCTAGGCTGGCGACCATGCGTGAGGCCTTCCATGACCAGCTCGACTCCGTCTTCGTCGACCTCGCCGGCATCTGCCGGAGCGTCGAGACCGCCGTGCAGCTCGCCTCGGAGGCGTTGCTCGAGGGTGACGCCGAGATCGCCGAGCGGGTGATCAGCTCCGACGCCGAGATCGACGCCGCCCGCGAACGGGTCGAGGAGAACTGCTTCACCCTGCTGTCCCTGCAGCAGCCGGTCGCCGGCGACCTGCGCGTCGTCGTCTCCGCGCTGCGGATGGTGGGCGAGCTCGAGCGGATGGGCGACCTCTCGGTCCACGTCGCCAAGATCGCCCGGCTGCGGGTGCCCAACACGGCCGTGCCCGACCAGCTCCGGCCGACCATGAGCCGGATGGCCGAGGTCGCCCAGGACATGGTGTCCCGGGTCTCCCAGATCATCACCAACCGGGACGTCGAGGCCGCCATCGAGCTCGGCCGCGACGACGAGGTGATGGACCGGCTGCGGCGGCAGAGCTTCCGCGACATGCTCTCCGACGACTGGCCGCACGGCGTCGAGGTCGCCGTCGACCTGGCGCTGCTCGGTCGCTACTACGAGCGGATCGCCGACCACGCCGTCTCGGTCGCCAACCGGATCGTCTTCGTCGTCACCGGCCAGGGCGGCCGGTCGACGTCTGATCACCGCCGCAGCAGCAGCGCGGCGTCGCCGAACTCGTGCCACAGGTAGCCCTCGGCCGGTCGCCGCGTCGTACGCCGCCTGCGTGAGCTCGGGGCCGGCCACGGCCTCCACCAGCAGCAGGTGTGACGCGCCGGGGTCGTGCCAGCCGGTGACGAGCCCGTCGACGACCCGCGGCGGGTCGGCCGGCGTCACCACGCGCTCGGTCCAGCCGCGGCTCGGCGACGCACCCGGCCGTCGGCGTCGACCGCCGACTCGAGGGCCCGGGTCACGGTGGTGCCGACGGCCACGACCCGGCCGCCGGCGGCGCGGGTCGAGGTCGACCAGCCGCGGCGGTGCGCGGCCGGCACGTCGTACCACTCCGGCTGCGGCGCCTCGCCGGCCTCCTGCGAGGAGAAGCCGGTGTGCAGGGTGACCGGCGCGACGCCGACCCCGCCGGCGACGAGCCGGGTGATCACGGCGTCGGTGAACGGCCGCCCGGCCGACTGGGCATCTCGGCGCTGCCGGGCTCGGTGCTGAAGACCGACTGGTAGCGCCGAGAGCGGGTAGTGGTGGTCGAGGTAGCCGTAGCTGATCGGCCGGCCGTCGCGGCGCAGCGCGGCGGCGAGGTCGCCGCCGACGCTCGGCCCGCCAGAGCCGGTTGCCGTCGACCGGTGGGGGAGGACCCCGGCGTCGGGGTACGGCGCGCGCAGCGTGAGCTCGACGCCGCCGACGCGCAGCCGGTCGCCCGGCGCGCGCGTCGAGCACCGAGCGGTCGGCGTGGGGCGCGGTGCGCAGCTCGACGACCCGGCTGCCGTCCGTCGAGCCGGGTCGCCGACGTGGACGACCACGGCGACCGCGGCGCCGCCGCGGACGCGGGTCGCGTCGAGCTGGCCGGCGACGGTCGCGGAGTTGTTGACGACCACGAGGTCGCCGGGTCGCAGGTGGTCGGGCAGGTCGGCGAACCGGGCGTGCCGGATGCCGCGCGGGTCGCCGACGAGCAGCCGGACCGAGTCGCGGGCGAGCCCGCGCGCCTCGGCGGGGCGCGGCGGCGAAGGCGTCGGGCGGTGCCCGGAACGTCGTGGTGGGTCGCAGCGTCAGCAGCGGTCATGCCGGCACCCCGGCCGTGCGCCGGCTCGATGTCGGCGGCGCGGTAGCGGCCGCGAGGGCGGCCGCTCGCTCGACCAGCGCGAGCAGCCGCGGCGCGACGGTCGTCGGGCAGCGGCCGGTCGGAGATGTCCTCGCCCGGGAAGGCGTCCTGGTGCATCCGGGTGCGCATGTCGCCCGGGTCGACGGCGTACGCCGCGCAGCCCGGTCTCCGCCCCGAACGTCTGCACCAGGTGGTCGAGGGCCGCCTTGGCGGCGCCGTACGGCCCCCAGGTCGGGTAGTGCTCGACCGCGGCGTCCGACGAGATGCCGACGACCACGCCGTCGCGGCCGCAGCAGCTGGTCGGTCAGCTCGATCATCAGCGCCGCGTTGGCGCCGGCCGTGCCGCGGATCGTGTCGCCGAGCTCGGTGGCGGTCAGCTCGCGCAGCGGCCGCATCGGCAGCGGGCCCGAGCGTGCTGGCGTTGAGCACCAGCAGGTCGAGGCCGCCGGCGGCGTCGACGCGCGGCCACCAGCGTCGGCGCGGTGGTCGGCGTCCGCGACGTCCCCGGGGAGGGCGGTGACGCGCGCGGCCCGCGGCAGCCGGGCGACGGCGTGCGTGGAGGCGGTCGGCGGGTGCGGGCGTCGGTGACGACGGTCCAGCCGCGGTCGCTGAGGGTCCGGACCAGCTCGAGGCCGAGTCCCTCAGATCCGCCGGTCACGAGGGCAACAGGCATTGCGTTCGTGTGGTCATGCCTGCCATTATTCAAGTTCAAGTGAACTTGAGTTCAAGGAGGTGAGTCGATGGACTCCCGTGACGTCCTGCTGCCGATGGGCGAGGTGACGCGACCGCAGCGGCTTCGCGGCCTCGGCGCTGCGCTACTACGAGGCCGAGGGGCTGATCACGGCGTCACGCTCGCCGGGCGGGCGACGGCAGTTCGAGCGCGGGGACGCTGCGGCGACTGGCCTTCATCCGGGCGGCGTCGCAACGTCGGCCTGACGCTGCGACGAGATCCGCGAGGAGCTCGACTCGCTGCCCGAGCGGACGTACGCCGACCAGCGCCGACTGGACCCGGATCTCGCGCGCACTGGCGCGGCCGCCTCGACGAGCAGATCGCGGCGCTGGAGCGCGCTGCGCGACGGCCTCGACTCGTGCATCGGCTGCGGCTGCCTGTCGCTGCAGCGCTGCACGATCTACAACCCCGGCCGACGTGCTGGCCGCCGACGACCGGGCCCCCGGCGCGGCCCGGCTGCCGGCCGCCGCTGCGTCGACCGCACCGGATCGGCTGAGTGAGCGGTCGTGCAGGTCCACATCGATTCGGCGCTCGGGCTGACCCTGGAACCGAATCGATGTGGACTAGCGGCACGCTCAGCGACCCTGGTTGGCGACCGCGGCGGCGGCCGCGGCGGCCGCCTCGGGGTCGAGGTACTCGCCGCCGGCGACGGTGGGGGCCATCGACTCGTCGAGCCGGTAGACCAGCGGCATGCCGGTGGGGATGTTGAGGCCGGGGATGTCCTCGTCGCTGATGCCGTCGAGGTGCTTCACGATCGCCGCGCAGGCTGTTGCCGTGGGCGGCGACCAGGACCGTCCGGCCGGCGCGCAGGTCGGGCACGACCGCCGACTCCCAGTAGGGCAGCATCCGCGCGATGACGTCCTTGAGGCACTCGGTGCGGGGCAGCTCGTCACCCAGGTCGGCGTAGCGCGGGTCGTGGGCCTGGGAGAACTCGTCGTCGTCGTCGAGCGGCGGCGGCGGGACGTCGAAGGACCGACGCCACGTCATGAACTGCTCCTCGCCGTACTGCTCCAGCGTCTGCTTCTTGTCCTTGCCCTGCAGCGCGCCGTAGTGGCGCTCGTTGAGGCGCCACGACCGGTGGACCGGGATCCAGTGCCGGTCGGCGGCGTCGAGCGCGAGGTGGGCGGTGGTGATCGCCCGTCGCTGCAGCGACGTGTGGACCACGTCGGGCAGCAGGCCGGCCGCGACCAGCTGCTCGCCGCCGTCGACGGCCTCCGCCCGCCCCTTGTCGGTCAGGTCGACGTCGACCCAGCCGGTGAAGAGGTTCTTGGCGTTCCACTCGCTCTCGCCGTGCCGCAGCAGGACCAGCGTGTGGACCATCAGTGCTCCTCGGCCTCGGCGACCTCGCAGTCGCCGCCTTCGCCGTCGATGCCCTCGAACTCCTCGCAGTTCCACACGACCGGGACGTCGAGCTGGACGACCTGGCCGCCCGAGAGCTGGAGGGTCAGGGGTACGACGTCACCGGCGGCGAGCTCGCCCTCCACGGGGATGCCCTCCTGGTCCTCGGCTGCGAGGTTGACCATCCCGTTGGGGTCGATCGAGATCGCCGAGAACTCGCCGACCTGCACCGCCTCCGGCGTCGTCGGCGGCCACGCTGTCGAGCGAGGCCTCCTCCTCGTTGTCGTTGTTGACCAGCGTGGTGATCAGGACACCGGAGCCCTCGTCGGCCGACACGATCACGGCGTTGAGCACGTCGACGGTGCCGTCGCGGTCGGACGTGCCGGGGGTGATGGTGTTGACCCGGTCGGTGGCGGGGTCGAAGCCGCAGGAGGCCAGGGGCGCGGTCAGCAGGAGCGCGCCGGACACCAGCGCCAGGGAGCGTCTGAGCTGCATGGCGGCATGCTATCGGGCAGACGCCGCCGGCGGTTCACTGCAACACGTCACTGGACCACGCTCACTGGCGCAGGCCGACCTGGGCGCCCGCGACCAGCAGCCCGACCAGGACCAGTGCGGTCGCCACGACCGTCCCCCACAGCAGCTTGGCGGCGCCGACCCGGAGGGCGATGCGCAGCGGCAGGTGGCGCAGGCCGTTCTCGTTGTCCAGGACCAGCCCGGGCAGCGAGACCAGCACGTGGACGCAGACGCCCGAGCGCGGCGGCGAGCGCCGTGATCGCGATCTCGGGAGGCGTGTCCTGGCCGTCGCCCGCGAAGCCGCCGTAGGCCAGGAACGCGGGGTAGAGCGCGAACGACGCCGCCCACGTCACCCACGAGAAGAGGCCGCGGCGGAGCAGCACGTTGCCGAGCATCCCGATCGCCAGCGCGGCGAGGTAGCTGAGCCCGGCCCACACGCCGTGGGAGATCGCCAGGGGTACGACGAGCAGCGCCGCCCACCGAGACGGCGAAGGCCACGTCGCCGGGGTCGAGGAGCCCCTGCGCGACCGGCTTGTCGAGCCGCTCGTTCGAGGCGTCGCGCCGGCGGTCGACCAGGTCGTTGGTCCACCCGAGCATCGCCTGCCCGACCAGCGCGGTCAGCAGCACCATCCCGACGGCGGCGGTGGAGCGGCCGCTCAGCGCGGCGGCGGCGGCCAGGGCCAGCGCGCTGGCGAGCGCGAGTCGCGGGTGGGCGGCGCGCAGGAGCAGCAGCGGTCCGAAGCGGCTCCACCGCCCGGCAGCGCCGTCGTCCGCGGGTGGAGAGGCGGGCGCCGCGCCGGTCGGCCCACCCGGTGTCGGCCCGGCCGTGGCAGCGCTCGCGGGAACCGGCTCGACGGCGGGCGCGGAGGCGGACTCGGCGGCGCGCCGCCGCCGGCTCAGTCGGCGCTTGGGCGAGGTCCTCGGGGCCATGCCCGGCAGTATCGCCCACCCGGGCCCTGCGGCGAGGACGTTGGCCGCATGGGGGGACAGATCGGTCGCGCGACGACCCTCCCGCGGGCCCGTCGCACCACACGAACCGCGATCCTGTCAAGCCCCGATTGCCGTCCTGACCTGCACAAACGCGTCAGGAGCCCCTCCGGCGCCGTGATATGATGGGCATCTTGAAAGGGGTACTTCACATATGACCTTCACCGTCGGCGAAACGGTTGTCTATCCAAATCACGGGGCTGCAGTCATCGAGGACATCGAGATGCGGCAGATCAAGGGAGAGGACCGTCAGTACCTCGTTCTGAGGATCGTCGCCCAGCAGGATCTGGTCGTCCGGGTCCCGGCGTGCAACCTCGATCTCGTAGGCGTGCGTGACGTCGTCGACAAGGAGGGTCTCGAGCGCGTGTTCGACGTCCTCCGTGCCGCCCACGTCGAGGAGCCGACCAACTGGTCGCGCCGCTACAAGGCCAATCTCGAGAAGCTCCACAGCGGCGACGTCATGAAGGTCGCCGAGGTCGTGCGCGACCTGTGGCGCCGCGAGCGTGACCGTGGCCTGTCGGCCGGCGAGAAGCGGATGCTGGCCAAGGCGCGCCAGATCCTGGTCTCCGAGCTGGCACTGGCCGAGCACACCAACGAGGACAAGGCCGAGGCGATCCTCGACGAGGTCCTCGCCTCCTGAACGCCTGACTCACGCAGTCGACGCACAATGCCCCCGGGTTCGCCCGGGGGCCTCGTGCTGTCTCGTCACACCGCCGTTACACCGCCCGCCGTCGGCTGAAACGTGGCGCTCCTACCGTCCCGGGGTGACGACCGACCAGGACTACCTCCCGGTCTGCCACATCGACGAGCTCGAGGTGGAGCGCGGGGCGGCCGCACTCGTGCACGGCCAGGCCATCGCGCTGTTCCGTACGCCGGACGGGTCGGTCCACGCGCTGAGCAACCACGACCCGTTCGCCGCACACGTCGGGGCTGGCCCGCGGGATCGTCGGCCGTCGCGGCGACATTCCGTTCGTCGCCTCGCCGCGCCACGGCCACGCCTTCGACCTCCGGACCGGCCGCTGCCTCGACGACGCGGCCGTCGGCGTGGCCGTCTACGACGTCCGGATCGCCGGCGGCGTGGTGCAGGTGGGCCCGCGCCGCCCCGGCCAAGCCGGGTAGTCCCCGATTCTCCGGTCGCGAATCGCGTGCGGAGACAGCCAAAGATCCGGGGACTATCCCCTACGGCAGGAGCAGCAGGGCGGTGGCGATGGCTGCCACGCCCTCGCCGCGGCCGGTCAGGCCGAGCCCGTCGGTGGTGGTGGCGGAGACCGACACGGGTGCGCCGACCGCCGCGCCCAGCGCCGCCTCGGCCTCGGCCCGGCGCGGGCCGAGCCGGGGCCGGTTGCCGATGACCTGGATCGCCACGTTGCCGATCTCGAAGCCGGCCTCGCGGACCCGCCTCGCGGTCTCGCCGAGCAGCGTCACGCCGGCTGCGCCGGCCCACTCCGGCTCCGCCGTACCGAAGTGGCTGCCGAGGTCGCCGAGGCCGGCGGCCGAGAGCAGCGCGTCGCAGGCGGCGTGGGCCGCCACGTCGGCGTCGGAGTGGCCCTCCAGCCCGTGCGGCTCGTCGGGCCAGGCCAGTCCGGCGAGGTGCATCGGAACGCCGTCGACGAGGCGGTGGACGTCGGTGCCGATGCCGATCCGGAACGGCGCGCCAGAGGTGGACTGCACGGGATGATCATGCCTGAGCGACAATCGGTCCATGAGGACGTTCCGTGGAGCGTGGTCGCTCGCGGGCCTGCTGGCCGGTGGTGCCGGCCTCGCGACCAGCTATGCGGTCGCCAACCTGCTGGCGATCCGGGACTCCCCGGTGGTGGCCGTCGCCGAGCTGGTCATCCTGGTCACCCCCGGCGCCGTGGTCGAGGAGGCCATCGGCACGCTGGGCGCCGCGGACAAGCCGCTGCTGGTCGGCGGGATCCTGCTGTTCCTCGCCCTCGTGTTCGCCTGGGCCGGCCGGCTGGCCGCACGCTCCTGGTGGCTGTCCGTGTTGCTCCTCGGCGCGCTCGCCGGAATGGGCGTGGCCGCCGTGGCGATCCAGGAGGCACCGTCCGCGATCGTCTACCTGCCCATCGCGGTGGGCCTGGTGACCTGGGTCGTGGTCCTCAGCCTGCTGACCGACCGGCTCCGCGCCGCCGAGCAGCGCCGAGGAGCTCGTCGGCCCCCACCGGCGGACGCCGGGGCTTCCTGATCGGCGCCGCGGCGGTGGCGGTGATCTCGGTCGGTCTCGGCGGGCTCGGTCGGGTCCTCGGCCGCGGCCGGCGCGAGGTCGAGGAGGCGCGGCGGCTGCTCCGGCTGATCGGGGTCACCGAGCCCCGGGTGCCCCCCGCGGCCAGGATCGGGCTGGCCGGTGTCTCGTCCTGGGCGACGCCGGAGGAGGACTTCTACCTGATCCACACCGCGATCGCGCTGCCCACGATCGAGCCCGAGGACTGGCAGCTGCGGATCCACGGGATGGTCGACCGCGAGCTGACCCTGAGCTACCAGGACCTGATCGCACGCGAGCGGACCGAGGCCTGGATCACGCTCAACTGCGTCTCCAACTCGGTCGGTGGCGACCTGATCGGCAACGCCTGGTGGAGCGGCGTGAGCCTCGCCGACCTGCTCGACGAGGCCGGGGTCAATGCCGACGCCGACGCCCTCCTCCAGACCTCGGACGACGGCTGGACCTGCGGTACGCCGCTGTCGGTGGTGATGGACGGTCGCGACGCGATGCTCGCCGTGGCCATGAACGGCCGCCCGCTGCCGATCGAGCACGGCTTCCCGGTCCGCACCCTCGTACCGGGCCTCTACGGCTTCGTGTCGGCGACCAAGTGGGTCGTCGACATCGAGGTGACCCGCTTCGACCGGTTCGAGGCCTACTGGACCGGCAAGGGCTGGGCCGAGCAGGCGCCGGTCCGGCTGGCGTCGCGGATCGACGTCCCCGGCTCCGGCCAGGACGTGGCAGCGGGCAGGTCCAGGTGGGTGGCGTCGCCTGGCAGCAGCACGTGGGCATCGCGGGCGTCGAGGTCTCGGTCGACGGCGGGGAGTGGCAGGCGATGGAGATCGCCTCACCCCCCACCGCTGACACCTGGGTGCAGTGGGCCGGCACGGTGTTCGTGGTGCCGGGCGACCACGTGCTGCGGGTCCGGGCGATCAGCACGACCGGCGAGGAGCAGACCGGTGTCGAGCGCGACCCGGTCCCGGACGGTGCCACCGGCTGGCACGAGGTCGAGTTCTCGGCGTCCGCCGAGGCCTGACGTCAGCCTTCGCCGACGGGGCGATCACCAGGCGCTGGCCTTGCCGCCGGGGAGCGGGTGGTCGGCATCGGTGATCACGTAGACCAGCCCACCGGACGTGGGCAGCCAGGCGTCCTCGAACTGGCCGCGGTCATAGGTACGCCGCACGCCGCTGTTCTGCTGGGCGGCCGGGTCGTTGACGACCACGTCGCCGTCCTCGGTGAAGCCGGCGATGACCAGCAGGTGGCCGTTGGTGCCGGAGATCGGCGCCCCGTCGAGCTCGCCGGAGCCGAACGAGACCGACGCGACCAGCGGGATGCCCGCGGCGACGAACCGCTCGGCCTCGCGCAGGCTCCGCAGCCGGGTGACGAACGCGGGACCGCCGGCCAGCGGCGCGGCGTACGCGGTGTTGAACGGCCAGTTGCCGGTGCCGTCGTAGGAGTGGTCGAAGGTGCTGCGCGCGGCGTGGTCGACCCACGGCTGCGGGTGCCCGTCGGCGACCCACGCGTAGGCCTTGGGCCGCGGCAGCGCGTCGTAGTAGCCGAGCACCATCGACGTGGACGTCGGCGAGCACCACGCCTGGCCGCCGCTGCCCCACTGCGGGTAGTGGCCGGAGTGGACCATCTGCGAGTAGCGCGGCAGGTCGAGCACGACCGGGTCCGGTCCGCTGGCGACGCCCGGCTCGGACGTCGCGACGTCGTCGACGTCGGGGAGCCGCGAGGCCATCGCGCCCACCGCGCGCAGCGACGGGGAGGCGTCGCCGACCCGCATCAGGTTGACCCGCAGCTGCCAGGCCACGGCGCCCCCGGGGACGCGCCAGGTGTCGACGTTGACGTCGGCCAGGTCGTCACCCTGCCCGGGGACGGAGGTACGCCGCACGTGCTGGTCGGTCGCGGCCCAGCGCGCGAGCGTGTCCCAGCTGGTCCGGGTGCCGTCGCCGGCCCGACCGCGGACCTGGACCTCGACCAGGCTGTGGCCGGGCGTGGCGGCGTGCCAGGACGCGATCAGCTCGGTGAGGGCGAAGCCGGGCTCGCGCCAGGGCGAGACCCAGCGGCCGACGTCGTAGGTGTGGCCGCCGAGCGTCCGGGTGTCCACCGGGGCGGCGATCCGGACCCGGCCCCGGCGGACCTCGGTGCCCTGCAGCGTGCCCGAGCCGAGGTCGCCGGCCCGCCACTCGGCGTACCGGATCTTGCGCGGCGCCGGGGCCGCCAGCGCGGGCGGCGCGACGACCAGCGGGCTCACCAGCGCGAGCACGAGGAGGGGGAGGAGGCGGCGCACCCGTCGAGGGTACGTCGGATGTTCACTCCTGTCCCACGAGTCACAGCGATCCGCGGATGCAGGGCGAGTGAGGCCCGAGCGCCCCTAGAATCGCCGGGTGACCCTGCGCCTCTACGACACCGCGACCCGCGACGTCCGTGACTTCGTCCCGCTCCGGGCGGGCAAGGCGGGCATCTACGTCTGCGGTCTCACGGTGCAGTCGGAGCCGCACGTCGGTCACGTCCGGTCCGCGGTCAACTTCGACGTGCTGCGCCGCTGGCTGACCCACCAGGGCTACCGGGTCGACTTCATCCGCAACGTCACCGACATCGACGACAAGATCCTGCGCAAGGCCGACGAGCGCGGCATGCACTGGTACGAGCTGGCGCAGCAGATGCACCACGAGCTCGACGCGGTGCTGGCTGCGATCAACGTGCAGCGGCCCACCTACGAGCCGGGCGCGACCGGCCACGTCCCGGAGATCCTCGAGATGATCGCGCGGCTGGTCGACGCCGGTCACGCCTACGCCGCCGAGGACGGCTCGGGTGACGTCTACTTCGACGTCCGCTCGTGGCCGCAGTACGGCGAGCTGACACGGCAGGGCATCGACGACATGGAGCCCGCCGGCGACGCCGACCCGCGGGGCAAGCGCGACCCCCGCGACTTCGCGCTGTGGAAGGGCCAGAAGGTGGAGTCGGAGCCGGAGACGGCGGCCTGGCCCAGCCCCTACGGTCGTGGTCGTCCGGGCTGGCACATCGAGTGCTCGGCGATGGCGCGCAAGTACCTCGGCGCCGCCTTCGACATCCACGGCGGCGGCGTCGACCTGCGCTTCCCCCACCACGAGAACGAGCAGGCGCAGTCCCGCGCCGCCGGCGACCCGTTCGCGTCGTACTGGCTGCACAACGCGTGGATCACCACCTCCGGCGAGAAGATGAGCAAGTCGCTCGGCAACTCGCTGCTCGTCCCGAACGTGCTCGAGCGGGTGCGCGGGATCGAGCTGCGCTACTACATGGTGAGCGCCCACTACCGGTCCACCGTCGAGTTCTCGTTCGAGGCGCTCGACGACGCCGCGGCCGCGTTCCGGCGCGTGGAGTCGTTCCTCGAGCGGGCCACGCCGCACGTCGGTGGCTGGATCGCCCAGCTGCCGGCCGCGTTCGTCGCCGCCATGGACGACGACCTCGGTACGCCGGCGGCGATGGCCGTGCTGCACGACACCGTGCGCGAGGGCAACCGGCTGGTGCCGGCCGGCGCCTCCGAGGAGCTGTCGGCCGCCGTCGGCCAGGTCGTGGCGATGCTCGACGTGCTCGGACTCAACCCGAACGACTTCGCGACGACCCGCGACGACTCGCTCACCGGCGTCGTCGACGTACTGGTGCAGGGCCTCCTGGAGGAGCGCGCGCAGGCGCGCGCCGACCAGGACTGGGCTCGCGCCGACGCGATCCGCGACCGGCTCAAGGCCGCCGGCGTCGAGATCGAGGACACCCCCGACGGCCCGAAGTGGGTTTCGAGGCTCGCTTCGCTCGCACCTCAACCACCGAAGGACCAGTGATGGCAGGCAATTCGCAGCGGAAGGGCTCGATCCGCAAGAGCTCGAAGAAGCCCACGGCCGGGTCCGGCGGCCGGGTCCGTCGCGGCCTCGAGGGCAAGGGGCCGACGCCGAAGGCGAAGGACCGGCCCAACCACAAGGTCTACAAGGCCAAGCAGCAGGCCGAACGGGCGCAGCAGGCGCGTCCCAAGCGGCGCACCAGCAGCGACGCCGAGTGGGTCGCCGGTCGCAACTCCGTGGTGGAGGTGCTGCGCGCCGGGATCCCGGTGGCGGGCGTCTACGTCGCCGAGGGTGCCGAGCGCGACGGCCGGCTGCGCGAGGCGTTCAAGCTCGCCGCCGAGCAGGGGGTCAGCCTGCTCGAGGTGACCCGCAACGAGCTCGACCGGCACACCGCCGGCGCGGTGCACCAGGGCCTGGCGGCCCGGCTCCCGTCCTACGACTACGCGCACGCCGACGACCTGCTGGTCCGCGCCAAGGAGATGGGGGAGGCGCCGCTGATCGTGGCACTCGACTCCGTCACCGACCCGCGCAACCTCGGCGCGGTGGTCCGCAGCGCCTCCGGCTTCGGGGCGCACGGCGTCGTGGTCCCGGAGCGTCGCGCGGCCGGCATGACCGCGGCCGCGTGGAAGACCAGCGCCGGCGCGGCGGCCCGGATCCCGGTCGCCCAGACCGTCAACCTGACCCGGCAGCTCAAGGCCTACCAGGAGGCGGGCTGCATGGTGGTCGGCCTGGCCGCCGACGGCGACGTCTCGCTGCCCGACCTGATCGGTCCCGACGGTCTCGCCACCGGTCCACTCGTGGTCGTGGTCGGCGCCGAGGGCGGCGGGCTCTCGCGGCTGGTCGCCGAGACCTGTGACCAGCTGGTCTCGATCCCGATGGCCAACGACCTCGAGTCGCTCAACGCCGGCGTCGCCGCCTCGGTGACCCTCTACGCCATCGCGCAGGCCCGTACCCTGACCTGATGCCGCCGCCGGTCCGATCCTCCGCGGCCTGGGGCTGGCCGCCGTGTGGCTGGTGGTGTCGACGGTCGCCGGGCTCGGGTTCTTCCTCGACTCCGACCGCGAGGTCGTGGTGGCCAGCCACGACACCCGTGATCTCACCCACCTTCGACGGGTGGTTCGTGGTCAACACCGGGCCGGTGCTGCCGGACCTCCGCGTCGACTCGGGCGAGGTGTTGGGGGTTCCGGTGGGCGTCGACCTCGTGCTCGGGAAGACCACGGTGAACTCGACCTCGGAGCTGGTGGAGCGCTACGCGCTGATCGCGAGCCAGCCGGAGGGGTCGATCGCGCGCGTCGAGGCGGCCGTCGCCGACATGGCGTACGACGCCGCGCTGCGCGGTGCGGTCGTGGGCCTGGTCCCGGTGGCGGTGTGGCTGCTGCTCGGGCGGTCGCGCCGGCGCGAGCTGGGCTCCAGGGTGCTCAGCGTCGAGGGCGCGGCGGTCGCGACCGCGGTCGTGGTCGCGGTCGTCCTGGTCTGGGAGCCGTGGTCATCGAGCGGTGAGTCGGTCGGGTCCGAGCAGACCTGGGTGTCGCTGCCGGACTACCTCGGTGACTCCGTACCCGTGCCCGAGGCGGCTGCCGGGGTCCAGATCCGCAGCGACCCTTCCGCCATCGACACCCGCCGGCTCGTGGAGAGCGCGGTCTCGACCTATCAGCAGAGCACCGAGTTCTACGACACCGCCGCGGAGCGCCGCCGCCGGCCTCGAGCTCCGGGAGCCCGAGGAGGGGGAGACGGTCGCGGTGCTGGTCTCGGACCGCCACGACAACATCGGGATGGACCGGGTCGCCCGCGCCATCGGCGACCGGGCCGGAGCCACCGTCGTGCTCAACGCCGGCGACGACACCTCCACCGGGCAGCCGTGGGAGGCGTTCAGCCTCGACTCCGTCTCCGCGGCGTTCGAGGACTACGACCGGTTCGCGGTCCCGGGCAACCACGACTCCGGCGACTTCGTCGGGAACTACCTGGACGACCTGGGCTGGACGATCCTCCACGGCGGCGTCGTCGAGGGGCCTGGCGGCGGCCCGCTGACCGGCCTCGCCGACCCCCGCTCCAGTGGCCTGGGCAACTGGCGCGACGAGACGGGCTTGAGCTTCACCGAGGTCGGCGAGCGGTTCAGCGAGGAGGTCTGCGCCGCCGACGAGCGCATCGCGACGGTGCTGGTGCACGACGTCAACCTGGCGCGGCAGGCGCTGGCCGACGGCTGCGCGGACCTCGTCGTCGGCGGGCACGTGCACGTCAAGATCGGACCCACGCGGGTCGAGGGGGCCGACGGTCAGGTCGGCTACTCGTACACGACCGGCACCACCGGCGGTGCGGCGTACGCCATCGCGATCGGGAGCAAGCCGCGCCGGGAGGCCATGGTCACGCTGATCACCTACGGCGAGGACGGCCGACCGGCCGGCCTCCAGCCGGTGACGCTGCAGACCAACGGCAGCTTCGTGGTCGGCCCGTACGACGAGCTCGAGCTGACGCCGGCGGAGTAGTCGCCCGAGCTACTGCTCCTCGTCGGCGACCAGCGGGGCCGCGACGGCCTCCTCGGGCTTCGACGTCAGCACGTGGTCGATGTAGTCGCGCGCGGTGTCGAAGAGGCTGACCTCGGCGCCGGCCCGCTCCGAGAGGTACCACCGGTGCACGAGCAGCTCGTGGAAGATCTCGGCCGGTTCGAGCTTGCCGCGCGCCTCGGGCGGCACCATCGCCATCAGCGGCTCGTAGACGTCGGTGAGCCAGCGGTTCGCCACCAGCTCCCGGTCCTCGCGGCCGAGGTCGTTGGCGGCGGTGTAGGCGGCGATGTCGTTGAGCATCCGACGGGCCTGCGCGTCCTCGGCGTACATCCCGGTGAGCCCCTGCAGGTCCCGGCTGTGGTGGCCGAGCTCGACGACGCGCGGCTGGATCCGGACCCGGTCGCCGTCGAAGTCGGTGACGATGTCGAGCTCCTCGACGTCGAAACCGAGGTCGTTGAGCTTCTCGATCCGCTGCTCGATGCGCCACATCTCGCCGGCCGGGAACTCCTCCTCGACGGTGAGCTCGCGCCACAGCGCCTCGTAGCGGGACTCGATCAGCGCCACGATCTCCCACGCGTCGACCCGCTCGTCGAGGGACCCGCCGGCCTGGAGGTCCAGCAGCTCGGCGTACACGTTCTCGCAGCCGACCCGGACGTCGTAGTCCCGCATCGTCGAGGAGAGGCTGCTGCGGAGCTCGCCGGTCTCGGCGTCGACCAGGTAGGCCGCGAAACCGCCGGCACTGCGGCGGAACAGGACGTTGGAGAGCGACACGTCGCCCCAGTAGAACTCGGCCAGGTGGAGTCGGACGAGCAGCACGACCAGCGCGTCCACCAGGGACGGCAGGCTGTCGGCGGAGAGGCCGTGGGAGAAGAGGCTCCGGTAGGGCAGCGAGAAGCGGAGGTGCTCGGTCAGCAGCGCGGCCGGGAGCTCCTCGCCGGTCTCGTCCTCCCGGCCGGTGACCACGCCCTGCGGGACGACGGCCGGCAGTCCCATCCGCTGCAGGTCGCGCAGCAGCCGGTACTCGCGGAACGCGATCTCCTCGACCGTCTCCTTGACGGCGTAGACCCGGCCCTTGAGCCGCACGATCCGCACCACGTGGCGGGAGAGGCCGCGCGGGAGCGGTACGACGTAGTCGTCCGACCACTCCTCCAGCGGGGTGGACCACGGCAGCGTCACGATTGCCGGGTCCGGGCGGCTCGCCACGATCCGCAAGGCCATGTGTCGAGCCTAGCCGGGTGCGACGGAGGAGCACGCGGCGTGGTGAGACAGGTTGAGCAAGCGCGCGACCGAGCCCGCGAGGTCGCGACCGCGCGTCGAAACCAAGGGAGCCTAGGGCCGGTCGAGACGGGCGGCGAGCGCGCGCGCCCGCGCCGACGACGGCAGGTCCTCGAGCATCAGCGGTGCGCCGTCGGGGCCGGAGAGGGGTACCCGCCAGTTGGGGTACTCACGGTGGGTGCCGGGCTGGTTCTGGGTACGCCGGTCGCCGACCAGGTCGGTCACCGCGACCCCGAGCAGCCGGCTCGGGGAACGGGTGAGCAGCTCGTGCAGCGCGGCGACGACCTCCTCCTCGGACGGGTCGTCGCCGACCAGCCCGCGGCCGCGGAGCTCGGCGAGGAAGGTCGCGTGCTCCTGCGCGGTCACCGCCAGCTCCTCCTCGAGCGACCGGGTGAGCAGGCCGAGGGTGTCGCGGAGCCGGACGTGCTCGCCGGCGAGGTAGCCCGCGGTCGGCGGCAGGTCGTGGGTGGTGACGCTGGCCAGGCACAGCTCGCGCCACGTCTCGGGCGGCCGGGGTCGGCCGTCGTCGGTCTCGAACCACAGGATCGACGTGCCCAGCACGCCGCGTTCGGCGAGGTAGTCGCGGACGAACGGCTCGACGACGCCGAGGTCCTCGCCGACGACGAACGCACCGGCCCGCTGCGCCTCGAGCAGCAGGATCGAGACCATCGCCTCGTGGTCGTAGCGCAGGTAGGCGCCCTCGGCGGGCGAGGCGCCCTCGGGGATGCACCACAGCCGGAACAGACCCATCACGTGGTCGATCCGCACCCCGCCCGCGTGCCGCAGCGCGGCCCGCAGCACCGCGCGGTAGGGCGCGTAGCCGTGCTCGGCGAGGATGTCGGGTCGCCACGGCGGCTGGGACCAGTCCTGGCCCAGCTGGTTGAACGCGTCCGGCGGGGCGCCGACCGAGAGGCCGCGCGCGAGCGCCGGCCCGAGCGTCCAGACCTCCGCGCCGGCCGGGTGGACGCCGACGGCGAGGTCGGTCACGAGTCCGATCGTCATGCCGGCGTCGAGGGCGTGGGCCTGGGCCGCCGCGAGCTGCTGGTCGGCCAGCCACTGCAGCCACACGAAGAAGTCGACCCGGTCGGCGAGCTGGTCGGCGAGCGCGGCGACCTCCGACGGAGGCGGGGTCGAGCAGCTCGGCGGACCACTCCTCGCCCTCGAGGTGCTCGGCGAGGGCGCACCAGACGCCGAACTGGCGCAGCTCCGGGCCCTCGCGGTGGCAGAACTCCTGCAGCTCGCGCTCGCGCGCGGCCGACCGGGGTGCGGCGTGGAGCAGGTCGAGGGCGGCCAGCTTGGCGGCGTACGACGCCTGTCGGTCGAGCAGCCCCTCGGCGTCGTCGAACGGGCCGGCGGCGAGCGCCTCGACCGCGGTCCGGTGGGCCGGTGTGAGGGCGTCGAGCTCCGGCACGTCGGTGACCCGGACGTAGAGCGGGTTGAGGTAGCGGCGCGAGGTCGGCAGGTAGGGCGAGTCCTCCACCGGCGGCACCGGCTCGGCGGCGTGCAACGGGTTGACGAGCAGGAAGTCGGCGCCGAGGTCGCCGCCCCACCCGGCCAGGGTGGCCAGGTCGCCGAAGTCGCCGACGCCCCAGGAGTCGCGGGAGCGGACGGAGTAGAGCTGGGTCATCAGGCCCCAGACCTGGGCCGCGAGCTGGGGCGGCAGGTCGAGCCGGTCGGGCGCGAGCACCAGCACGCCGGTGGCGGTCTGGTGGCCGCTGCGGGCGTGCAGGGTGTGGTAGCCGGCGGGGAGGTCGTCGGGCAGCACGAACCGGGCCTCGCCGACGAGCGACGCCGTCGATCGTGCGCGGCTCCACGTGGTGGTCGCGGACCTGCGTCGCCGAGACGACGGCACCGGCCTCGGTCACCACCTCGACCGTCAGCGGGTCGCCGTGGGGGACGTGGCGCCAGCACGTCGACCGGGTGCCCGGCCCGGCCCACGGTCACCGCCGGCAGCATCCGGCGCCAGGGCGCCTCGTCGAGGTCCGCCAGGGCGGTTCGGACCGACTCGTCGGTGGAGGTGTCGACGTCGAGGGCGGCGAGCACGGCCTGCACGGTCGCGACCTGGACGGGCACGTGGCGGCCCTGCCAGTCCCAGTACTCGCGGGAGACGCCGTACCGCTCGGCGAGCTCGGCCAGCGCGGGCCAGTCGTCGACATCGGTCACTGTCCGAGCCTACGGACCCCCGCGACTAGCATGTGCCGCGCCCCCGCCGCGTTAGCTCAGTTGGTAGAGCACCGCTCTTGTAAAGCGGATGCCGTCGGTTCGATCCCGACACGCGGCTCCAGTGCGACGGCGTCAGCCGCCGAGCAGCCGCTCCATCCGGTCGACCTCGTCGGCCTGGGCGGAGATGATGCCCTCGGCGAGCGAGACGGCGTCGGGGTCCTCGCCGGCGGCGACCTCGTCCTCGGCCATCGTGATGGCGCCCTCGTGGTGCTCGATCATCATCTCCAGCCAGAGCTCCTCGAACTCCGCGCCGGAGGCGCTGTCGAGCGCGGCCAGCTCCTCCTCGGTCGCCAGACCGGGCATGGCCATGTCCGTCCGTCGAGCCGTGCTCCGGGCCGCCGTGGTCGCGGGGGTTGTCGGGGATCGGCTGGTCCCAGTCCTCGAGCCAGTCGGTCATCAGCTCGATCTCGCCGGTCTGCTCGGTGCGGATCTGCTCGACGAGCGCGGCCACCTCGGGCGACAGGTCGTCCCTGGGAGCCGCGGTGTCGACCATCAGCAGCGCCTGGGCGTGGTGCGGGATCATCTGCGTCGCGAAGTCGACGTCGGCCTGGTTGAACGGCTCGGACTCCGGGACGGTCGACCCGGCGGTGCTGTCCTGCTCGCCGCACCCGGACAGCGCCAGGGCGGCCGCCGCGAGCAGTCCGGTGAGCCGCGTCGCGTTCACCGGACCTGCCGCACGTCGAACTCGCACGCCGGCTGCGCGATGGCGTCCTGGGCGGCGACCAGCCGCAGCTCCCGCTCGCCGGAGTCGAGGGTCTGCTCCAGCACGGCGTAGACCGAGGAGACGGTGCGGGCGAGGGCCTGCTCGGGGGAGCCGGTGGCGTGCAGGTGGGCGGTGAAGAGGGCGGCGGTGATGTCGCCGGAGCCGTTGGCCTTCATCGGGAGCAGCGGCGTCTCGACCAGCCACGCGCCGTCGTCGGTGACGGCCATCAGCCCGATCGAGTCGCTCGCCGGTCTGGCGCACGCTGGTGACCAGGATCGTCGACGGGCCCATCGCGCGCGCCAGGTCCGCGCTCTCCAGCACCTCCTCGAGCGAGTGGGGGTCGGTGTCGGTCAGGAAGCCGAGCTCGAACTGGTTGGGCGTCAGCACGTCGGCCACGCGGCACCACCTGCGACCGGATGATCGGCGGGATCTCCGGGTTGACGAAGCAGCCCGAGCTTGGCGTTGCCCATCACCGGGTCGCAGGTGTACGTCGCCGCGGGGTTGGCCGCCTTGACCCGCTTGACGGCGTCGACGACCACCCCGGCGATCGCCGGGCTGCCCTGGTAGCCGGACAGCACCGCGTCGCACGACGGCGAGCACGCCGCGCTCCTCGATGCCGGTGATGACCGCCGTGACGTCGCCCGGGTCGATCAGCGGGCCGCGCCAGTCGCCGTACCCGGTGTGGTTGGAGAAGTTCACCGTCAGCACCGGCCACACCTCGTGACCGAGACGCTGCAGCGGGAAGACCGCCGCGGAGTTCCCGACGTGCCCGTAGGCGACGTGGGACTGGATCGAGAGGATGCGCACGGCGCCGATCGTAGGCTCGCCGTCATGAGCGATGGACTACCGCCCGCTGGGCGACTCAGGCCTGATGGTGAGCGCGGTCGGCATCGGCTGCAACGCCTTCGCCGGCGCGTCGACCTCGACGGGGTGCAGGAGATCCTCGCCGCCGCCCGCGACACCGGGGTGACGCTGCTCGACACCGCCGACATCTACGGCGCGCCCGCCGGTGGCTAGGAGGAGCTGCTGGGCGGGCGCTCGCGCGGGCAGCGCGACGACTTCGTGCTGGCGACCAAGTTCGGCATGGACATGAAGGGCGAGACGGCGACGACTTCGGTGCCCGCGGCGTCCCGCCGCTACGTGCGGCGGGCGGTGGAGGCGTCCTGCGGCGGCTCGGCACCGACCACATCGACCTCTACCAGCTCCACGAGCCCGACGGGGTCACGCCGATCGAGGAGACGCTGACGGCGCTGACCGAGCTCGTGCGCGAGGGCAAGGTCCGCTACGTGGGCTGCTCGAACGTCGCCGGCTGGCAGGTCGCCGACGCCGACTGGACCGCCCGCACCGCCGGGCTCGAGCGCTTCGTGTCGGTGCAGAACCGCTACTCGCTGCTCGACCGCACGGTCGAGGACGAGGTCGTGCCGGCCTGCGAGCAGTTCGGGCTCGGCATGCTGCCGTTCTTCCCGCTCGAGTACGGCCTGCTCACCGGCAAGTACCGCGCGGCTCGGCCGCCCCGGACGGCTCCCGCGCCGCGCACGGGGCGGCGCCGCCGGCCTGGCTGGGGGACGCCGACTGGGAGCGGATCGAGGCCGTCGCGGCGTACGCCGCGGAGCGCGGGCTGTCGATGCTGGACGTCGCCATCGCCGGCCTGGCCGCCCAGCCGGCCGTGTCCTCGGTGATCGCCGGGGCCACCTCCGGCGACCAGGTCCGCGCCAACGCCGCCGCGCTGCGGTGGGCGACGCCGACCCGAGCCGACGGACCTGGTCGAGCTCGACGAGATCACCGAGGCTGAGCGGCGCGGTCATGGGAACCTGCGCCTCAGGCGACCTGGAGCGACCGCTTCGACAGGCCCATCCAGAACCCGTCGATGACCTGGAGGCCCGGCTCGTCGGGGGTGGTGGCGGCGCCGAGGGTGACGAAGAGCGGCGTGTAGTGCTCGACGGTGGGGTGGGCGTAGGGCATGCCCGGGCGCCTGCGAGGCGTACGCCGCGAGCGCGTCGATGTCGCCGCGGGCCAGCGCCTCGGCGGCCCAGGCGTCGAAGTCGGTCGACCAGCCCGGGGCTGCGGCGTCGATGCGGAACTCGGTGAGGAACGGCAGCCCGTGGGTCAGGAAGCCGGAGCCGATGATCAGCACGCCCTCGTCGCGCAGCGGGCGGAGCCGCTCGCCGAGCGCCATCAGCCGCACCGGGTCGTGGGTCGGCAGCGACATCTGCAGCACCGGGACGTCGGCGTCGGGGTACATGATCTTCAGCGGCACCCAGGCGCCGTGGTCGAGGCCGCGGCTGGCGTGCTGGTGGACCGGTTCGGTGTCCGGCATCAGCGCCGGCGATGCGCGGGCCAGCGCGGTGGCGTCCGGGGTCTCGTAGGTCATCCGGTAGTACTTCGGGTCGAAGCCGCCGAAGTCGTAGACCAGCGGCGCGCCGGCTGGCGCTGAGGCATGACCGGCGCGGACTCCCAGTGGGCGCTGACGATGAGGATCGCCTGCGGGCGCGGCAGGTCGGCGGCCCAGGCGGCCAGCTGGCCCGACCACACCGGGTCGTCGAGCAGCGGCGGCGCCCCGTGGCCGAGGTAGAGGGCGGGCATCCGCGCGTCGGTCATGTCCGCCACCCAATAGTTCAGAATTCAATTTTATTCCCACCCGTCGTCCCAGACCACCGGCGATCCGCCCTGCTGCTCCAGCAGCCGGTTGACCCGGCTGAACGGCTTCGACCCGAAGAACCCGCGGTGCGCCGACAACGGCGAGGGGTGGGCCGACTCCACCCACGGCAGCGGCCCCAGCATCGGCTTGAGCGACTGCGCGTCGCGGCCCCACAGGATGGCGGCGAGCGGTCCGCCGCGGGCGGCCAGCACGTGGATCGCCCGCTCGGTGACCTCCTCCCAGCCGCGGCCACGGTGGCTGGCCGGCTCGCCCGGCCGCACCGTCAGCACCCGGTTGAGCAGCATCACGCCCTGGTCGGCCCAGGCCGTCAGGTCGCCGTGCTTCGGCGGTACGACGCCGAGGTCGTCGCGCAGCTCGACGTAGATGTTGCGGAGGCTGGCCGGGATCGGCCACACGTCCGCGGCGACCGCGAAGCTGAGGCCGATCGGGTGGCCCGGCGTCGGGTACGGGTCCTGGCCGACGACCAGCACCTTCACCTCGGCCAGCGGCCGCTCGAACGCCCGCAGCACCCGGTCGCCGTCGGGCAGGTAGGGCCGTCCGGCCGCGAGCTCCTCGCGCAGGAACCGCCCCATCGAGGCGATCCGCTCCTCGACCGGCGCCAGCGCCTCGGCCCAGTCGGCGGCCATCCGCCCGCGCGCGACGAGGCCGGCCAGCGTCGTACCCATGGTCGTCACGCTAGCGCTGGGCCGCGGAATCCCCGGCGCGGAATCCCCGGCTATGGGCCCAACCCGTGGCTTCCCGGGCGAAACAACACCCGAGAAGCCGCAGCTTCGGCACAGAGCCGGGGAAACCGACACCCCACCCCTCATCGCCCGACCGGAACCTAACGTGAACATGTGTCAGATTCGGTTCTGTGCCCTACACTCGGACGCTGTGCCTGCCGTGCGGAGCTCCGAGCAACCACCCCCGAAGCGTCGGGTTCCCACGCAGGAGCGCAGCCGCCGCCGCGTCGAGGAACTCCTCGACGCGGCGGAACGGCTCGTGGTCGACCACGGCGTCGAGGCGCTGACCACCCGCGACATCGCGAGGCCGCCCGGGTGCCGGTCGCGTCGCTCTACCAGTACTTCGGGCGCGAAGGAGGACGTCCTCCTGGCGCTCGCCGAGCGCGACATGGCCGAGATGGACGAACAGGTGATGACCGACCTCGCGCGCTCGAGGTCGCTGAGCGTCGCTCGTTGACCCGGTCGGTGATGGAGTCGTTCGTCCGCGTCTACCACCGGCGGCGCGCCTTCGTCGTGATCTACCTCCGCGGCCGCTCGAACGCCGCGGTCGACCAGTTCGGCCGCGAGCACAACCGCCGGGTCGCCGCGATGCTCCGTGAGTTCGCGGTCGACGCCGGCCTCGCGTTCCCGACCTGCCGCTGGCCGTCGCCGAGCTCGTGTCGAGGCTCGGCGACCGGGTCTTCCAGCTGGCCTTCGAGGACTCCCTGACCGGCGACGAGTTCCTCGTCGAGCAGGGCATCGCGATGGTCACCGGCTACCTCGAGCGCTACGCGACCCCCGCCGGCCTGGCCGGCGTACCCCGCTGAGCCGCCTAGCTCGCCGAGGGAGCGGGACCCCGCGGAGCCGTAGCGCCGCTTCGGGTTGGAGCCGATCGTGCCCTTCGACGGCTGCCGCGTCCGGGCCGGGGCGGCGTCGGCCGCGTCGTCGGAGGACCACTGGTCGATCCACTCGTCCATGACCTGCCAGGTGGTGCCGCGGGCGGCGCGGCCGGTCAGCATGCCGAGGTGGCCGCCGGGGACGATCTCGAACCGGGCCTCGGCGGCGCCGGTCAGGAGCGGGACGACGGCCTTCACGGCGGCGATCGGCGCGATGCCGTCGGTGGCGCCGCCGAACACCAGCACCGGTGCGGTGATGGCGGCCAGCGAGATGGTGCGGTCGCCGAGCTCGAACTCCCCGCCGACGAGCGCGTTGCCCTTGACGAACCGGTGGTAGAGCTGGCCGAACGTCCGGCCCGGGTAGGCGATCATGTTGTCGGTGAACCGGTCGACGGCCTCGAGCTGGGCGAGGAAGTCGGCGTCGTCGAGGTTCTGCGCGACGGCGAGCGGCTTGGTCACCAGCTTCTGGAACGACGAGAGCTGGAAGGCCCACTTCACCAGCGGCTTCGGCGCCCCGCCCATCGCCTGGTAGGCGCGGGTGATCGCGCCGCGGCCCTGCGCGCCCCGACCGAACGGCAGGTTGAGCAGCGGCCGGAGCGGCGCCACGAGCGGCACCCGGGTCACGTCCACGGGCGACCCCACCACGGTCACGCGACGCGATCGGCAGGTCCGGCGAGTCGGCGGCGGTGAGCAGCGTGAAGATCCCGCCGAGCGACCAGCCGATGACGTGCACCGGCCGACCCCCGGCGTGCTCGGAGACGGCTCGGATCGCGGCGGGGACCACCTCGTCGACCCAGTGCTCCATGCCGAGGTTGCGGTCCTTGAAGGACACCTCGCCGTACTCGACGAGGTAGGTCGGGCGGCCGGCGGTCACGAAGTGCTCGGCCAGCGAGCAGCCGCGACGCAGGTCGAAGCACAGCGCGGGCGCGGCGAGCGGCGTCACCAGCAGCACCGGGTCGCCCTGCTCGCGGACCTTCGCGGCGGGCCGGTAGTGGTAGACCTCGCGCAGCGTGCCCTCGTCGATCAGGGTGCGCGGCATCGGCCGCAGGTCGGCCAGCCCGCCGTAGAGCACCTTGTGTGCCACGTTGCTGGCCGCGGAGACGACCTGATCGGGCTTCGGGATCAGATCCATGGGCGAAAAGTACCCGCTCCTCGACACGGTGGGTGATCGACGGACTAGAACGTGACACATGAAGTGGCAGCGGGCCGGTGCCCTCGCCGCGGCAGCGCTCGGCGCGGTGGCCGCTCGCGACCTCACCCAGAAGCAGCACGCGATCCGGCGGAACTTCCCGATCATCGGGCACCTCCGCTACCAGCTCGAGCGCTTCGGCCCCGAGCTGCGGCAGTACATCGTGACGTCGAACGACGAGGAACGTCCCTTCAGCCGGGACCAGCGGCGCTGGGTCTACGCCAGCTCCAAGCTCGAGAACAACTACTTCGGGTTCGGCACCGACAACGACTTCGAGAACACCTCCGGCTACCCGATCATCAAGCACCGCACCTTCACCGGCACCGGTGCCGCGACCTCGCCCCACGCCGGCGAGGACGTGGTCCTGCCCTCGGCCAAGGTGCTCGGCGGGCCGCGCGGCCGGACCCACGCCTTCCGGCCGAGCTCGGTGGTCAACATCTCCGGCATGAGCTTCGGCGCGCTGTCGAAGAACGCGATCGAGGCCCTCAACCAGGGTGCCGCGCTGGCCGGTTGCCTGCACAACACCGGCGAGGGGGCGATCTCGCCGTACCACCGCAACGGCGGCGACCTGGTCTTCCAGATCGGTACGGCGTACTTCGGGTGCCGCGACCCCCTCGGCCGCTTCGACCTGGTCCGGCTCAAGGACCTGGTCGCCTCGGCGCCGGTCCGCGCGATCGAGATCAAGCTGTCGCAGGGTGCGAAGCCGGGACTGGGCGGGATGCTGCCCGGCGCCAAGGTCAGCGAGGAGATCGCCACGATCCGCGGCATCGAGGCCGGCGTCGACTGCGCCTCGCCGAGCCGCCACACCGCGTTCCGCGACGTCGACTCGATGCTCGACTTCGCCGAGCTGGTGGCGACCGAGACCGGGCTGCCGGTCGGCGTGAAGTCGGCCGTCGGCAACCTGGAGTTCTGGGACGAGCTGGTCGAGCTGATGGCGGACCGGCAGCGGGGACTCGACTTCGTGAACGTCGACGGCGGCGAGGGTGGCACGGGTGCCGCGCCGATGATCTTCGCCGACAGCGTCGCCTATCCGTTCCGGGTCGGCTTCGCCCACGTCTACCGACGGTTCGCCCGAGCCGGCCTGTGCGAGGACCTGACGTTCATCGGAGCCGGGAAGCTCGGCATCCCCGAGAACGCCGTGGTCGCCTTCGCGCTCGGCGCCGACCTGGTCTCGGTCGGTCGCGAGGCGATGCTCGCCCTCGGCTGCATCCAGGCGCAGAAGTGCCACACCGACCACTGCCCGGTCGGCATCGCGACCCAGAACCCGCGCTACGTCCGCGGCCTCGACCCGACCCTGAAGAGCGTCCGGCTGGCCAACTACGTCAAGACCCTGCGCCGCGACCTGCTCAAGGTGTCCGAGGCGGTCGGCGTGGTCCACCCGGCACTGATCACGGCCGACGACGTCGACCTGCTCGACGGGCTCCAGGGCGGTCGCTCGCTCCGCGAGATCTACGGGTACGACGCGGGATGGGGTCAGGTCGGGCCCGGGCTCGGCCCGCGACATCACGGCGTTGATGGCCCGCACGCAGGCTCAGGCCCTAGGCGCGGACCGACTTGTGGTGGGGGCTGACCTCGCCGAGGCCCTCGATGAAGCTGTTCGCCCAGGCGGCGACGTCGTGGTTGAGGACGGTGCGGCGCATCGCCTTCATCCGGCGGGCGGCGTCCTTCTCGTCCGCGCGGTAGGCGTCGAGCAGCGCGGTCTTCATGCCGTTGATGTCGTAGGGGTTGACCAGCCACGCCTGCCGCAGCTCGTCGGCGGCGCCGGCGAACTCCGAGAGCACCAGCGCGCCGTCGCCGTCGTAGCGGCAGGCGACGTACTCCTTGGCGACCAGGTTCATGCCGTCGCGGAACGGGGTGACGACCATGATGTCGGCGGCCCGGTAGAGGGCGGCCATCTCCTCGCGGGGGTAGGAGGAGTGGAGGTAGTGGATCGCCGGGCGGCCGATCCGGCCGAGGTCGCCGTTGACGCGACCCACCAGCCGGTCGATCTCGTCGCGCAGGATGCGGTACTGCTCGACCCGCTCCCGCGACGGGGTGGCGACCTGGACGAACACGGCGTCGTCGACGTCGAGCTCGCCGTCCTTGATCAGCTCGCTGAAGGCGCGCAGCCGGGCGACGATGCCCTTCGTGTAGTCGAGCCGGTCGATGCCGAGGAACACCTTGCGGGGGCTGCCGAGCGCGCTGCGGATCTCCTTCGCCCGGGCCGTGACGGAGTCCCGGCGGGCCAGTGACTCGAATCCCTCGGTGTCGATGGAGATCGGGAACGCCGCGGCGCGCACGGCGCGACCGTCGGGCAGGTAGATGAGGTCCCGGTGGGTCTTGTGCCCGACCCGCTGCCGGACCAACCGCACGAAGTTGCCGGCGCCCCCGGCCATCTGGAAGCCGATCAGGTCGGCGCCGAGCAGGCCCTCGAGGATCTGCCGCCGCCACGGCAGCTGCGCGAACAGCTCGGCCGGCGGGAACGGGATGTGGAGGTAGAAGCCGATCCGGAGGTCGGGCCGCAGCTCGCGCAGCATCTGCGGCACGAGCTGGAGCTGGTAGTCGTGGACCCAGACCGTGGCGCCCTCCTCCGCGATCTCGACGGCCTTGTCGGCGAACCGCCGGTTGACGGTGACGTAGGAGTCCCACCACTCGCGGTGGAACTCCGGCTTGGCGATGACGTCGTGGTAGATCGGCCAGAGGGTGCCGTTGGACATCCCCTCGTAGAACTCCTCGATCTCCTGGGCGGAGAGCGGGACCGGCACCAGCTGCAGGCCGTCGTCCTCGAACGGCTCGAGGTGGGTCTCGGTGCCGCCCGGCCAGCCGATCCAGACCCCGTCGTTGGCCCGCATGACGGGGTCGAGGGCGGTGACGAGGCCACCGGGCGAGCGGCGCCAGCCGAGACTGCCGTCGGGCTGCTCCACCCGGTCGACCGGCAGCCGGTTGGCGATGATCACGAACTGGCTGGTGGCGGGCACGTCACCACCCTATGCGGCACGTCCGAGGACTCGCCGCGAGCCGAATGACATCGTTGTGGTTCGTCACCTACAGTGGGCTCAGCACCACCAGCACCGACACAGGGGAGACCTTCGCATGGACGCCGCCAACGCCCTCCACGACCACCCGGCCGGTGAGCCGCAGTCGGGCCTGAGCGACCGCGACCGCGAGATCCTCGAGTTCGAGCGCCACTGGTGGAAGTACGCCGGCGCCAAGGAGACCGCGGTCCGCGAGAAGTTCGACATGTCGTCGACCCGCTACTACCAGGTCCTCAACGCCCTGATCGACCGTCCCGAGGCCCTCGAGTCCGACCCGCTGCTGGTCCGCCGGCTGCGTCGCCTCCGCTCCGCCCGCCAGCGCCAGCGCTCGGCACGCCGCCTCGGCTTCGAGCTGTAACCATGAAACCCCGCAACCAGCGCGGCGTGGCCTTCCCCTCGCCCGTCGCCATGCTGAGCGTGATCGCGGTGGCGATGGCCGGCGTCGCCTACGTCGCCACCCAGGGCGAGGAGGAGCCCACCGAGCGCGAGGTCACCACGGTCGCCCAGCCCTCCGTCCGGGACACCCCGGAGGTCGACCCGGTCCAGGAGCAGAAGCTGCCGAAGGGCAAGCAGAAGCCGATCAAGCGCGAGGTCACCCGCGGCGACGTCTACGTCGAGGTCTACAACAACTCGGGCATCACCGGCCTGGCCGGCCGCTACGCCGGCAGCGCGACCGACGTGGGCTGGCAGGTCGTCGGCTCCGACAACTGGTACGGCACCGTGCCGGGCTCGACGGTCTACTTCCCGGCCCGGCTCGAGTCCGCGGCCAAGCTGCTGGCGCTCGACCTCGGCATCAGCCGGGTGATGCCCGCGATCGGGTCGATGCGCCTGGACCGGCTCACCGTCGTCCTCACGGCGGACGCTGCCTGACATCACGCGGCCGCTGCATGGTGGGATGGGTGGCATGGAGTTCACCTCCCCCGAGGCCGAACGGCGCTACGCGGCCCTCGTGGCCGCCGCGGCCGGGACCGTGGTCGGGCTGGACTTCGACGGCGTGCTGTCGCCGATCGTCGACGAGCCGTCCGAGGCCCACATCCACCCCGACGCCCGTGAGGTCCTGGTCGGCCTGGCCGACGTGGTGCGTGCGGTCGCGGTGATCACCGGCCGGCCCGCGCGCCAGGCGCTGGCGCTCGGCGACCTCGACGAGGTCGGCGCCGAGATCGGCGACCGCGGCAAGGAGCTCTTCGTCTTCGGGCAGTACGGCAACGAGCGCTGGTCCTCGACCCAGCGCCGGGTCGTCTCGCCCCGGCCGCCCCACGGCCTCTCCAGCTTCCAGCGCGAGCTGCCCGGCGTGCTGCGCCGGGCCGACGCCGCCGAGGCCTACGTCGAGGAGAAGGGGCTGGCCGTCGCCGTCCACACCCGGCGGCTGCCGGACCCCGCCGCGGCGCGCGACCGGCTGCTGCAGCCGCTCGAGGAGCTCGCCGGCCGGCACGGGCTGGTGCTCGAGCCGGGCCGCAACGTGATCGAGGTCCGCTCACCCGGCATGAGCAAGGGCCACGCGGTCACGACCCTGGTCGAGGAGCAGGAGGCCGGCGGCTTCCTGTTCGCCGGCGACGACCTCGGCGACCTCGACGCGTTCGCCGCGGTCGAGGGGCTGCGCGAGCAGGGGATGCCGACGCTGCTGGTCTGCTCGCTCAGCGACGAGGAGTCCGCCCTCGCCGCCCGCGCCGACGTCCTGGTCAAGGGGCCCGACGGCGTCCTCGACCTGCTGCGTCGGCTCACCCGCGACGCCGGCTGAGCCATCCAGCATGCGGGACCGGCGTACGCATCGTGAGACGCACGCCGTACAGTCGTGAACAGCTCATCGAGAGGGACTGAGGGAACGGCCCGTCGACGTCCCGGCAACCGCCACGACAGCGCAACCCGTCGTGGAAACGGTGCCAATTCCGGCCCGTGGCGAGAGCCGCCACGGGGAAGATGAGGAGGAGGAACTTCCGTGAGCGCAACGCTGACCGAGCCCGCCACCACGACGCTGCGGGACGGCGCCTTCGGGCACGCCACCGGGCTCGCCTGCCGCGAGTGCGGCCACCAGGTCGAGCTGGGACCCCACTACGCCTGTCCGGAGTGCTTCGGGCCGCTCGAGGTGGCCTACGACTTCCCGGCCGTCACCCGTGAGGAGATCGAGGCCGGGCCGAGCAACCTCTGGCGCTACAAGGCGCTGCTCCCGGTGCCGTCCGACATCGAGCAGTCACCCAACACCGAGCCCGGCTTCACCCGGCTGCTCGCGGCCCGGAACCTCGGCGCCGAGCTCGGCATCGACCGGCTCTGGGTCAAGGACGACTCCACCAACCCGACCAACTCCTTCAAGGACCGGGTCGTCGCCTGCGCGCTCAGCGCGGCCCGGGAGTTCCACGCCAAGGTCTTCGCCTGCCCCTCGACCGGCAACCTCGCCAACGCGGTCGCCGCGGCCGGCGCCCGCGCGGGGATCAAGACCGTCGTCTTCATCCCGAGCAACCTCGAGCACGCCAAGCAGGTCAACTCCGCCGTCTACACCGACTCGCTGGTCGCCGTGAACGGCAACTACGACGACGTCAACAAGCTCGCCTCGGAGATCGCGGGGGAGGAGGACGGCTGGGCGTTCGTCAACGTGAACGTCCGCCCGTACTACGCCGAGGGCTCCAAGACCCTCGGCTACGAGATCGCCGAGCAGCTCGGCTGGCGGCTGCCCGACCAGGTCGTGATCCCGGTCGCCTCCGGCTCCCAGCTGACCAAGGTCGACAAGGCGTTCCAGGAGCTGGTCCGGCTGGGCCTGGTGGAGGAGAAGCCCTACCGGATCTTCGGCGCCCAGGCGGCCGGCTGCTCGCCGGTGTCGACGTCGTGGAAGGCCGGCGTCGACGCGATCCGCCCGGTCAAGCCCGACACCATCGCCAAGTCGCTCGCGATCGGCAACCCCGCGGACGGCATCTACGTGCTCGACATCTGCCGCCGCACCGGTGGCGCGGTCGAGGACGTCACCGACGAGGAGGTCCGGGAGGGCATCCTGCTGCTGGCCCGCACCGAGGGGATCTTCACCGAGACCGCGGGCGGCACCACGGTCGGCGTGCTGAAGAAGCTGGTCGAGACCGGCCAGCTCGACACCGACCTCGAGACGGTCGTCATCAACACCGGCATGGGGCTCAAGACCCTCGACGCCGTCTCCGACCGGGTCGGGGCCGCGGCCACCATCGACCCGACGTACGCCGCGTTCACCGCGACCGGCATCGCCTGACCCGCACCACGAGGAGAGGAAACCATGAGCGTCTCGGTCCGGATCCCGACCATCCTGCGCACCTACACCGGTGGCGAGTCCGAGGTGGACGCCGCCGGCGGCACCCTGGCCGAGGTCCTCGACGACCTCGACGCCAGCTACTCCGGCATCAAGGGCCGGATCCTCGACGAGAGCGGTGAGCTGCGCCGGTTCGTCAACGTCTACGTCGGCAACGACGACGTCCGCTTCCTCGACAACCTGGCGACGCCGACCCCGGACGGCACCCAGGTCTCGGTCATCCCCGCGGTCGCCGGAGGCTGAGCACCCGCTGCTCGAGATGGGCGCGCTCGGCGTCGTTGGCGCAGAGCGCGACCGCCTCCTCGAGAGCGGCGACCGCCTCGTCGGTCCGACCGGCGCGGGCGAGCAGCTCTCCGCGCACGCCGGGCAACCGGTGCCCCGGCACGGCCAACCCCTCCAGGAGTGCGAGCCCGGCCAGGGGGCCGTCGGACTCGGCGACCGCGACCGCGCGGTTGAGGCGGACCACGGGGGAGCCGGTGAGCTGCTCGAGCTCGGCGTACCGGTCGGCGATCCGCGTCCAGTCCGTCGCCGCCGAGGACGGCGCGGTCGCATGCTCGGCGGCGACCAGCGCCTGGAGGAGGTAGGGCGTCGCCGGCCCGGTGACGTGCGGCCGCAGCAGGTCCAGGGCCTCGGCCACCTCGTCGTGGTGCCAGCGCGAGCGGTCCTGGTCGGGCAGCAGTACCGGGCGCCCGGAGTCGTCGGTGCGCGCGTCGCGGCGTGAGTGCTGCAGCAGCGCCAGCGCCAGTATCGCGTCGAGGTCGAGCGTGGGCGGCGCGACCTCGCGCAGCACCCGGACCAGCCGGACCGCTTCCCGGGCGAGGTCGGTGCGGACCACCTCGTGACCCGAGGTGGGGGCGTAGCCGAGCGTGAACGCGAGGTAGGCGATGTCGGCGGCCAGGCCGAGCCGCTCCTGGAGCGCGGGACCGGACGGGAGCTCGAAGGACTCGCTCGCCAGCCGCTTGCGGGCCCGGGTCAGCCGGGCGGCCATGGTCGGCGTACTGACCAGGAAGAGCCGGGCGATGTCGGCGGTCGCGACACCGAGCACCAGCCGGAGGGTCAGCGCGGCGGCCGACTCCGGGGTGAGGGCGGGGTGCGCGCAGAGCAGGACGAGCCGCAACCGTTCGTCGTGCAGCACCTCGCCGGCATCGGCCATGACGTGGTGCGCCTCCTCGGTCAGGTCGGCCTCGACGGCCAGCAGCGGCAGCTTGCGCGCCGCGACGGCCTCGGCACGCAGCCGGTCGAGGACGCGTCGCCGGGCCGCGGTGAGCAGCCAGCCGGGTGGGTTGGTCGGGACGCCGTCGCCCGGCCAGGTGCGGGCGGCGGCCTCGAAGGCGTCGGCCAGGCCGTCCTCGGCCAGGTCGAGGCGCCGGTACTGGGCGACGAGCAGGGCCAGCAGCCGACCCCACTCGTCGCGCCAGGCGGTCGCGAGTGCTGTCTGGGCGCTCAGCGGCGATCCTCGTAGTCGTAGCCACTGACGTCGATGACCGGTCGGATCTCGATCGTGTACGACGCGGGCAGCAGGTCGGCCACCTCGGTGACGGTCGCCAGGTCGGGGGCGTCGATGAGGTAGAAGCCGCCCAGGTGCTCGGCAGCCTCCGCGAACGGGCCGTCGGTGAGCATCCGGGTGTCTCCCTGCGGCCGGAGCGTGCGCGCCTCGGCGGCGTCGGCGAGCGCCTCGCCGGCGACCATGCTGGCCCGCTCGCGGACCGCCCGGTCGAACGCGGTGTGGGCCGCCATCACGGCCTCGCGCTGCTCGGCGGTGGCGTTCTCCCACACCGTGGGGTCCTCGGCCAGGAGCAGCAGGTACCTCACGAGCCGCCCTTGCGGCACTCGCGCAGCTCGAGCCCGGACTCGACGGCGGCCAGGATGCCGACGCAGTCGACGAGGTCGTCGACGTCGGAGGACTCGATCAGGTAGAAGCCGGAGAGCTGCTCCACGGACTCGGCGTAGGGGCCTTCGGTCACCTGGATCTCGCCGTCGACCTTGCGGACGGTGCGGGTCTGGGCGACGGGGGCGAGCTCGGCGCCGTTGACGATGGTGTGGCCACGGGCGGCCAGCGCCTCGGCGAACTCGCGGTGCTGGCCGTAGACGGCTTGCCGCTCCTCCTCGGTGGCGCCCATCCACTCGGCCTCGTTGTCGGGGATCAGCAGGATGTACTCGGTCATGGTCGTCCTCTCGCAGGAGCCCGTCGTGGGCCCGAAGTGAGTCTGTCACCGAGGTGACGGGCAAGGTACGCCGAAATCGACAGCCGGCCGTTCACTCGTCGCCGGACGTGGTCGGCCGGAGGTCGACGATCGCGGCGTTGCCCCTCGAGTCGATCCTGATGGTCGCCACGGCTCCGTCGGCGACGGCACCCTCGAGCCGCTGCGCGTCCTCCTGGGAGGCGAACCAGCTCTCGATGCCGCAGCGGATGGCCCAGGACCGGTCGTCGCAGGCGAGGTAGGGCCCGTCCTCGGGGCGGGTCCGGGTGTACTCCCCGAGCACCCAGAACCCGTCCCGCTCGACCAGGGTCGCGTAGACCGTCCCGCTCTCCCCGTCCTCCATGCTCGGCGGGTTGGACATGCCCGGGTCGCGCAGGCCCGGGTAGCTCAGGTCGACGTAGGCGCCGCGGAAGGGGTCGATCGGGTCGACCGGTGCCACCCGCATCAGGTAGGACTCGCCGGTGAGGCGCGCGGAGAGCTGGGGCAGGACGGCGAGCGGCACCAGCACCAGCTGCAGCGCTGCGACGAGGGCGATGCGCTTGATCATCGGTCTTCTCCTTCCAGGGTGGCGGCCAGCTCCCGGCGGGCACGGTCGAAGCCGTAGCCGGTGCCGAGGAAGATCAGGCCCAGCACCACGAACAGCCAGGCGCCCTGGATGATCTGGGCGAACACCGCGAAGCTCTGGAACGTCGTGAACACGGCCAGGCCGGCCATCGCCAGGGCGGTCAGCCGCCAGCTGTCACGCAGGATGCCGAGCACCGCGACGCCGACGGCGACCGCGACGTAGACCGCGACACTCAGCCCTGCGTGCGCCCAGTCAGCGACGTCCAGGTCACCGGTGTCGGCACCGGTGTCCCAGAGCACCAGGCCGACCGAGAGCGCCAGCACGGCCACGACGCCGAGCGGCTCGAGCCGCTGGGTTCCCTCGCTGCGGAGCGTGGCGGCGGTCGCTGCGACCCCGGCGAGGACGAGCCCGGCCACGAGCCACGGGCTCCACCTGAAGTCGTCGACGCTCACGAAGGGCAGGGCCGCGGCGAACAGTGCGGACAGCGCGGAGCCGGCGCCGATCTCACGCCAGGGCGGTCCGAAACGCGTCAGGTGACGCTCGTGGAGCGCGGCGACCGAGACACCCAGCACGGCCACGACGCCGAGGGCCAGGACGACCGCGAACGGGGAGCCGGCGTCGTACATGACCTGCCAGACGAACCACACGACCAGGGCGGGGATGCCGACGAGCAGCGGTCCGAGACCCCGGACGGCGTACGCGTGCCCGAGGGCCCCGAGGCCCCAGAGCCCGACCAGACCGGGCTCGAACGCCGGGACCTGCAGCGACTGTGCGGCCTGGAAGATCATCGCGCCGAACGCCAGCGCGGCCAGCAGCCGGGCCGATCCGACGACGGGCGAAGGGACCCGGGACCCGCGGGCGTGGAGGGCCTCGCCGGTGACCAGCAGCGTGAACCAGATGACCGCGACGGCGACGAAGCGGAGGAGTGGGGGCAGCTGGTCGAGGTTGGCGGCGACCAGCCAGATCAGACCGACGCCGACGAAGACGGCGCCGATGCCCAGGAGCAGCCTGGCGAGGGAGAAGCGGCGGGTGGCGTCCGGGACGGCGTGGTAGCGACCGCGGATCGCGGTGGCCAGGTGGTCGTCGATGAGGCCGGCGGTGCGCCAGTCCTGGAGCTGCGTGGTGAGCCAGTCGAGCTCGGCCCGGGTGGCAGGTCGCGTCGCGACGTCGGTGTCCATGAGCACAGGGTGGACCTCCGGGACCCTCCACGCATGGGCATCGGAACTCATTCCCGCGCTCGCGGTGCTCTAGCCTCACCGGCGTGCCCGACGTCCTCCTCGCCACCTGCTCCTACTTCCCCGAAGGCGAGCCCGGCGCCGAGCACCTCGACCGGGCGTTGCGCGACCGGGGTGTCGACGCGGCGTGGGCCCTGTGGGACGACCCCACCGTGGCGTGGTCGGGCGCGGACCTGGTGGTGGTCCGGTCGACCTGGGACTACGAGTACCGACCCGCGGAGTTCCTCGGCTGGGTGGACTCGGTGGGCGAGCGGCTCCTCAACGGGGCCGGCACGATCCGGTGGAACCTCGACAAGGCCTACCTCGTGGAGCTGGCCGAGGCCGGGCTGCCGGTCGTGCCGACGACCTCGGTCGAGACCGTCGCCGAGCTGAGGGACGCCGTCGCGGGCCTGGGCACGGCCGTGGTCAAGCCCCGCGTCGGCGCGGGCGGCCGAGGGGTGCGCGTGGTGACGGCCGACGAGGAGCACGGCGCGGACGGCGGACCGTGGATCGTGCAGCCGGTCGTCGAGTCGGTGCGCACCACCGGGGAGGTGTCGGTCTACGTCTTCGACGGGGTCGCCGCGTCCCGGCTCGACAAGCTGCCGGCGGCCGGCGAGATCCGGGTGCACGAGGAGTACGGCGGGAGCACGGTCGCCGGCGCACTCGACGCGGACTCCGCGCGGGTCGCGGTCGAGTCGTTCGCCGCCGCGGGGCGGGTCCGGGGCGCGGAGCCGGCGTACGGCCGGGCGGACCTGATGTGGTGGGAGGACCGGTGGGTCCTCAGCGAGCTCGAGCTCGTCGAACCCGGTCTCTACCTCGACGTGCTGCCCGGCAACGCCGAACCGTTCGCCGACCTGGTCGCCCGCCGGCTGGGTGCTGGCTGAGATCGTTTGCACTCGCCCACCCCGAGTGCTAAACATGAGGCTGGCACTCGTAGCATGAGAGTGACAACCAGGACGCGGTGACGTTGAGGTCCACGACCGGTCGGCGAGCAGGGTTCGCCGGGCGTGACGGGCCGTCCGTCGCGGGCAACCCACCACGTCACCACCGACGACTCCCGAAGGAACCACAGGAGTTATGCCGAAGCTGATTGCTTTCAACGAGGAGGCCCGCCGCGGGCTGGAGAAGGGTATGAACACCCTCGCCGACGCGGTCAAGGTCACGCTCGGTCCCAAGGGCCGCAACGTCGTGCTCGAGAAGAAGTGGGGCGCGCCCACCATCACCAACGATGGTGTCTCGATCGCCAAGGAGATCGAGCTCGAGGACCCCTACGAGAAGATCGGTGCCGAGCTCGTCAAGGAGGTCGCGAAGAAGACCGACGACGTCGCCGGTGACGGTACGACGACCGCGACCGTGCTCGCCCAGGCGATGGTCCGCGAGGGCCTGCGCAACGTCGCGGCCGGCGCCAACCCGATGAGCCTCAAGCGCGGCATCGAGGCCGCCGTCGACGCGGTCGCCGAGCAGCTGCTCGGGATGGCCAAGGACGTCGAGACCAAGGAGCAGATCGCCGCCACCGCGTCGATCAGCGCCGCTGACACCACCGTCGGCGAGATCATCGCCGAGGCGATGGACAAGGTCGGCAAGGAAGGCGTCATCACCGTCGAGGAGTCGAACACCTTCGGCCTCGACCTCGAGCTCACCGAGGGCATGCGGTTCGACAAGGGCTACATCTCGGCCTACTTCGTCACCGACCCGGAGCGCATGGAGACGGTGCTCGAGGACCCCTACGTCCTCATCGCCAACTCCAAGGTCTCCTCGGTCAAGGACCTGCTGCCGCTGCTCGAGAAGGTCATGCAGTCCGGCAAGCCGCTGGTCATCATCGCCGAGGACGTCGACGGCGAGGCACTGTCCACGCTGGTCGTCAACAAGATCCGCGGCACCTTCAAGTCCGTCGCCGTCAAGGCCCCGGGCTTCGGTGACCGCCGCAAGGCCATGCTGCAGGACATCGCGATCCTCACCGGGGGCCAGGTGATCTCCGAGGAGGTCGGCCTCAAGCTGGAGAACGCCGGTGTCGAGCTGCTCGGCCAGGCCCGCAAGGTCGTCATCACCAAGGACGAGACCACCATCGTCGAGGGCTCGGGCGACGCCGACCAGATCGCCGGTCGGGTCAACCAGATCCGCGCCGAGATCGAGAAGTCGGACTCCGACTACGACCGCGAGAAGCTGCAGGAGCGGCTGGCCAAGCTGGCCGGCGGCGTCGCGGTGATCAAGGTCGGTGCGGCCACCGAGGTGGAGCTCAAGGAGCGCAAGCACCGCATCGAGGACGCCGTCCGCAACGCGAAGGCCGCCGTCGAGGAGGGCATCGTCGCCGGAGGTGGCGTGGCGCTGCTGCAGGCCGCGACCGCCGCGTTCGAGAAGCTCGACCTGACGGGTGACGAGGCCACCGGTGCCGCCATCGTGCGCGCCGCGACCGAGGCGCCGCTGAAGCAGATCGCGATCAACGCCGGCCTCGAGGGTGGCGTCGTCGCGGAGAAGGTCCGGGGTCTGACCCCGGGTCACGGCCTCAACGCGGCCACCGGCGAGTACGTCGACATGATCGCCGCCGGCATCCTCGACCCCGCGAAGGTGACCCGCTCGGCGCTGCAGAACGCCGCGTCGATCGCCGCGCTGTTCCTCACCACCGAGGCCGTCGTGGCCGACAAGCCCGAGAAGGCCGCCCCGATGGGCGACCCGTCGGGCGGCATGGGCGGCATGGGCGGGATGGACTTCTGACCCGGCCTCCCGGCCACTGAACGAACGACAGGGCCCCGACCGCACGGTCGGGGCCCTGTCGCATGCCCGGGCCCGCCCGAGCGGGTGAGCCGGGGGGCTCGCATCGCCGTGGCAGGCTCGCCACCTGTGACCGCCCCCCGAGCCGACGATCACGTCGCGCGCCTCGACCTCGCCTGCGCAGCCCTCGACGACCTCGCCTTCGACCGCGCCTGGCACGACGCCGTGTCGGCGCTGGGCATCGTGGACGCCGTCAGGCTGGTGCTGCTGCCCTACCTGCGGCTGCTGGGCGACCAGTGGGAGCAGGGCACGCGCAGCGTCGCCCACGAGCACTTCGCGAGCGGCCTCTCCCGCGACCACCTGCTGCGGGCGATCGGCGCCGACCGGGCGCCGGAGCCGGCCGACGGCCGGCCCACCGCGCTGGTGGCGTGCCCGCCGGGAGAGCGGCACGACCTCGGCCCCCTCGCCTTCTCCACGCTGCTCACGGATGCCGGGTGGCGGGTCGAGTTCCTCGGCGCCGACACCCCGCTGGTGACGCTGGCTCGGGCCTGCCAGCTCGCCCGGCCCGACGTGGTCGTCGTCTCGGGCACGCGCACCACGGTCCTCGAGGCACGCACCAGCGCCTGGCGCAGGATCGCCCAGGACACCGCGGTCGCGCTCGGTGGCGCCGGCGCCACCCCGGAGCTCGCCGCCACCACCGGCCTGTTGTGCCTCGATCCGGACGTGACCGTGGCGCTGCAGCAGGTGCGGTCCCTCGCCGAGGAGCGGTCCGTCGCAGGCTGAGGCCGTGTGACACCGTGGTGACGTGGGTACTGACGAGGGCGTGGACGAGCACCCCAACATCAGGCGCGCCCGCTTCGAGGCGTTGGCGCGCGACGAGCTGATGGAGCCGCTGCGTCGGTTCCTGGCCCGGCGTACCGACGCGGCCACCGCCGACGACGTGCTGGCGGAGACCTTGCTGGTGTGCTGGCGCCGCTTCGACGAGCTGCCCGAGTCGCCGGTGCCGTGGGCCTACGGCGTGGCACGCCACTGCCTGGCCAACGCCCAACGGTCCGGACGTCGCCAGCAGCGTGTGGCGGCGAAGCTGGCCGTCGTCGACCCGCCCCGCGAGGCCGACGAGCCGGCGGGCAGCCGCGACGACGCCCTCCACGAGGCGCTCGGACGCCTCCGCGACGAGGACGCCGAGCTGCTGCGGCTGTGGGCCTGGGAGCAGCTCACCCCGACCGAGATCGCGACGGTGCTCGGCGTGACCGCCAACGCCGTCAGCATCCGGCTGCACCGGGCCCGCTCCGCGTTGCGGGAGGAGCTCGGAAAGGTCGAGGCCGGTGCCGGACATGAGGGGTCGGAAGGAGGGATGCGGGGATGACCGATCACGGACCGGACGACGAGCTGCTCGCCCGTCTGCGCGACGCCGACCCCGCCGCGTCCCTCCCTGCCGGCGACCCGGACCGGGTCGCCCGACTCCTGGAGGACGCGATGAGCCACGACACCCAGCTCGACCCCGTGACCGAGTCGCGGGGGACCGGCACCCGCGGCCGAAGCCCGCTCACCTGGCTGGTGGCGGCAGCCGCCGTGCTGCTGATCGCCACGGCCGGCCTGCTCACCTTCGTCGACCCGGGCGACGACCCCGCGGTGCCGACGGCCGGCGAGGACCCCTCCACCACCGACCAGACCGTGACCGAGCTGACGATGCCGGCGGCTGCCGCCGGCCGCTGCATGGTCCCCAACGCCGAGCTGCTCTCCGGCGCGGCGTACGCCGTCGACGCGGAGGCGGTGTCGATCACCGACGGGGTCGTCACCCTCGCCGCCAGCGAGTGGTACGCCGGGGAGGCCACCGACCTGCTGGAGGTCGACCAGAGCTCGGCCGACATGCAGACGCTGATCGGCGCCACGGACTTCGAGGAGGGCCGGCGCTACCTCGTGGCCGGCACCGACGCGGGCCAGGTGATGGTCTGCGGGTTCAGCGGGCCACACACCGAGAAGCTCGCGGCGCTCTATTCGGAAGCATTCGGCTCCTGAACCGCCCGCGCTCTGCCACTCTGGGCTCGTGACCCTGCAGGGACTGCTCCTCGCCGCCGGCTCCGGCTCGCGGATGGGGACACCCAAGGCGCTGGTGGTCGGCCAGGACGGTGCACCCTGGCTCTCCCACGGCGTGGCCTCCCTCCTGGGAGGAGGGTGCGACGGCGTGACCGTGGTCCTCGGAGCCGCTGCCGAGGACGCGGTCACGCTGCTCCCGCCCGGACCCGTGACCGCCGTGGTGGCCACCGACTGGGCCGAGGGGATGAGCGCCTCGCTGCGCGCCGGGCTGCACGCCCTCGCGGCCACGGACGCCGAGGCCGCCGTGGTCACCCTCGTCGACCTGCCCGACGTCGGCTCCGACGTCGTCCACCGGGTCGTCGACCTCGGTACCGACCCGGGCGTCCTCGCCCGGGCGACGTACGACGGCCGCCCCGGCCACCCGGTGCTGCTCGGCCGCGACCACTGGACGGGGGTGGCGGAGTCCGCCACCGGCGACACCGGCGCCCGCGACTACCTCGCCGGCCACAAGGTGTTCGAGGTCGAGTGCGGCGACCTCGCCACGGGACAGGACGTCGATCGCCCAACCGGGGACCAACGTCCCCCGACGTAGCCTTGAGGCATGACAGACCGCACCCCGGCGAGCGCCGCTGACCTCGCGGAGAGGCTGGGCGCGACGGGCTACCTCGCCGACGGCGAGCTGGCCACGGTCGGATTCCTGGCGCTGCGCATGGAGCGGCCGCTGCTGCTCGAGGGGGAACCCGGCACCGGCAAGACCGCGCTCGCGGAGGCGATCGCGATCGCGCTCGACCTGCCGCTGATCCGGTTGCAGTGCTACGAGGGCATCGACGCGACCCAGGCCCTCTACGACTGGGACTTCCCGCGGCAGATCCTCCACCTGCGCGCGCTCGAGGCCGTCCACGGCGGCGGCTCCGACGTCGGGGAGACCGAGAAGAGCCTGTACGACGAGCGGTTCCTGCTCGCGCGACCGGTGCTCCAGGCGCTGCAGCAGGCGCCGGCGGTGCTGCTCGTCGACGAGGTCGACCGCGCCGACGACGAGTTCGAGGCGTTCCTGCTCGAGGTGCTCTCGACCTACCAGGTCAGCATCCCCGAGCTCGGCACGGTCGCCGCCGCCGAGCCGCCGATCGTGGTGCTCACCTCCAACCGGACCCGCGAGCTCCACGACGCCCTGAAGCGGCGTTGCCTCTACCACTGGATCGAGCACCCCGGCCTCGAGCGGGAGCTCGAGATCGTGCGGAGCCGCGCTCCCGAGGTGTCCGAGGAGCTCGGCCGCCAGGTCGTCACCGTCGTGCAGCAGCTGCGCGACCGCGACGACCTCCTCAAGCCGCCCGGTGTCGCCGAGACGCTCGACTGGGCGCGGGCGCTGCAGCACCTCGGCACGACCGAGCTCGACCTGCAGTCCGCGGCCGCCACCCTCGGCGCCCTCGTGAAGTACCGCGAGGACCACGACCGGGTGAAGCACGCGCTCGACCGGATGCTCGCGCGATGACGGTGCGGTCGGGGGACGAGATCCTGCTCGGCTTCACCCGCGCGCTGCGCGCCGCCGGGGTGCCGGTCACCCAGGACCGGGCCCACGGCTTCCTGGCCGCGACCGCGCTGCTCGGGCTCGACGACCGACGCGCGACCTACTGGGCGGGCCGGGCCACGCTCTGCGCCGGACCCGACGACCTCGAGCGCTACGACCAGGTCTTCGACGCCTACTTCAACGCCCGCGACGGGTTGCCGCGGTCGCGGCCCGCCAGCCCACCCGCCGCCCCGGTGTCGGTCTTCCCCGAGAACGAGCCCGAGGGCGGCAGCGGCGACACCGACGACGAGGAGGCGATCCGCGCCGCGGCCAGCGGCGCCGAGGTGCTGCGCCACCGCGACGTCGCCGCGCTGACCGCTGGCGAGAAGCAGCGGCTCGACGCGATGTTCGGCCAGCTGACCTGCCGGCCCCCGCGGCGTCGTACGGCCCGACACCGCAGGTGGCACCGTGGGGAGGTCGACGCCCACCGCACGCTGCGCGAGAGCCTGCGCCGGATGGGCGAGCCGGCCGAGATCGCGTGGCGCCGGCGCGGCACCCGCCCCCGCCGGGTGGTGCTGCTGGTCGACGTCTCCGGCTCGATGAGCGGGTACGCCGACGCGCTGCTGCGGCTGGCGCACCGGATGACCCAGACCGGCGGTGGTGCGGTCGAGACCTTCACCGTCGGCACCCGGCTCACCCACGTCACCCGGGCGATGCGGCTGCGCGACCCGGACCGCGCGATCGTCGCCGCGGGCGACACCGTCCCCGACTGGTCGGGCGGCACCCGGCTCGGCGAGACCCTGCAGATGTTCCTGACCCGCTGGGGCCAGCGCGGGATGGCGCGGGGCGCCGTGGTGGTCGTGTTCAGCGACGGCTGGGAGCGCGGCGACCCGACGCTGCTGGCCGGGCAGCTGGAGCGGCTGCGCCGCATCGCCCACCGGGTCATCTGGGTCAACCCCCACCGCGGCAAGGCCGGCTACGAGCCGGTGCAGGCCGGGGTGGTGGCCGCGCTGCCCCACTGCGACGCCTTCGTGGCGGGCCACTCGCTCGCCACCTTCGCCGAGCTGACCGAGCTGGTGTCCCGTGCGTGAGGTGCTGCCCGAGCTGAGGGCGTGGTGGGAGGCCGGCGAGACGGTCGGCGTCGGCACCGTGGTCGCGACCTTCCAGTCCGCACCCCGCCCGGCCGGCGCCTCGATGCTGGTGGGTCCCGACGAGTCGGCGGTCGGCTCGGTGTCCGGCGGCTGCGTGGAGGGTGCGGTCTACGAGCTCGCCCAGTCGGTGGTCGAGTCGGGCACGCCGGTGCTCGAGCGGTACGGCGTCTCCGACGACGACGCGTTCGCCGTCGGCCTGACCTGCGGCGGCATCCTCGACGTGTTCGTCGAGAAGGTGGACCGCGAGACGTTCCCCGAGCTCGGTGACGTCGCCGCCGACATCGAGGCCGGCCGCCCGGTCGCGCTCGCCACGGTCATCGAGCACCCCGACCCGACGTGGGTCGGGCGTCGGCTGGTGGTCCGTCCCGACGAGGTAGTCCCCGAATCTTTGGCTGCCGCGAGCACGCCGATCGCAGCCAGAAGGTTCGGGGACTATCCGCAACGCTGGGCAGCACGCGCGCCGACGACGCGGTCCGGGACGACGCGCTGGGGCTGCTCGCCCTGGGACACAACGCGACCCTCACCTACGGGCCGGACGGGGAGCGGCGCGGCGAGGGGATGCGGGTGTTCGTGTGGGCGTTCGCGCCCAAGCCGCGGATGCTGGTCTTCGGCGCGATCGACTTCGCGGCGGCCGTCGCCCGGGTCGGCAGCTTCCTCGGCTACCACGTCACGGTCTGCGACGCCCGGCCGGTCTTCGCGACGAACAGCCGGTTCCCCGAGGCCGACGAGGTCGTCGTCGACTGGCCGCACCGCTACCTCCGGGCCGAGGTCGACGGCGGCCGCCTCGACCAGCGGACGGTGCTCGCCGTGCTGACCCACGACCCGAAGTTCGACGTGCCGCTGCTCGAGGTCGCGCTGCGGCTGCCCGAGGAGCAGCGACCGGCGTACATCGGCGCGATGGGCAGCCGCCGCACCCACGACGACCGGCTCGAGCGACTGCGCGAGGCCGGGCTCACCGAGCGAGGAGATCGGCCGGCTGTCGAGCCCGATCGGCCTCGACCTGGGTGCGCGCACGCCGGAGGAGACCGCGATCAGCATCGCCGCCGAGATCGTCGCGGGGCGCTGGGGTGGCTCGGGCGAGCGGCTCGCCGCGACCAGCGGCCGCATCCACCACGATTGAGTCGTCACCACCTCGGCGCTACCGTGACGGACATCACCATCACTCCGGGGCGGACATGAGCGGACCGCAGCGAGCTGCAGTCGCGACGACTCGACGCCGTGCGCGCCTGGACCAGCTTCATCGAGAACGGTGACCCGAGCGCGGTCCGGCCCGAGATCCGCCGCAGCTGGGAGCTGTCCGGGGCCACGGTCACGCCCGACGTGACCGAGGCGCCGCTGGCCGACGAGGGCGAGACGGCCGCCTACTTCCAGGGCTCGCCGCTGCAGCTGGCCGTCGAGCGCGTCGAGTCCGACCTCCGGCGTACCGCCGAGGACGGCGACCTGGTGCTCGCCGTCACCGACGCCGAGACCCGGATCCTCTGGACGTACGGCGGGCGCGTGATGCGCCGCAAGGCCGAGACGGTCAACTTCGTCCCGGCCGGCCGCTGGGACGAGGCCAGCGTCGGCACCAACGCGCTGGCGATCGCTTCCCGCACCGGTGACCCGTCGATGGTGTTCAGCGCCGAGCACTTCGCGCCGATCGTGCACAACTGGGTCTGCTGGGCGGCCCCGCTGCACGACCCGGTCTCCGGCGAGCAGATCGGCGTCATCGACCTCTCGACCACGTGGGAGCGCACCCACCCGATCGGGCTCGCCACCGCCCGCGTGCTCGCCCGCCTGATCGAGGGCGCGATGCCGCGCTCCCACCACTGGGGAGCCGGCGCGGGCGCGCTCGCGCCGCCCGAGCCCGGGCTGACGCTCTCGCTGCTCGGCACGGCCGAGGCGTGGCTCGACGGGCAGCGGCTGCTGCTCAACCGGCGGCAGACCGAGATCCTCGCGCTGCTGAGCCTCCACCCCGAGGGCCTCTCGCTCGAACGGCTGCACGCCCTCGTCTACGGCGAGCACGCGGTCACGCTCTCCACGCTGAAGGCCGAGGTCTCCCACCTGCGCGCCGCGGTCGGTGGCCAGCTCGCCTCCCGCCCCTACCGGCTGATGATGCCGGTCCGGGTCGACGTCGAGGACGTGCTCGCGCTGCTCGCCGCCGGTGACGTCAGGGCCGCCGTGGCGGCGTACGGCGGCGACCTGCTGCCCGGCACCAACGCCCCCGCCCTGTGCCGAGCTCGGCGACTACCTCGCGGTCAGCATGCGCGAGGCGCTGCTCGCCACCCCGGACCCCGCGGCGGTGCTGCGCTACGGCGAGCTGGCGCCCCACGACACCGAGGTGGTCGAGCGCTGCCTCGCGGTGCTCGGCGAGCGCGACCACCCCGCGAAGGCGTTGCTCAAGGGGCGGCTGGCGGCCTCAGGTCGCTGACCCCAGCCACCACCCCAGCGCGAAGCCGAGGGCTCCCAGCGCGAGCGACCCGACCACGTTCGTCACCGCGAGCGCCCGGCTCCCGTCCTGCTCGAGGAGCACCGTCTCGAGCGCGAAGGCGGAGTAGGTCGTGAGGGCGCCGGCGAGGCCGGTCCCGAGCAGCGTCAGCGCCCAGGCCGGCCCCGAGGCGGCGACGACACCGAGCAGCAGGCTGCCGGCGACGTTGACGACCAGCGTCGCCCGCGACAGTCCGCGAGCTGGCGAGCCAGCGACCGAGCCCCCACCGCAGCAGCGCTCCGGCCGCGCCGCCGACGACGACCAGGAGGGCGGTCACGGCGCCGCCTCCGCGATCCGACGGCCCAGGGCCAGCCCGAGGGCGGCTGCCAGCAGGCAGCCGACCAGCGTCCCGCCGACGTACGCCGCCAGCTGCAGCGGTTCGCCGAGCAGTCCGTGCGCGTCGAGGAGGTGGCTCGAGAAGGTCGTGTAGCCGCCGAGCAGCCCGACGCCGAGCAGCAGCCGCAGCCGCGGATGTCGGGCGAAGAGCGAGGCCGCCAGCACCCCGATCAGGAAGCTGCCCGTGACGTTGGCGGTGACCGTGCCCCACGGCGCGTGCGCGACCTCCGCGAGCCCCCACCGCGCGAGGCTGCCGACCGCGCCGCCGAGGGCCACCAGCCCGGCGTCGACGACCGACGGACGGGGCTGGTCTGGCACGCCCCGAGGGTAGCCAACCGAATGCCAACCCTCGGGCTCCTAACGTGATGGCAGGCACACTCATGTCAGCCAGCAAGGAGTCCTCCATGGCCCGGATCAGCCTCAAGGTCGACGGAGCACAGGTCTCCGACGACGTCGAACCCCGCATGCTGCTCGTCCAGTACCTCCGCGAGAAGCTCGGCAAGACCGGCACCGTGGTGGGCTGCGACACCAGCAACTGCGGCGCGTGCACCGTCCACCTCGACGGCCGCAGCGTGAAGTCGTGCAACGTGCTCGCGGTCCAGGCCGACGGCCACGAGGTGACGACCATCGAGGGCCTCGCCGACACCGTCGACGGCGACCTGCATCCCGGTCCAGGAGGCGTTCCGGGAGTGCCACGGCCTCCAGTGCGGCTTCTGCACGCCGGGCATGATCATGCAGAGCGTCGACCTGCTCAACGACAACCCGGACCCGACCGAGGAGGAGGTGCGGCTCGGCCTCGAGGGCAACCTCTGCCGCTGCACCGGCTACCACAACATCGTCAAGAGCGTCCTCCACGCCGCGAAGGGTGGTGCGACGGCATGACCGCCACCCAGGAGCGCCCGGCGCTCGAGATCGGCAAGGACCGGCGCCGCAAGGAGGACCAGCGGCTGATCACCGGTCGCACCCGCTGGACCGACAACATCGTGCTGCCGGGCATGCTGCACCTCGCGATGGTGCGCAGCCCGTTCGCCCACGCGAACATCACCTCCATCGACACCGAGGCCGCCAAGGCCGCGCCCAACGTCGTCGCCGTCTTCACCGGCTCCGACTTCGGCGCCGAGATGGGCGTCTGCATCAACGCCTGGCCGATCACCCCGGACCAGAAGGCGCCGACCCACCTCGCCCATGCCGAGCGACCGGGTCGCCTTCGCCGGCGAGATCGTCGCCGTCGTCGTGGCCCGGACCGCCGCGGAGGCCCGCGACGCCGCCGAGCTGGTCGACGTCGAGTACGCCGAGCTGCCGGCCGCGCTGGACCTCAAGGAAGCCGCGGCGGCCGACAGCCTCAACGGAGTCCTCGCCCACCCCGACCTCGGCACCAACAAGAGCGCCTTGTGGGTGTTCGACTCGGCCGAGGCCGGCACCGGCGGCAACGTCGACGAGGCCATCGAGAAGGCCCGCGGCGACGGCATCGTCATCGAGCGCGAGTACCGCCAGCAGCGGCTGATCCCGGCGTTCATGGAGCCGCGCTCCGTGGTGGTCGACCCGACCGGGGAGCAGATCACGATGTGGTCGGCGACCCAGATCCCCCACATCCTGCGGTTCGCGCTCGCCGCCACCACCGGGGTGCCCGAGTCGAAGATCCGGGTCGTCGCCCCCGACGTGGGTGGCGGCTTCGGCGGCAAGCTGCAGCAGACGCCGGAGGAGATGATCGCGTTCGCGGTCGCGCGCCGGCTCGGCAAGCCGGCGAAGTACACCGAGACCCGCAGCGAGTCGCTGCTCGCCGCCCACCACGGCCGCGACCAGTGGCAGAAGCTCACGCTGTCGGCCGAGAAGGACGGCACCGTGACCGGCCTCAAGGTCGAGCTGCTCGCCGACCTCGGCTCCCACGTGAGCCTCGTCGGCGGCGGCGTCCCGGTGCTCGGCGCGTTCATGTTCAACGCGATCTACAAGTTCCCCGCCTACCAGTTCAACTGCCAGACGGTCCTCACCAACAAGACCTGGACCGACGCCTACCGCGGCGCCGGGCGGCCCGAGGCGACGTACGCCATCGAGCGGCTCATGGACGAGCTCGCCGCCGAGGTCGGCGTCGACCCGCTCGCGATCCGCGAGCAGAACTGGATCACGCACGAGGAGTTCCCGTTCACCACCGTCGCGGGGCTCGAGTACGACTCCGGCAACTACGAGGCCGCCACCGAGAAGGCCAAGGCCATGTTCGGGTACGACGAGCTGCGGGCCGAGCAGCAAGCGGCGGCGCGACGCGGGCGACCGGGTGCAGCTGGGCCTGGGCATCTCGACGTTCACCGAGATGTGCGGCCTCGCGCCGTCCCGCGTCCTCGGCAGCCTCGACTACGGCGCCGGCGGCTGGGAGCACGCCAGCGTGCGGATGCTGGCCACCGGCAAGGTCGAGATCGTCACCGGCGCCAGCGCCCACGGCCAGGGCCACGAGACGGCGTTCAGCCAGATCGTCGCCGACCGGCTCGGCGTCGCGTTCGAGGACGTCGAGGTGCTCCACGGCGACACCCAGGTCGCCCACAAGGGCCTCGACACCTACGGCTCGCGCTCGCTGGTCGTCGGTGGCGAGGCGCTGGTGAAGGCGGCCGACAAGGTCATCGAGAAGGCGAAGCCGATCGCCGCCCACCTGCTCGAGGCCTCCGTCGACGACATCGAGTTCGCCGCGGGCCGCTTCTCCGTGCGCGGCACCGACCAGGGCATGGCGATCGGCGAGATCGCGACCGCGGTCTTCGCCGCCCACAACCTGCCCGACGGGATCGAGCCGACGATCGACTCGGAGGCCACCTTCGACCCGGTCAACTTCAACTTCCCGCACGGCACCCACCTGTGCGCGATGGAGGTCGACACCGAGACCGGCGAGACGAAGATGCGCAAGTACGTCTGCGTCGACGACATCGGCAACATCGTCAACCCGCTGATCGTCGCCGGCCAGGTGCACGGCGGCCTGGTGCAGGGCATCGCGCAGGCGCTCTGGGAGGAGGCGGTGCACGACGACCAGGGCACGCTCGTGTCGGGGTCGTTCGTCGACTACCTGCTGCCCACGGCGGCCGACACGATCTCGTTCGAGACCGCGCACACCACCTCGCCCTCCACGACCAACACGCTCGGCACCAAGGGCGTCGGCGAGGCCGGCTGCATCGCGTCCACGCCGGCCGTGGTCAACGCGGTCGTCGACGCCGTACGCCACCTCGGGGTCAACGACATCCAGATGCCGTGCACCCCCGAGCGGGTGTGGAAGGCGGTCAACCGCGGCGGTGACGGCGGCGCGACCGAGGGGGCCGCGATGCCTCACTTCGACGAATCCGAACCCGGTGACAGGACTCCACGGAAGGGGCGGGCGCATGATCCCCGCACAGTTCGACTACCTGGCGCCGACCTCGGTCGAGGACGCGCTGGCGGCGCTCGCCGAGCACGGCGACGAGGCGAAGATCATCGCCGGCGGGCAGAGCCTGCTGCCGGTGCTCCGGATGCGGCTCAACGCGCCGGAGATGGTGATCGACCTCGGCAGGATCGAGTCGCTGCGCGGCATCCGCGACGACGGCGACGCGATCGTCGTCGGCGCGATGACCACGCACCACGACGTCCGCACGAGCGACCTGGTGCGCGAGCACGCGGCGGTCATCACCCACGCCGTGTCCGAGCTCGCCGACGAGCAGATCCGCCACCGCGGCACCTTCGGCGGGGCGCTGGCCCACGCCGATCCCGCCGGCGACATGGGGGCGCCCGCGCTCGCGCTGGGCGCGGAGTTCACCATCGCCGGCAGCGGGGGCACCCGCACCGTCGCGGCGTCGGAGTTCTTCGTCGACCTGTTCGAGACCGCGATCGGCGAGGACGAGATCCTCACCGAGATCCGGATCCCCAAGCACACCGGGTGGGGCGCCCACTACGAGAAGTTCGTGCGGATCAAGCACCAGTGGCCGATCGTGGCGGTCGCCGCGACGGTCCGGGTCGACGGTGGCACCATCGCCGAGGCGCGGATCGGGCTCACCAACATGGGCAACACCCCGCTGCGGGCGACCGCGGTGGAGGAGGCGCTCGTCGGTGCTGCCGCGACCGAGGACGGCGTACGGGAGGCGGCCGCCCGGGCGGCCGACGGCACGAACCCGCCGTCGGACCTCAACGGTGACAGCGACTACCGCAAGCACCTCGCCGGCGTGCTGACCCGTCGGGCCGTGCTCAAGGCGGCCGGCGCCTGATGGAGCTGCAGCACCGGTTCACCGTCCCGGCCGGGGTCGAGCAGACCTGGACGACCTTCATCGACATCGAGGGCGTCGCGGGCTGCTTCCCCGGCGCGGTGGTGACCGAGGCCGACGAGGAGTCGTTCAAGGGCACCGTCAAGGTCAAGCTCGGGCCGATCGCCCTCGTCTACAACGGCACCGGCACGTTCGTCGAGAAGGACGAGGCCACCCACCGGCTGGTCATCGACGCCAAGGGCAAGGACAAGCGTGGCAACGGCACCGCCGGCGCCATGGTCACCGCGACCATGACCGAGGCCGTCGGGCGGCGCCACCGACGTCGAGGTCAGGACCGACCTCAACATCACCGGCAAGGCCGCCCAGTTCGGCCGCGGCGGCGTGATCCAGGACGTCTCCGACAAGCTGCTCGGCCAGTTCGTGGCCTGCCTCGAGCAGCGGCTGACCGCCGAGCCGAGGCCGGCGGCACCCCCCGAGAGTCCTCCGGAGGAGGGGTCCGCCCCGGCGCCTCCTCCGGGGGATCCCACGACCGAGTGCAGCCCCCGCCGCGGCCGCGGCGCCCGCACCCCAGTCCGCGCCGCGCCCGGCGGCCGCGCCGGCCGCGAAGGGCGACGACGCGCTCGACCTGGGCGCTGCCGTGCTGCCGGTGCTGCTGCGCGCCTACTGGAAGCCGGCCGTCGCCGTCCTCGCGGTCATCGCGCGTCATCTGGTGGCTGATCGCCCGGGACTGACGGGACGCAGCCCCTAGGCTGCTGGGGATGAAGCGACTGGCGCTCGGGGCGGCAGCATCGGTGCTGCTCGTCGTCGCGGTGCTGTTCTCGTCCTGGGTCTACGACGGCAGCGGTGTCGAGTCGACCTACGAACCGACCTCGATCCACGAGCTACGACGCGGTCTTCGACGTCAGCGAGGACGGCTCGATGCGCGTCGTGGAGACCATCGTCGTGGAGGTGTCGACCGTCGACCGGCACGGCATCTTCCGGTTCTTCGACCGGGCCGACCCGAACGCCCCGGAGCTGCGTCGCCAGCCGCGCGACCTCACCGTCCAGCAGGACGGCGCGCCGGTGCCGGTCGACCTCTCGACCCGGGAGCAGGGGCGCTTCTTCGTCGCCCGGATCGGCGACCCGGACCGGACGCTGTCGCTCGGTGAGCACACCTACCGGATCGAGTACGTCGTCGACGACGTGCTCATCGACGACCCGGACAGCGGCGGCTCGCGCTTCTACTGGCAGCTGGTCCCCGGCGGCTGGGCGCAGGAGATCGAGCAGGCGAGGCTGAGCGTCGCCCTGCCGGCGGAGAGCGGCGACGTCCGCTGCGCGGTGGGCGCCGACCGCGACCACCGGGTGCCGGGCGGCCGGTGAGGGGACCAGCAACCTCACCGTCACGCTGGGCAGGCTCGACCCGTTCACGCCGGTCAGCGTGCAGACCGACGTCGACCTGCCGGTGCCGCCGACGCGGGGCGAGACCTACGACTGGGCGCCGCGCTACGACCCGGTGCTGCGGTCCTGGCCGCTGGTGGCTGCTGCTCGTGCTGGCCGGCCTGGTGGCTCTCGCGCTGGGGGCCCGCGCCTCCCGGCGCGCGCACGAGCCGCCGCCCGGCTTCCCGCTGCAGTACGCGCCTCCGCCCGGGATCGGTCCCGCGCAGGCGGCGTACATCCTCGAGGAGCAGGTGGGTCGGGACCAGTTCGTCGCCACGGTGCTCCACGCCGCCGAGCAGCGGGTGCTGTCGGTGGAGCGGCACGACCGCGACTGGACCCTGCGGGCGACGGGGGAGCGGACCTGGGCGGACGTCGACGAGGTCACCGCCGGGCTCTCCGCGCTCGTCGGCCAGCAGTCGCACGGCTTCACCGCGCGGCCCGGGCGACGTCAAGGCCGGGAAACGGCTGCAGAAACAGCTCGACTCCTTCGAGTCGCGCACGAAGGAGTGGGCGCTCCAGCAGAAGCTGCTGGTGACCGGGCCGATCGGCGGGACCGGAGGGTTCCTGGTCCTGGTCGCGTTCGCCGCCGCGCTGGTGCTGGGGTTCTGGAACCCGCTGGGCGTCTCGCTGCTGGCGATCGTGCCGGGCCTGTTCGCGATCGGTGGCCTCGGCCTGCTCGCACCCGGCTCGGCGGACGCTGCGCACCGCGGCCGGTCGCGACCTGTGGTCACGGGTCGGGGGGTTCCACCGCGTGCTGTCCACGCCCGCGAGCAAGGAGCGGTTCGAGTTCGCGGGTCGGGAGGAGCTCTACACGGCGTACGTGCCGTGGGCGGTGGCCTTCGGCTGCGCGGACGCGTGGGCCGCCAAGTACCGCACCGAGACCGGGAGCGAGCCGCCGGTGCCGGCCTACCTCGGCTCCGGCTACGCCGGCGCCCACACGGGCAGCCACGTCGACCAGATGATCGGCGACTTCGACTCCACGGTCTCGTCGGCGATCAGCTCCTACCAGGCCACGCAGCGCTCGTCCTCCTCCGGTGGGGGTGGCGGCTTCTCCGGCGGCGGCGGTGGCGGCGGCGGGGGCGGTGGCTCGTGGTGAGCGCGTCCCCCACAATGGCGCCATGACTCTCGTCCTGATCATCCTCGGCGTCCTCGTCGTCGGGTTCCTGCTGCTCGCGGTGGTGGCCTTCAACAAGCTGCGCACCAGCGACATCGCGGCGCAGGAGGCGCTGGGAGGGATCGACGTCCAGCTGACGCGCCGCGCCGACCTGATCCCCAACCTGGTCGAGACCGTGCGCGGGTACGCCGAGCACGAGAAGGGCGTGTTCGAGGCGGTGACGGAGGCGCGAGCGGGCGTGCAGGCGGCGGCGGCCGGCGACGACGTCCCGGCCAAGGCGGCCGCGGACGCCCAGCTCCAGGGACGCCCTGGTCCGGCTGAACGCGGTGGCCGAGGCCTATCCGGACCTGGAGGCCAACGAGAACTTCCGCGACCTGCAGCGTCAGCTCGCGGAGACCGAGGACCAGATCTCGTTCGCGAGGCAGTACTACAACGACGCCGTCCGCGCCCTCAACACCCTCGTCGCCACCATCCCGTGGCTGCTCTTCGCGCCGATGGCCGGCGTCAGGGCCCGCGACTTCTACGAGGCTCCCGAGGCCCACGAGCAGGCGCCGCAGGTCAAGTTCTGAGCCCGGTCCGCCGGCTCAGAACACGTTGAACGGGCGGAACTGGACCGAGAGCCGGGGCCCGGCGGAGGCGACCTTGGGCACGGCGTGCTCCCAGGTGCGCTGGCAGCTGCCGCCCATCACGACCAGGTCGCCGTGGCCCATCTCGACACTGATCGACTCACCGCCGCCGCGCGGCCGCAGCGCCAGCCGGCGCGGGTCGCCGACGGAGACGATCGCCACCATCGTGTCGTGGGTGGAGCCGCGGCCGATCGGTGTCGCCGTGCCAGGCCACGCTGTCGCGGCCGTCGCGGTAGTAGCAGCAGCCGGCGGTGCGGAACGGCTCGCCCAGCTCGTCGAGGTAGTGGTCGGAGAGGGCCTCGCGGGCGGCGGTCAGCGCGGCGTGGGGGAGCTCCTCGCCGATCATGTAGGTGTGGGTCAGTCGGGGTACGTCGACGACCCGGTCGTACATCTGGCGCCGCTCGGCACGCCACGGCACGTCGCGGACCAGCGCGGCGAAGACGTCGTCGGCATCCGGTAGCCAGGAGCGCTGCACGTCGACCCAGGCGCCGTGGCTGAGCGGGGTCCGCTCGGGCGCGAGCGCGAGGTCGCACGGGCCGTCCGCGGTTCGGGCTGGAAGAGCGTGGCCTGGAACTGCATGGCCCGACGCTAGCACGCGAGTCGAACAGGTGTTCGGAACGGGAGAGTAACGGTTGGGTGATTTTCGGGGCGAAGTGGTCCATACCGCCTTAGCATCGAAGTGTGGAGGGTCTACTGACCGGCTCGGGCGTGCCGAAGCACGTCCAGGTCCGTGAATACGTTCGGGGTCTGGTGCACGACGCCGCCCCCGGGACGGCCGCGCCCTCCGAGCGCGAGCTGGTCCACCAGTTCCACGTCGCCCGGATGACGGTCCGGCAGGCGATGGACGCCCTGGTCTCGGAGGGCCTGCTCGAGCGGATCCCCGGTCGGGGCACCTTCGTCGCCCCGCCGCGCCGCGACGTCGGCCGGCTGCTGAGCTACACCGAGGAGATGTCGGCCCGCGGCCTGCTGGCCGAGTCGCAGACGCTGCTCGCCCGCCGCGAGCAGGCCGGCCCCGGCGTCGCCCGCGCGCTCGCCGTGACTCCCGGCGACGCCGTCATCCACTGGAAGCGGCTGCGCCGCGCCGACGGCGTCCCGATGTGCCTCGAGGACGCCTACCTCAACGAGGTCCTGCTGCCCGGGTTCCTGCAGTCCGGCATGCCGACCAGCCTGTACGACGCCCTCGACGTCGCGCGGCCTGCGGCCGACGTGGGCGGAGGACTCGATCACCGCCGACGTCGCGTCGTCGCAGGAGGCCGAGCTGCTCGAGATCCCGCTCGGTGGCGTCGTGATGCGCCAGTCGCGCCGGGCCATCGCCGAGGACAAGGTCGTCGAGGTCTCGCGCTCGGTCTACCGCGCCGACCGCTTCACGTGGTGGGTCCAGCTCGGCCAGGACCACTGAGCCGTCCCAGCTCCGCCACCGCCTGGCCCGACTCCTCGCACACCCACACCGGGTCCGGGCCGCCGAGGTCCGGTTCGATGTGGAGCGCGTGCTCGGGGGCGTCCGCGGCAGGTGAGGCAGAGCGGCCACCGGTTCCCGGCGTCGATCGCGGCGTCCTGCACGTCCTGGGCCACCAGCCCTGCGACGTAGATCTCGCCCTCGGGCCACTGCTCGGCCCACCATCGGCGGGCCGCGACCGCGTCCTCGAGCACCGACACCAGGTCCGGCGTCGCCTGTCGCCTCGCCGTCAGGTCCGCGAGGACCCGCTGGCGAGCCGCGAGATACAGCCGGTGGTCCACGTCTCGATTCTGCCCCGCAGGTGGGCGCGGCGGCACGGACGGGCGGTTCGCCGCCCTACCATGACGGCATGGGCACGGCTCTGCTCGAGGTGCTGGTGCGGCACCCGGGCGACACCCCGGGCGCCGACGAGGGCGGCGCCGACCGGCTGCACCTGGTCGGCGACCAGGCCGGCACCGGTGCGCTGTCACCAGAGCCCGCGCTGGTCTCCTCGGTCTGCCGCGACACCGAGCTGCCGGTCTTCGTCATGCTGCGCCTCGACGACTCCTGGACCACCACCGGCGGCGAGCTGACCCGGCTGGTCGGCCTCGCCGAGGACTACCTCGGCTGCGGCGCGGCCGGGGTCTCCTTCGGGTTCCTCGACCCCGACCTCGAGGTCGACACGGAGGTCTGCCGCCACCTCGCCGAGCGGCTCCCGCACGTCCCGTGGGTCTTCCACGAGGCGATCGACGCCACCCTCGACGCCACCCGCTCGTGGGCCCGCGTCGTCGACCTGCCGGGCCTGGTCGGCGTACGGTCCGCCGGGTCGCCGCGCGGCCTCGCCGTCGGCTACGACGACCTGCTGGCGCTGGCCTCGTCCGCACCCCCGGTCGCGCGGCTGCTGGTCGCGGGCGGCGGGCTGGCGGCCGAGCACGTGCCGTGGTTGCTGCGGGCCGGGGTGCGGCAGTTCCACGTCGCCGAGCAGGTCCGGCCGGGCGGCTCGGACCGGGCCTACGTCGACGCCGGCCACGTCCGGTCCTGGCGGCTGCTGCTCGACGACGCCCTGGCCCGGGTGGACCGGTCCGCGGCCGGATGATCCTGATCGACCCGCCGCTCGCGGAGGGCCGGGGTCGGCTCTGGTCCCACCTCGCCAGCGACACCTCCTACGACGAGCTGCACACCTTCGCGCGCGAGCGTCGGCATCCCCGAGCGCGGCTTCGACCGGGACCACTACGACGTGCCGGAGGAGTGGTACGGCGCGATGGTCGACGCCGGCGCCGCCCCGGTCACCTCCCGCGAGCTGGTGCAGCGCCTGGTCGCCGCCGGGCTGCGCCGCCGCAAGACCGGGGCCTGATGCTGCTGGCTAACTGGACCTCGGTGTCGCTCCCGCGTCGTTGCAACGGCGCAGGAGCGACATCGAAGGTCCGTTAGCCAGACGGATCCGCCCGCAGCCGCGCCAGCTCGGCGGCCACGTTGGCCCGCGCGGGCCGCTCCCAGAGGGACCGGGCCAGCGCGGCTGTGGAACAGCCGCGGCCGGTCGAGCAGGTCGGCCAGGATCGCCCCGCGGCCGCGCGCGAAGTCCGGGTCCGGGACGGCGGCGTACTCCCGGCGTACGTCGCGCGCGTACGCCTCGTAGCGCTCGGCCGGTGACGCCAGGATCGCCAGGTCGGCGTCGCAGAGCTGCTGGCCGGCGAGGTCGTCCGGTGCGGGGTCGTGGCCCGCGGTGACGCGGACCAGCCGGGCGACCTCGCCCGCCAGCTCCGGGGGCAGTGCCCGCTCGGCCCACGGCCGCCGAGCGCTCCTCGTCGCCCGCCGCCGCGTCGTAGACCGCGTCGTGGAACCACGCCGCGAGCCGCACCACCACGTCGTCGCAGCCGAGCTCGTCGAGGCGGTCGAGCACCTCGGTCAGGTGGCGGGTGTCGTGGTAGCTGCGGCTCTCCGACGGCGTACGCCGCCAGCAGCTCGTCCCGCACGTCGAGGAGGTCGTCGAGCGGCCAGCGTGCGGCCAGGACGTCGTCAGCGGGCATCGGCCAGCTCACGGGCGGTCGCGCGGCCGGGTGTCATCACCCAGCGGATGGTGCCGGTGGCGGCGGTCCCGAGCGCGCGGACCACGGTGCGCTCCGACACACGGGAGGTCGGGCAGTCCGCAGCGGCTGGCGGGTCCACCGGGGCAGCAGCCCGACGGCGGCCGCGACCAGCACGCCGTACGCCGGCCGGGCGGCGAGCGGCAGCGGCGGTCGGCGGACGACGTAGCGGACGGCCTCGCGGGCGTGGTGGGTGGCCTCCAGCTCGGGCCGGTAGGACTCGAGCCGCTCGGCCAGCCCGGCCTCGGTCGTCGGCGGGTCGGGGACGCCGAGCTTGCGGGCGACCACCGCGGTCTGCGCGACGTACTCGTCGCGACCGGCCTGGTCGAGCGGCTGGCGGCCGTAGACCTGGTGGGCCCGCAGGAAGCTGTCGATCTCGGCGACGTGGACCCACCCGAGCAGGTGCGGGTCGGTGGCGGCGTACGGCGTGCCGTCGGGGAGCGTGCCGGTGATCCGCTCGTGGATCCGGCGGACCGCGTCGACGGCCTGCTGCGCGTCGTCCTCGTGGCCGAAGGTCGTGACCGCGAGGAACGTGCTGGTGCGGGCGAGCCGGCCGAGCATGTCGTGGCGGTAGTCGGAGTGCTCCGAGACCCCGGTCATCGCCGCCGGGTGGAGGGTCTGCAGCAGCAGCGCCCGCAGCCCGCCGACGTACATCGAGGCGTCGCCGTGCACGATCCCGATGGGGGAGGCGGGGTCGAACCAGCGGGGTCCGGGCCGGCCGTGGATCCGTCGGCGGTGACGCGGCCCCTCGGGTCCGGCGGTGACGCGGAACAACGCGTCGCCGAGGCGGGCACGCAGGGGCATGCCGTCAGGCTACGACGCGCACGGTTGCCGCTGGAGGTCCTCCGAGGGCGTGCACTCCTCGTAGGCCCAGCGGGAGGCCAGTCGGCCGGGGGTGCTGCGGGTCGCGCTGGGTCCAGATCTCGAGCCGGCCGTCGGGGGTGGCGCGGTAGAAGGTGTGCCGGGCCGAGCCGTTCCGGCGCAGGTCGAGCGTGACCAGCTCGGCGCCGCCGAAGCCGACCGCGTCGTGCAGGCAGCGCCACGCCTGGTGCGGCGGGCTCAGCTTCGTGCCCGTCGTACCGGGGGAGTGGTGGGAGACGTCGACCATGCCGCACGGCGGCAGCATCTCCCGCTCGGCGAACCGCTGCTCGACCGACGCGGACGGCTCCGCGGCCGCCTGGAGCGATGTCGGCGCGGGGACCGCGGACTCCGTCGCGGCGGTCGACTGCGCGACGCCGCCGAAGCCGAGCACGGCGGAGACCAGCCAGATCAGGATGCTGTTCACGCGCAGGGCTCCTCGGCGATGTTCTCGGACGGGCGGCAGCGCAGGTAGTCCCAGTCCCGGCCGCGCCCGTCGTCACGGAGGTCGACGAAGATCTCGAGAGGTCCGTCGGGGTTGGTCCGGTAGTAGACGTAGGCCTGGTCGCCACCGGGGCGAATCGTAGCGATGACGAGCTCGGCGCCGTCACCCGCCTCGACCGCCTGCTGCAGGCAGTCGTAGGAGCCCGGTGCGGGGTTCATGCTCGAGCCGGTGTCGACGAAGTCGCACGTCGGCAGGGGGTACCGGGTGAGGAAGCGGTCCTCGATCGCCCGGTCGCCACGGAGCGGACCGAGGTCGTCGGGGAACGGGTCGTCGGAGGGCGGCTCGACGCGGGTGGGCTCCTCGGTCGCGGAATCGCCGAACGCCTCGTCGACGGCCCCGACGGAGGAGAAGACGCCGAAGAAGAGCATCAGCAGGACCACGATGACGTTCATCGCCTACGACGGTAGGACGGACGGCGCCCGTTGTGTGACGTTTCGCGGGAATCGGTTGGCAGACGTCACACCTGCGCGGGGGTCAGTCCTCGGAGGGCACCAGGATCCACAGCGCGGCGTAGGCCAGGAACTGCGGGCCGGGGAGCAGGCAGCTGAGGACGAAGACCAGCCGCACGGTGTTCGGCGTCGTACCGAACCGGCGGGCGAGGCCCGAGCACACGCCGGCCACCCAGCGGTCGTCGGACGGGCGGGACAGGGTGCGGGGTGCGAGTGAGGTGCTCATGTCCACGAGCCTGCCTCGCGAACCGCCGGAAATCAGCCCCGAGACGCCGATCTCAGGGAGAGGTCAGGGTGGCCGGGGGACGGTCCGCTCAGAGGTCGACGGCGTCGAGGATCCGGTAGGCGTAGCCCTGCTCGGCGAGGAAGCGCTGCCGGTTGGCGGCGAACTCGGCGTCGACGGTGTCGCGGGAGACGATCGCGTAGAAGCGCGCGGTCCGGCCGTCGGCCTTGGGCCGGAGCAGCCGGCCGAGCCGCTGCGCCTCCTCCTGCCGTGAGCCGAAGGAGCCGGAGACCTGGATCGCGACCGCGGCCTCGGGCAGGTCGATGGAGAAGTTGGCGACCTTGCTGACCACGAGCAGGTCGATCTCGCCCGAGCGGAACGCCTCGAACAGCCGCTGCCGCTCCTTGACCGGGGTGTCGCCCTTGATGACCGGTGCGTCGAGGTCCGCGCCGATCTCGTCGAGCTGGTCGAGGTACTGGCCGATGACCAGCGTCGGCTCGCCGGCGTGCTGGGCGACCAGCTGCTCGGCGACCCGGGTCTTCGCGGCGGTGCACGCCGCGAGCCGGTAGCGCTCCTCGGGCTCGGCGGTCGCGTAGGCGATCCGCTCCGACTCCGGCAGCGACACCCGCACCTCGACGCAGTCGGCGGGCGCGATCCAGCCCTGCGCCTCGATGTCCTTCCACGGCGCGTCGTACCGCTTCGGCCCGATCAGGGAGAACACGTCGCCCTCGCGGCCGTCCTCGCGCACCAGGGTGGCGGTCAGCCCGATCCGGCGCCGCGCCTGCAGGTCGGCGGTCATCCGGAAGATCGGCGCGGGCAGCAGGTGGACCTCGTCGTAGATGATCAGCCCCCAGTCGCGGGCGTCGAACAGCTCGAGGTGGGAGTAGACGCCCTTCCGGCGGGTGGTCATGACCTGGTACGTCGCGATGGTGACCGGCCGGATCTCCTTGACCGCCCCGGAGTACTCGCCGATCTCGTCCTCGGTGAGCGACGTCCGCTTGATCAGCTCGTCCTTCCACTGCCGCGCGGAGACCGTGTTGGTCACCAGGATCAGCGTGGTGGCGCCGGCGTGGGCCATCGCGGCCGCGCCGACGATCGTCTTGCCGGCACCGCAGGGCAGCACGACGACGCCGGAGCCGCCGTGCCAGAAGGACTCGGCCGCCTCGCGCTGGTAGGCGCGCAGCTCCCAGCCGTCCTCGGCCAGGTCGATCGCGTGGGCCTCGCCGTCGACGTACCCGGCGAAGTCCTCGGCCGGCCAGCCCAGCTTGAGCAGCGCCTGCTTGAGGTTGCCGCGCTCGGAGGGGTGGACGACCACGGTGTCGTCGTCGATCCGGGCGCCGAGCATGCCGGCGATCTTCTTGGCGCGCAGCACCTCCTCGAGCACCGGGCGGTCGTTGCTGGCGAGCACCAGCCCGTGGACCGGGTGCTTCTCGAGCCGCAGCCGGCCGTAGCGGGCCATGGTCTCGGCGACGTCGACCAGCAGCGCGTGGGGGACGGCGTACCGGCTGAAGCTCAGCAGGGTGTCGACGACCTGCTCGGCGTCGTGGCCGGCGGCGCGGGCGTTCCAGAGGCCGAGCGGCGTGAGCCGGTAGGTGTGGATGTGCTCGGGGCTGCGCTCGAGCTCGGCGAACGGGGCGATCGCCTTGCGGCAGTCGGCCGCCTGGGGGTGGTCGACCTCCAGCAGCAGCGTCTTGTCGCTCTGGACGATCAGGGGGCCGGTGGTCACAACGGTCCAGCGTACGGCGGGCCGGGTTTCTTCCCGGCGCTCGCCACCACCGCGGTGGCGGCCAGGTCGTCGTCGGTCTCCACCCGCGCCACGAAGCCGGCTGCCTCGGCGATGGCGACCGTCCCCGGCGCCTGCGCCCGGCTGGTCTCGATCACGACCGTGCCGCCGGGCGCGAGCCACGGCCCGGCCTCGCCGAACACGCGGCGGTGGAGGTCGAGCCCGTCGGCCCCGCCGTCGAGCGCCAGCCGCGGCTCGTGGTCGCGCGCCTCGGACGGCATGCCCGCGATCGCGTCGGTCGGGACGTACGGCGCGTTCACCACCACCACGTCGATCCGGCCCCGCAGGTCGGCGGGGAGCGCGTCGTACAGGTCACCCTCGACGACCCGCTCGGGTGGCAGGTTGCGGCGGGCGCACGCGACCGCGACCGGGTCGATGTCGGCGGCCCACACCTCGGCCTCGGGCATCCGCTCGGCGATGGCCGCTCCGATCGCCCCCGCCCCGCAGCACAGCTCGACGATGCGATGGCGGTAGTCCCCGGATCTCTGGCTCAGTTCTCGGCCCGAGCTCGAGCCAAAGATCCGTGGACTACCGCCTCCGCCACAGCCGCACCAGCAGCTCGGAACGGCGGCGGGGGACGAAGACGCCGGGGGTGACGACGTAGCGGCGCACCGGCGAAGGAGACCCAGCCGAGCAGGTGCTCCAGGGGCTCACCCGCCACCCGTCGTACGACGAGCGCCTCGAGGCTCGGACCCGGAGGCGGCGGCCAGCAGCAGCTCTGCCTCCTCCTCGGCGAAGACGCAGCCAGCGGCCCGGAGCCGGGCGGCGACGGCGGCCGGGTCAGACAGCCGACTCGGCCTTCTGCCGGGCGCGGTAGGCCGCGACGTTCGCGCGCGAGGAGCAGCGGTCGGAGCAGTAGCGGCGCGACTGGTTGGGGGAGGTGTCGACGTAGACGTTGTCGCACTTCTTGCCCGCGCACACGCCGAGCCGGGTCGGGCCGAGGTCGCAGACCAGCGTCGACAGTCCGAGCAGTGACTCGCCGACCAGCAGCTCGGAGACGCTGGCGGAGCGGGTCGCGACGTGGAGGTGCAGGTCGTCGGGCGCGTGGTCGGAGATCATCGGCGTGATCGGGTACTTCTCCATCAGCTCGTTGAGGCCGTCGATCACCCCGCGGACGTCGCCGACGCCGGAGGCCTCGAACACCGGCCGCAGCTCGCGCTGGAACCGTCGCAGCACCACCGCGTCGCGGTCGGTGCAGGACTCGTGGAGCCACTGCCGCGAGACCAGCAGGCCGATCAGGTCGTCGCGGTCGGCGAGCCGGGCGTTGAGCAGGTTCGCGGACGCGTCGGCGTACCGGATGAAGTCCACACCCCGAGTCTACGGCGGTCGTGCTCAGGCGTCGGAGGCGTTGCGCACCGACGTGACCCGGTGGATCGCGAACCGGCGGGTGTCGTCGCTGCGCACGTCGTACGCCGTGAGCTGGCCGCCCTCGACGCGGACCGGTTCGACCAGCCGTTCGCTGCGCACACCGTGGTTGTCGAGGTAGCCGATCAGCACGGCCGCCCCGGTCTCGATCGCCTCGCGCAGTGCCGCCAGGGAGCCGCTGGGGGAGAGGGTCTCGACCGGGCCGGTGGGGCGGCTGGCGGTGACCCGGTCACCGGCGCGGACGGCGGCGACGACCTGGGCGGCCTGCGCGGCCTCCCGCGCCACGACCGTCCCGGCGGCGCGCGGGCCGCGGGGCGCGCGGGCCCGCAGCAGGTCGGGCCGGGCGATCCGGACCGTCCCGTCGGCGGCCTCCACGACCGGCGCCGAGCCGAGCTCGCGCAACCGCGGCAGCAGCACGTCGAGCGGGGTGTCGGAGACCAGCACGGTCGGGGCGATCCGGCGCAGCCCCAGGGCAGCGGCCTTGGGGTGGTGGAGCAGCTCGGTCAACGCGGTCTCGTCGTCGGCCCGCAGGAACGCCTCGGCGTGACCGACCCGGATCGTGCCGAAGGTCCGGGCGGTGTCGTCGACGAGGTAGCGCAACGGCTGCGGCACCTCGGTCGCCGCGACCGAGTCGAGGAAGTCGTGGATCTCCAGCGCCGACCAGCCCACGTCGAGCGCGCGGCGGACGGAGCCGGGTGTGAAGCGGTAGACGGTCGCCCCGCCCCGCGACTCGACCTCGGCCACCAGGTGGAGCTGCCGCGCGACCGCCGTCTCGAGCGGGCCGGGCGCGACCGCGGTGAGGTCGGCCTGCACCAGCACCCGGGTGACGGGCTCCGGCAGCAGCGGGGAGAGCGCGGCCGCGGCGGCGGTCTCCTCGCCGGACAGCAGCAGGGCGACGTACGACGCCGCGCCGCCGAGTCCGAGCAGCCCGAGCACCGCTGCCTCCTCGACGGCCCACGCGACCTGCTCGGGACGGCTGCGCGGGCGGCGCGGCCGCTGCCAGGCTGACGTGCGCGACCAGGGACGGGACGCCGGTGCCGGCGGCGAGCACCTCGCCGGGTGCCAGCCCGGTCAGCGCGGTGAGCGCCATCCGGCGGGTCTCGGCCGCGATCGGGCTGGTCAGGTCGGCGCCCGGCGAGGTGCTCAGCGCGTTGCGTCCCTTGCCGGCGGGGTCGCGGCTGCCGACGAGCGCGGGCAGCCGTGGCATGAGCAGCCAGTGATGGGCCAGCAGCAGCCAACGGTGCTCGTGGTCCTGCGCGGTCCAGGCGTCGAAGGCGTCGGTCGGCACCCAGACCGGGTCGCCGTGGGAGTCGGCGCGGGTGGCCAGCAGACCGGCCGCGCGCGCCACCTCGACCAGCAGCGCCGCGACGCGTTCGGTGGTGTGGAGCACCCCGGCGGCGGCCTTCAGGTCGCGCACCGAGAGCCCACCGCCCCGCAGCTCGCCGGGCGGCTCGCTGCCCCAGTGGTCGAGGAGCAGCTCGACCCGGTGGACGGCCTCGAACGCGGCTCCTGCTGCCGCCCGGTCGACCAGGGCGGCGGAACGTGACGTGGTCGCGATGTCGGGGACCCGGTCGACGGGCTCGCTGGTGGTGCGCCCGTCCCGCAGCGCCAGCCCGACCTCGCCCGGCAGCACGAGGACTCCGCCGCGGGGCACCAGCAGCCGTCGGGCCAGCAGCTCCTCGAGCGGGGTCTCGGCCTGGTCCGGGCTGAGGGTGGTCCGGGCCGACCCGGCGGTCGCCTGGCCGCCGTGGGCGTCGACGTGGTCGAGCATCGCCCGGGCCTCCGGGCCGAGCTCGTCGAGGAGGGCGAGCACCCGCTCGGGCGCCGGGGCGTCCTCAGACCGTGGTCGGACCCCGCTGGTCCCCGGGCTGCCCGGCGCCATCGCCTCGACCACACCCGTCAGCGGCCGCAGCCCCCCGGTCGACTCCCACGACCAGGCAGAGGTCGACGAGCCGCTCCGCGGCCGCGGCCACGACCGCCTCGTCGGCGTACACAAGTGCGGGGAGTTGGGCCGAAGGGGTTTGACCCGCCACCACGAGGGCATCAAGGACGGAGAGCTCGACCATGCTCAGCTGGTCGAGGGCACGGACCACCGAGGTCCGGGTGGCGGCACGTGACGCCAGCTGGCCGGAGTCGTGAGGGGCAGGAGTGGCGAGGTCGGGACGGTCCCGCAACAGGCGGGTGAGCCGGTCGTCCGGCCATGCCCTCAGCTGCTCGGCGAGGGTCCGGAACCCTGCGCCGGCCGACCCGACTTCTGCCATCCGCCCCACGCTACCGGGCACGACCCCCGGTCGAGGCCGTACGCTGCTGCCCGCCCAGGAGGTGGGATGAAGCACGTCGAGCTGCACCACGGCGCCCGGACCGACGTCGGTCGGGTGCGAGAGGTCAACGAGGACTCGTTCCTCGCCATGCCCCCGGTCTTCGTCGTCGCCGACGGCATGGGTGGGCACGACGGGGGCGACGTCGCCAGCCGGATCGTCGTCGAGGAGTTCGGTCGGCTGGCGGAGGACGGCTACGACCCCGCGCGGGGCGGCGACCTCGTGGCGGCCACGATCCGGGAGTGCCAGCGGCGCATCAGCGAGTACGGCGCGCAGCAGATCGCCGAGCACCGGGCGCGCGGGTACGCCGGCACCACCGTCGCGGCCGCCCTGCTCGTCGACGACGGCGGTCCGAAGTGGCTGCTGGTCAACCTCGGGGACTCCCGCATCTACCGGCTCAAGGACGAGCGGCTCGAGCAGGTCAGCGTCGACCACAGCGTCGTGCAGGAGCTCGTGGACGCCGGGACCATCACCACCGAGGACGCCGCCACCCACCCCGAGCGCCACGTCATCACCCGCGCCCTGGGCGGTCCGGACTTCGCCGACGCCGACTACTTCCTGCTGCCGCTGAACTCCGTCGAACGACTGCTCCTCTGCTCCGACGGGATCAGCGGCATGATCGACGACGCCGCCATCGCGGCGGTCCTCGTCGACGCCGAGGACCCGCGTGACGCAGCCGACCTCCTCGTGGAGGAGGCGCTCGCCGCCGGGGGCCGCGACAACGCGACCGCCGTCGTCATCGATGTGGTGGGATGGGCCGACGTCCCGGACTACGACTCCGACCGCCAGCGATTGAGCCTCGAACAGAAACTGGGGGCCTTGCCGTGACCGACGCGACCGCCGCGCGCAGCTACCGACCCGGGCAGTGGTTCGGGATCTTCGGGGAGCACGCACTGGTCCTGCTGCCACCCTCGGAGAAGGGACGCGTCGGGACCCTGTGGGCGCTGGTCGACGACGGCGCCGGCTTCGACGTCGTCCTCGACGCGCTGATCTCCGAGGGCCTGCGCGACCTCCCCGGCTTCGTGCTGGTCTCGACCGTCGAGGGGGAGACCAAGGTCGTGATCCGTGGCGAGGCCCGCGCCTGGTTCACCACCGGCGCCGACACCGTCGAGGTGGCCGGCACCGACGTCACCACCTGGGCGGAGCGATCGTTCTCCGACGTGAGCGCGACCCGGCTCGTGGTCGGCGCCGAGGGTGAGCAGGCGGACGGGGCGCCCGCTGCCGATCGACAACGGGCTGGTCCGGGTCAGCGAGGTGGCCGAGCCGGCTGCCTCTCCGCAGGTCCAGGTGCCGGCAGCCCCGGCGACGAGCCTCGACACCCCGGACCCCGAGCCGGAGCCCGAGCCCGAGCCGGAGCCGCCGAGCCCGAGCCCGAGCCCGAGCCCCAGGAGCCCCGGAGCCCCAGCCCGAGCCCGAGCAGGAGCCGGCACCGCAGCTCCCGTCGGACGTCGCGCCGCCGGGCCCGATCGGACCCGAGCCGGTCGCGCCGCGGACCCCGCCGCCGCCCTCGCCGTTCGGTGTCCCGTCCGGTCCGCCCCCGCCGATCGAGCACGACGGCGACACCCGGGCCGGCGCGGTGGCTGCCGACCCCGCCACCGACGAGACGCCGTCGGTCGGCGCCGCGCCCGGTCGCCCGCCTCGTGTTCTCCAGCGGCGACGACGTCGAGGTCGACCGGGCGGTGCTGGTCGGCCGGGCGCCGGAGGCACGCCGGTTCACCTCCGGCGACCAGCCGCGGCTGGTCACGGTGCCCAGCCCGGCGCAGGAGATCTCCTCGACCCACCTCGAGATCCGGCCCGGGTCCGGTGCGGACCACGGAGGTGCGGTGGTCACCGACCTCGGCTCGACGAACGGCACCGTCCTCGTCCAGCCCGGGCTGCCGCCCGAGGACCTGCAGGCCGGCATCGCGGTGCAGCTGATCCCCGGCGCGATCATCGACCTCGGTGACGGCGTCACGATCCAGGTGATCAATCCCTGATGTCGGCCCCCGCTGCCCCGGGCCACGTCTCGGCCTACCCGCCGGCCGGCCTCGACCGCCGGTTCCACGCGTTCGCGATCGACCGGCTGATCGCGTGGTCGCTCTTCGCCCTCGCGGGCTACCTCGGCTACCGGCTGTTCTTCTCCGAGGGCCGGGTCTGGCCCGGCGTCGGCCTGGTCACGGGCGTCGTGCTGCTGGTCGGGCTCGGGTTCGCGCTCGCCCTCGGCCTGGCCGGCACGTCTCCCGGCAAGGCCGCGATGGGCCTGCGCGTCGTGCAGGCCGAGGGAGGTACGCCGATCGGTGTCGGCCGTGCCCTGCTGCGCACCCTCGTGCTCGGCCTGGCGGCCCTGCCGACGTTCGGCCTCGGCGTGGCCACGCTCGCCCAGACCGCGGTGACCGACCGCGGGCGCCAGCGCCGCGGCTGGCACGACCACCTCAGCCACAGCGTCGTCGTCGACGTACGCCCGGTGGAGGAACGCGTCGCCGTCGCCACCGACGACGCACCCCGCCAGGTGGTCAACCTCACCGCGCTGCGACTCGCCCCGGCACCGCCGCCCGCGCCGGCCGCGATCCCGCCACGGCGCCAGCAGACGGCGCCGGTGACCGGGGTCGGCACCCGCGTCGACCGGCCCCCGTCCGGCGCCCCGCGCGGACACAGCTGACCCTCCCGCCCGGAGCGCCGCCCGGCCGCACGCCGCTGCCCGCCGGCCCGCCCCCGGCCGCGCCGCCGACGGCCGGCGCCGGCCGACCGGACCGTCATCCGCGGCGCCACCGGGCCGGCCGCGTCGTCGGCGAGCTGGCGGGTCACCTTCGACACCGGCGAGACGTTCCTGGTCGAGGGCCTCGCCCTGGTCGGCCGCCGTCCCGAGGGTCGACCCGGTGAGCCGGTGCGCCACCTGGTGCCGCTGCCCTCGGAGGACATGTCGGTCTCCAAGACCCACGCCCAGTTCCAGGTCGCCGCCGACGGCGTCCTGGTCGTGATGGACCGCGGCTCGACCAACGGCTCGATGCTGGTCCGCTCCGGGGTCGCCCGGGAGCTGCCCCCGGGCAGGCCCACCACGCTGCTCACCGGCGACGTGGTCCGCTTCGGCGACCGGAGCATGACCGTCGTCGGGAGTCCTGACCGGGCCCCGATGACCGACTCGTTCCTCGACCTGCTCTACGGCGAGGCGCCGCGGGCGGCCTTCGACCGGGTGCTTGCCGACGCCGAGGCCGCGCGGCGCTGAGCGGCGAGGAGCTCGCCGCCCTGCGACGGCAGTACGACGTGGCGCTGCGGATCCGGGAGCTGCTCGCCCGGCGGCAGGCGCGCGAGGCCGAGCTCCGCGCCCTCTACGAGACCGCGAGCGACCTGACCGCGATCCGCGACGTCGACGACATCCTCACCGCGATCGTGCGCCGGGCCAGGCAGCTGCTGAACGCGGACATGACCTACCTGTCGCTCAACGACGAGACCGAGGGCGCGTCGTACATGAAGGTCACCGACGGTGCGCTCACCCCGGAGTTCCGCTCGCTCCGGCTCCCGCTCGGCACCGGGCTGCTCGGCCTGGTGGCGCAGACCGGTGCGCCGTACTTCACCGAGGACTACCAGGCCGACGAGCGGTTCGTGCACCGCGGCTACATCGACGAGGCGGTCGCGGGCGAGCGGATCCGGGCGATCCTCGGCGTCCCGCTGGTGCTGGACGGCCGGGTCATCGGCGCGTTGCTCGCGGTGCACCGCTCGGTGCGGCCGTTCCCGCCCTCGGAGGTCACGCTGCTGACCTCGTTCGCCGCTCACGCCGCCGTGGCGCTGGAGAACGCGCGGCTGTTCGCCGACCTCGACGCCGCCCACCGGACCATGACCGAGCACACCGCCGCCGTCGAGAGCGCCGCGGTCGCCCACGACCGGCTGACCGACCTGCTGGTCGAGGGGGGCGGGGTCGAGGAGGTCTCCGGAGTGCTCGCCGAGATCCTGGGCGGCGACCTCGCCGATCCACGCCCCGGACGGCGCGCTGCTGGCCGGCCGCCCGGCCGGACCGGGATGGGAGCCGGGCGTCGCCGAGTCGCTGGCCTCGGGCCGCAGCGTCCGCGTCGGCGACGCCTACGTCGCCACCGCCCAGGCCGGACCCGAGCACGTCGCCACGCTGGTGCTGCACACCGGCCGGGTGCTGCCCCAGCCCGAGCGGCGGACCCTCGAGCGCGGGGCGCTGGTGACCGCGCTGGTGATCCTCTTCGCGCGGACCGTCGCCGAGACCGAGGACCGGCTCGGCGGCGAGCTGCTGAGCGACCTGCTCGACGCCCGCCCCGAGGCGCTGCCGGCGCTGCGGGAACGGGCACGCCGCCGTCACGTCTCGCTCGACGGTCCGCTCGTGCTCGCGGTCGCCGCCGTCCACGAGCTCGACCGGTTCCCGGCCAGCCGGGTGCTGGCGCGGCTCGCGACGGAGCAGCTCGGGCTGGCCGGCGACCACCTCGGCCGCCCGGTGCTGCTGGTCCCCGGCGACGACCCGCGCGCGGTCGGTGACGCGCTCGCCGCCGCGGTGGCCGCCGCCGGCGGCAGCGCCACGGTCGGGGTGTGCGCCGCGGAGCCGGACGGCCTCGCCGCGGGGTACGCCGAGGCACGGCGCTGCCTCGACACGCTCCTCACCCTCGGCCGCACCGGCGAGGTCAGCGACCCCGCCGGCCTCGGGCTGGCCCGGCTGCTGCTCGGCGAGAACGGACCCGAGCAGCTCGCGGCGTACGTCGACGCCACGCTCGGACCGGTCCTCGCCTACGACGCCGGCCGCGGCACCAGCCTGCGCGAGACGCTCGACGCGTGGTTCGCCACCGGCGGCCGGGTGAAGGAGACCGCCGCACCGGCTCCACGTCCACCCCAACACCGTCTCTCAGCGGCTCGACCGGGTGGGCGAGCTGCTCGGCCCCGGTTGGCGCGACCCGGGTCGGAGCCTGGACCTCCAGCTCGCGCTGCGGGTGCACCGGCTGCGGCAACCCTGACCCGCCACCGGCGACGTCAGTCGGCGAGGACGTTGCGGCCGCGGTTGGTGTGGAAGATCAGGCTGGTCTCGGCATGCACCACGCCGCGGCGCCCGGCGAGGTGATCGAGCACGAAGTCCCGCAGCGCCTCCGGCGTGGCGCGCCGCCACGTGGACCAGGAAGTCGTTGGCGCCGCTGATGTTGTAGGTCGCGAGGACGCCGGGCAGCCCGGTGACCTCCTCGGCGAAGGCATCGACGTCGGCGCGCAGGTGGCCGGCGAACCGGATCGCCACCATCGCCTGGACCGACAGTCCCACCCGGGCCAGGTCGATCTCGGCGGTGACCGCGCGCACCACCCCGCGCTCCTGCAGCGACCTCACCCGCGCCAGGCACGTGGACTCCGAGACGCCGGCGGCGCGCGCCAGGGCGACGTTCGAGGCGCGGCCGTTCTCGAGCAGGGCAGCGACCAGCCGTCGGTCGACCTCGTCGAGCGGCGGACGCTCGCGGGGCGGCGGCCCGGGGGGCCGGGGGTTCTTCGGCACAGGTCGACCGTACGCTCCCCAGTCGTGGAAATGGGTCTGCGTCGGAGCATATTTCGCAGGATCTGCGGATCTGTTGCCGATCATGCCCACAAACCATCACCCTGACGCCATGACCCGCTTCGACACCGCCGCCGTCCATGCCGGCCGCGAGGATCTCGCCGCGCTCGGTGTCCACGTGCCGCCCATCGACCTGTCCACGACCTACCCGCTCGACTCGGTGCTCACGGGCGGGGCGTCGTACGAGCGCCTCGCCACCGGTGGCCGGCCCGGGGAGGCGGACTCGCTGGTCTACCAGCGGCTCTGGAACCCCAACGTGGACCGGTTCGAGCGTTCGGTCGCGCAGCTCGAGGGGGGCGACGGGGCGGTGGCGTTCGCCACCGGCATGGCGGCGCTGGCCGCCGTGCTGACGGCGTCGGTGGCGGCGGGCCGCCCGCACGTCGTGGGGTGCCGCCCGCTCTACGGCGGCACCGACCACGTGCTGGCCTCGGGCATGCTCGGCACCCGCGTCACCTGGGCGACGCCCGACCGGGTGGCGGAGGCGATCACCGACGACACCGGTCTGGTGCTGGTCGAGACGCCGGCCAACCCGACCGTCGACCTCGTCGACCTCGCGGCCGTCGTCGCGCAGGCCGGCGAGGTGCCGGTGGCCGTCGACAACACGTTCGCGACCCCGGTCCTGCAGCGGCCCCTCACCCTCGGTGCGGGGCTGGTCCTCCACTCGGCGACCAAGTTCTTCGGGGGCCACGGGGACGCCATGGGTGGTGTCGTGGTCGGGGGCGAGGCGTGGCTGACCAGGCTCCGCCAGGTGCGGGCGCTGACCGGCGGAGTGCTGCACCCGCTGGCGGCCTACGAGCTGCACCGCGGCCTGCAGACGTTGCCGGTCCGGGTGCGTGCGCAGCAGGAGTCCGCGGTGGTGCTCGCCGAGCGGCTGGCCGAGCACCCGGCCGTGGCCGCGGTCCGCTACCCCGGTCTCAAGGAGTGCGACCCGGCCGGTCTGGTCGGGACCCAGATGTCCGGCCCGGGCAGCCTGCTCGCGTTCGAGCTCGCCGGCGGGTTCGAGGCGGCTGCGCGGGTGGCGGCCGGCTGCACCCTGATCACCCATGCGGTGTCGCTCGGCGGGGTGGACACCCTGGTCCAGCACCCGGCCGGGCTGACCCACCGCCCGGTGGCCGCCGACGCCCGACCCGGCGACGCGGTGCTCCGGCTGTCGGTGGGGCTGGAGGACGTCGAGGACCTCTGGGCCGACCTGGAGCACGCACTGCGCGCCTGATCTTGGCTCCCCGGCACATGGTTGAGACCACTTTGTGTGCCACTCCCACATGGCAGCCCCGGAGGGCGGACCTCTAGCGTCGACCGCATGCCCGAGACCTCCGCGACCCCTGCCGACCCGTTGTCGGGCCGTCACGCGGTGGTCACCGGTGGTGCCAGCGGCATCGGGGCCGCGGTCGCCACCCGGCTCGCCGACGCCGGTGCCAAGGTCCTCATCCTCGATCGCGACGAGTCGGCCGCGGCAGCGCACGCGGCCGAGATCGGCGGCGACCACCGCGCGCTCGACCTCGCCGACCAGGTCGCGGTCGCCGGGCTGGGCCTCGACGCCGACGTGCTGGTCAACTGCGCCGGCATCCAGCACGTCGCCCCGATCGAGGACTTCGAGCCCGAGCGGTTCGAGCTGATCCACCGGCTGATGCTGCTCGCGCCGTTCTGGCTGACCCGCCAGGTCCTGCCCGGGATGTACGCCCGCGGCTGGGGCCGGGTCGTCCACGTCTCCAGCGTCCACGGCCACCGCGCCTCGGCGTACAAGTCGGCCTACGTCAGCGCCAAGCACGGCCTCGAGGGCCTGTCGAAGGTGATCGCCCTCGAGGGCGCCGACAAGGGCGTCACCAGCAACACCGTGTGCCCCGGCTACGTCCGGACCCCGCTCGTGGAGGGACAGATCGCCGACCAGGCGCGGGCGCACGACATCCCCGAGGAGCGAGGTCGTCGACGACGTCCTCCTCGCCCGTACGGCGCTCAAGCGGCTCGTCGAGCCGGCGGAGGTCGCCGAGATGGTGGCCTTCCTGTGCGGTCCCGCCTCGGCGTCGGTCACCGGCTCGTCCTTCATGCTCGACGGCGGCTGGTCCGCCGCGTAGACACGTCACACCCCCGTCCCAGCACCACCCGAAAGGAACAGCGCATGACCACCCAGTCAGCCTCCTCCCAGGACACGGGCAGCGGTCCCCAGCAGAACTCGATCGTCAAGGTCGTCTTCGCCAGCCTCGTCGGCACCGCCGTCGAGTGGTACGACTTCTTCCTCTACGGCTCGGCCGCGGCGCTGGTCTTCGGCACGCTGTTCTTCCCGGAGTCGGAGCCGGTCACCGCGACGCTGCTCGCCTTCGGCACCTACGCCCTCGGCTTCGTCGCGCGGCCGCTCGGTGGTGTGGTGTTCGGACACTTCGGTGACCGGGTGGGTCGCAAGAAGATGCTCGTCGTCGCGCTGATGATGATGGGGGTCGCGACCTTCGCGATCGGCCTGCTGCCGACGTACGCGACGATCGGCGTGGCCGCGCCGATCCTGCTGCTGGTCTGCCGGCTGCTCCAGGGCTTCGCGGTCGGCGGCGAGTGGGGCGGTGCGGTGCTGATGGCCGCCGAGCACGGCGACGAGAAGAACCGCGGGTTCTGGTCCTCGTGGCCGCAGGCCGGCGTCCCGCTGGGCAACCTGATGGCGACCGGTGTGCTGTTCGTGCTCGCCGCGGTCCAGAGCGACGCCGACTTCGAGGCGTGGGGCTGGCGCATCCCGTTCCTGCTGTCCGCCGTCCTGGTCCTGATCGGCCTCTACGTCCGCCTCCAGCTCGAGGAGTCGCCGGTCTACCAGGAGGCCAAGGCCGAGATCGCGGACAAGAAGCAGGGCGACTCCCACCTGCCGATCCTCGAGGTGATCAGGACCTACCCCCAGCGAGGTCTTCATCGCGATGGGCATGCGGATGGCGGAGAACATCTCCTACTACATCTTCACCGTCATCTCGATCACCTACGTGACCACCTACCTCGAGGCCGACAAGGGCCTGATCCTGAAGATGCTGCTGATCGCCGCGGCGTTCCAGTTCTTCCTGATCCCCGCGCTCGGCGCGGTCTCCGACCGGGTGGGGCGTCGTCCGCTCTACCTCGTCGGCGCCGTCGGTGTGGCTGCCTGGTCCTTCGTGTTCTTCGGGCTGCTGGAGGACATGACCTCCGGCAGCGTGCTGCTCGCCGTGACCGTCGGCCTGTTCTTCCACTCGCTGATGTACGCGCCGCAGGCCGCGTTCTTCTCCGAGCTCTTCGGCACCTCGGTGCGCTACACCGGCGCCTCCGTCGGCTACCAGCTGGCCTCGATCTTCGCCGGTGCACTGGCGCCGATCATCGCCGTCGAGCTGCTGGGTGACGACATCGCGAACGCCAACACGTTCGCCGTCGCCGTCTACGTCACGATCGCCTCGGTGATCACGGTCATCGCGGTGCTGTTCGCCAAGGAGACCAAGGCGACGTCGCTGCGTCACGACCGGGTCGTCCGGGACGCGCACCGCTGAGCCGGAGGCTCAGCCCAGGTCGGGGAGCAGGCCGTGGACCAGGTCGTACGTCGCCTGGTCCGCGGCCGCGACCAGTCCGGCCGGCTCGCCGGCCTGGGGTGAGTACGGCACGCCGTCGAAGGTGCCGAGCCGACCGCCCGCCTCGCTGAGGAGCAGCGAGCCGGGGGCGTGGTCCCAGGGCTTGCCCTTGCGGTAGACGGCGTAGTCGGCCTCGCCCTCGACCAGCTTCGGGTAGTCGACGCCGCAGCAGACCCAGGTCAGCTCCAGGGCCGACAGCGTCCCCAGCGCGCGACCGATCCACGACCGGCGCGACGGTCACGCCGCGCAGCCGGTCGCCGACCGGCGGCCGGGTGAGCCGCTGCCCGTCGCGCCAGGCGCCGGCGCCGCGCTCGGCGACGTACGCCGACCCGGTGCTGCGGCTGCCAGATCCAGCTGCGCACGGTCTCGCCGCCGCGGATCTCGGCCACCATCACGGCGTGGTCGGGCGAGCCGCGGACGAAGTTCTTGGTGCCGTCGACCGGGTCGATCGTGAAGGCGTGGTCGGCGGCACGGAACCGGTCGAGCAACCCGGGGTCGCGCGACGTCGCCTCCTCGCCCAGCATCACCGCGGACGGGGTACGCCGCGACGAGCGCCCGGGTCAGCAGCCGCTCCGCCTCCTGGTCCGCGACCGTGACCAGGTCGCCCGGACCCTTCTCGCTCACGTCGTGGGACTCGAGGGAGCGGAACCGGGGGACCACCACCTGCTCGGCGACGTCCCGCACCAGGTCGAGCACGGCTTCGGTGTCCATGCCGCTCTCCATGGCTCCAACCTACTGGCCGGTCGGGCTTGTGACGGCCGCTCGGTCATGGTGCGTCAGGCGGTAACGGTCAGATAACGATGCCGTGCCGCCCTTCCCTTGAGGGGGTCCGACGATATGTGGTGCGTGGGTACTCGGGACCGCTCCTCGCTCCGCGGCGGGCCCCGGGGGCGCGCTCGGCGTCACAGGGACCGCCGACGTAGCACATGGGAGGAAAGCTCTTGAGAAGGAACAGGCTCGTCGCGCTCGCGACTGCCTCACTCGTCGGGGCAGCAGTGCTGCCCCTCACCGCCGGATCCGTCGGGGCAGCACCCGCCCCGGCGACCGCACCGGGTCTCGCCGCCAGCGACGCGACCAGCGTCGCGGCGACGACCTGCCCGCCCCCGCCTGGAAGCAGAAGCACGACGCCATCCAGCAGGCGGCGCTCGAGCAGCGGCTCGCGACCGGTGGCTCCGGCGAGGCCGAGAAGATCTCGAAGGGCATCTACGGCCGGGTCGCCACCACCGGCACGGAGAAGATCTTCGTCGTGCTCGCCGAGTTCGGGGACATCGACCCACCCGGCCGTACCCCGACGGCCCGGAGCAGAGCAACGCCACCGACCTTCGACGGCCCGATGCACAACGACATCCCGAAGCCGAACCGCAAGAAGGACAACTCGACGCTGTGGCAGAACAACTACGACCGCCAGCCACTTCGAGAACATGTACTTCAAGCGGATGCGCAAGTTCTACGAGCGCGAGTCCAACGGCAAGTTCTCCATCGACGGCGCCGTGACCGAGTGGGTGAAGGTCCCCTTCAACGAGGCCCGCTACGGCCGCGACACGATGACGGCGTCGCCTGCAACAACACCATGGTTCCTCGTCCGTGACGCGCTGGCCTACTGGGTCGACAGCAAGCTCGCCAGCGGCTGGACCATGGACAAGGTCCGCAACTACCTCAAGACCTTCGACGAGCTCGACCGCTACGACTTCGACGAGGACGGCAACTTCAAGGAGCCCGACGGCTTCATCGACCACTTCCAGCTCGTCCACGCCGGTGGCGACGAGTCCGACGGCGACCCGGTCTACGGCGATCGACGCCATCTGGGCCCACAAGGGCACGCCCAGGTCCAGCCTCCGGGCACCGGTCCCGAGGGCGGCGCGCAGATCGGTGGCGTCAACGCCGGCGAGGGCGGCGCCTCCGGCGGCGGCATCGTCAACGTGCCCGAACAACCCGACCGGCGTGTGGGTCAACGACTACACCGTCCAGCCCGAGAACGGCGGCCTCGGCGTGTTCGCGCACGAGTTCGCCCACGACCTCGGCCTGCCGGACCTCTACGACACCTCCGGCAACTCCGGCGGCGCCGAGAACAGCGTCGGCTTCTGGTCCCTGATGGCGCAGTCGCGCGGCACCCTGCCGCAGCGACGCCGGCATCGGCGACCGGCCCACGCCGATGGGCGCCTGGGAGAAGTTCTCGCTGGGCTGGCTCGACTACAAGGTCACCCGGACCGGCCGCTCGGCCACGCACAAGATCCGGCCGAACCAGTCCTCGGACGCCTCGTCCGTCGACAACGGTGCGGTCGTGCTGCTGCCTGACAAGTCGGTCACGACCGAGCTCGGCGCGCCGTGCGACGAGTGCGGCACGCGGTACTTCTACAGCGACCAGGGCAACGACCTCGACAACACCATGACCACCGAGGTCGCCGGTGGCGGCCCGCTGACGGCGGTCGTCAACTACGAGATCGAGGACGGACTGGGACTACGCGTTCCTCGAGAGCTCGAGCGACGGTGGCGAGACCTGGACGCAGCTGGAGACCAACCTCTCCGACAAGGAAGCGGACCACGAGGACCCGGTGGAGCACGACCAGAGCGGGCTCAACGCCAGCGACACCGGCATCACCGGCTACACCGGGGCGGGTGGGTCGACCTGACCGCCACGGTCCCGGACGACGCGACGCACATCCGGTTCCGCTACATGACGGACGGCGCCGCGGTCGAGTCCGGGCTTCCGGGTCGACAACATCGCGATCGACGGCACCCTCATCGGTACCGCCGAGACGCGACGAGGGCTGGGTCCTCGACGGCTTCCGCACCACGACCGGTACGGACGTCTCGCAGCACACCAACGCCTACTTCGTGGACAACCGTCAGTACGTCGGCGGCGACAAGGTGCTGGCCCACAACTACCAGTTCGCCGGGCTGACGAAGCGTCCCAACTGGGTCGACTTCTTCAAGTACACACCCGGGCGCGCTCATCACCTACTGGGACAGCTCCTACTTCGACAACAACGTCGGAGACCACCCCGGCCACGGTGAGGTGCTGCCGGTCGACTCGCACCCCGAGTTCGACCACGCGCCCGACGGCACGCTGCTCCGGCCGCGGATCGCGGCGCACGACGCGACGCTTCGGTCTCGACCGGACGCAAGCGGGTCAAGCTCCGTCACGGCGGCGAGCTGGTACACGCTGCCGCAGCCAGGCGGGCCAGCGCGGTGTTCGACGACATGCGGGACTGGTGGTTCGACAACGACGAGCACGCCTCGAGCACGGAGGACCACCCGGGCCACTACCAGCCCGGCTGGTTCAGCGTCGACGTGCCCAAGACCGGCACCACCATCAAGGTGGTCCGGGTCAACAAGGCGGGCGTGATGACCGTCCGCGTCGGTTCCTCGAGCTGACGCACCTGTAGCACCAGCACCATCCAGCCGGCCCCCGGAGACCACGGTCTCCGGGGGCCGGCTGCGTGCCGGGCCCCTACCCCCGCGCCACGGGTCGGCGTAGGTTCGCGGGCATGGCCGACCTGTCGACAGCACGTGGTGAGACGACTCCCGCCCTCCTGGAGGAGACGATCGGCGCCAACCTCGAGGCGACCGTCGCCCGGCATCCCGATCGCGAGGCGCTGGTCGAGGTGGCGAGCGGCCGGCGCTGGACGTGGCGCGAGCTCGACGCCGACGTCGACGCGCTGGCGCGCGGCCTGATGGCGGCCGGGATCCAGAAGGGGGACCGGGTCGGGATCTGGTCCCCGAACTGCGCCGAGTGGACGCTGACCCAGTACGCCACCGCGAAGATCGGCGCGATCCTGGTCAACGTCAACCCGGCCTACCGCACCCACGAGCTCGCCTACGCGGTCAACCAGAGCGGGCTGTCGCTGCTGGTCACGGCGTCGTCGTTCAAGACCAGCGACTACCGCGCCATGGTCGCAGGACGTCCGCGACGAGTGTCCCGGCCTGCGCCGGGTCGTCCACCTCGACACCGACGAGTGGGCCGCGCTGGTCGCCGAGGGCGAGGGGCTGCCCGCCGGACGCGCTCGCGGAGCGGAAGGCGACGCTGACGCCCGACGACCCGATCAACATCCAGTACACGTCGGGGACGACGGGTCGACCCAAGGGCGCCACCCTCAGCCACCGCAACATCCTCAACAACGGGTTCTTCACCACCGAGCTGATCAACTTCACCGAGCAGGACCGGCTCTGCATCCCGGTGCCCTTCTACCACTGCTTCGGGATGGTGATGGGCAACCTCGGCTGCACCACCCACGGCGCCACCATGGTGATCCCGGCGCCCGGGCTTCGACCCCGAGATCACCCTGCGCACCATCGAGCAGGAGCGGTGCACCGGCGTCTACGGCGTGCCGACGATGTTCATCGCCATGCAGAACCACCCGGACTTCGCCGTCCTTCGACCTGTCCTCGCTGCGCACCGGCGTGATGGCCGGCTCGATCTGCCCGGTCGAGGTGATGAAGCGGTGCATCGAGGAGATGAACATGGCCGAGGTCTCCATCTGCTACGGCATGACCGAGACCAGCCCGGTGTCGACCCAGACCCGGGCCGACGACGACCTCGACCGGCGTACGGCGACCATCGGCCGGGTCCACCCGCACGTCGAGGTGAAGGTCGTCGACCCGACGACCGGCGAGACCGTCGAGCGCGGCGCAGCCCGGCGAGCTCTGCACCCGCGGCTACTCCGTGATGCTCGGCTACTGGCGACGACGACGGAGAAGACCCGCGAGGCGATCGACGCCGACGGCTGGATGCACACCGGCGACCTCGCCGAGATGCGCGACGACGGCTACTGCACGATCGTCGGCCGGATCAAGGACATGGTCATCCGCGGCGGCGAGAACGTCTACCCGCGCGAGATCGAGGAGTTCCTCTACACCCATCCCGACATCGAGGACGTGCAGGTCGTCGGCGTCCCCGACGACAAGTACGGCGAGGAGCTGTGCGCCTGGGTCCGGATGAGGTCCGGGGCCGACCCGGTCGACGCCGACGCGGTCCGCGACGTTCGCCACCGGCCGGCTCGCCCACTACAAGATCCCGCGCTACGTGCTGGTCGTCGACGAGTTCCCGATGACCGTGACCGGCAAGGTCCGCAAGGTCGAGATGCGCGAGAAGTCGGCGGCCGAGCTGGGTCTCGGCTGATGCCACGTGGCGCTAGCGACCGATGGCGACCGGGATCCGGACCTCGACGCCGTCGGCGCCGGTCCAGACGATCTCGCCCTGGTCGAGGCCGCCGACCAGCGAGCCGCTGCCGACGGTGACGCGGTAGGACGCCGAGCGGCCGGGCCGCAGGGTCAGCGTGGCGGGGGAGACCTGCACGTCGTGGCGCTCGAAGCCCGCGACCGACACCTGCCAGGTCCCGGTGGTGGCGCCGATGTTGGTGACGCGGCGGCGGGCGGTCGACTCGCCCTGCACCAGCAGCGAGGGCGTGTTGACGTCGGCGAGGTCGCCGCGCAGCCAGGACCGGTAGTCGCCGGGGGCGACGTCGTAGGCCAGCGGCGTCCGCTGCGCCGCCTCCAGCCGCAGCGCACCGGCTCCGGCCCGCAGGCGTGCCCCCCGCTGGTCCGGCGCTGGTGGCGAGCGCGGAGCGGACCACGGCGGCCGACCAGTCGTGGCGGGCCAGCAGCACCGCCGCGGCGCCGCTGGTCCACGCGGTCGCCGCCGACGTCCCGGAGGCGAAGGTCCAGCGGGAGCCGGCGTGTGCCGGGGCGGAGCCGGCGAGGACGCCGGTCGCGGGGGCCACGAGGTCCGGCTTCACGAAGCCGCCGCGCGGGTCGCCGCCCGACGACCACGGCGCCACGCGCGGCGCGGTGTCCGGCCGTCGGGGTGGGGCGCAGCGTGATCGCGGCGCTGCGGGTGCCGTGCCGTCCAGCGCGCCAACCGCTGCCCCGCCACCTCGTCCAGGTGGACGGTGGGCACCGAGTGGAGGTCGTGGACCGGAGTGCCCCGGCGGGTGTCGACCAGGACCATGCCGACACCGCCGGCGCGCTGGACCGCGGCCGACTTCTCGACCCTGCCCAGCTCGCCGCGCCGGCAGACCACGATGCGGTCCGCCGCGCCGGAGGCGTCCAGCGACCCCGGCGTGCAGAGCTCGGCCTCCAGGCGGGTGCTGCCCGGTGCGGGGATGGCGCGGCCGAGGACGGCACGCGCCGACACCGGCCTGCGGGCCGTCATGGTTCCGGCCACGGTGCGAGCGGCGAAGTCGACGGCGCCGCCGTGGTCGGTGGTGGTGAGCCCGCCGACGGTCGTCACCCAGGGGGCGACGTGGCCGGCGTAGCCGCCGGCGCCGTCGTTGCCGGCCGCGGCCACCACGACGATCCCGGCCTCCGCAGCACCGAGCAGGGCGCGTTCGAGGGTGTCGATGCCGGGCCGCCGGCGACCGACAGGTTGAGGACGTCCACGCCGTCGCGGGTGGCCCGGTCGACCGCGGTCACCAGGTCGGCGGTCGAGCACCCGTCGTCGCGCGGGTCGGGCGCGCTCCAGCAGGCCTTGTAGACGGCGAGCCGGGCGCGCGGCGCGACGCCGCCGAAGCTGCCGTGCAGGCCGGGGGCGTCGACCGACACCTCGGCGTTGCCGGCCGCGATGGAGGCCATCTGCGTGCCGTGGCCGCGGACGTCGCGGGGCGAGAGTGGCTCGTCGGAGGCGAGCCGGTCCTCACCGAAGCCGGAGACGAACCAGCTGGCGCCGACGATCTTGTCGTTGCACACGCCGCGCGACCAGTCCTCCGCCGCCCGGCAGCCGCCGCCGAAGCCGGCCGGTCCGGTGCGGCGGGCGGGCCGAGGCCCGGGGAGTCGGCGAAGAGCGGGCTGTCGGGCGAGATGCCGGTGTCGACGACACCCACCACCACGCCCTGCCCGCCTCGCCCTCGGGTCGTCGCGGACGGAGCGGACGCGGCCGGCGCGGAGGCGGCGGCGAGCGCGCGTACGGCGTCCTCCTCGACCACCGCCACCCCGGGAGCGCTGCGCAGGCCCTCGACCTGCTCGGGCGAGAGCTCGACGGCCACGCCGCTCAGGGCGGTGGTCCAGCGGTAGACGGGAGCCGCCGCGGCGACCGTCGCCAGCGCCGCGTCCTGCTGGCCGGTGAGCACCGAGCGGTAGCCGGCGGCCGTCAGCGGGCCCCGGTAGCCCGCCGTGCCGGCGGCGTCGAAGGTGACCAGGTGCAGGGTCGAGGCCTCGTCGGCCGTACCGGCTGCTGAGGGTGGCGTCAGCAGCGTCCCGGCGGCCAGTGCCAGGGCAGCACCGAGCGCGACGGGTCCGGCGCCCCGCCGCCACCCGTGACTGCCACCTGGTCGCGCCACCTGTCCTGCCTGTCCCACTCGTTGCGAAAACACCCAGTGTCCCTCACCTGCGCAAATGAGTCAGCGGGACCGGTGAATCGGCGGCGCGGCTCCGGACCCTAGGCTGGCCCCATGTCCGCGCCGCTCTCGGTCGGGTTCGACCTCGACATGACCCTGATCGACACCGCTCCGGGGTTCGGTTCGGTGCTGCGCGCCCTCGGGCGACGAGCTCGGCGTCGCCTTCCCGGTCGAGGAGATGACGTCCAACCTCGGGCCGCCGCTGGACCTGATGCTCGGCCCGCACCTCGCCGCGGCGGCGATCGTGCCGGCCGTCGACCGCTTCCGCACCCTCTACCCCAGCCACGCCATCGAGTCGGTGCCGTTGCTGCCTGGTGCCGCCGAGTCGGTCGCCGCGGTCAGGCAGGCCGGGGGCCGGGTCGTGGTGGTCACCGGCAAGTTCACGCCCAACGCGCTGCTGCACCTCGAGCACCTCGGCGTCGACCACGACGTGCTGGCAGGCGAGGTCTGGGGCGTCGGCAAGGCCGGGACCCTGCGGCAGGAGGGGTGCAGCATCTACGTCGGCGACCACGTCCACGACGTCGAGGGTGCGCTCGCGGCCGGCGCGACCAGCGTCTCCGTGCTGACCGGGGGCTCCACGCGCGAGGAGCTGCTCGCCGCGGGGACCCATGTGGTGCTGGACGCGCTGACGGACTTCCCGGCCTGGTTCGCCGACCACGTGCTCGCGACCCGGCTGGTCGCGCTGGAGCAGGACCTGCGGGGCAGGAGCTCCGTGCTGGTCGCCTACAGCGGGGGAGCCGACAGCGCGTTCCTCCTCGCCGCCGCCGTCCGCGCCCTCGGGCCGGAGCGCGTCGCGGCCGCCACCGGCTACTCCCACTCGTTGCCGCAGGCCGAGCGCGACCCCGCACGCGAGTTCGCGGAGTCGCTCGGGGTCCGGGTGCTGACGCCCGAGACCCACGAGATGGAGCGGGCGGGCTACCGGGCGAACAGCGGTGAGCGGTGCTTCTTCTGCAAGGCCGAGCTGCTCGACGTCCTCACGCCGCTGGCCGCCGGGCTCGGCCTGGCGCACGTCGCGACCGGCACCAACGCCGACGACGTCGTCGCCGGCTTCCGACCGGGCATCCGGGCCGCCGCCGAGCGGGGCGCGGTCACCCCGCTCGCCGACGCGGGGTTGACCAAGGCCCAGATCCGTACGGCGTCGCGGGCGTGGTCGCTCCCCAGCTGGGACAAGCCGCAGGCCGCCTGTCTCTCGTCGCGGATCGCGTACGGCATCGAGGTCAGCCCCCACCGGCTGGCCAGGGTCGAGCGGGCCGAGCTGGCGGTGCGGGACGCCGCGGCCGCGCTCGGCGTACCGCTGCGCAACCTGCGGGTCCGGGACCTCGGCGACCGCGCGTCGGTCGAGGTCGACGCCCGGTTGCTGCCCCTCGACCCAGCGGCCGAGGCGAGCATCCTGGCGGGGGTGCTCGAGGCCGGGTTCGACCGGGCCGACGTCGACCCCCGCGGGTTCCGTTCCGGTTCCCTGAACGACCTGCTCTGAATTGCCGGTACCGGGTGTCCACTGCGGTCTAGGCTGCTGCCCGCACGACACGGCGGGGGCTGGGATCGAGCCGGAAGGATGCGCGTGAAGGGCATCATCTTCAACCTCGTCGAGGACGTGGTCTCCGACGCGCACGGCGCGGAGGTCTGGGACCAGCTCCTGACCGACGCGGGCCTCGAGGGCGGCTACACCTCGATCGGCGACTACCCCGACGCCGAGCTGCACGCCCTCGTCGGTGCGGCATCACGCGCCCTGGACGTCCCGCCCGACCAGGTGGTCCGGACCCTGGGCCACGGGGCCGCGCTCGGCCTCTCCGCGCAGTATCCCCAGTTCTTCACACCGCATCGGCGCACCCTCGACTTCGTGGTCACCCTCAACGACGTGATCCATCCCGAGGTCCGCAAGTTCCACCGGCGGGCCGACCCGCCCGAGTTCGTGTTCACCCACGTCGGCGACGCCGAGCTCCTCGTGGAGTACCAGTCGCGGCGCGGGCTCTGCGCGCTCGCCGACGGGATGCTCGGCGGGGCGGCCGCCTACTACGGCGAGCTGGCCACCGTCACCCACGAGCAGTGCACCCACCGGGGTGACCCGGTGTGCCTGATGCGGTGCCGGTTCACCACCGCCGAGGCCGGCGCCGATGGAGACTGACGCGTCCACCCGGACCGAGGTCGCCCTGCTCCGCCGACAGCTCGAGCGCGAGCGCCGCGCCCGCCGGTCCGCCGAGCAGATCGGCGAGGCGGCCACCGCCGAGCTGTGGCAGACGGTCCAGCGTCTCGAGCAGGCCGAGGCCGAGCTCCTCGAACGCGCCGAGCTCACCGACCTGTCCTACGCGCTGTCACGCTCGCTGCGCGCCGACCTCGACCCGGCGCGGATGCTGGAGCGGGCCGTCCGGGCGCTGGGTGAGGCACTGGGGATCGACCGGGTCGTGGTCCGGCTCGCCGAGGAGCACCACGTCGGCGGCATGGTGACACAGTGGGCGGCTCCGGGCGTCCCCGAGCTGCCGGCCGCCACCCGGCTCGACGAGGGCTTCGGCCGGCTGGTCGCCGAGCACGCCGACCGCGAGGCCTCGCTCTGGATCGAGGCGCTGGACGCGGACGACCGGGTGCCCGAACCGCACCGGGTCATGGACGACCTCCGGTGCCGTGCGTACGCCGGCGTACCGCTGCACGCCGGGAAGCGGGCTGGTCGGCTGGCTGGCCCTGCACGCCTGGTCCGGGCCCCGCGCCTGGAGCTCCCGGGACCGGATCGTCGCCCAGGCGCTGGCCCACGACCTGAGCGGCGCGCTGCTGCAGGCGCAGGCCCACCAGCGCCAGGTCGACACGGTGCGGCAGCTGCAGCAGGTGGACGAGGTCAAGAACGACTTCGTGTGGCGGGTCTCCCACGAGCTGCGCACGCCGCTGGCGAGCATCCAGGGCTACACCGAGCTGCTGGCCGACGGGGACGTGGGCGAACCCAGCCCCTCGCAGCAGCGCACCCTCGACGTGATCCTGCGCAACTGCCAGCGGCTGCTCGCGCTGACGGAGAACCTGCTCAGCCTCTCCAAGGTCGACGCCGATGCGTTCCAGCCGGTCCGCGACGCCGTCGACGTGCGCGCCATGCTCGGCCGGGTCGGTGACCGGGCCTCGGCGGTGCTCGGCGACCGGCAGGTCGACCTGCTGGTCCCGGACCGGGCGCCGGCGGGCGTGGTGCTGTGGGGTGACGAGGTCGAGCTGGAGCGGGTGCTGGTCAACCTGCTCGCCAACGCCGTGAAGTTCACGCCCGACGGCGGCCAGGTGGAGCTGACCGTCTCGACGACGCCGACCACGCTGAGCTTCGAGGTGACCGACACCGGGTGCGGCATCGACCCCGGCGACCAGGAACGGGTCTTCGAGCGGTTCTTCCGCACCCGGCAGGCCACCGAGTCCGAGGTTCCCGGCGCCGGGCTGGGGCTGGCGCTGGTCGACTCGATCGTCCGCGCCCACGGCGGGGTCGTCGCCGTCGAGTCCGAGCCGGGCCGGGGTGCCCGGTTCCGCGTCGAGCTGCCCATGGGTGCGACCTGACCCGCACCCGGATACCCGGTTGGCCGCCGGTCCTGGCGGGAATTTCGAGACGCGTCGCACGCCGCTTCGCGCCGCGCCGACGCCCTCAATCTCCTCGCCCCTCCACCCGGCTCGCAGGCTCGCCGTGCGGGCTCGGATATCGTTGGTCGGCGCCGTGGCGAGAGGCCGGGGCAGCGAGAGGGAAGGTCAGTGGCGTGCCGAGCGGCAAGGTGAAGTGGTTCGACCCCGCAAAGGGATTCGGGTTCCTGTCCCAGGAGGACGGCCCCGACGTCTACGTGCATGCCGACGCGCTTCCCGAGGGCGTCACGACGTTGAAGAACGGCGCCCGCGTGGAGTTCGGCATCGCCCAGGGCCGTCGCGGTGACCAGGCGCTGCAGGTCCGGCTGGTCGACGCGCCGGCCTCCGTGCAGCGCAACCAGTCCCACGCCAAGCGGAAGGCCCCCGAGGACATGGTCGCGATCGTGGAGGACACGATCCGGCTGCTCGACGACGTCGGTGAGACCTACCGCCGCGGACGTCACCCGGACGCGAAGACCGCCCGGCCCACCGCCAAGCTGCTGCGGGCGCTGGCCGACGAGCTCGAGCTCTGAGCTCTGACTGGGTGTGTCCCAATCGGGACTGAAAGCGCACCCATCTGCCGAGATGGCGTGCGGGTCGGCCCGCAGCCAGTACACGGAGCGTCACCAATACAGCCGCCCAGCAGCCCCGCTCACGCGTGGGCGAGCGTCGATCGGGCCCCATTGGTACGTCCGTCTACGTGCACTCACATGACCGCGATCCGCGCGCGGACCGGCGATGAGCGCGCGCGCTCGGGCACCCTGTGGCCACTCATCGGAGCGGGTGGACGTGACCTGTCACCGGCCACCCGTAGCGTGCCCACCCATGAGCCCAGACCCACTCCCGGATCGCTGGTCCTCCCGCGACTTCCCGACCCTGCAAGCGCTCGCCAGACACATCGACGACAACGGCCCCGACGACGTCTGACCTCGCACAGGTCGCGGCAATTGCTGGCCTCCCTGAGGACCAAGTCGAGCGCGCCGCTCCACCTGCTGGAGCAGTCCCAGTACGTCGAAGCCGAGTGGGGCCCGATGATGCTCAGCGGAGACCAGGACCTCCACGCAGTCGACCTCACCGAACGCGGCCGTCGCGCCGTCGGCACCTGGCCAAGCAGCGAAGGCGTGGACGCGCTCGTGGACGCGCTCCGCCAGGCTGAGGACACAACTAGCGACCCCGAAGAGAAGACCCTCATCCGCCGCGCCGCCGGCGCCGTCGGAATGGTCTCCCGCGACGTCATGGTCGACGTCATGGGCGCCGTCATCGCACGCCAGTCCGGAATCGGCTGACCCATGGCCGACGACCGCGACATGCTCGACCGACCAGTGGGAGACCCGCGACCGGCTCGTGCTCCTCGCCATCGCCCGCCGCCTCTCCGAGAAGCCCAGCACGTTCGACGCCCGTGAGCTCGATGTAGACGGCCTCACCACCGAGCAGATCGTCCACGCCGCCGACGCGCTCATCCCGACGTACGTCATCGGCAAGTCTCACCGTTCCTGGCAGACAGGCCCCTTCGCCGTCGCCGTCAACGCCCTGACCGACCAGGCCCGCCGCGAGGTCGGCCTCTGGCCACGAGGCGACACGGCCGTCGAAGCGCTCCTCGACGCCCTGCGCCAGGCCGAGGACCTCGCCGGCGACCCCGACGACAAGACCGCCCTCCGCAAGGCCGGCGACCAGCTCGCGTCGGTCTCCCGCAACGTGCTGGCCGACTTCGACCACCGCGTACATCCGCTCCCAGACCGGCCTCTGACACACAATCACTCCGCCGATTCGCAGCGCTGGAGGGCCGAAGGTACTAGCACTGATACGCGGGCCCGCACGCACATGCCGCTGTGCGTGCGCGGGCAGCAGCCTGATTGCTGGGAGGTGGAAGAGTTGCCTCGTGAGCGCGACAGTTCCTGCTTCGCGCGGCGCAGCGGCGGCACTGATCGTGGATGTACTGGCCGCGGCATGTTCCGCGGGTGAGGTCTGCCTGATCGGCTCGATGGCGATGCCGGAAGAAGCGGACGCCTTCAGTGACATCGACGTCCGGTGGACCATCCCGCCGGGGCTGGCATCCGGGCAACTGCAGTCACTCCGCGTGACCCTGGAGCGGGTTGGGAAGGTGGAGTCGCTGCGGGTGGACCCGGACGTGCGGCCGGATTCGCGCCTCGTATTCGTGCGGTTCCAGGGTTGGCCGCTGTGGTGGAGGGTGGACTTGGAGATCCACTCCGCGGGTTTGGGGTCAATGGACGTACAGGTCTCCGACCCGTGGTCGCCCCATGAGAGTGCCTGCATGGGTGTCATCGTGACCCTGAAGGCTCTTGCCCGGAACCGTCCTGAAGCGGCCGAGGGCCTCTTTGTCCGCGCCCTTCACCGCGCGGACGCCACGGACGTCGCCGGCGACTGGCAGCTGCGTATCGGCTCACTGCTCGATCACATAGAGACCAGTAGTCCGCCCACCGCAGGCCTTGTCTCCCGGACACGTCAACTCTCCCGGGAGGTGTTCAGCGCGTAGGCCTGGCCGCTATTGCCGCTGGTCGGTCATGCCGAGACGTGCGTCGTGACGGCCGCGACGGGGAGGCTTCTGCCCCAGATTCGCGTCACCGGGTGGCTTGGATCTGGGGCACCATCATGCCGATGGCGGACGTAGGCGCGTCGGACCACGACCCCATCAGGCTGCGACACGTCCTGGCGTAGCGCACGGGGTATCTGATGCCGCGCGTTCGGGAAGTCATCCTTGGTGGGTGAGCACGGTGAGTAAGGCGACACGTAGTTTCACGTCGTAACTGTGGGAGACGCCTGAGCGAGCACTCCCAGCATCGCCGTCGAGGGGGAACGTCATGGCGAATCAGGTGGATACTCAGAGGACCGCACGACTGTTCGGCTGGTTGTTCATAGCCACCTTCGTCACGTCCATCGGAGCCAAGATCCTCTTCGTAAATGGAGTGGGTGGCACCTTCAGCGAGTTGCGCTTCACCCCCGGTGACGTTTCAGAGAACAGTGTGTATCTGGGCGCGCTTCTGGAGTTCGGGGTCATCGTGACCAATATCGCGACCGCCGTGGTGATCTATCCGATCGTCAAGCGACAGAGCGAAAAGATCGCGCTCGGGTACGTTGCCGCGAGGACCATCGAGTCCGCTTTCATCCTCGTCGGCATCCTGAGCATCATTTCGATCGTGTCTGTGAGCGATGCCTTGGTCGGAGCAACTGAAGCCGAAGCCACCGCGCTCGACGTCCAGGGCAACACTCTCGCAGCCACCTACGACTGGGCGTTCCTGTTCGGTCCGGGACTCGTGGTCGGTTTCGGTAACGGGTTGATGCTGGGCTACTTGATGTATCGCTCGGGTCTCGTGCCTCGTCAGATGGCGATGTTGGGACTGATCGGCGGCCCAATGTTGATCCTCTCCTTCGTCCTCATCCTCTTCGGGGTATACGAGAACGGGTCGGCACCCGCGTTCCTGCTGGCACTGCCTGAGATCGCTTGGGAGGCTTCACTCGGCGTCTACGCGGCATGGAAGGGCTTCAGGCCATCGCCCATCACGTCCGAGACGTGGGCACCCGACAGCGGTTTGGTGCGGCCTTCGGCGTCGTAACATGGGGAGGCTTCTGCCCCAGATTCGCGTCACCGGGTGGCTTGGATCTGGGGCACAATCATGCCGAGTTCCATGCCTCGCACGGTGACAACCGGCTTCCCCACGGCAACAGGGACACACCCAGTGAGCTCTGACTAGGTCTGCCTCGCGGGCTCGGCAGCCGGGCTCGGACGACGTGGACTGCTCGCCAGCACGAACACCGCCCAGCCGGTGAGCACGGCGACGGCCACCCCGAGCCCGAGCCGGGCCGGGTCGAGCGGGAGCGCGATGCCCACGAAGCCGCCGATCACCCAGGCCAGCTGCAGGGTCGTGTCGCTGCGGGCGAACGCGCTGGCCTGCACCCGGGCCGGGACGTCGCGCTGGATGGTCGCGTCGAGGCAGAACTTCGCCAGCGACTGCGCCAGGCCGGCGGTCAGCCCCAGCAGGACCAGCGGCAGCACGCCGTAGAACAGGGTGCAGACCAGGGTCATCGCGGCGACCGTGACCAGCGCCAGCACGACGGTGACGCCGGGGTTGAGGCGCTTGAGGAGCGAGGCGAGCAGGATGCCGAGGACGTTGCCGAGGCCGGCGGCACCGATGACGAGGCCGATCAGGACCTCGGCCCGCAGGCCCGAGTCGGGTGGGTTCTCGCGCAGCAGGAACGCCATGAACATGAGGAGGAACCCCGACAGCCAGCGGGGGCCGCAGTTGGCCCGCAGCGCGAACGCGACCGCCGGCGGGATCCGGACCCGGGAGCGGCTGCTTCCCGGTGGAGGCGCGAGCCCGGTCCGCGGAGCACCAGCTCGTCCTCGCCGGCCGAGGAGTCGACCTGCTCGGGGAGGCGGATGGCGCAGATCGGTGGCGACGACGAAGATCGCGAACGCGTAGCGCAGCGACCACTCCGGGCCGATCATCGAGAACAGGGCCGGCCAGCGGCGCCGACACGGTGGCGCCGATGGTCCCGGCCATCGAGACCCGGCCGTTGGCGCGGACCAGGGTGAAGTCGCGCGGCAGCAGCCGAGGGACGGCGGCGGCGCGGGTGACGCCGTACGCCTTGGAGGAGACCAGGACGCCCAGTGCCGCTGCGAACAACCACGGCGAGTCGCCGGTCACCGAGGTGGCCAGGCCCCAGCAGAGGAAGGCGCGCAGCGCCATCGTCGCCCCGATCGCCCAGCGCCGGCCGTGGGCGAAGCGGTCGAGGAACGGGCCGAGCAGGGGCGCCACGATGGCGAACGGGAGCATGGTCAGGCCGAGGAAGAGCGCGACCTGGCCCCGCGCCTCGCCCGAGGGGACCTGGAAGAACAGCGAACCGGCGAGCGAGATCGCCACGGCCGCGTCGCCGGCGGTGTTGAAGAAGTGCATCTGGATCAGCCGGGAGAGCCCGGACTCGCCCGCGCCCTCGGCCTCCGAGGCACGCTGCGCCTGCCGCATCGTGAACCGGCTGGCGCGGCTCGTGACCCGCGCCGCGCCGGCGGCACCCCGGGCCGTGGCACGCGCGCCCGTGCGCAGCCCTCGCCCGACCGTGCGCACCCGTTCGCTCCGCGGACGGGCGTCCGGCGGCTGCTCGGACGCGCCCTCGGGCGGCTGGTCGGTCATGGCTCCATCCTGCCCAATGCCACCCACGGCGAGCCGAACGCCGCCCCGACCTGACAGCGGAGGTGGGGATTTGTGATGATGTGACCGTGACCCCCATCCTGCGCAGCAAGGCCGACAGCGTCGCCGTCAAGGCGGTCGACGAAGCGCGCGCCGCGCTGCTCGAGGAGGCCGGCCCGGCCGACGTCGGCGACCACCTCGGCCACGTCGTGGAGGGCGAGCGGCTGGTCACCCACCTGTTCGCCTGCACCCGGCGCGGCTACGTCGGGTGGCACTGGTCGGTCACCGTGGCCCGTGCCAGCCGCCAGAAGCACGTCACGATCGACGAGATCGTGCTGGTCCCCGGCGACGACGCGATCGTGGCGCCCGAGTGGGTCCCCTACAAGGAGCGGGTCAAGCCCGGCGACCTCTCCCCGGGCGACCTGCTGCCCGTCGAGGACGACGACCCGCGGCTGGTCCCGACCTACTCCTTCGGTGACGACCCGCTCGACGCCGACGACAAGGCGCAGGTCCGGCAGGTCGCCCAGGACCTCGGCCTCGGCCGGGTGCGCACCCTCTCTCCCGAGGGCCGCGACCTCGCGGCCGAGCGCTGGTACGACGGCGACGGCGGACCGGACTCGCCGCTGGCGCAGTCCGCTCCCGACGTCTGCTCGACCTGCGGGTTCCTGATGCGGCTGGCGGGGCCGCTGTCCGAGACGTTCGGCGTCTGCGCCAACGGCAACGCCAACGACGACGGCCGGGTCGTGTCGCTCGACCACGGCTGCGGCGCCCACTCCGAGGTGCAGCTCGCCAAGAAGCACGAGCCGATCCCGATCCCGGAGCACGTCTTCGACACGCTCGGCGACGACGAGTTCGAGATCCTCTGAGCGACGTCAGCGCGCCGACAGGATCCACACGGCGTAGTCGGCCGCCGGCGGGTGCAGCTCGTAGGTGCCGAACCGCTGGTCGACCACCAGCCCCGCCGCCGCCGCGTCCGCGACGAACTCGTCGGCCGGGTAGGTGCGGCTGCCGGGCATCACCGCGTCGAGGTGGAAGCCCGCCAGCAGCCGGCCGCCCGGGCGCCAGCAGCTCCCGCAGCCGGGCCAGCACCGCCCGCTCGGTGCCCTCGCCGAGGAAGATCATCACGTTGCCGACGGCCACGACGAGGTCGAAGCGGCCGTGCTCGGCGGGGTCGAGGTCGAGCGCCGCGTGCGGGAGCACCGTCGAGGTCGGGGTACGTCGAGAGCGACTGCGCCCGCAGCGCGGCGTCGGGTTCGGTGGCGACGACGTCGTGGCCGCGGCGCCGCAGCGCCTCCGCCACCCGGCCCATGCCGGAGCCGACGTCGAGGATCCGCGCGCCGCGGCGTACCAGGGCGTCGGCCAGCCGCGCCTCGCCCTCGATGTCCTCGCCGTCCGCGACCAGCCGCGCGAAGTGCTCGCCGTACCCCGCGGTCGCGTCGCCGGCCAGCGCCCAGCGGGTCGGCGGCGCGCCGTCAGGCGTCGGTGTCGGCATCGAGCTGCGACGAGTCGCGCTCGGCCCGCGCCTTGCGGCGGCGGCGGCAGTACTCCAGCCCGAAGAGGCCGAGCCCGAAGCCGGCCAGGCAGGTCCACAGCCACCACACGCGGCCGTTGTCCTGCAGCTCGCCGTAGAACGGGAGCAGGGCGACGAAGCCGATCAGCCAGAGGGCGGAGCCGACCTCGACGGTGCGGACACCGTCGACGTCGAGCGGCTCGACGTCGGCGACGATGTAGGTGCGGTTGCCGATCTCGTGCTTCATCGGCTGGTCGTCGCGGAGCTCCACGCCTCCACTCTGCCAGACTGCGGGCCGTGAGCGAGAACACCAAGCCCGGTCCCCCGGTCAGCACCCGGCCCCGAGTCGGCGGACTCGACGGTTTCTTCAAGATCTCCGAGCGTGGCTCGACGGTGGGCCGCGAGGTCCGCGGCGGCGTCGTCACGTTCCTGACGATGGCCTACATCGTGGTCCTCAACCCGCTGATCCTGGGGTTCATCCCCGACTCCGAGGGGAACTTCCTCGGAGGGGAGCCCGGTCCGAACCTGGCGGTCATCGCCGCCGGCACCGCCCTGGTCGCCGGCCTCCTGACGATCCTGATGGGCGCCGTCGCCAACTTCCCGCTCGCGCTGGCGACCGGGCTCGGGCTCAACGCCTTCGTCGCGGTCGTCGATCGCGACCCAGTCGACCTGGGCCGACGCGATGGGTCTGGTCGTGCTCGAGGGCATCGTGATCCTGGTGCTCGTGCTGACCGGGTTCCGCACGGCGGTCTTCCAGGCCGTGCCGCAGCAGCTCAAGATCGCGATCTCGGTCGGCATCGGCCTCTTCATCGCGCTGATCGGCTTCGTCGACGCCGGGTTCGTGACCCGGCGCCCCGACGCGCAGCAGACGACCGTCCCGGTCCAGCTGGGCTCCGACGGCGCCCTGTCCGGCTGGCCGGTCCTGGTCTTCGCGCTCGGGCTGGTGCTCGTGATCGCGCTCTGGGTCCGCCAGGTGCGGGGCGCGATCCTGATCTCCATCCTGGTCACCACCGCGGTGGCCTTCGTGGTCGAGGCGGTCCTCGACCTCGGCGCGGCCGCCGAGTCGCCCGGCGGCTGGGCGCTCAGCGTCCCGGACTTCCCCGACGACGTCGTCGGGCCTGCCCGACTTCGGCACCCTCGGCCAGTTCTCGCTCTTCGGGGCGTTCTCGTCCATCGGCGTGCTCGCCGCGCTGCTGCTGGTCTTCTCGCTGCTGCTCGCCGACTTCTTCGACACCATGGGGACGATGACCGCCATCGGCGCCGAGGCCGGCCTGAACGACGAGGAGGGGATGCCGCCCCACACCGACCGGATCCTGGTGGTCGACTCCATCGCGGCGATCGCGGGCGGCGCCGGCGGCGTCTCCTCGAACACCTCCTACATCGAGTCGGCGTCCGGCGTCGGCGAGGGCGCGCGCACCGGCCTGGCCTCGATCGTGACCGGCGTGCTGTTCCTGCTGTCCACGTTCCTCACGCCGGTCGTCTCGGCCATCCCGTCCGAGGCGGCGGTCCCGGCGCTGGTGCTCGTGGGCTTCCTGATGATGCAGCAGGTCAAGGGCATCGACTGGGACGACCTCGAGATCGCGATCCCGGCGTTCCTCACCATCGTGCTGATGCCGTTCACCTACTCGATCACCGTCGGCATCGGCGCCGGCTTCCTCGCCTACGTGCTGATCAAGGCGGTCCGCGGCAAGGTCGCCGACGTCCACCCGCTGATGTGGGTCGTGGCGGCCCTGTTCCTCGTCTACTTCTTCATCGAGCCGCTGACCGCGCTGGCTCACCTGAGCGCGCGAGCCATGATGTCGGCGACCACGCCGGACTTGGCGTCGGCGTAGTCCTGCACCCGCGTCCACTCCAGCCCGGCCAGGTCGCGCTTGGTCCGCTCGTAGAGCGCCCGGTCGGCAGGGTCGGCCCGCAGGTGGTCGCGGAACGCCAGCATCCGCTCGACCTCGTCGCAGCCCGGCCCGAACACGTGCAGGTTCACCCGGGGTGAGCGGTCCTTGAAGAGCCGGTGCCGGTGCCACTCGGGCTCCCGGAGGGTGAAGACGTAGCCGGCGTCCTGCAGGGCGGGGGCGTACGCCGCCTCGTCGGCCGGGTCGGCGACGACCAGGACCACGTCGATCACCGGCTTCGCCGCGAGCCCGGGTACCGAGGTCGAGCCGGCGTGGTGCACCTCGGCGGCCGTGTCGCCCAGGGCGGCGACGATCCGGCGCTGCTGGCGGCCGAACTCGTCGGGCCAGCCCGCGTCGTACTCGACCAGGACCACGTCGGAGCCGGGGTCGGGCGGCTCCAGGTACTCGACCATGGCCCAAGGCTAGGGCGAGCGGGCTGCCGCGCGGGAATAGTTAGCACGGGTAATGAGTTATGCTAACGATATGGTTCCCACGGTCGAGAAGGCAGCGCGCACCGACGCAGGACTGGCCTCCCAGCTCCGGCTCTCGGTCATGCGGCTGCGCCGGCGGCTCGCCAACGAGCGGCACCCCGACAACGAGCTGAGCCTCGGCGCGATGGCCGTGCTCGGCTCCCTCTACCGCCACGGCGAGCTGACCGTCGGCGAGCTGGCCACCCTCGAGCGGGTCCAGCCCCCGTCGATGACCCGCACCATCACCTGCCTCGAGGAGGCCGGCCACGTCGCGCGCCGGCGCCACGACACCGACGGCCGCCAGGTCGTGGTCGCGCTGACCGAGACCGGCACGCACGACCGTCGTCGCCGACCGCCGCAGCCGCGACGCCTGGCTCGCCCGCCGGCTCTCCGACCTCACCCCTCACGAACGCGCCGTCCTCCGCGAGGCGGCCCCGATCCTCGAAAGGCTCTCCACTACGTGAGTCCCACGTTCCGCTCCCTGCGCAACCCCAACTACCGCCGGTACGCCGCCGGCGGCATGGTGTCGAACACCGGCACCTGGATGCAGCGGGTGGCGCAGGACTGGCTGGTGCTGCAGCTGACCGCCAACAGCGGTGCCGCCATCGGCATCACCACCGGCCTCCAGTTCCTGCCGTTCCTGCTCCTCTCCCCGTTCGCCGGCGTCGTCGCCGACCGCATCCCGAAGCGCCGCCTGCTCCAGCTGACCAACCTCGGCATGGCCGCTGCCCGCCCTCGTGCTCGGCCTGCTCGCCGTCACCGGCACCGCCCAGATCTGGCACGTCTACGTGCTCGCGCTCGTCCTCGGCGTCGCCTCCGCGTTCGACGCCCCGGCCCGGCAGAGCTTCGTCTCCGAGATCGTCGACGCCGACGACCTGACCAACGCGGTCGGCCTCAACTCCGCCAGCTTCAACGCCGCCCGCCTGGTGGGTCCGGCCGTGGCCGGCGTGCTGATCGCCGCGCTCGGCGGGGGCGCGGTCGCCACCGGCTGGGTGATCCTGGCCAACGCGGTCAGCTACGTCGCGCCGATCCTCACCCTGCGCTCGCTCGACGAGCGCACGCTCCACACGCCCGCGCTGGTACGGCGGGAGCCGGGACAGATCCGGGCCGGCGTCCAGCTACGTGCTCGGCCGGCCCGACCTGATGCTGATCATGGCGATCGTGTTCTTCGCCGGCACGTTCGGCCTGAACTTCCAGCTGACGTCCGCGCTGATGGCCACGGAGGTGTTCGGCAAGGGCGCCACCGAGTACGGCCTGCTCGGCACGTTCCTCGCCGTCGGCTCGCTGACCGGCTCGCTGGTCGCCGCCCGGCGGGTGCGGGTGCGCCACCGGCTGGTGGTCGGCGCGGCCCTCGCCGTTCGCCGGCGCTCGAGATCGTCGGCCGCGCTGATGCCGACGCTACCTCACGTTCGCGCTGATGACCCCGCTGCTCGGGCTCGCCGCGCTGACCATGATCACCGCCGCCAACACCTTCGTGCAGCTCCACACCGAGCCGGGCATGCGGGGCCGGGTGATGGCGCTCTACATGATGATCTTCATCGGCGGTACGCCGCTGGGCGCGCCGCTCATCGGGTGGATCGGCGAGGTGGCCGGTGCCCGCTGGACGCTGCTGGTCGGGCGGCGCGATGACCGCCCTCGGCGTCTCGCGTCGAGCGCCGTCTACCTGCGCGCGCCACCGACGCCGGGTCGCGGCGCGAGCGGCCGGCGGGAGGAGCCCGGCTCGGCCGCCGGCGGCCGCCTGATGTCGCCGTTTTGACCCGCCGTCTGGGCGCCGAGTAGCATCGATCCTCGTGTCTGGGACCACCAGACCGTTGCGCGCGCCCGGACCTCATTTCGCAGGTCTCCGCGGCGCTCCACCACAGGCACACGTACGACAGGCAGGACCCCGTGCCCGGCACCGTGCCGGGCACTGAACGAGGCAAAGAAAGGGAACCACCCAGGTGCCCACCATCAATCAGCTGGTCCGCAAGGGCCGCCAGGACAAGGTGTCGAAGAACAAGACGCCCGCCCTGAAGGGATCTCCGCAGCGCCGCGGGGTCTGCACCCGCGTCTACACCACCACCCCGAAGAAGCCGAACTCCGCCCTCCGCAAGGTCGCCCGCGTGCGCCTGTCGAGCGGCGTCGAGGTCACCGCCTACATCCCGGGGTCGGACACAACCTGCAGGAGCACTCGATCGTGCTCGTGCGCGGCGGCCGTGTGAAGGACCTGCCCGGTGTCCGCTACAAGATCATCCGCGGCACGCTCGACACCCAGGGCGTGAAGAACCGCAAGCAGGCTCGCAGCCGTTACGGCGCGAAGAAGGAGAAGAGCTGATATGCCGCGCAAGGGTCCCGCTCCCGAAGCGGCCGATCGACGTCGACCCGGTCTACGGGTCGCAGCTGGTCACCCAGCTGGTCTCCAAGGTGCTCAAGGACGGCAAGAAGCAGGTCGCCCAGCGCATCGTCTACACCGCGCTGGAGGGCTGCCGCGAGAAGACCGGCACCGACCCGGTCGTCACGCTCAAGCGTGCGCCTCGACAACGTGAAGCCGGCCATCGAGGTCAAGTCCCGCCGCGTCGGCGGTGCGACCTACCAGGTCCCGATCGAGGTCAAGGGCACGCGCGGCACCACGCTCGCGCTGCGCTGGCTCGTCGGCTACGCCGCCGACCGTCGTGAGAAGACGATGTCCGAGCGCCTCATGAACGAGATCCTCGACGCCTCCAACGGCCTCGGTGCCGCTGTGAAGAAGCGCGAGGACACCCACAAGATGGCCGAGTCCAACAAGGCCTTCGCCCACTACCGCTGGTGATCGGTGCGGGGCTCCGACCGGAGCCCCGCCCGCACCGCCCCACCAACTTCTAAGGGACTGAGACTTTCAGTGGCTGTCGACATCACCACGGACCTCAACAAGGTCCGCAACATCGGCATCATGGCGCACATCGATGCCGGCAAGACCACCACCACCGAGCGCATCCTCTTCTACACCGGCATCACCTACAAGATCGGTGAGGTCCACGAGGGCGCGGCCACGATGGACTGGATGGAGCAGGAGCAGGAGCGCGGCATCACGATCACGTCCGCCGCGACGACCTGCTGGTGGAAGGACCACCAGATCAACATCATCGACACGCCCGGGCCACGTGGACTTCACGGCCGAGGTCGAGCGCTCGCTGCGCGTCCTCGACGGCGCGGTCGCGGTGTTCGACGGTGTCGCCGGCGTCGAGCCGCAGACGATGACCGTCTGGCGCCAGGCCAACAAGTACTCCGTGCCGCGGATGTGCTTCGTCAACAAGCTCGACCGCACCGGAGCCGACTTCTTCCGCTGCGTCGACATGATGGTCGACCGCCTCAACTCCACCCCGCTGGTCCTGCAGCTGCCGATCGGCGCCGAGTCCGACTTCCTGGGCGTCGTCGACCTGGTCGGCATGCGCGCCCTCACCTGGCGCGGCGAGACCACGATGGGCGAGGACTACGAGGTCGAGGAGATCCCGGCCGAGATGCAGGCCCAGGCCGACGAGTACCGCGAGAAGCTGCTCGAGACCCTGGCCGAGGCCGACGACGACATCATGGAGAAGTACCTCGAGGGTGAGTCGTTCACCGTCGAGGAGCTCGAGTCCGCGATCCGTCGCGCCACGCTGGCCGACAAGATCAACCCGGTCCTGTGCGGCACCGCGTTCAAGAACAAGGGCGTCCAGCCCCTGCTCGACGCGGTCGTCAAGTTCCTCCCGAGCCCGCTCGACATCGACGCGATCGTCGGCCACTCGGTCAAGGACGAGGACGAGAAGATCGAGCGCCAGCCCAACGACGACGAGCCGTTCTCCGGCCTCGCCTACAAGATCGCCTCCGACCCGCACCTCGGCAAGCTGATCTACGTCCGCGTCTACTCCGGCAAGCTGGAGGCGGGCTCCTCGGTCCTGAACTCGGTGACGGGCCGCAAGGAGCGGATCGGCAAGGTCTACCAGATGCACGCCAACAAGCGTGAGGAGATCGCGTCGGTCGGCGCCGGCCAGATCGTGGCCGTGATGGGCCTGAAGGACACCAAGACCGGCCACACCCTGTGCGACCAGCAGAACCCGGTCGTGCTGGAGTCGATGACGTTCCCGGCCCCGGTGATCGAGGTCGCCATCGAGCCCAAGACCAAGGGCGACCAGGAGAAGCTGGGCATGGCGATCCAGCGCCTCTCCGACGAGGACCCCACCTTCACGGTGAAGGCCGACGAGGAGACCGGGCAGACCATCATCGCCGGCATGGGCGAGCTCCACCTCGAGATCCTGGTCGACCGGATGAAGCGCGAGTTCCGCGTCGAGGCCACGGTCGGCAAGCCGCAGGTCGCCTACCGCGAGACCCTCCGCAAGGAGGTCACCAAGCACAGCTACACCCACAAGAAGCAGACCGGTGGCTCCGGCCAGTTCGCGAAGGTCGTCGTCTCCCTGGGTCCCAACAAGGACCCCGAGACCGGCGTCGGCGCCGGCTACGAGTTCGTCAACAACGTCAGCGGTGGCCGGGTCCCGAAGGAGTACATCCCCTCGGTCGACCAGGGTGGCCAGGACGCCATGGAGTTCGGCGTGCTCGCCGGCTACCCCATGGTCGACGTGAAGTTCTCGCTCGACGACGGCGCCTACCACGACGTCGACTCCTCCGAGCTGGCCTTCAAGATCGCCGGCAACCAGGCCTTCAAGGAGGCCGCCAGGATGGCCAAGCCCGTCCTGCTCGAGCCGATGTTCGCCGTCGAGGTGATCACGCCCGAGATCGTTCCTCGGGACGGTCATCGGCGACATCAACAGCCGCCGTGGGCAGATCCAGGCCCAGGAGGAGCGTCACGGGGACATGGTCATCAATGCCCTCGTGCCGCTGTCCGAGATGTTCGGGTACGTTGGCGACCTGAGGTCCAAGACCTCGGGCCAGGCCTCGTACTCGATGGAGTTCGACTCGTACGCCGAGGTTCCCTCGAACATCGCCGACGAGATCATCAAGAAGGTTCGCGGCGAGTAGTCCCGGACCCTCGGCACCACAGCACCACCACCAACGTACGAGTCAAGTACCAACCACACCAGGAGGAGCCCACAGTGGCTAAGGCGAAGTTCGAGCGGACCAAGCCGCACGTCAACATCGGCACGATCGGTCACATCGACCACGGCAAGACCACCTTGACCGCGGCGATCACGAAGGTGCTGCACGACAAGCACCCCGACCTGAACGCGGCGTCGGCGTTCGACGAGATCGACAAGGCTCCCGAGGAGCGTCAGCGCGGCATCACGATCTCGATCGCGCACGTCGAGTACCAGACCGAGGCGCGTCACTACGCCCACGTCGACTGCCCCGGTCACGCCGACTACATCAAGAACATGATCACCGGCGCGGCGCAGATGGACGGCGCGATCCTCGTGGTCGCCGCCACCGACGGCCCGATGCCGCAGACGCGTGAGCACGTGCTGCTCGCCCGCCAGGTCGGCGTGCCGGCCCTGGTCGTGGCGCTCAACAAGTGCGACATGGTCGACGACGAGGAGCTCATCGAGCTCGTCGAGATGGAGGTGCGCGAGCTCCTCTCCGAGTACGAGTTCGACGGCGACAACATCCCGGTCGTCCGGGTCGCCGCCTTCCCGGCGCTGCAGGGCGACGCCAAGTGGGGCGAGTCGATCATCGAGCTGATGGACGCCGTCGACGAGGCGATCCCGACCCCGGAGCGCGAGACCGACAAGCCGTTCCTGATGCCGGTCGAGGACGTCTTCACGATCACCGGTCGCGGCACCGTCATCACGGGCCGCATCGAGCGGGGCATCGTGAAGGTCAACGAGGAGGTCGAGATCGTCGGCATCCGCGAGACCTCGCAGAAGAGCACCGTCACCGGTGTCGAGATGTTCCGCAAGCTGCTCGACGAGGGTCAGGCCGGCGAGAACGTCGGGCTGCTGCTCCGCGGCACCAAGCGCGAGGACGTCGAGCGCGGCATGGTCGTCATCAAGCCGGGCACCACGACGCCTCACACCAACTTCGAGGCGTCGGTCTACATCCTCTCGAAGGAGGAGGGCGGCCGTCACACGCCGTTCTTCAACAACTACCGTCCGCAGTTCTACTTCCGGACCACGGACGTCACCGGCGTCGTCACCCTGCCCGAGGGCAAGGAGATGGTCATGCCCGGCGACAACACCGAGATGATCGTCGAGCTGATCCAGCCGATCGCCATGGACGAGGGTCTGCGCTTCGCGATCCGCGAGGGTGGCCGCACCGTCGGCGCCGGTCGCGTCACCAAGATCACCAAGTGATCGCCGCCGGTCGCTGACCGGCTGATCGACGTCGAAGGCCCCGGACCGTGACGGTCCGGGGCCTTCGTCGTTCCCCGCACCAGCGAGCAGGCGCGATGTCGGTCCTCGCGCCTACGGTGTGGCCATGGCACTCACACTGGGCATGATCACCATCGACACCACCGACGCCGAGCGGCTGGCGGGGTGGTGGGCGGAGCAGACCGGCGCGAGCGTCGGGGAGACCAACGGCGGCTTCTACGTCATGGTCAGTGGAGGCGGGTTGCCCTGCCTGCTGGCCTTCCAGAAGGTCGACGACCCGACCCCGGGCAAGAACAAGGTCCACCTCGACCTCACCGCCGACGACCTCGATGCCGAGGTCCAGCGTCTCGTGGGCTCGGGTGCGGAGCTGGTCGAGCGCCGGGGCGACGAGCACTTCCGCTGGGTCACCCTCGCCGACCCCGACGGCAACCAGTTCTGCGTCGCAGGTCGCCACGAGGCGTCCGGGCTGGGGTAGAGCGCCTCAGGCGGCGACCGGGACGAGCGCGGCGACGGCCTCGGCGAACACCTCGGTGTGGCGGTCGACGTCGGCCGCCACGTGGCTCGGGCTGAAGAGCGCCATGTTGTGGAACGGCGTGAGCAGCACGCCGCGGTTGAGGCACCACAGGTGCAGGAAGCCCTCGAGCTCCTCGTCGACCGCGGCGGCCGCGGCCGCGCCGTCCCGGGGCGGCGGGCAGAACCAGTACTCCGCCCGGCACCCCAGCCGCTGCACGTGCCACGGCAGCCCGTGGTCGGCGATCACCCCCGCCACGCCCTCGGCGAAGCGCTCCGCCAGGGGCACCGCGACCGCGAAGTCCTCCTCGCGCAGGCACGACGAGAGCGTGGCCCGGACCGCGGCCAGCGCGAGCGCGTTGCCGGTCAGCGTGCCGCCCACGCCCGCGACGTCGATCTCGTGTCCCCGCATCGGCCCGGACAGCCGGTCCGCCACCTCCGCCGACATGCCGTACGCCGCGACCGGGACCCCGCCGCCGATCGGCTTGCCGACCACCAGCATGTCGGGGTCGAGACCCCAGGCCGCGGTCGCGCCCCCGGGTCCCGCGCACAACGTGTGGGTCTCGTCGTTGATCAGCAGCACGCCGTGGCGCCGGGTGATCTCCCGCACCGCCTGCAGGTAGCCCTCCTCGGGCAGCACGATGCCGATGTTGGTGAGGGCCGGCTCCATCAGCAGGCAGGCGACGTCGCCCTGCGCCAGTCGCCGGTCCAGCGCCTCGCGCGTCGTTGAACGGCACGACCGCCGTGGTGTCGGCGACCGCCACCTGGGGACCCATCGCACCGGGCCGCGGCACGACGCGGTCACCGTCGAGCACGGCCATCGTCTCGTCGACCGTGCCGTGGTAGCACCAGTCCATGACCGCGATCCGCGGCCGACCGGTCAGGTGACGCGCGAACCGCAGCACGAAGCGGTTGGCGTCGGTGGCCGACATCGCGAACTGCCAGGCCGGCATGCCGAACCGGCGCGCCAGCTCGTCGGCGACCCACGCCGCGTCCCGCGAGGGGAGCATCGTGGTGATGCCCCGGCTGGCCCGGGTCGTGAGCGCCTCGGTGACCTGGGGGAGTGCGTGACCGGTCATCGCCCCGGTGTCGCCGAGGCAGAGGTCGACGTACTGGTTCCCGTCGACATCGGTGAGCCGCGCCCCGGAGGCCTCCTCGACGAACAGCGGGAAGTCGCCCGGCCACCGGGTCATCCACGGCATCGGCACCCCCGCCAGCAGCGAGCGTTCGGCGTCCCGGGCCAGCTCCGCGGAGCGCGGATGCCGGTCCACGAAGCGTTGTTCCTCGTCGCGTCGCAGCGATGCCAGCAGGCCACGGTCGATCATGCGAGCAATCGTAGGCCCGGGGCCGGGTCGGACGCGATGGCCAGGTGCGCCAGAATGCCGCCCATGAGCGACTCCCACGGGGTGCGGCCGCCGCGTCCGCACCAGCGGCTGACCGAGGACGGTCGTCGGATGCGTGAGGTCCTCAGCTACTCCCGCCGCGGCAGCCGCTTCACGCCGTCCCAGGCCGAGGCCTGGGAGGCGTACGCCGAGGAGTGGGTGATCCCGGACGAGGCCGTCGACGACCCCACGTTCTCGTTGCACGACTGGTTCGGGCGCGCCGCGCCACTCGTCGTGGAGATCGGCCCCGGCGTGGGCGAGGCGACCGGCGTGCTGGCCGCCGCGCGACCCGACCACGACGTGCTCGCGCTCGAGGTCTGGCGCCCAGGGGTCGCGAGCGCGCTGGCCGAGGTGGCGGCCGCGGGCGCGCGCAACGTCCGGTTCTGCGCGATCGACGCCGCGTGGTCGCTCGAGCACCTCGTCGGCCCCGGGGCGCTCGCCGAGCTCTGGACGTTCTTCCCCGACCCGTGGCCGAAGACGCGGCACCACAAGCGGCGCTTGGTCAACGGGCCGTTCGCCTCGCTGGCCGCCTCGCGGCTCGTCCCCGGCGGGACCTGGCGCCTCGCCACCGACTGGGCCGACTACGCCGAGCAGATGCGCGAGGTGCTCGACGCCGAGCCGCAGCTGGAGGGTGGCGTGGTCCCGCGCTGGTCCGAGCGGCCGGTGACGAAGTTCGAGCGCAAGGGAGTCGAGGTCGGCCGCTCGATCACCGACCTCTGCTACCGGCGCACGGCCGAGGGCGGCGCGGCTGGACCAGAGGGGCCTTGACCCCACCCGGGGGAGGGGTGTCATCTGGTGGGGACAGACCGCGCATCCGGTGGCCCTGGGGAGGGAACATGGCGGCGACGCAGTTCGTGACCGACGGCGGGCTCGAGACCGACCTGATCTACCACCACGGCTTCGACCTGCCCGAGTTCGCAGCCTTCCCGCTGCTGGACGACGAGCGCGGCCGGGCGACGCTCGCCGACTACTACGCCGGGTACGCCGCGATCGCGGCCGGCCACGGAGTCGGGCTCCAGCTCGAAGCCCCGACCTGGCGGGCCAGCCCCGACTGGGGTGCCCGCCTCGGCTACGACGCCGCCGCCCTGGCCGCCGTCAACACGGCGGCCGTGGGGTTCCTGCGCGACGTGGCGGGGGAGTGGTCCGACCGGGTCCCGGACATCCGGGTCAGCGGCCAGGTCGGACCGCGGGGAGACGGCTACGTCCCCGGCGCGGCGGTGGATCCCGACGAGGCGGCCGCCTACCACCAGCCGCAGGTCACCGCCTTCGCCGAGGCGGGTGCCGACCTGGTCTCCGCGCTGACGCTGAGCGACGTGGGTGAGGCGGTCGGCGTGGTCCGGGCCGCCCGCGAGGCAGGTGTCCCGGTGCTGGTCTCGTTCACCGTCGAGACCGACGGCCGGCTGCCCACCGGCCTGACGCTCGCCGAGGCGATCGTCGCGACCGATGCCGCGGCCGCACCCGACGCCTTCATGATCAACTGCGCCTACCCCGACCACGTCGCGCCGCGGCCTCGCCGCCGACGGACCCTGGGAGCGCGTGCACGGACTGCGGGTCAACGCCTCCGACCTCAGCCACGAGGAGCTCGACGCGATGACCGAGCTCGACGACGGGGACCCCGAGGCGCTCGCGGACTGCCCACGCCCGGCTCGAGGAGCTGCTCCCGGCGGTCAGCCTCGTCGGCGGCTGCTGCGGCACCGACACCCGTCACGTCGAGGCCATCTGGCAGGCACGGCCTACGCTGCGCGGGTGACCCAGACCCTCACCCCGACCCGGCGGATCCACCGGGCCTGGTGGGTCGCCGCGGTGACCATGGCGGCGCTCGTCGCCGCGGCCGGGTTCCGCTCCTCGACCGGGGCGCTGCTGGTACCGCTGGAGGAGGAGTTCGGTTGGTCGCGTGCCACCACCAGCGGCGCGGTCAGCCTCAACCTCGTCGTCTACGGACTCGACAGCGCCGTTCGCGGCCGCGCTGATGGAGCGGTTCGGCGTCCGCCGGGTGGTGGCGGCCGCGCTGGCCTGGTCTCCCTCGGCTCCGGGCTGACCCTGGTGATGACCAGCCCCTGGCAGCTGTGGCTGCTGTGGGGCTTCGCGGTCGGCGATCGGCACCGGCTCGCTGGCCCTGGTCTTCGGCGCGATCGTCGCCAACCGGTGGTTCGTCCGCCACCGGGGCGTGGTCATCGGCGTCTTCAGCGCCGCCAGCTCGACCGGGCAGCTGGTGTTCCTCCCCGCGATCGCGGCGCTCGCCGCCGGCCCGGGCTGGCGGTTCGCGGCCGCGCTGGTGGCCTCTTCGCGCTGCTCCTGGTCCCCGTCGTGTGGGCGGTGCTGCGCGACTCGCCGGCCCAGGTCGGGACCACGGCGTACGGCGCGGAGCTGGGCACGCCGGTCCCGGCACCCGCCGCGACGGCGCCCGGCGGGGCGGCGGCGCTCGCGATCCGCACCTTCCGCGAGAGCGCCCGCTCGAAGACGTTCTGGATCCTCTTCGGGACGTTCTGGATCTGCGGCTGGTCGACCAACGGACTGATCGGCACCCACTTCATCCCGGCGGCCCACGACCACGGCATGCCGGCGACCACGAGCGCGACGCTGCTCGCGCTGATCGGGATCTTCGACATCATCGGCACGGTCGCCAGCGGCTGGCTCACCGACCGGGTGGACAGCCGCTACCTGCTGTTCGGCTACTACTTCTTCCGCGGGCTCTCGCTGCTCGCCGTGCCCTGGCTGCTCGGTCCCGACGTCCATCCGACGCTGTTCGTCTTCATCCTGTTCTACGGCCTCGACTGGGTGGCGACCGTGCCGCCGACGGTGGCGCTGTGCCGGCAGCACTTCGGGATCGAACGGTCGGGCGGTGGTGTTCGGCTGGGTGTTCGCCGCGCACATGGTCGGCGCCGGCGTCGCCGCCAGCTTCGCGGGCTGGATCCGCACCGTGCAGGGCGAGTACCTCCTCGCCTGGCTGACCGCCGGCGGGCTGTGCGTGGTGGCGGCCGCGGCCTGCCTGCTGATCCCGAAACGACCCCTGGGACGGGTCTGAGGACGGTGGGTGGGCACCCGATTTGGCGCTCACCGGGGGTTCTGTCAAGATGGTCAGGTTGCTTCGGCCGGGTTGCCGGGGTGCGCCACATACTTGACTACTGAATCGCGTCTCACGATCGATCGGTAGTCGCCGTGTGCGGCTGCACCGAACCGTGAGACCCGATCGGCCCGGCGAACCGCTGGGCACCACCAACACCGAGCAGGATCCCCGGGTCTTGTGTTGCGTCCGATGAGCGCGACACGCCCGACCGCGGGGGTCGGAGCTCGGAGGCGGGCAACAGGGCGGGACCGAGTCATCTCAGACGACGTACCGAAACGCAATGCGGCACTGACAACGAGTAAGGACGAGAGAGACCTATGGCGGGACAGAAGATCCGCATCAGGCTCAAGGCCTATGACCACGAGGTGATCGACACCTCGGCGCGGAAGATCGTGGACACCGTCACCCGCACGGGTGCCAAGGTCGCCGGCCCTGTGCCGCTGCCGACCGAGAAGAACGTCTACTGCGTCATTCGCTCGCCCCACAAGTACAAGGACTCGCGCGAGCACTTCGAGATGCGTACCCACAAGCGTCTCATCGACATCATCGACCCGACGCCGAAGACCGTCGACTCGCTCATGCGACTCGACCTGCCTGCCGGCGTCGACATCGAGATCAAGCTCTGAGGTCACCATGGCTCCCACTTTTGAACGCACCGTCAAGGGTCTGCTCGGCACCAAGCTCGGCATGACCCAGCTCTGGGACGAGAACAACCGCATCGTCCCCGTGACCGTCATCGACGCGCGCACCAACGTCGTGACCCAGGTCCGCTCGCCCGAGGTCGACGGCTACAACGCCGTCCAGGTCGGGTACGGCGAGATCGAGGGCCGCAAGGTGAACAAGCCGCGGGCCGGTCACTTCGAGAAGGCCGGCACCACCGCGCGCCGCCACCTCGTCGAGATCCGCACCAGCGACGCGTCCCAGTACACCGTGGGCCAGGAGCTCGGGGTCGACACCTTCGCCGCCGGCGACGAGATCGACGCCACCGCCACGAGCAAGGGCAAGGGCTTCGCCGGTGTCATGAAGCGACACGGCTTCCACGGCGTCGGCGCCTCCCACGGTGCCCACCGCAACCACCGCAAGCCGGGTTCCATCGGCGCCTGCGCGACCCCCGGTCGCGTGTTCCAGGGCACCCGGATGGCCGGCCGCATGGGTCGCGACACCGTCACCGTCCAGAACCTCACCGTCCACGCCGTGGACCTGGAGAAGGGCCTGATCCTCGTCAAGGGCGCCATCCCCGGCCCCAAGGGTGGACTGGTCATGCTCCGCAACGCCGCCAAGAGCTCTACCGTCACCACGGGCAAGGAGGCCTGACCGACATGGCTACCAAGACTGTCTCCGTCGACCTCCCGTCCGAGATCTTCGACGTCGAGGTCAACATCCCGCTGATCCACCAGGTCGTGGTGGCGCAGCAGGCTGCTGCCCGCCAGGGCACGCACGCCACCAAGACCCGCGGCCTGGTCCGCGGCGGTGGCCGCAAGCCCCACAAGCAGAAGGGCACCGGCCGCGCCCGCCAGGGCTCGACCCGCGCGCCGCAGTTCGCCGGCGGTGGCGTCGTCCACGGCCCGCAGCCGCGCAGCTACGACCAGCGGACCCCCAAGAAGATGAAGGCTGCCGCCCTGCGCGGTGCCCTCTCCGACCGGGCCCGCAACGGCCGGATCCACGTGGTCGACTCGTTCGTCAGCGGTGACAAGCCGTCGACCCGTTCGGCGGTGTCCCTGCTGGCCGGCCTGAGCGACCGCGCCAAGTACCTCGTGGTGCTCGAGCGGACCGACTCGCTGACCTGGCTCTCGCTGCGCAACGCCGGCGAGGTCCACATCGTCGCGGTCGACCAGCTCAACACCTACGACGTCATCGCTGCTGACGACATCGTCTTCACCCAGGGCGCCTACGACGCGTTCGTCGGCAAGTCCGCGGGTTCCGCCCCGGCTGCCAGGAGCGAGTCGAAGACCGCGCCGACCACGACCGAGGCCGCGGCCGCACCGAAGGCCGAGACCACCGCCACCGCCGACGACGCGGAGCCGACGCTGCCCAAGGGCGCCAAGGCCCCGCTCAAGAGCGCCCGCGCCCCCAAGGGCTACGAGGTCATGGGCTCGGAGTCCGGGGTCTACCGCGAGGCCGACGACGCCGGCTACGACGCCGCTGCCGCCGACTTCTGGTTCAAGTCGGTCGAGGACGCCGAGGCCGCCGGCCTGACCCGTGCCGAGGACAAGGAGACCGACCAGTGAGCACCCTGCACAAGGACCACCGCGACATCCTGATCGCCCCGGTCGTGTCGGAGAAGAGCTACGGCCTCCTCGACGCCAACAAGTACACGTTCCTGGTTCGTCCGGACGCCAACAAGACCGAGATCAAGATCGCGGTCGAGAAGGTGTTCAACGTCAAGGTGACGTCGGTGAACACGCTCAACCGCCAGGGCAAGACCCGTCGTACCAGGTACGGCATGGGCAAGCGTGCCAACACCAAGCGCGCGATCGTCAGCCTCGCTGAGGGCCACCGCATCGACATCTTCGGCGCCTGAGAACCGCGCCGCTCGAAGGAAGACAGACATGGCTATCCGCAAGTACAAGCCGACCACCCCGGGCCGTCGTGGCTCGTCGGTGGCCGACTTCGTCGAGATCACCCGGACCACGCCGGAGAAGTCGCTGACCCGTCCGCTCCCCAAGAAGGGCGGCCGCAACAACCAGGGCCGGATCACCACCCGGCACCAGGGTGGCGGTCACAAGCGGGCCTACCGGATCATCGACTTCCGTCGCTACGACAAGGACGGTGTCCCGGCGAAGGTCGCCCACATCGAGTACGACCCCAACCGCACCGCGCGCATCGCGCTGCTGCACTACGCCGACGGCGAGAAGCGCTACATCATCGCGCCGAAGGACCTGTCGCAGGGCACCATGGTGGAGTCGGGCCCCAACGCCGACATCAAGCCCGGCAACAACCTGCCGCTGCGCAACATCCCGGTCGGTTCGACGATCCACTGCATCGAGCTCCGGCCCGGCGGTGGCGCCAAGATCGCCCGCTCCGCGGGCATCAGCGCCCAGCTGGTCGCTCGTGAGGGCTCCCGCGCCACGCTGCGCATGCCGTCGGGCGAGATGCGTTTCGTCGACGTCCGCTGCCGCGCCACGATCGGCGAGGTCGGCAACGCCGAGCAGTCGAACATCAACTGGGGCAAGGCCGGCCGCATGCGCTGGAAGGGCAAGCGCCCGACCGTCCGTGGTGTCGTCATGAACCCCGTCGACCACCCGCACGGTGGTGGTGAGGGCAAGACGTCCGGTGGTCGCCACCCGGTGTCCCCGTGGGGCAAGCCCGAGGGCCGTACGCGCAAGCGCAAGGCCTCCGATTCCCAGATCATCCGCCGCCGCAAGACCGGCAAGAAGCGCTGAGCAGGAGATAGAGGATGCCTCGCAGCTTGAAGAAGGGCCCGTTCGTCGACGACCACCTCATGAAGAAGGTGGACGTCGAGAACGACAAGGGCACCAAGAACGTGATCAAGACCTGGTCGCGCCGCTCGATGATCGTGCCGGCCATGATCGGCCACACGATCGCCGTGCACGACGGGCGCAAGCACGTCCCGGTGTTCGTGACCGACGCGATGGTCGGTCACAAGCTGGGCGAGTTCGCCCCCACCCGCACCTACCGCGGGCACGTGAAGGACGACCGGAAGGGACGACGTCGATGAGTGTCACTGATCGCCGGCGCACGAGCGCCCGCCGCGAGTCGCTGCTCGGCGACCAGCCGGGAGCCTTCGCGAGCGCCCGCTTCGTGCGGATCACGCCGATGAAGGCCCGCCGTGTCGTCGACATGGTCCGCGGCCAGAAGGTGGACGAGGCCCTGGCGCTGCTGCAGCTTCGCGCCGCAGGCCGCGTCCGAGACCGTCTACAAGGTCCTCGAGAGCGCGATCGCCAACGCCGAGACCACCGAGGACCTCGACCGGGGCGACCTGGTCGTCTCGGTCGCCCAGGTCGACGAGGGCCCGACGATGAAGCGCTGGCGCCCCCGGGCCCAGGGCCGGGCCACCCGCATCCTCAAGCGCACCAGCCACATCACGCTGGTCGTCCAGCCGGCCGACGTCGTCGCCGCGAAGAAGAACAAGAAGGGACGGACCGCCTGATGGGCCAGAAGATCAACCCCAACGGCTTCCGCCTCGGCATCTCCACGGACCACAAGTCCCGCTGGTACGCCGACAAGCTGTACAAGTCCTACGTCGGTGAGGACGTCGCGATCCGCAAGCTGCTCTCCAAGGGCATGGAGCGGGCCGGCATCTCCAAGGTGGAGATCGAGCGCACCCGTGACCGGGTCCGCGTCGACATCCACACCGCCCGTCCGGGCATCGTCATCGGTCGCCGCGGCGCCGAGGCCGACCGGATCCGTGGCGAGCTGGAGAAGCTCACCGGCAAGCAGGTCCAGCTGAACATCCTCGAGGTCAAGAACCCCGAGGTGGACGCCCAGCTGGTCGCCCAGGGTGTGGCCGAGCAGCTCTCCGGCCGCGTGCAGTTCCGTCGTGCGATGCGCAAGGCGATGCAGACCTCGATGCGCTCCGGCGCCAAGGGCATCCGGATCCAGTGCTCGGGCCGCCTCAACGGCGCCGAGATGTCGCGCACCGAGTTCTACCGCGAGGGTCGCGTCCCGCTGCACACGCTGCGGGCCGACATCGACTACGGCTTCTACGAGGCCCGGACCACCTTCGGCCGCATCGGCGTCAAGGTCTGGATCTACAAGGGCGAGGTCGCCGGCACCCGTGCCGAGCGTCAGGCCCAGGCCGCTGCCCGCGCCGGTGTCCCCGGTCGCGGTGGCCGCCCCACCCGTGGCGGCGACCGTCCGAGCCGTGGCTCGCGTCCCACGCGCGCCGACCGCGCCCCCGAGGCACCTGCCGCCGACCGAGCCCACCGCCGGCAGCAGCGGCCGCGCCGGCGAGCGCGACCCCCGCCACTGACGGCACCGCCGGAACGGAGGCCTGAGCCATGTTGATGCCCCGTCGCGTCAAGCACCGCAAGCAGCACCACCCCAAGCGGACCGGTGCTGCCAAGGGTGGGACCACCCTCGCGTTCGGTGACTTCGGCATCCAGGCGATCGAGGGTCACTACGTGACCAACCGCCAGATCGAGTCAGCCCGTATCGCGATGACCCGCCACATCAAGCGTGGCGGCAAGGTGTGGATCAACATCTACCCCGACCGTCCGCTCACCAAGAAGCCGGCCGAGACCCGCATGGGTTCCGGCAAGGGTTCGCCCGAGTGGTGGATCGCCAACGTCAAGCCCGGTCGCGTCATGTTCGAGCTGTCCGGTGTCGACGAGACCACGGCCCGCGAGGCCATGCGTCGCGCGATGCACAAGCTCCCCATGAAGTGCCGGTTCATTTCCCGTGAGGCAGGTGAGTTCTGATGGCAGGCACGCACGCCCACGAACTGGACGAGATGACCAACGTCGACCTCGAGGCCAAGCTCCGCGAGGCCAAGGAGGAGCTGTTCAACCTCCGCTTCCAGGCGGCCACCGGCCAGCTGGAGAGCCACGGTCGACTGCGCCTGGTCAAGAAGGACATCGCCCGGATCTACACCGTGGTGCGCGAGCGCGAGCTCGGCATCCGGTCCAACCCCGGGGCTGAGAAGGAAGAGGCTTCCGCATGAGTGAGCAGACCACGGACAGACGGGCAGCGCAGCACTCGCAAGACCCGTGAGGGCCTGATCGTGTCCGACAAGATGGACAAGACCGTGGTCGTGGCCGTCGAGGACCGTGTCAAGCACGCCCTCTACGGCAAGGTCCTGCGGCGCACGTCCAAGCTCAAGGCGCACGACGAGCAGAACGAGTGCGGCATCGGCGACCGGGTCCTGATCATGGAGACCCGTCCGCTGTCGGCCACCAAGCGCTGGCGCGTCGTCGAGATCCTCGAGCGCGCCAAGTAACCACCCACCGAGTTCGGCCAGGCTCGTCCGCCACTGAGGCGGCGAGAACCAGCTCGACAACCAGGAGAAATCGATGATTCAGCAGGAGTCGCGACTCAAGGTCGCCGACAACACCGGTGCGAAGGAGATCCTCTGCATCCGTGTGCTCGGCGGCTCGGGTCGTCGCTACGCCGGCATCGGCGACGTCATCGTCGCCACCGTCAAGGACGCGATCCCCGGTGGCAACGTGAAGAAGGGTGACGTCGTCAAGGCCGTGATCGTGCGCACCGTCAAGGAGCGCCGTCGCGCCGACGGTTCCTACATCCGCTTCGACGAGAACGCCGCCGTGATCCTCAAGACCGACGGCGAGCCGCGCGGTACCCGCATCTTCGGCCCCGTGGGCCGCGAGCTGCGCGAGAAGAAGTTCATGAAGATCATCTCGCTCGCTCCGGAGGTGCTGTGACCATGGCCAAGCAGGGAAAGAAGTCTGTGAACATCAAGAAGGGCGACCAGGTCCGGGTCATCTCGGGCAAGGACAAGGGCGCCGAGGGCAAGGTCATCTCGGTGCTCCGCGAGGAGCAGCGGGTGATCGTCGAGGGCGTCAACCGCATCAAGCGGCACACGAAGGTCGTCAACCAGGGCGGCCGCGCCGGCACCACCGGCGGGATCATCACCGCCGAGGCGCCGATCCACGTGTCCAACGTGATGCTGGTCGACGGTGACGGCGTGACCCGGGTCGGCTTCCGCCGCGACGAGGTCACCAAGCGTCGCCCCGACGGTTCGACCTACAGCTCGACCCGCAGCGTCCGCGTGTCCCGCAAGACCGGGAAGGAGATCTGAGATGACCGACACGACTGTCGAGACCCCGGCGGCCGAGGAGAAGGTCACCCCGCGTCTCAAGACCCGCTACCGCGAGGAGATCCTCCCCGCGCTGCAGAGCGAGTTCGAGATCGCGAACGTCATGCAGGTCCCCGGCCTGGTGAAGATCGTGGTCAACATGGGCGTCGGCGAGGCCGCGCGCGACTCGAAGCTGATCGAGGGTGCCATCAAGGACCTCACCGCCATCACCGGCCAGAAGCCGATGGTGACCCGGGCCCGCAAGTCCATCGCGCAGTTCAAGCTGCGCGAGGGCATGCCGATCGGTGCCCACGTCACGCTGCGTGGCGACCGGATGTGGGAGTTCCTCGACCGCCTCCTGTCCCTGGCGCTGCCCCGGATCCGTGACTTCCGGGGCCTGTCGCCCAAGCAGTTCGACGGCCGCGGCAACTACACGTTCGGCCTGACCGAGCAGGTCATGTTCCACGAGATCGACCAGGACAAGCTGGACCGGTCCCGCGGCATGGACATCACGGTCGTGACGACTGCCACCACCGACGACGAGGGTCGCGCCCTGCTCAAGCAGCTCGGCTTCCCCTTCAAGGAGAACTGACATGGCGAAGACTGCACTCAGGGTCAAGGCGGCCCGCAAGCCGAAGTTCGCGGTGCGCGGCTACACCCGTTGCCAGCGTTGCGGCCGCCCCAAGGCCGTCTACCGCAAGTTCGGCCTGTGCCGGATCTGCCTCCGGGAAATGGCGCACCGCGGCGAGCTGCCCGGCGTGACCAAGTCCTCCTGGTGACCACCACTCGAATCAACCGCTGAAGGTCGGCTCCCCGCGAGGGGGTCGAAACCACAGGAAGAAAGGGCCTGAACGGCCATGACGATGACTGACCCGATCGCAGACATGCTCACCCGTCTGCGCAACGCCAACCAGGCGTTCCACGACGACGTTGCCATGCCCTACAGCAAGCTGAAGCAGGGCGTGGCCGAGATCCTCCAGCAGGAGGGTTACATCACCTCGTTCGAGGTCGAGGACGCTACGGAGGGCCCCGGCAAGACGCTGACGATCACCCTCAAGTACGGCCGCAACCGCGAGCGCTCGATCGCCGGCGTACGCCGCATCAGCAAGCCCGGCCTGCGGGTCTACGCCAAGAGCACCGGCCTGCCCAAGGTGCTCGGTGGACTGGGCGTCGCGATCATCTCGACCAGCCAGGGCCTGCTCACCGACCGACAGGCCAACCAGAAGGGCGTGGGTGGGGAAGTCCTCGCCTACGTCTGGTGACCCGACTACACGCGTAAGGAGAGAAGAAGCATGTCGCGCATTGGCAAGCTCCCGATCGCGGTGCCGTCGGGTGTCGACGTCGCCGTCGACGAGCGACTGGTGACCGTCAAGGGCCCCAAGGGCACCCTGAGCCACCAGGTCGCTGCACCGATCACCGTCGAGAAGAGCGACGGGGTCCTCGAGGTGAAGCGCCCCGACGACGAGCGCATCAGCCGCTCGCTGCACGGCCTCACCCGCACCCTGATCGCCAACATGGTCACCGGTGTCACCGAGGGCTACGAGAAGAAGCTCGAGATCGTCGGCGTGGGTTACCGCGTCCTGTCCAAGGGCCCGACCCAGCTGGAGTTCCAGCTCGGGTACTCCCACTCCATCACGTTCAATGCCCCCGAGGGCATCACCTTCACGGTGGAGGGCCCGACCAAGCTCGGTGTCCAGGGCATCGACAAGCAGCTGGTCGGCGAGACCGCGGCCAACATCCGCAAGCTGCGCAAGCCCGAGCCGTACAAGGGCAAGGGCGTTCGCTACGCGGGTGAGCACATCCGCCGCAAGGTCGGAAAGGCAGGTAAGTGACCATGGCCATCAAGCTGTCTCACCACAAGCACACCGCCGCACGCACCCGTTCGCGGTTGCGTCGTCAGGTCCGGGGTCGCAAGAAGCTGGCTGGTACGTCGGAGCGCCCGCGCCTCGTCGTCACCCGCTCCACGCGGCACATCACGGTGCAGGTCGTCGACGACCTGGTCGGCAAGACGCTCGCGTCGGCCTCGACCATGGAAGCCGACCTGCGCTCGCTCGACGGTGACAAGACCGCCAAGGCCCGCAAGGTCGGTGAGCTCGTCGCCGAGCGCGCCAAGGCCAGCGGCGTCGAGTCCGTGGTCTTCGACCGTGCCGGCAACAAGTACCACGGCCGTGTCGCGGCCCTGGCCGACGGCGCCCGCGAGGGTGGCCTGACCTTCTGATGGCAGACATGACATTCAAGGGAGTTATCTGATGAGCGGATCCCAGCAGCGCGGACAGCGCGCCGGTGGCGGCCGCGGTGGCCGCGACGGTGGTCGCGGTGGCCAGCAGGAGAAGAGCCAGTACCTCGAGCGCGTCGTCGCGATCAACCGTGTCGCCAAGGTCGTGAAGGGTGGTCGTCGCTTCAGCTTCACCGCCCTCGTGGTCGTCGGTGACGGGGAAGGACTCGTCGGCGTCGGCTACGGCAAGGCCAAGGAAGTCCCGGCCGCCATCGCCAAGGGTGTCGAGGAGGCCAAGAAGAACTTCTTCCGGGTCCCCCGCATCCAGGGCACCATCCCGCACCCGGTCCAGGGCGAGAAGGCGGCGGGCGTCGTCCTGCTGCGCCCGGCCGCTCCCGGTACCGGTGTCATCGCCGGTGGTCCGGTGCGTGCGGTGCTGGAGTGCGCCGGCGTCCACGACGTCCTGAGCAAGTCGCTCGGGTCGTCCAACCAGATCAACATCGTCCACGCGACCGTCGAGGCGCTGAAGATGCTCGAGCAGCCCGAGGCCGTCGCGGCCCGCCGTGGCCGCCGGGTCGAGGACGTCGCCCCGGCCGCCCTGCTCCGGGCGCGCGAAGAGGTGCCCGAGGGCGTCTCGCAGGAGGTGTCGGCCTGATGGCGCAGCTGAAGGTCCAGCAGAAGAAGTCGACGATCGGCTGCAAGGCCAACCAGCGCGAGACCCTGCGCACGCTCGGTCTCAAGCGGATCGGCGACACCGTGATCAAGGAGGACCGGCCCGAGATCCGCGGCATGGTCCAGACCGTCCGTCACCTCGTGACGGTCGAAGAGGTGGAATGACATGACTCTCAAGCTGCACCACTTGCGTCCGGCACCCGGAGCCAAGACCGCCAAGACCCGCGTGGGTCGTGGTGAGGGCTCCAAGGGCAAGACCGCCGGTCGCGGTACCAAGGGCACCAAGGCCCGCAACCAGGTCCCGGCCTCCTTCGAGGGTGGCCAGATGCCGATCCACATGCGGCTGCCGAAGCTCAAGGGCTTCAAGAACCCGTTCAAGGTGGAGTTCCAGGTCGTCAACCTCGACCGCATCAACGAGCTCTTCCCTGACGGCGGCACCGTGTCGGTCGACGACCTCGTCTCCAAGGGCGCGGTCCGCAAGGGCCACCCGGTGAAGGTTCTCGGCCAGGGTGACCTGTCGGTCAAGGTCGACGTCACCGCTCACGCCTTCTCGGGCTCCGCCAAGGAGAAGATCGAGGCTGCGGGCGGGACCACGACGACCGTCTGAGTCGTCTGCGATGCATCCGCCGAGGGGCGCGGTCGAACCCGTGGATCACGGGCCAGCCCGCGCCCTGACGCACCTCCGGAGCGGTTGCGGACAGCCTGTTAGGCTGCCCGGGGCCTCTCCCCGACGCCGGTCGCGCCCCGTGAGAACAGGGCGAGAGCCGCATCTAGCCTAGAGATTGAGGAAGCTGTGCTGAGCGCGTTCGCCAACGCATTCCGGACCCCGGACCTGCGGCGCAAGCTGTTGTTCGTCCTGCTGATCATCACGATCTTCAGGCTCGGGTCCCAGGTGCCGGCACCCGGTGTCGACGTCGCCAACGTGCAGACGTGCCTCGCGCTCCAGGAGGGCAACAGCCTCTACAGCCTCATCAACCTGTTCTCGGGTGGTGCGCTGCTCCAGCTGACGATCTTCGCGCTGGGGATCATGCCCTACATCACCGCGAGCATCATCTTGCAGCTGCTCGTCGTGGTGATCCCCCGGCTGGAGGCCCTCAAGAAGGAGGGCCAGGCCGGGCAGACCAAGATCACCCAGTACACGCGCTACCTCACGCTGGGCCTCGCGCTGCTCCAGGCCACCGGCATCGTGGCGCTGGCCCGCTCCGGCGACCTCCTGGGCAACTGCCCCGAGCCGCTGCTGCACAGCGACAGCACCTCGACGTTCCTGATCATGGTCATCACCATGACCGCCGGCACCGCCGTCATCATGTGGCTCGGCGAGCTCATCACCGAGCACGGCATCGGCAACGGCATGTCGCTGCTGATCTTCACCCAGGTCGTCGCCACCTTCCCGGCCTCGCTGTGGGCGGTCGGCACCGGTGAGGGCTGGTGGGTCTTCGGGGTCGTGCTGGTCATCGGCCTGGTGATCATCGCCGCGGTCATCTTCATCGAGCAGGCGCAGCGCCGGATCCCGGTCCAGTACGCGCGCCGCATGGTCGGCCGCAAGATGTTCGGCGGCTCCTCGACCTACATCCCCCTCAAGGTCAACCAGGCCGGCATCATCCCGGTCATCTTCGCGTCGTCGCTGATGTACCTGCCCGCCATGGGGGTCCAGTTCAACCAGAACAGTGACTCGACGTGGGTCCGGATCCTCAACGACTACTTCGTCCAGGGCAGTCACCCGGTCTACATGGCCACGTTCTTCGTGCTCATCATCTTCTTCACCTACTTCTACGTGTCGATCACCTTCAACCCGCAAGAGGTTGCCGACAACATGAAGAAGTACGGCGGCTTCATCCCCGGGATCCGGGCGGGCAAGCCGACCGAGGACTACCTGTCCTACGTCCTGTCCCGCATCACGCTGCCGGGCGCGCTCTACCTCGGTCTGATCTCCCTGATCCCGCTGATCGCCCTGGTGCTGATCAACGCGAACCAGAACTTCCCGTTCGGTGGCACGTCCATCCTGATCATGGTCGGCGTCGCGCTCGACACGGTGAAGCAGATCGAGAGCCAGCTCCAGCAGCGCAACTACGAAGGATTCCTCAAGTAGATGAGGCTGATCATGATGGGCCCGCCCGGCGCCGGCAAGGGCACCCAGGCGCAGGTCGTCGCCGACCACTTCGGCATCCCGGCCATCTCGACCGGAGACATCTTCCGCGCCAACGTCACCCAGGGCACCGAGCTCGGTGTCGAGGCCAAGCGCTACATGGACCAGGGTGAGTACGTCCCGGACGAGATCACCAACAAGATGGTCCGCAACCGGATCGACGAGCCCGACGCCGACCCCGGCTTCCTGCTGGACGGCTACCCGCGCACGCTCGCCCAGGTCGAGGAGCTCGACGGGATGATCGCGTTCACCGGGCACAGCCTGGACGCGGCGGTCGTGCTGACGGTCGACCCCGAGGAGCTCGTGCAGCGGCTGATGCAACGGGCGCAGACCGAGGGTCGCGCCGACGACACCGAGGACGTCATCCGGCGCCGCCAGGAGCTCTACACCGAGCAGACCGAGCCGCTGATCGAGGTCTACCGCGATCGCGGCATCCTGGTCGAGCTGGACGGCATGGGTGAGGTCGGGGACGTGACGAAGCGGATCTTCGACGCGCTCGATGTCATCCCCCAGAGCTGACCCGGGAACTGACGTGTCGTTCCGCGAACGCGGCGTCGAGATCAAGACTCCCGACCAGATCGAGACGATGCGCAGGGCCGGCCTGGTGGTGGGCCGCACCCTCGAGCTGCTGCGCGACTCCGTGAGGGCCGGCGTCACCACCGGTGAGCTGGACGCCATCGCGGAGGACTCCATCCGGTCCGCGGGCGCCGTACCGTCGTTCAAGGGCTACAGCCACCCGCCGTTCCCGGCGTCGATCTGCGCGTCGGTCAACGACGAGGTCGTCCACGGCATCCCGGGTGGACGCACGCTGCGGGACGGCGACATCATCTCGATCGACTGCGGCGCCATCGTCGACGGCTGGCACGGCGACGCCGCCACCACCGTCGCCGTCGGCGACATCCCCGCGGACGTCGCCGAGCTGCTGCGGGTCACCGAGGAAGCGCTCTGGCACGGCATCGCGGCGGCCCGGCTCGGTGGCCGCGTCACCGACATCTCCCACGCCGTGGAGTCCCACGTGCGCTCGCAGCCGCACCCGCACGACGGCTCGTGGGGCATCCTGGAGGACTACGTCGGCCACGGGATCGGCTCGGCGATGCACCAGCCGCCGAACGTCCCCAACTTCGGTCGGCCGGGGCGCGGCCCCAAGCTGGTGCGCGGCCTCGCGCTGGCGGTCGAGCCGATGGTCACGCTCGGCAGCAACGACACCGAGCTGCTGCCCGACGAGTGGACGGTCGGCACGACCGACGGCTCCTGGGCGGCACACTTCGAGCACACCTTCACCCTCACCCCCGAGGGGGCTTGGGTGCTGACCGCCCTCGACGGCGGCGAGCAACGGCTGGGGGAGCTCGGGGTCCCGTTCGGGGGTCACTGACACACTGGGCGAGGGCGCGCCGAACGCGTCCCGCCGTACCCAATCGCGGAGGGATGGAACGTGGACGTAGCACCCTGGATCTGGTGGGTCACCGGAGCAGTGACGGTGGTGATCTTCACCTTCGACCTGCTGATCGTGGGTCGCCGGCCGCACGAGCCGAGCATGAAGGAGTGCGCGACCTACCTGTCGATCTACGTCGGGCTCGCCGTGCTGTTCGGCCTCGGCGTCCTCTACTTCTCCGGGGGCCAGTACGCCGGTGAGTTCTACGCCGGCTGGCTCACCGAGTACTCGCTCTCGGTCGACAACCTGTTCATCTTCATCATCATCATGAGCAAGTTCGCCGTCCCCCGGGAGCTCCAGCAGTTCGCCCTGATGATCGGCATCGTGATGGCCCTGGTGATGCGCGCGATCTTCATCGCGGTCGGTGCCGCCGCCATCTCGAACTTCTCGTGGATCTTCTACATCTTCGGCCTGTTCCTCATCTACACCGCGTGGAAGCTGGCCAAGGAGGGCGGCGAGGACGAGGACGAGTACGAGGAGAACCGACTGGTGCTGTGGGTGGAGAAGCGGTTCCCGGCGACCAAGGACTGGCACGGGCGCAAGATGCTGGCCGTCGAGAACGGCAAGCGCGTCATCACCCCGCTCTTCATCGTGATCCTGACGCTGGGCACGACCGACCTGCTGTTCGCCCTCGACTCGATCCCCGCGATCTACGGCCTGACCAAGGAGCCCTACCTCGTCCTGACGGCGAACATCTTCGCCCTCATGGGCCTGCGTCAGCTCTACTTCCTCATCGGCGGGCTGCTGCAGCGCCTGATCTACCTCTCCTACGGTCTCGCGTTCCTGCTGGGATTCATCGGCGTGAAGCTGATCATGCACGCGCTGCACGAGAACGAGCTGCCCTTCATCAACGGTGGCGAGCACTTCGACTACGCCTGGCTCGAGATCCCGATCTGGCTGTCGTTGACGGTCATCGTCGGCACTCTCGCGGTCACGGCTGTCTGGTCGCTGCTCGCCTCCCGCCGGATGGCGCAGCAGGAGCAGGATGCCCGGACCGGCCCGCGCCGGGACTGGGAGGACGACTGACCCGTCGCCCGGAATAGCGCCTGACAGGGCCGGGTTGGAGGGGACGTGACCCCCTCCGACCCGGCCCTGTCCGTGCTCGACCTGGTCCCGGTGCGTGACGACCAGACCTCTGCCGACGCGCTGGCCGCGACCCGCTCCTTGGCCCGGGTGGCCGACGGGCTCGGCTACCGCCGCTACTGGCTGGCCGAGCACCACAACATGCCGGCGGTGGCGGCCACCAACCCGCCGGTGCTGATCGCGATGGTCGCCGGCGTGACCGAGCGGATCCGGGTCGGCTCCGGTGGGGTGATGCTGCCGAACCACGCTCCACTCGTGGTGGCCGAGCAGTTCGGGTTGCTGGAGGCGGCGTACCCCGGACGGATCGACCTCGGCATCGGTCGTGCGCCGGGCACGGACCCCGTGACCAGCTGGGCGTTGCGCCACGGCGCAGGCGGGGTCAGTGACGACACGGTCAACCGGTTCCCCGAGTACGTCGACCACGTGCTCGCGCTGATGTCGCCCGACGGTGCCGGCCTCTCCATCGGTGGTCGGACCCACACCCTGCGGGCGACGCCGCGCGCCACCGGGGTCGCGGACGCCTGGCTGCTCGGCTCCTCCGACTACTCGGCGCGGCTCGCCGGCGAGAAGGGGCTGCCCTACGTGTTCGCCCACCACTTCTCCGGCTCCGGCACGGCCGAGGCGCTCGAGCTGTACCGCTCCTCGTTCCGCCCGTCGGACCAGCTGGCCGAGCCGCGGACCCTGCTCACCGTCAACGCCGCCGTCGCCGACACGCAGGCCGAGGCGGACCGGCTGGCGCTGCCGCAGCTGTTGTCGATGCTGGCCCTGCGCACCGGCCAGCCGCTGGTGCCGCAGCGGCTGGTCGAGGACGCCGAGGAGGTCGACCTGCCCGCGCAGCACCGCGACCTGGTCGAGGCGATGCGTCGGCGCTGGGTGATCGGGGACGCGGCGACGGCCCGCGCCGAGATCGCCTCCCTCGCCGACCGGTTCGGCGTGGACGAGGTGATGGTGCACCCGGTGGCCGGTGCGCTCGCCGGCACCGCCCCGGCGTCGTCACCGGCGCGCGAGGAGACGCTGCGGCTGCTGGCCGCCTAGGTGGCCTGGCTGGCGACCCGGGCTCACCCCACGCACTCCTGCGTGGAGGTCGACGGCTCGCCGCCACGGATCAGCTGGACCTGGAGGCACACCCGGCCGGGCTCGGTGACGGTCAGCTCCCGGTCGGGCCCGCGTTGCGACTCGCCGGTGTCGGGCCGGCGCCAGAGCCAGGTGTCGCCCTGCTTGAGGCCGCCGACCACGCGCCACGTGAAGGTCACCCGGTCGCCGTCGCGCCGTCCCTTCACCATCGGTTGCGGGACCGGCGCCTCCGGCACCACGTCGCTCGGCGTGAACGAGGCGTCGGGGGTCAGCTCGGGCCTCGGTTCGGGCCGGTCGCCGCCGCCCAGGGTGAGGACCAGCACCACGACCAGCGCCACCAGCACCACGCCGGCCACCGCGCTCCCGACCGCGACGGCGCGGCTGGCCGGTCCACGCGCGTCACCCGTCGCCGCCGGGGGACGCGGTGTGCGGACCGGGCCCACCGCCTCGAGGCTGACCGGCTTGAGTGCGGTGGCCTCGCCCGCGTCGGGGGCGGTGGCCACCGGTGTCGTCGTCCGGTCGCCGGCCACCGCGATCGGCGTACGCGCGTAGCCGGAGGAGGACTCGATCCGTTGCAGCTCGCGTGCCACCTCCAGCGCGCTCTGCGGCCGCAGCTCGGGACGCTTGGCCAGGCACAGCTGGAGCAACCGGTCGAGGGCCGCCGGGGCATCGGGTCGCTGGAGCGAGGGCGGGGCTGCGTGCAGCACGCGCGTGGTCAGGCTGCGGGAGGAGTTGTCCCCGCCGGGGATGGCGAACGGCGATCGGCCGGTGAGCAGGTTCCAGATCGTGGCGCCCAGGCTGTAGACGTCCGAGGCGACGCTGCCGTTGGACCGGCCGTCGACCATCTCCGGCGGCGCCCAGGGGTAGGAGATCCGGATCTCCTGGTCCTGGTCGACCTCCGAGAGCCGGCCGGCGATGCCGAAGTCGGTGAGCGCCGGCTCCTGGTAGGTGGTCACCAGCACGTTGCTGGGCTTGATGTCGCGGTGGATGATCCCGGCCCGATGGGCGGTCTCGATCGCACTGGCCAGCTTGATCCCGGTGCTGATCGCCTCGGGCACCGACATCGGCTGCGTCCGGACCCGTGCCCCGAGGTCCGGGGGTGGGCAGTACCGCATGACCAGGTAGGGGCGTCCGCCCTCCCCACCCCCGGTCACGCCTGCCGTGATGACGTCGACGATGTAGGGATGGTCGGCCAGCGTCGCCATCGCGTTGGCCTCGCTGGTGAAGAGCGACTTCTCGTGGTCGGAGAGGGCGACACCGGCCCGCACGACCTTGACGGCGACCTGCTGCTGCGGCCACTCCTGCTGGTAGAGGAAGACGTCGGCGAAGCCGCCGGTCCCGAGGTGCTGCAGGTAGGTGAAGCCCGGGATCTCGGGCCCGCTCACGTGGGCTCCTCCGTCGGCGTCGCCGCGAGGTAGGTGACCTGGTAGGCGCCGGCCAGGTCGAGGGTGGTGCCGCTCTCGAGCAGGTGGGGCTCGTGGCCGCGGATCTTCTCGGGGTCCCGACCCGGCACGAACAGCGTGGTCCCGCCCCGGGAGCCGAGGTCCTGCGCCACCACGTGCCAGCCGTCGAGGTCGATCCGGACGTGGAGCCGTGAGAGGTACGTCGAGTCGTGCGGCAGCCGGACCAGGTGCGGCCAGTCGCCGGGGCCCGACGGCGCCGGACGCCGCCCGAGCACCACGGGCCGGTCCAGCAGCACGCTCTCGCCGTCCGGCAGCCGGAGCACCCCGAGCGGCGGGCGCAGCACCCGGGACGGCTCCTGCGGCGGCACCGGACGGCCACAGCCGCGGCAGAGGGCCAGCAACGGATCGGTGAGGTGGCCCTGGTCGCAGCGGACCGCGAGCACCGTGTCGGACGTCGACTGCTCGAGGTGGCTGGTGACCGGAGCCGACGGCGCTCCCGGCGACCGCATCCGGGTGTGCTGGTCGTGGTCGGTGTCCACGGGGACCGGCGGCGCCGGCAAGGTGGGCGCCCCGTCCGGCGGTGGGGTGCGGCGCACGGTCCGCGGCTCGACGGACGCCTCGGGCGTGCCCGTCGGCATGGCGTCGTACGACGCCGGGCGGGTCGGCCGGGGAGCGGCCAGGATCTCGGGCGGGATGCCGTCGATGACCGGGCCGGTGGGGGAGGGCGTGACCCCGGGCGCCGGCAGGTGGCCGGTCACCTGCACGGCGTCGGCGGAGACCATCCCCTCGACCAGGCGCATCACCGCCGCGGGGGCCGGTCGACCGAGGCTCAGCTCCCAGCGGTCTCCGTGGCTGGTCACGAGCCCGCCGCCCGTCGCCTCGTGGGCGCCGGTGGTCGCGTCGAGCCAGGCCAGCGGGACGTCGGGCAGGTGCCGGCGGACCGTCGCGAGTGCGAGGTCGACACCGGCCGGCTGGTCGAGGTCGTGCCACAGCTGGTCGAGGACGGGGGTGGGGGCCTCGGTGGCGTCGAGGAGGAGCCACCGCTCGCTGCGCGCCAGCAGCAGGCCGTCGCCCGGGGTGTAGCGGACCTCCACCCGTGGGCCTCCTCCCTGCCGATGTCGCGCCCATTGTGCAACCTGCTCACGCGAGGGTAGGCCGTTGCGTGACGAGGTCGTGCCGGACCTCGCGCGCGAGTCGGCCGGATCTCACACCCCGCGAGAAATTAGACCAGCCGGGGCCGCCGCTCTACCCTGCTGGAGCAGCCTCGGTCGTCCTCCCCCGGTGACGCGATCCGCGGCGGCGCCACTCGGAAGACGGGGAGTAGGTCGTGGGACGTCTGGGCGTGCGCTCCTTCAGCGCCACCCGGCTCCAGCGCGCCCTTCGGGGACGGATGACAGCCGTCTCGTCCGGCCTCGCCCTGGTCATGGCGGCCACGACCGTCGTGGTCATCGCGGTGTCGGCCGACGGCTACCGCAGCCACGAGGCCCGCCTCAACGACGGTGGTGTCTGGGTCACGAGCACCCGGGACGGGTACTTCGGCCGGGTCAACAAGCCGATCGGGCAGCTGGACGGCGGTCTCTTCGCCGAGGTCGGTGCCGACCTCGACGTCGTGCAGGACGGCGACACCGTGCTCGGGATCAACCGGAGCGCCGGCTCGCTGGCCCCGATCGACCCCGCGACCGTGGAGCACCCCGAGGGCGAGGTCGCGGGCATCGCGGGCAGCGCCGACGTCGTCGCCCGTGGCACGACCGTCGCCGTCACCGACCCCGACGACGGTGCCACCTGGGCGACGGTCTCCGACCCCGATCTCGGACCCGTCTCCGTGCTCGGCCTCGACCGGGAGTCGACCCCGCTGCACAAGGCCGGCGGGGCGGCGGCCATGTCGGTCACCACCGGCGGCGACGTGGTCGTGATCTCGGCCGAGGACGACACCCTCACCGAGCTCACGAGCGCCGGGGGCGGCTTCCGCGCGCCGGTCACGACCCCGTTGCCGGAGGAGATCGGCGAGACGTCCCGCGTCACCACGGTCGGTGAGACCCCGGTCGTGCTCGACCAGCAGGCCGGCCGCGTCTGGGTCGTCCCCGGTGACGACGCCGCGCAGCCGCCGCGGTCCGACGTGCCCGTCGACGGCGTGCTCCAGCAGCCCGGCCCCGCCGCGGCCACCGCGCTCCTCGCCACCCCCGACGCGCTGCTCACCGTCCCCCTCGCGGGAGGGGAGCCCACCGTGCTGGCCGACGGCTTCGGGGGGCGGCCCGCGGCACCGGTGCGCCTCGGCGGCTGCCAGTACGGCGCGTGGTCGGGCGGTGGCGGCACCGTCGTCACGGCCTGCGACGGCGCCGAGCCGCGGGTCGTCGGTCTCGACTCGCCCACCAGCGACCTGGTGTTCCGCGTCAACCGCGACCAGATCCTGCTCAACGACCGCACCACCGGCCGGGTGTGGAACATCGACACCGAGCAGCCGACCCGGCTCGACGACTGGGACGCCTTCAAGCGCGAGGCGACCGAGGAGGACGACGAGGAGGAGAACGAGGACGAGCAGCAGGGTGACCAGCGACCGCCGGTCGCCAACCCCGACACCCTCGGCGCCCGGCCGGGTCGGACCACCGTGCTCCACCCGCTCGACAACGACACCGCCCCCGGCGGTCGGCTGCTGTCGATCCGGTCCGTGGAGCGGGTCTCCGGATCCGGCTCGACGGTCACCATCAGCCCCGACGGGCAGACGGTCCAGCTGGCGCTGCCGGGCGGCGCCAGCGGTCGGGTCAGCTTCGTCTACCACATCGACGACGGCCGCGACGGCAAGACCGCCCACGCGACCGTCACCGTGCCGATCCGGCAGCCCAGCGAGAACGGCGATCCCCGACTCAGGCTCGGCTTCGAGCCCCGGTCGTGGACCGTGCCCGCCGGTGGCGTGCTGGACGTGCCGGTGCTGCCCGACTGGCGCGACCGGGCCGACGGCGACCCGATCGCCGTCACCTCCGCCGAGGCGGCCTCCGGGGTGCGCAACGGCGCGGACGCGCGTCCCACGGCCAGCGGCCAGATCCGGGTCACCGCTCCGGCCGTCGGCGGTCCGCTCGAGATCGTCTACACCGTCTCGGACGGTCTCGGCGGCGACGTCGAGCGCAGCTTCGTGGTCGACGTGCAGGACCCCAAGGACCGGCAGGCGTTCCCGGGCGTCGCCGAGCCCGACGTGATCAGCGGTCAGGTCGGTGAGCCGATCACCATCTCGCCGCTCGACAACGACCAGCCCGGTTCCGACCCGTTGACCCCCGACGCCCGGCTCTCGCTGGCGGGCCGGCTGCCGTCGCCGGGTGGGGCGGAGGCGACCACCGACCTCGTCGACGGCACGGTCACCTTCACCGCCGGCGTGGCCGACACCTACTTCCTCGAGTACGACGCGGCGTACGGCAACGCGCCGCTGTCGCAGGGCACCATCCGCGTCGACGTCCGCAACCCGACGAGGCCGCCCGGCGCGCCGGTGGCGATGCCCGACACGGCCCTGATCAGCGGCCAGAAGGCGATCCTGGTCGACGTCCTCCGCAACGACCTCGACCCGTCCGGCGGACTGCTGACGGTGCAGCAGGCCGACGCCAAGGACGCCAACGTCCTCGACGTCGCGGTGGTCGACGGCCGGTGGGTGAGGATCGCCGCCCGGCAGGGCCAGCTGACGCCGAACCCCGCGCTCGTCCGGTACGAGATCACCAACGGCACCAGCTCCGGGACCCAGGGCGAGATCGTGGTGACCCAGCGCGAACCCGAGCGGGACGTCCCGGTGACCGAGAAGGACGTGGTCACGGTCCGCGCCGGTGCCGCCGTCGCGATCCCCGCCCTCGACAACGACTTCAGTCCCTCGGGTGGTGAGCTGAGCCTGGTCGAGCACGTCGCCGACGAGGCCTCCGGGCAGCTCACCGTGCGGCCGCAGGGTGACGAGAAGGTCGCGACGGGCCAGGCGTTCGTGTCCGGAAACTTCGTCCGCTACGTCGCGCCGGCCGACCTCGCCGACGTGCATGTCTTCACCCTCACCTACCTCGCCGCCAACGTGGACGGAGTCTCCGCGCCGGGCAAGATCGAGGTCACCGTGGTCCCGGCCGACCGCGCCAACCAGCCTCCGGAGCCGCCCACGCTCGAGGGTCGCGTCGTGGCGGGAGACTCGGTCACGTTGCGGCTGCCCGGCGCCGGCGTCGATCCCGACGGGACGCCGTCACGATGCTCGGCATCGCTCCGCGCCCGAGCTCGGCCGCGTGGTGCGCACCGGCGCCAACACGATCTTCTACCAGTCCTTCCCCGGCAGCGTCGGGACCGAGCAGTTCACCTACGAGGTGAGCGACTCCTTCGGCGGCACCGCCACCGGCACGGTCCGGGTCGCGGTCGCACCGCCGGGGGCTCCCCAGCCGCCGTTGGCGGTCGACGACCCGTTGACCGTCGAGCCCGGTCGCACGGCGACCGTCGACATCCTGGCCAACGACCACATCGCGTCCGGTGACAGCGTGAGCGTGCGGCTGCTCGACCCGCCGCCCGGCGCGAAGCTCGAGACCCCGGTCGGCCCGCTCGAGCTGGACGCACCCAGCGAGGGCGGCGGCCGGACCGTCGAGGTCCTCTACGAGGTGACCAACGGCATCGCCGCCTCGCGCGGCACCGTGACGTTGCGGACGGCCGAGCCCTACAACAACCCCCCGGTGGCCTTCGACGCCTTCGGCACCGCCGACGACGGCGACTCCGTCGAGGTCGACGTGCTCGAGACGGCGTACGACCCGGACGGTCCCAGCGAGGACCTCGTCGTCGCCGAGGTGCTGCCGCCCGCCGGGGTGGAGGCCAGCGTCCGGGGCAGCACGATCACCGTCAGCCGCGGCGAGCAGCCGGTCGTGGTCCCCTTCCGGGTCGAGGACGCGGACGGCGGCGCCACGACCGCCTCGCTCTACGTGCCGCCCGCGAGCGAGGGGTTGCCCTACGTCGCCGAGGAGCCCTGATCGAGATCGATCGGGGCGATGCCCGCGAGCTCGACCTCGCCGACTACGTCGTGAACCCGTCGGGAGGTCCGCTGCAGTTCACCCTCAAGAACCGTGTCTGGGCGAGCCCACTGACCTCTGTCGGGGCCGCGATCACCGGCGACGACACCTTCCGGGTCGAGGCCAGCGAGGACTACGAGGGGCCGGGCGGGGTGACCTTCGAGGTCACGACCGGCAGCTCCGTGGACGACCCCGACGGCCGCACCGCCATCGTGACGGTGCCGGTACAGGTCGGCGAGGACCGCCCGGTGCTGCGGTGTCCCGACACCCCGATCGAGGTCCCGCAGGGCACGGTCGTGGAGCTCGACGTGGCCTCGGTGTGCCACGCCTGGACCTCCGACCCGGGGCGGCCGACGAGCTGGTGTTCGTCGCCGACTGGCAGACCTCGCTCGACGGGCTCAGCATCATCGAGCCGGAGGGTGCGGTCATCGAGATCGCCGCCGAGGGCGACGCCCAGCCCGGGGTGGTCGCCGACCTCGAGCTCCGCACGGAGGGCGGGGTTCCGGCGACCCTGCCGGTGCAGGTCGTGAAGACGCCGCCGCCGTCGCTGACGCCGATCAGGATCTCCGACATGGAGGCCGGCGAGACGCGCACGATCGACCTGGCGTCGTACCTCGTGCCGGGCGTGCCCGACGCCGAACCGACGCTGGTCACCGTGACGCCCGAGACCGATCTCGACGTCGACGCCGTCAAGAGCGGTCCGGCCGAGCTCACCCTCACCACCGGCCCCGAGGTCGACGGCACCGCGCGGTTCCGCATCGTGATGAGCGACGTCGCCGACCCGCTGTCGGCCGAGCGCGAGGTCACCGGATTCGTCGAGCTCGAGGTGCTCGACGTGCCCGACGTCCCGACCGCGCCGGTCCCCGGCCGCACCGTCCGCAGCGAGGAGGTCGCGCTAGCTGGCGTGCTCCCCAGGACAACGGGGCGCCGATCGAGTACTACGAGGTGCGCGACGACCGCGGTGAGGTGACCCGCTGCGGGTCGACGTCGTGCGACGTCACGGGCCTGGTCAACGGCGAGGACTACCGGTTCCAGGTGCGGGCCACCAACGCGGTGGGGTCCTCGGACTGGAGCGGCTTCTCCGCCCCGGCCACCCCGGACGCCAAGCCCGGCATCGTCGGTCCGATCGAGATGGTCGATCGCGGTGACCGCCGCATCTCGCTGCGCTGGACCCCGCCGACCACCCAGACCTCGGCCATCGAGCGTACTACGTCACCTGGCCAGGTGGCCCCAGCGGTGGACGGCGACCCGCGAGCCCCGGATCACGATCGGGGGTCTCGACAACAACACCGCGCAGGCGTTCACGGTGGTCGCCGAGAACGCGCTCGACTACGGCACGCCCCGGACCTCGGACAGGTTCCAGTCGATCGGCAGCCGGGTACGCCAAGGCGCCGACCGTCACCGACCAGCAGACCGGCGACGGCCAGACCGCCGTGACGGTCGCCTGGGAGGGCGTCGATCCGAACGGCCCGATCCCGGTCGTCTACACCGTGTTCCGGGACGGCCGGCCGCTCGCGCAGTGCACCCAGGTCCGGGCGACCAGCTGCGACGACACCGGCCTCACCTACGACGGCACCGTCTACAACTACGCCGTACGCGCCACCAACAACGGCGCCGCCGACGACGCCCAGAGCTCGCCGGTGGGCCCCAGCACCCCGTGGGCCGCGGTCGGTGAGCCGGCCGCATGGGACGAGTCGTGGACCGTCGAGCCGACCGGGCAGGACACGATGGCGCGGGTGACGTTCACGGTGCCGCCCTCGCGCGGTGCGAGCTCCGACGTCACGATCCTCGTCGACGGCGTCGCCCGGGACTCCGGCTCGTGGACCGGGGCGCAGGTTCGCGAGGTCAGCGTCGGTGACAACGACCGGCCCCACACGGTCTCGCTGCGGGTCTGCAACGAGAAGGGCAACTGCAGCGACTCCTCGGGCAAGGCGGTGCAGGCCTACGGCCCGCTGCGAGCCGGGCACGTCCTCGACGATCCGGTGATCCACGTCGAGGAGGTCGGCGACGACTCCTACCAGGTCTGGTGGACCGTGCGGGTCGACAGCAACGGCAGCCCGGCCGCGGTCCGGGTGACGTCGACCTCCGGCACCGCCACGGCCCGCCGTGACGAGCGGTTCCAGCTCAGCTCGGTCGACGTCGAGTCGTTCACCACCTCGAAGGTCACGATCCGGGAGCGGACCTCCGACATCCTGACCGTCCAGCTCTACGACACCGCCCGGGCCGGCCGGGGGACGCCCAGCCGCCGCTTCGTCTACGAGTCCGAGGAGCGCAAGGACCGCGAGGTGTCGGTCACCAAGGGCTCCGACTGCAGCGACGCGGCCGGCAGCGGCCTGCCGGCCTGCAACACCGGCGGCGGTGGCGTCAACTGCGTCGACCCGAGCTGCGCCCGGGTGCGGATCACCACCGCCAACTTCGCCGAGTCCGACATCACCTGCGAGTTCTGGGACAACGTCGACGGGCAGTTCACCTCGCGCACCATCAACACCAACACCAGCACCGAGCCCGGCGTCTACTACGGCTATCCCGGCCGACAGATCTGGGCCGTGTGCAACGGCAAGGAGTCCAACCACTACACCTGGCCCCCGTAGGTCGATCCACGCCCGGATGACCCCTTCGAACGAAAGACGACTGACGTGACGATCTCGCCCGAGCAGGCTGCGTGGTTCAAGCAGACCTTCGACCTGCTCACCGACAACATGGAGCGCGCGGTGCTCGGCAAGCGCCACGTCGTACGGCTGGCGCTGACGTGCCTGCTGTCCGAGGGCCACCTGCTGCTCGAGGACTTCCCCGGCACCGGCAAGACGATGCTGGCGCGCGCCCTGGCCAACACCGTGCAGGGCAGCCACGCCCGCATCCAGTTCACGCCCGACCTGCTGCCCGCCGACGTCACCGGCGTGACCGTCTACGACCAGCACAAGGGGAGCTTCGAGTTCCACCAGGGCCCGATCTTCCACTCGATCGTGCTCGCCGACGAGATCAACCGCGCCTCGCCCAAGACCCAGTCCGCGCTGCTGGAGGTCATGGAGGAGGGCCGGGTCACCGTCGACGGCGTGAGCCGCGCCGGTCGGCAAGCCGTTCATGGTCATCGCCACGCATGAACCCGATCGAGCAGGCCGGCACCTACCGGCTGCCCGAGGCGCAGCTCGACCGGTTCCTCATGAAGAGCTCGGTCGGCTACCCCGACCGCGAGGCGACCATCGAGCTGCTGGTCAACGCCAAGGTGCGCGACCGCGCCTCGCTGGTCACACCGGTCATCACCGCCGAGACCATCGGCCAGATGAGCGGGCTGGCCGACGACGTCTACGTCGACCCGGCGGTCATCTCCTACGTCGCCGAGCTCGCCGAGGAGTCGCGTCGGCAGCCGCACGTCAAGCTGGGGCTCTCCGCGCGCGGCTGCCTGGCGTTCGTCCGGGTCGCGAAGACCTGGGCGGCCGCCGACGGCCGGGACCACGTGGTACCCGACGACGTCCGTGGGCTGGCCGAGCCGGTGCTGAGCCACCGGGTGCTGCTCGACGCCGAGGCACAGTTCAGCGGCGTGACCGTCGACACCGTCATCGGGCGGCTCCTCGACTCGGTCGCGCCGCCGACGGACCGCGTGGCCTGATCCCGTGTCCGCCTGGCTGATCCGGCTGCGCCGCGCCGCGCTCGCGATCCTGGGGGTGGTCAACCCGCTGGGGTGGACCCTGCTCGGGCTCGGCGTGCTGCTGGTGCTCGTCGCCCGCCGTACCGACTGGCTGGAGGCCGCCGTGGGGGCGGCCGCTGCCTGCTGGTCGTGCTGCTGGCGCTGCCGTTCCTGCTGGGCCGCACCTCGTCCAGGTCCACCTCGACCTCGAGCCGCAGCGGGTGGCGGCGGGGGAGAGCGTCGTCGCCGGCCTGACCGTCCGCAACGTCGCCGACCGCCGGCTGCTGCCGACGATGCTCGAGGTCCCGGTCGGGACGTCGGTGCACCGCTACCCGCTGCCCAGCCTGGCGGCCGGTGCGCGCCACGAGGAGTCCTTCACGATCCGGACCCGTCGTCGCGGCGTGATCCCCGTCGGGCCGGCGATGACCCGACGCGGCGACCCGCTCGGTGCCTTCTCCCGGGACGTGTCGTGGACACCGGTGACCGAGCTGCTGGTCCGGCCGCCGATGACGCCGCTCGACTCGCTGGCCGGCGGCCTGCTGCGCGACCTCGAGGGCGTGACGACCGACGCGATCACCTCGAGCGACCTCGCCTTCCACGCGTTGCGCGAGTACGTGCCGGGTGACGACCTGCGCCACATCCACTGGCGCTCGTCGGCCAAGGTCATGGCCTCCGGCGGCGAGAACCAGCTGCTGGTCCGCCAGTACCTCGACACCCGCCGCAGCCACGCCACGATCGTGGTCGACGACCGCGCCGAGGCGTGGGGCGACGAGGACGAGTTCGAGCTCGGCATGTCGGTGGCGGCCTCCATCGCCGTCCGCGCGGTGCTCGACGAGTTCGAGGTCTCCTTCGTCTGCGGTGACCACGCCGCCTCGGGCGAGACCGGCACCGGCGCCCTCGACGCGGTCTGCCGCGCCGAGCCGGGCGACCGCGGCCTGGTCGCCGGCGGTCGCGAGGCCTCCCGGTTGGCCCCCGACACCTCGCTGCTGTTCCTCGTCGGCGGCACCGGGACGACGCTCGAGGACGACCTGCGGGCCGCCGCACCCTTCGCGCCCGAGGTACGCCGCTACGCGATCACCGTCGACCCGTCGGGCCGGTCGCGGGTGACCGACGTCGGCGGCCTGCCGGTGCTGCGTCTGGCCGAGCTGGGCGACCTGGCGGCGGTGCTGCGCTGGAGCCTGACGGGGGTGGCCGGATGACGCGCTGGCTCCCCGACGCCCGGGGCTGGACCGACCACGCGCTGCTGGTCGCGCTCGCGGGCCTGGCCCTGGCCGGCCTGGCCCCGACCTTCGCCGGCATCGGCTTCTGGGTGGTCGGCGTGGTCGGCGCGGTGCTCGCGGTCGTGCTGGTCCACGTCTCGCCGGGTGCTGCGGTGGCCGTTCATCGCGCCGGTCGTCCTGGTCGTGGTCACCTACTTCGTGCTCGGCGCCCCGCTCGCGCTCGCGCCGGCCGCCGACGCCCGACGCGGCGCTGCTCCTGCGGCGACCACCTGGTGTTCGGCTGGAAGGACCTGCTGACCACGCTGCCGCCGGTCGACGCCGACTCGACCCTGCTGGCCCTGCCGTGGCTGCTCGGCCTCGCGACCGGCGTGGTCGGTGCGCTCGCGGCGGGGCTCACCGTCACCGCGACCCGGCGCGGCTTCGTCGCCGCGCTGCTGCCGCTGCTCGCGCCGACGTGCGCTGCTCGCCGTGGTGATCCTGCTGGGCGTGCGCGAGCCCGCCTCGCTCTGGCTGCAGGGCGTCGGCTTCGCCGGCCTGGCGACCGACCTGGCTGGTGCTGCGCACCCACCGCCGGGTGGTGCGCGACGACGACGCCCAGCTCGGTGGCCGGGTCCGCAGCCTGCGCGCGGTCTCGGGTGCGGTGCTGATCGGCCTGGCCGCGAGCCTGGCGCTGCCGGTCGCCACCTGGTCGACCGGCGCCGGCGACGACCGGCTGGTGCTGCGCGACCACGTCGAACCGCCCTTCGACGTCGGCCAGTACGGCTCGCCGCTCTCGTCGTTCCGGCGCTACGTCAAGCAGCCGGAGCCCCGGGACCCGGAGAACCTCTACGAGGAGCCGCTGATGACGGTCTCGGGCGTCGAGCCCGGGACCCGGGTCCGGTTCGCCGCGCTCGACACCTACGACGGGGTGGTCTGGGGTGCCAGCAACGACAGCACCTTCGGCGGACCGGTCGAGGGCACCTTCCAGCGGGTCTCCTCGGAGATCTCCAACCCCGCCGACCGGTCCGGCGGCCGAGGTGACGGTGACCCTCGAGGAGGGCTACTCCGGGGTCTGGCTGCCGACGGTCGGCGCGCTCACCGGACTCACCTTCGAGGGTGCCCGGGCCGAGCCGGAGACGGAGACCTTCCGCTACAACCTCGCCACCTCCACCGGCGTCGTCCCCGCCGGGCTCCAGCCCGGTGACCGCTACACCTTCACCTCGGTGCTCACCGACCGAGGAGCTGACCGCCGACACCCCGCCGCGCGTCGACCATCGGGCTCGCGCGAGACCGCCGCCCCGTTCCTCACCGCCCAGGCCCAGGACTGGTCCGCGGCCTCGACCCGGCCGATGGAGCAGGTCCTCGCCATCGCCGAGCGGCTGCGCGACGAGGGCAAGTACAGCGACGGCGTCCGCGCCTCCGAGCGCTTCTACTTCGCCGGTCACCACCAGTCGCGGCTCTCCGACGCCGACGGCGGCATCAACTCGCCCGATCATCGTCGGCAACGACGAGCAGTACGCCGCCTGGATGGCCCTGCTCGCCAACCAGATCGGCGTCCCCGCGCGCGTGGTGATGGGCGCGGTCGTGCCCGAGGGCGGCGAGGTCACCGGGGCCGACGTCTCGGCGTGGGTGGAGGTGCAGGCGGCCGACGGCACCTGGCGGACCGTGCCGACCGAGGCGTTCATGGACTTCGACCGCCCGGCCGAGCTCCCGCCTCGCGAGGAGGAGGAGATGAGCGGCACCAACGTGCCGCCGCCCGCGGCGATCCCGCCGCCGAGCACGGTGGGGGAGCCCACCGACGCCGAGCTCAACGCCCTGCAGGAACAAGCGCGACGCCGAGGACGGGTTCGCGCTCCCCGGCGTGGCTGAGGGCGCTGCTGCTCTACGTCGCGCTCCCGCTGCTGCTCGTGCTCGCCGTGGCCGGCGCCATCATCGGCGCCAAGGCGTGGCGCCGGCGGCGGCGGCGCTCGGCCGAACCGGTCTCGGCCCGCTTCGCCGGGGGCTGGCGCGAGGTCACCGACCACGCCCGCGACCTCGGTCTCGCGATCACCGGCGCCACCCGCCGCGAGGAGTCGCTGGCGCTGGCGGGGGTCGGCGCCGCCGACGCCGCGTCCACCCTGGCGCGGGAGGCCGACCGCCACGTGTTCGGCCCCCGACCCCCTCAGGCCGACGCCGCGGCGGCGTACTGGGAGCATGTGGACGCCTACCGCGCGGCCCTGTCGTCGCAGGTCACGCGGGCTCGCCGGATCCGCGCGGCGGTGTCGCTGCGGACCTTCCGGCCGGGTCGCTGAGGGCCCCAGCGAATTGGGATTAGCTCGTGAATCCCCCTACACTGGCATGTCGGCCCAACGTGGGTCGCGTCTCGTGGCGCCTCGCGGCTGCCCGGATCACACGTCGAGCACCCTTCACGGGGTCTCACGCGTGCGCTGGGAACTTGGGGTCCACGGGGCCGCTGCACGAGGTCCACCGGCGTCATCCGACGCCGGAGGTTCGCGGGTCGACGGTAGACAGATGCACCGACAACGATTGTGGAGGACATGCCGAAGAAGGAAGGCGTCATCGAGATCGAGGGCACCGTCGTGGAGGCCCTCCCCAACGCCATGTTCCGCGTGGAGCTGACGAACGGGCACAAGGTGCTCGCTCACATCAGCGGCAAGATGCGACAGCACTACATCCGGATCCTCCCCGAGGACCGGGTCGTGGTGGAGCTCTCGCCGTACGACCTCACGCGTGGGCGCATCGTCTACCGCTACAAGTAAGCAAGAGCCGCTCCGAACCAGAAAGGGTCCGACTGATGAAGGTCGCCCCCAGCGTCAAGAAGATCTGTGACAAGTGCCAGGTGGTCCGCCGCCACGGCCGCGTCATGGTGATCTGCGAGAACCCGCGCCACAAGCAGCGCCAGGGCTGATCGCAGCTCCCAGCCTCACCCACAACTGAACAACATCCATCAACGTGATCGCTTAGGTCCGCTCCTCGGGGCAGGACTGAAATCACCTCCGGAACGGATGGCCGGAGCCCGACCACACCGTCGGGACGCGTCACGACCACACCACCGTGAAGTCAAGAAGGGCCACCACATGGCACGCCTCCTCGGAGTCGACCTTCCGCGCGACAAGCGCATCGAGGTCGCACTCACCTACATCTACGGCATCGGCCGTACCCGCGCCCAGGAAGTCCTGGCCGCTACCGGGGTCTCCCCGGACCTCCGCGTCCACCAGCTGGGCGACGAAGAGCTGGTCAAGCTTCGCGACGAGATCGACGGTCGCGACTTCAAGATCGAGGGTGACCTGCGCCGCGAGGTGCAGGCCGACATCCGTCGCAAGATCGAGATCGGCAGCTATCAGGGTCGCCGCCACCGTCAGGGCCTGCCGGTCCGCGGGCAGCGCACCAAGACCAACGCTCGTACCCGCAAGGGCCCGAAGCGCACTGTCGCCGGCAAGAAGAAGGCCAAGTGACCCTCGGCTGACGCCGGGTCACCGCCTCTTCCTCGAACTCATTCACCAGCTACTTCAGGAGATAACGAATGCCTCCCAAGAGCCGCTCCAGCAAGGTGCGTCGCAAGGAGAAGAAGAACGTCGCTCAGGGCGAAGCCCACATCAAGAGCACGTTCAACAACACCATCGTCACCATCACCGACCCCACGGGTGCCGTGATCGCGTGGGCCTCGGCCGGCACGGTCGGCTTCAAGGGCTCGCGCAAGTCCACCCCGTTCGCCGCGCAGATGGCCGCCGAGGCCGCTGGTCGTCGGGCACAGGAGCACGGGATGAAGAAGATCGACGTCTTCGTCAAGGGTCCGGGTTCGGGCCGCGAGACGGCGATCCGGTCCCTGGGTGCCATCGGCCTCGAGGTCGGCACCATCCAGGACGTCACCCCCACTCCCCACAACGGATGCCGCCCGCCCAAGCGCCGGCGCGTCTGACCCGCGACCAGAGACTCAAGGAGCACTGACACATGGCCCGCTACACCGGCCCCATGACCAAGAAGTCGCGCCGTCTCGGTGTCGACCTCGTCGGCGGCGACGCCGCCTTCGAGAAGCGTCCCTACGCGCCCGGCCAGCACGGCCGCGGCCGCATCAAGGAGAGCGAGTACCTGCTGCAGCTTCGTGAGAAGCAGAAGGCTCGCTACACCTACGGCGTGCTGGAGAAGCAGTTCGTCCGCTACTACAAGGAAGCCAGCCGTCGCGGCGGCAAGACCGGTGACAACCTCCTGCAGCTGCTGGAGTGCCGCCTGGACAACGTCGTCTACCGCGCCGGCTTCGCCCGGACCCGTCGCCACGCCCGCCAGCTGGTGAACCACGGTCACTTCATGGTGAACGGCCACAAGGTCAACATCCCGTCCTTCCAGGTCACCGCCCACGACGTGATCGACGTCCGTGAGAAGTCGCTGGAGATGACCCCGTTCATCGTGGCTCGTGAGACCCACGGCGAGCGCGTCGTCCCGGCCTGGCTCGAGGCCATCCCGTCGCGGATGCGGATCCTCGTCCACCAGCTCCCGGTGCGCGCCCAGATCGATCTCCCGGTCCAGGAGCAGCTCATCGTCGAGTACTACTCGAAGAAGTAACCACTTCCGTCACCTCTCGCAGATCTGGGTCCCTCAAATAGCGGTCGGGCCCGGAAAGGAAAGAATTCAGTGCTCATCGCACAGCGTCCCACCCTGTCGGAAGAGTCCGTCGACGAGTTCCGTTCGCGGTTCGTCATCGAGCCGCTGGAGCCCGGTTTCGGCTACACGCTCGGCAACTCGCTCCGCCGTACCCTGCTGTCGTCCATCCCCGGTGCCTCGGTCACGAGCATCAAGGTGGACAGCGTCCTCCACGAGTTCTCGACCATCGAGGGCGTCAAGGAGGACGTCACCGAGGTCATCTTGAACCTCAAGGGCCTCGTCGTCTCCTCCGAGCACGACGAGCCGGTCACCATGTACCTGCGCAAGTCGGGTGCCGGTGACGTGACCGCCGCCGACATCAACCCGCCCGCGGGTGTCGAGGTCCACAACCCCGACCTGAAGATCGCCACGCTGTCCGACAAGGGCAAGCTGGAGATGGAGCTGGTCGTCGAGCGTGGCCGTGGCTACGTCTCGTCGGTGCAGAACAAGGGTGCCGACAACGAGATCGGCCGGATGCCGGTCGACTCGATCTACTCGCCCGTCCTCAAGGTGACCTACAAGGTCGAGGCCACCCGTGTCGAGCAGCGCACGGACTTCGACAAGCTGGTCATCGACGTCGAGACCAAGCCGTCGATCCGCCCGCGCGACGCCATCGCGTCGGCCGGCAAGACGCTGGTCGAGCTGTTCGGTCTGGCCCGTGAGCTCAACGTCGAGGCCGAGGGCATCGACATCGGCCCGTCGCCCGTCGACGAGCAGCTGGCCGCCGACCTGGCGCTGCCGGTCGAGGAGCTCAACCTCACGGTCCGCTCCTACAACTGCCTCAAGCGCGAGGGCATCCACACCGTGGGTGAGCTCATCTCGCGCTCGGAGCAGGACCTGCTCGACATCCGCAACTTCGGCGCCAAGTCCATCGACGAGGTGAAGGCCAAGCTCGTCGAGATGGGTCTCTCGCTCAAGGACAGCGCGCCCGGGCTTCGACCCGCACGCTGCCCTGGCGGCGTACGGCTCGGACGACGACGACGACGCCTTCGTCGAGGACGAGCAGTACTGATCCCCTCTACTCCGGTACCTGATACGGCCGGGGAGAATCGAGAAGACAAGCATGCCTACTCCCAAGAAGGGCCCCCGCCTCGGCGGTAGCCCGGCCCACCAGCGGCTGATCCTGTCGAACCTGGCCACCCAGCTGTTCGAGCACGGCCGGATCACCACCACCGAGTCGCGGGCGCGCACGCTGCGCCCGTACGCGGAGAAGCTGATCACCAAGGCGAAGAAGGGCGACCTGCACAACCGACGCGAGGTCCTCAAGACCGTGCGCGACAAGTCGGTCGTGCACACCCTCTTCACCGAGATCGCGCCGACGCTTCTCCGAGCGTCCCGGTGGCTACACCCGGATCACCAAGATCGGTCCGCGCAAGGGCGACAACGCCCCCATGGCGGTCATCGAGCTCGTGACCGAGCCCTACTCGCCCAAGCCTGCGTCGAGCCAAGAAGGCCGCTCCGGCTGCCGCTGCTCCGGCCCCGGCCGCCGAGGAGGCTCCGGTCGAGGAGACCGAGACCACCGACGAGGCCGTCACCGAGGAGGCTCCCGCCGAGGAGACGACCGCGGAGACCACCGACGGCCGCCCGAGGTCGAGGCGTCCGAGGAGTCCGAGGAGCAGAAGGACGCCTGAGCGTCCCGCTGATCACGTACGACGGCCCGTCACCCCGCGTGGGTGGCGGGCCGTCGTCGTCCGCGCGGCAGCACCGGCCGCGTCAGCCGGCCAGGACGTAGTCGATCCGGATCGGAAGCTCTCGCACGGTCGCCACCACGGGTGGACGAGATCGGTAGCTGTGGCCCGTCGGGGTGGTGGTCTCGACCTGATGACCCACCGTCGGGAGAGGGTCTGGCTCGCCAGCCCGGCGCCTGCTTGGCGTGGTTGCACGCCTCGCACAGGCCCTGCCCGTTCTCGCCACTGGTGGCGCCGCCGGCGTCGTACGGTTCGGCATGGTCGGTGTCCCGGATCGGGGCGTCGCACCAGGGGGTGCGGCAGATCCGGTCGCGGAGCCGGATGAAGCGAGCCAGACCCTTCGGGAACAGTCGGCTACGAGCGTCCATCGAGAGCAGCTCGCCGGTGGTGGCGTGCGTGTAGAGCCGGCGGAGCCAGACCTTTTCGTCCCGGGAACAGGCGCCGGCGACGAGCTCACGGGCGAGCTCGGCGGGGATGGGTCCGAAGCCGTCGAGGCGGGCGGCTGCCTCGCTGACGCCGAAGAGGGCGACGTCGGTCATGACCAGATTGAGGCTGAGCCCGGCAACCGGGGCCGAGGAGTGGTCCTCGGGGGCGCGGGTGCCAGCGGGTGGCGGCACGGTCTCGCGTCTCGGCGTCGTTCAGCACGGCGGTCACGAGGGAGTCGGCCATGGCCTGCCCCTTGGTCCGCTCGTCGCCGGTCGCCCGGGCGGTCTCGGCGGCTCTGAGCAGGGCGGCGTGAACCGCGACCCCGTCCTTCACGGGCAGCAGAGCCGTCAGCCAGGTCATCGCGTCCGGTGCCGGGCGGAGGGTGACGTGGCGATGACGCTCGGCCCGGCGGCGCCGCGCGACGACCGAGGCGGCGTCGAGCCGGGCCGCTTCCTCCTGACACGTCGAGACAATCTCGCGCAGCCCCATCGCCTCGAGCCGCTCCGGGTCGCCGGCCACGATCGTGTCGACGGTGGCCCGGTCCTCGCGGGTCAGGCAGGCGGTCTCCCGCGCGATCAGGGTGGCGGTCCACTCGGTGATCCGCCCGTCCCGCCATGCCGCCCACGTGTGGGGCAGCTCAGTGGCCACGATCCGGGCGAGCCCGAGGTGTCGCTGCCCGCGGTGGTGCGACTCGCGCCGGGCCAGCGCCACCTGCGCGGCAACTCCCCGGCCCTGCCGTGCGGCCGGGACCCTGGCCGTGGCCTGATCGGCCCGCTGGGAGACGTCGAGCTCGGCACTCAGCTTGGCCTGCGCTGCCGTGGCGGTGCAGACGAGCTCCTCCAGCGCCCGGATCGTGTCGACGAGGTCGCGTGCGTCCAGTCCGCTGTCGTCCTCCAGCGCCTCCGAGAGTGCACCCTGCCAGCCCGCCACGGCCGTGGCCCGCAGCACGTGCGGGGGCGTCTCCGCGACCGGAGGCGCGAGCGGAAGGACTGGATCGAACATGTGTTCGAGTCTATGTCACCCCACTGACACCTGTCATCGTCCGAGGATCTTCTGTGGACGACCTGACCAAGGCGTCTTCTGCGAGGGCCAGAGCGGAGGACACTGCGTCGGATGGATGTGCCATCACGTCCTGCGCCACGCCTTCTCGCGCTGTGGGCGGCGGCTCCCCGAAGGCGTAGGACTCGAACCGTCGACGAGTGCGCTGTCAGCCGATGAGCGGACACCATGCAAGGCTCATACGTACCTTCTGTTCATGGAACCAAGGGGTGCCAGTGTCCGTCACAGCGGCATGACGGTTCCCAGGATCTTTCTGGCCTTGTCGTGTCTTGCGCTCTGGACTGGCTGCGCTGATACCTCCCCCTCCGTAGGGCCAGAAGCCGCGAGTCCGACGGAGTCCTTCGAGTACGGAGTCTGGGACTCGCCAGGCCCGCCGCCGCTGAAACTGAGCTCGGGCGGAACGACCGTGACCGCCACCCAGGGGTCGTCCTGCTGGGGAAACGGGTGCTCCGACGCGGTCGCGCCCAGAGCGTCCAACCTCCCCAAGATCGGTCCGGCCGCCACGCTGGACGCACGGTTCCCGCTGTCCGGAAACTGGGGCGTCTCGATCTCTGACGGGACGGGCTCCGGAGGGTGTGACCACTACCCGGTTCGTGTCGAGGCCGACGGCGCAGGGCACCTGGAGCTGACCCCGTCGGGGCCGGCTGGAGAACGAGTCGGGTGGTACTTCGTCTACGCCGGCAGCGGCGACACTTCAGGCTGGTGGCGGTGGACCGTCCCCCCGCGTGATGGCCTGCCCCTCGCCTGGGTGCACCTCAACCAGAACAGTCCTTCATCAGGTGGAATGACTGACCTGAAGTTGCTCTTGGACGACGCTGCCGTCGACGGTGAGGTCAGCGCGGAGATCACCGTAGAAGCTGCTGACGGCGCCGTCGCCAATTTCGCGATGCCCGAGGTCGACCAGCACTGTCCCAACGACGGCTTCGTTGAGCTCGCGATCCCTAGCGACACACCCGAACCGAAGATCGACGGCCTAGGACCGACCCCATACAAGTACGAAGTCAGTGTTGCCATCGACGGCGAGACCTACGTGGGCACGGGGATCTGGTCGGGCGAAGGCACCGAGTACGGCGGTGACGCCCCACTGACCTTCGAGCCACCCCTTCCCGCCCCGCGATAGGACGAGATCGGAAGCGTCCGCTTCTGCCGCGATGGGACCGGTCGTGCCGATGAGCGGTCGGCTCAGACGATCAGTCCGACCACGAGTTGGAACAGGTTCATGGCGAGGAATCCACCCGCGATGACGACGGCGACGATGACCGGGGTCCGGCCCTCGGGGTGCCCATGCCGTTCCGCCTGATGCCCGAAGTGCCACACGAGCAGAGTCGGCAATGCGAACACAAGAATCGCCGGAAGCCCAGCCATGAGCGCTGTCCCAGCCGAAGGGGATTGGTCACCGCTGTGTCCCATCGCGGCGAGCAGTCCCTCACCAGTGATGAACGCCGCGACCAGAGACGGAACGAACAACGCGAAGGACCACCAGGCGCGACGCACGTCGCGGTCGTGGCCAGTGGACGGAACTTGGTGAACGGTCATCGTCCTCACCTCCGCTCCACTGTCTCCCGGCCATGCTGGGCGCGGCTAGGGGAGGTCGCAGGCGACCGTGAGGACCTTGGTCCCAAGCAGTTCGGATGGCAGCCGGACTTACCGCTCCTGCCGCGTAGCGTGCGCTCGGAGACGGACGCTTCTGCCGCTGAGCGGTCATGCCGATGGATTTGAATGCCGCCCAAGACCTGACCAACGCCACTAGTCGAGCCGAGCCGTGTCTTCGCACGCTGGTGGTAGGCGGACGAAAGGGGGCGACCCGTGGAAGTTCTCGTCCGCATGGTCCTGGGCGTGCTCCTCGTCGCGCACGGCCTGGTCCACCTGCTGTGGTTGGCACCGAGCGACGACCCGGCGTGGCCGTTCCGGCTCGACCGCTCATGGCTGCTGTCCGAAGCGACCCGCAAACCCGTCGCGGTTGTGCTCATCGCGCCCATTGTCGCGGGGTTCGCGCTGCTCGGCCTCGCAGTCTGGGGAGTCCCTGGCCTGGCCTCGATCTGGCCGATCCTGGCGATCGGGGCCGCCGTAGCGTCACTCGCCGCCCTGGTGCTGTTCTGGGATCGTCAGCTCCTATTGGGCGTAGCGATTGACGTCGCCCTCATTGTCGTGGCGTTGTGGCATCCCGCCTGGACGTATCGCCTCGGATAGCACACGCCGAGAGACGTTCGGGGCAGGCGACAGCGACGTCTTCCCGCCGCATTGGGTAGAGCGTCCGAGCGCCCGCTTCTGCCGCTGAGCGATCAGCTGCCAAGCTCGCGCCGGGCGCCGGCGAGCCGGCCGCCGCCGAGGTCGGCCACCTGGCCGGCGGCCCACCCCTGGCTGCCGCCGGAGCCGGAGAGCCGCCGGACCGTGGCCGGCTGCAGGTCGGGATAGGTCGCGTCCCGGGCCGCCTCCACGGCTGCGGAGCGGTCGGCCAGCACCAGCGCCGTCGAGGTCCCGCTGGCGGCGAAGCGGTCCTCGGCATGCTCGGCCGCTGCCCGCTCAGCCAGCTCCAGTCGCCGACCGACGGCGGTGCTGAACCCGGACAGCCAGCTCCGGCGGAACGCGGCCGGGTGGTCCCAGCTGGGGATCGACGTCCGGGCGAGGGCCTGCATCGCTTGCAGCAGCAGGCTCGTGAACAGGATCTCCGTCCGCTGCAGATCAGTCCCGTGGCCGAACAGGTGCACCGACAGCTGCTTCGCGCCGTCCGGGTAGCGGGTGCGGCGGACGACCCGGCAGCCGAGAGCGAGGGCGACCTGGCCCACCAGCTGAGCCTTCTCGGCGGCGTACGGACGGTCGAGCACGATGACCAGGTCTCCGACCACGTCGAGCGACGGGTCGCCGGCCGCGAGCAGGGCCTGGTCGATGCCGTAGGTGGCCATCAGCTCGCTCGCCTTGGCGGTGTAGACCTCCGCCTCCTGCGTGGTGGCTGCCGGGTCCTCGGCCTTGGCCAGAAGCTTGCGGACCCGGGCCAGCATGGTGTCGGCGTCCCGGTCGGTGATGGTCATCGCGTGTCCCCCGGTGGATGCGGTCTGGTGGCAGGGACGAGACTCGCACGACCCGCCCACGGCGTGGGCGGCTCGTCCACAGGGTCAGACCGGCCAGGCCTGCTCGACGAGGCGGGTGGCCTCGGACCGACCGAGCCCGAGCCGGCGTACGACGGCGACGTAGTCGTCGGCGGCGCTGCGGGCGTCGGCGGAGGAGCCGGCGGCGGTCGCGGCGACGAACGTGCCGCGGCGTCCCTCGGTGACCACGACGCCGTCGGCCTCGAGCTCGCGGTAGGCGCGGGCGACGGTGTTGGTGGCGAGCCCGAGCTCGGCGGCGAGTGCGCGGACGGTGGGGAGCTTCGCCCCCGGTGGCAGGTCACCCGAGGCCGCGCGCCGCGCGATCTGCGAGCGGAGCTGGTCGAAGGGCGGCTGGTCGACGCCGGGGTCCGGCGGATGGATCCGCATGTCGCGGACACTACTCTCGCGCGCCGGGTCCGGATGCGGTAGCAATTGCACATGTCCGAGAACGCACTGGTCGTGGGGGAGTCCCTCGTCGACATCGTCCGCGGTGGCGACGGCAGCACGACCGAGTTCCCCGGCGGGAGCGCGGCGAACGTCGCGGTCGCGCTGGCCAGGCTCGGGCGCGAGGTGAAGTTCGCGACCAGCTGGGGCGACGACGACCGGGGCCGCACGCTGGCCGAGCGGTTGCGTCTCGACGGCGTGGAGCTGGCGACCGATCCGCACGCCGTCGGCCACACCTCGACCGCGCTGGCCACGATCGGGGCCGACGGTGCCGCGTCGTACGAGTTCGACCTGGCCTGGCGGCTCCATCCCGTGGAGTCCGGGCTCGACGCCCGGGTCGTCCACACCTGCTCGCTGGGCGCGGTGATGACCCCCGGGTGCGACGACGTGCTGGCGCTGCTGGAGCGGATGCGCAGGACGGCGACCATCAGCTACGACGTCAACGCCCGTCCCGCCATCACCGGCACCGGTCCGGAGCTGGTCGCCCGGGTGGAGGCGGTGGCGGCGCTCAGCGACGTCGTGAAGGCCAGCGACGAGGACATCGCCACCCTGTACGACGGAGCCGACCCGATCGCCGGCGCGAAACGGCTGCTGGCGCTCGGCCCCTCGGTCGTGGTGATCACCCGCGGCCACGCGGGGGCGACCTGGCTGACCCAGACCCAGGAGACCGACGTGGCGTCGGTGCCGGTCGTCGTCGCCGACACCATCGGCGCGGGCGACACGTTCTGCGCCGGGGTCGTCGACGGGCTCTGGCAGCGTGACCTGCTCGGCGCGGACCGTCGCGAGCAGCTGGCGGAGGCCACCCGCGACACGGTCGTGTCGGTGCTCGCGCACGCGGCCCGCGCGGCCTCGATCACCGTCGGCCGCCCCGGCGCCGACCCGCCCTACCGCGGCGAGCTCACCTGACCCGCCGAGTCGCGCGCGAGCGGCACGACTCACTCCTCGTCAGCCGGCGAGCAGGGCGTCCAGCTTGGCGTAGCCCTCGTGGACGCCGACGTCCATGCCGCTGCTGAGCATGCCGTCGCGACCCTCGATCGAGTCGCACAGCGACTGGGCGTGGAGCCGGGTCCAGCCGTCGCCGAGGTCCTCGACCCACATGGTCTCGAGGGCGATCGCCTCCGGCATCCCCTCCCAGCAGAAGGTCTGCACGATCCGGTTCTCGCCGACCTCCGGGAAGGTGCCGCGGAAGGCCTCGACGCCCCCCTCGTGCTCGGCGAGGTAGCGGTAGGAGCCGAGGGTGCGGCAGTCCCACTCCTCGATCCGGGCGGTCACGGAGTCGGGCCCGATCCAGCGCACGAACAGCTCGGGGTCGGTGTGGGCCCGCATCAGCTGCTCGGGGGTCGCCCGGAAGTCGCGGGTGATCCGGACGATGGGCAGGTCCGGGACCGCCTCGATGGCGGCCTCGGCGTAGTGGGCGGCGGTGCTGCCGGGTGTGGTCATGATGCGGTTCCTTCCTGGAGCTCTTCGGTCTCGTGCGGGTCGTCGTTCATCTGGTCGTTCATCTGGGCGAGCACGACGTCGAGCTTGCGGAAGCGTTCCTCCGCCCGCTGTCGGTAGCGCTCGATCCATTTCGTCATCAGGTCGAACACCTCGGCTTCCAGGTGCACCGGCCGGCGCTGGGCGTCCCGGCTCCGGGTCACCAGGCCGGCGTCCTCGAGCACCCGGAGGTGCTTGGACACGGCCTGCAGGCTCACCTCGTACGGCGCCGCGAGGTCACCCACGGTGGCGTCGCCGTCGGTGAGCCGGGCGACCATGTCGCGCCGGGTCGGGTCGCTGAGAGCGGCGAAGACCCGGGAGAGCTGGTCGGTCATGGCGCCCCTTCGTCAACTGATTGGTTGAGTACGAACCTACGCGGCGGCCGACTGCTTGTCAACCAATCGGTTCAATAAGGTCCGGACTCCTAGGATGGTGGATCGTGCGGCTGCGGATCGACCTGTCCTACGACGGGACCGACTTCCGGGGCTGGGCGACCCAGCCGGACCTCCGCACCGTCCAGGGCACGCTCGAGACGGCGTTGGCCACCGTGCTGCGGCTGCCGGGGGTGTCGGTCGTCTGCGCCGGCCGCACCGACACCGGCGTCCACGCCCGCGGCCAGGTGGTCCACGTCGACCTCCCCGAGTCCGCGTCGTACGACGCATTGCTGCTGCGCCGGCTCAACGGGATCCTGCCGCCCGACGTCCGGGTGCGTGCGGTCGCGCCGGCGGACGAGGGGTTCGACGCCCGCTTCTCCGCGTCGTGGCGGCGCTACGCCTACCGGGTCGCGGACGAGGCCGCGACTGGTCGACCCGCTGACCCGTGGCCACGTGCTGGCGTGGCCGCGGCCGCTCGACCTCGACGCGATGAACCGCGCCTGCGCGCCGCTGCTCGGCCTCCAGGACTTCGCCGCCTTCTGCAAGCAGCGCGAGGGGGCGACCACCGTCCGCACCCTGCTCGACCTCGCCTGGACGCGCGACGAGACCGGGATCGCGGTGTGCGCCGTGCGGGCCGACGCGTTCTGCCACCACATGGTCCGGTCGCTGGTCGGCTGCCTGGTGGCCGTGGGGGAGGGGCGGCGCGACCCGGAGTGGGCGGGGTCGGTCCTGGCCGCGCGGCTCCGCGACCCCTCGGTGCTGGTGGTGCCCGCCCACGGCCTCACGCTGGAGGAAGTCGGCTACCCGGACGCCGACGAGCTCGCCGTACAGGCGGGCCGGACCCGGGCCAGGCGGGAGGCGCTGTGAACGACGAGCACTACTTCACCGCCGACCCGGCGGTGCCGTTCGCGCGGGAGTCGTTCACCTGCGAGGTGTGGGGTCACGAGCTGGAGCTCACCAGCGGCGCGGGCGTCTTCAGCAAGGGTCACCTCGACCACGCGACGGGCATCCTGTTCCGCGAGACCGAGCCGCCGGCGCAGGGGCAGTTCCTCGACCTGGGCTGCGGCTACGGCGTGATCGGGCTCGCGGTGGCGACCGCCGTACCGCTGGCGAACGTCACCGCCGTCGACGTCAACGAGCGCGCGCTGCTGCTCGCCAACGAGAACGCCCGCGCCCTCGGCGTGGAGGGCCGGTTCATCGCCTGCCGTCCCGACCAGGTGCCCTCGGACGCGACGTACGACGAGATCTGGTCGAACCCGCCGATCCGGATCGGCAAGCAGGCCCTCCACGAGCTGCTGCTGGAGTGGCTGCCGCGGCTGCGGCCGGACGGCCGGGCGGTGATGGTCGTCGGCAAGCACCTCGGCGCCGACTCGCTGCAGCGCTGGCTGGGGGAGCAGGGCTGGCCGACGTCCCGGCTGGCGAGTGCGAAGGGGTTCCGGGTCCTGGAGGTCCGACGCGGCTGACCCCGGTGGTGCAGGCCGTCGACAGCCGTGTCAATATTGATGCATGTCGATGTCCCAGCTGGACCTGACGCCGGTCAACGCGGTGACCCGTTGCTCCCCGCTCGTCTCCGAGCCGCTCGGTGCGGAAGCGGTCGCGGGCCTGGTGCCGATGCTCAAGGCGCTCGCCGACCCGTCCCGCCTGCGGCTGCTCTCCCTGGTCGCGTCGCACGAGGGCGGCGAGGCCTGTGTCTGCGACCTCAACGACGCCTTCGACCTCTCCCAGCCGACCATCAGCCACCACCTCAAGGTGCTCCACTCCGCCGGCCTGCTGCAGCGGGAGAAGCGCGGGGTCTGGGTCTACTACCGCGTCGACGCGGACGCCGTGGCCGAGCTCGGTGCGCTGATCGGGAGCGCGGCGCGGTGACCGGGTCCACCACCGAGCACGAGGGCGTGGTCGCCCACCTCTCGCTGCTCGACCGCTTCCTGCCCGTCTGGATCGCGCTCGCGATGGTCGCCGGGCTGCTGCTCGGCCGCGGCGTACCCGGTCTCGACGAGGCCCTCGGCGCAGTCGAGGTCGACGGGATCTCGCTGCCGATCGGGCTCGGCCTGCTGGTGATGATGTACCCCGTGCTGGCCAAGGTCCGCTACGACCGGCTCGACACCGTCACCGCCGACCGGCCGATGCTGCTGGCGTCGCTGCTCCTCAACTGGGTGCTCGGCCCCGCGCTGATGTTCGCACTGGCGTGGTTGATGCTGCCCGACCTGCCCGAGTTCCGCACCGGCCTGATCATCGTCGGGCTGGCCAGGTGCATCGCGATGGTCATCATCTGGAACGACCTGGCCTGCGGCGACCGTGAGGCCGCGGCCGTGCTGGTCGCGCTCAACTCCGTCTTCCAGGTCCTCGCCTTCGCCGGCCTCGGCTGGTTCTACCTCGAGGTGCTGCCCGGCTGGCTGGGGCTCGAGACCGCGGCCCTCGACATCAGTGCGTGGCAGATCGCGAAGTCGGTGCTGATCTTCCTCGGCATCCCGCTCGTGCTGGGCTACCTGTCCCGCACCGTCGGCGAGCGTGCCCGCGGTCGGGAGTGGTACGAGGAGACGTTCCTGCCCCGGATCAGCCCATGGGCCCTGATCGGTCTGCTGTTCACGATCGTGATCCTGTTCGCGCTCCAGGGCGACCAGATCACCAGCCGGCCGCTCGACGTGGTGCGGATCGCGCTGCCACTGCTCGCCTACTTCACCCTGATGTGGGGCGGTGGGTTCCTGCTCGGTCGCGGCCTCGGCATGACCTACGAGCGCACCACCACGCTGGCCTTCACCGCAGCCGGCAACAACTTCGAGCTCGCCATCGCCGTCGCGATCGCGACGTTCGGCGTCACGTCCGGCCAGGCACTGGCCGGCGTCGTCGGCCCACTCATCGAGGTGCCGGTCCTGGTCGGGCTGGTCTACGTCAGCCTCGCCCTCCGCGACCGCTTCCCCACCGCTCGCACCGACTCAGGAGCCCTCCGATGACCGACCGCCCCACTGTCCTGTTCGTCTGCGTCCACAACGCGGGCCGCTCCCAGATGGCCGCCGGCTGGCTGCAGCACCTCGCCGGTGACCGGATCCAGGTCCTCTCGGCCGGCTCCGCCCCCGCGGCGTCGATCAACCCCGCCGCGGTCGAGGCGATGGCCGAGGTCGACATCGACATCGCCGGCAACCAGCCCAAGGTCCTCACGACCGAGGCCGTCCAGGAGTCCGACGTCGTGATCACCATGGGCTGCGGCGACGAGTGCCCCTACTTCCCGGGCAAGCGGTACGAGGACTGGGAGCTCGACGACCCCGCCGGCCAGGGCCTCGACGCGGTCCGCCCGATCCGCGACGAGATCCGGCGGCGGGTGGAGGTGCTGGTCGCCGAGCTCGCCGACTGACGCCTGTGGAGGACGCCCTCGTGTCGGGTCGTCCTTCCGGCACGCTGTCCGGGTGCAGGTGGTGGCGGCGCTGGAGCGGCTGGGTGGAGTGGGCAGCACCCGGCAGGTCGTCGCACTCTCGTCGCGGCGCAGGCTTCGCGAGGCGATCCGGGCAGGCGACGTACGCCGCTGCCGGCGCGGCCTCTACGCACTCGCGTCGGTCCAGGACCACCGACACCGCGCCCACGAGCTGGCCGCGGTCACCTCCCACCTGAGCGCAGCGGCCCAGTGGGGCTGGAAGGTGAAGTGGCCGCCCGACCGCCCGTGGGTCACGGTGCCGCGCAACCGCAAGGTCGCGGCCGCAACCCGGGTCGAGGTCAACCTGACGTACGCCGACCTCACCGACGACGAGGTCGTGGACGGGGTGACCAGCCCGGTCCGCACGGTGGTCGACTGTGCCCGCAAGCTCCCCTTCGACGAGGCGCTGGCGGTGGCCGACTCGGCCCTGCGGTCGGGAATGGTGTCGCACGAGGAGCTGCTCCTCGTCGCCGACGCCCTGCGCGGCCGCGGTGCGAGCGATGCGCGTCGGGTCGCGCGCCTGGCCAGCCCGCAGGCGGCCAACCCCTTCGAGTCGGCGCTCCGCGCGCTCGTGCTGGGGTTCCCGGCGTTGTCAGTGCGTCCGCAGGCGGAGGTCGTCGCCCGCGGCATGGTCTTCCACCCCGACCTCGTCGACGTCCAGCGCCGCATCGTGATCGAGGCCGACTCCTTCGAGTTCCACACCAGCCAGGAGGCGCACGCCCGCGACTGCGTCCGCTACACGGCACTCACGGTGGAGGGCTGGCTGGTGCTGCGCTTCACCTGGCACCAGGTCATGCACTCGCCGGCGTACGTCCGCGGCGTGCTCGCCGACGCGGTCGCGCGTACCGACCGACGTGCAAAGCCCCCCGACGGCTGGCTCGACTCCGCCTGACACGATCCGAGAGCTCAGCCTATGCACGTTCGTCGGTACGCGACGCAACAGAGCCGCGGTCACACTGCGTGCCGAGACTGACATGCTGGACGCATGACCTACGAAGCAGCCGATGACCGCTACGACGACGCTGGATGGAGTACCGGTTCAGCGGCCGGAGCGGGTTGAAGCTGCCGGTGCTGTCGTTGGGGTTGTGGCAGAACTTCGGGGACGACCGGCCGGAGGAGACGCAGCGGGCGATCCTGCGCCGGGCGTTCGACCGGGGCGTGACGCACTTCGACCTGGCCAACAACTACGGCCCGCCGTACGGCCGCGCGGAGGAGAACTTCGGGCGCTACCTCGCCGACGACTTCAAGCCCTACCGGGACGAGCTGGTCATCTCGACCAAGGCCGGGTGGGACATGTGGCCGGGGCCGTACGGGCAGGGTGGCGGAGGGCGGAAGTACGTGCTCGCCAGCCTCGACCAGTCGCTGGCGCGGCTGGGGCTCGACTACGTCGACATCTTCTACAGCCACCGCTTCGACCCGGAGACCCCGGTCGAGGAGACGATGATGGCGCTCGACACCGCGGTCCGCTCGGGCCGCGCGCTGTACGCCGGCATCTCGTCGTACTCCGCCGAGAAGACCCGCGAGGCCGCGATGCATCGCCCGCGACCTGGGTACGCCGCTGCTGATCCACCAGCCGTCGTACTCGATGCTCAACCGCTGGATCGAGCGCGACCTGCTGGACACGCTCGAGGAGCAGGGGATGGGCTGCATCGTGTTCACGGCGCTGGCGCAGGGGCTGCTCACCGACCGCTACCTCGACGGGGTCCCCGACGACTCCCGGGCGGCCCGCGACGACTCCACGCTGACCGGGCTGGACGACGACGTGCTGCGGCGGGTGCGCGCGCTCCACAAGATCGCGGAGCGGCGGGGCCAGAAGCTCGCCCAGCTCGCGCTGCAGTGGGCGGTGCGCGACCCGCGGGTGACCAGCGCGGTCATCGGCGCCTCCAGCGTCGAGCAGCTCGACACCAACCTCGACGCGGTCGGCGGCCCGCCGCTGACCGACGAGGAGCTCGCCGAGATCGACCAGCACGCCGTCGAGTCGGGGATCAACCTGTGGGCCGAGCAGACCGAGGAGTGACCGGACCGCTGCTGGAGCCGCTCGGTCCGGCCGACCACGTCGAGGTGTTGGCGCTCAACCGACGCCACCAGCACCTCACCGCGCCGATGGACGCCGACCGGCTGGCGCACCTCGGCACCGTCGGCACCGTCGAGGTCTTCCGGCACGCCGGACGGTTCGCCGGCTTCGTGGTGACGGTGGCCAGCGGATCGGCGTACGGCGGGGAGAACTTCGCGTGGTTCGGCGAGCGCCACGACGCCTTCTGCTACCTCGACCGGATCATCGTGCACGAGGACGCGCGTCGCCTGGGCCTGGCCGGCCGGGTGTACGACGAGATCGAGGCTCGCACCGCGCGGTCCGCGCCGCTGCTGGTCCTCGAGGTCAACAGCGACCCGCCCAACGAGGCGTCGCTGGCGTTCCACGCCGACCGCGGCTTCGAGCAGGTCGGGGAGCGGGAGTTCGACGGCCACACCGTGGCGATGCTGGTCAAGCGGCTGGGCTGACGCGGCTGCGATCAATCGAGCGGGTCGATCATCCCGTAGCCGTCGATCGCCGGCCGGCAGCCGGCCGAGGTGGTGGTTGCCGTCGCCGAGCAGGTGGTCGAGGACGGTCAGCTGGGCGACCAGGCTGCCGACGCTGTACTCGGCCGTCATCGCGATGCCGCCGTGGAGCTGGATCGCCTCCTGCCCGACGTGGCGCCCGGCCCGGCTCACCTGCAGCGAGGCGCGGGAGGCCGCGTCGGCGAGGGCGTCGGCGTCCCCGGTCGCGACGACCATGGTGGCCCAGTCGACCAGGCTCTGGGTCAGCTCGAGCGAGACGTACATGTCGGCCGCACGGAACGTCAGGTCCTGGAAGGTGTTCAGCGTGACGCCGAACTGCTTGCGGCTCTTGAGGTAGTCGGTGGTCGCCGAGAGCGCCGTCCGCATCGCGCCGAGCGACTGGTTGGCCGCCATCACGCGGGCCACGTCGAGGACGGCGGCGATGCTGGCGGTGAGGTCGCGACCGGCCTCGCCCAGCGGGGTCGCCGGGGTCGCCGTCGAGGTCGACGCGGGCGGCCCGGCTCCCGTCGTACACGGCGTAGTCGGTGAGGGTCGCGGCGGACGGGTCGACCACGAACACGCCGGTCCCGCCGTCGGGCAGCGCCGCGCTCACGACGAGGACGTCGGCGCGGGCGCCGTGCGGCACCGGCTCCTTGGTCCCGGTGAGGGTCCAGCCGTCTTCGTCCTGCGCTGCGGTGACAGCCGTCGCCGACGCGGTCCACCGGCGGCCGGGCTCGAGGTGGGCCAGCACCGGCAGCAGCTCGCCCTCGGCCAGCGGCGTGATGATCCCGGCCCGCTGCTCGGCGGTGCCGCAGGCGGCGACCAGGCCGCCGGCCATCACGACCGCGGCGAGGTAGGGCTCGGGGGCGGCGACCCGGCCGAGCTCCTGGCAGACGATGCCGATCTCGACCGGGCCGGCGCCGACGCCGCCGTCGGCCTCGGCGAAGGGCAGTCCGAGCAGGCCCATCTCGGCCATCCGGGCCCACAGCTTCTCGTCGAAGCCGGGCGCCTCCTTCGTCGTCGTACGCCGGTGCTCGTGGTCGGCGTAGGTCTTGCCGACCAGGCCGCGGACGGCGTCGCGGAGTGCCTGCTGCTCGTCGTCGTGCTCGAAGTCCATGGTGATCCCCTTACAGCCCGAGGATCCGGCCGGCGATGATCTGCCGCTGGATCTCGTTCGAGCCGCCGTAGATGGAGGCCTTGCGGTAGTTGAGGTAGCGCGGCGTGGTGTGCCGCTGCCAGGCGTCCACCGCGGAGTCGTCGTCGGCGCCGCTCGCGAGCGACCCGGGTCCGGCGAGGTCGACCGCCAGCTCGCTGACCGCCTGCTGCAGCTCGGACCCCTTCAGCTTGAGCACCGACGAGGCCGGGTGGGGCTCGCCGTCGGCGGAGTGGGCGGCCACGCGGAGCGCGGTCAGCTCGAGTGCCAGCAGCTCGTTCTCGAGCTCGGCGACCCGCGCCCGGGCCAGCGGGTCGTCGGCCAGCGCGTCGGCGGCGAGGTCCTTGAGCCGCGCCAGCGTCCGCTTGGTCGCGGTCACGGGGGCGACGCCGACCCGCTCGTTGCCGAGCAGGAACTTGGCCATCGTCCAGCCCTGGTTCTCCTCGCCCACCAGCATGTCGCCGGGGACGCGCACGTCCTCGAACCACACCTCGTTGACCTCGAAGCCGCCGTCGATCAGCTCGATCGGCCGGACCTCGACGCCCTCCAGGCTCATGTCGATGAGCAGCATCGAGATGCCACGCTGCTTCTTGGCCTCGGGGTCGGTGCGCACCAGCGTGAAGATCCAGTCGGCGTGCTGGCCGAGCGTGGTCCAGGTCTTCTGGCCGTTGACGACCCAGTCGTCGCCGTCGCGGACGGCGGTGGTGCGGAGCGAGGCGAGGTCGGACCCGGCGTCGGGCTCGGAGAACCCCTGCGCCCACCAGATGTCGACGTTGGCGGTCTTCGGCAGGAACTCCTGCTTCTGCTCCTCGCTGCCGAAGTGGGCGATCACCGGCCCGATCATCGAGGCGTTGAACGCGAGCGGCGGTGGGCAGCCGGCCCGTTGCATCTCGTCGTACCAGATGTGGCGGCGCAGCTCGCTCCAGCCGCGACCGCCCCACTCCTCGGGCCAGTGCGGCACCGCGAGACCGGCGTCGTTGAGGACCCGCATGCTCGTCGACGATGTGCTCCTTGGCTGAGCTCGCCGCCCTCGATCACGGTGCGGCGGATCTCCTCGGGCACCTCGGTGGTGAAGAAGGTCCGCATCTCCTCGCGGAACGCGCGGTCGTCCTCCGACAGCTCCAGTCTCATGCGCTGCATCATGGCGCGTCGCGGTGATATCCGGGTGCGAGCCCACCGCAGGAGCGAGGGAGAATCGACCCATGGGTCACGTCGACGTCGCGGGAGTGCGCTACGAGCTCCCGGACGGGCGGGTGCTGCTCGACGACGTGTCGTTCCGGGTGGGGGAGGGCGCGAAGGTCGCGCTCGTCGGCGCGAACGGCGCCGGCAAGACCACCCTGCTGCGCATCATCACCGGCGACCTGACGCCGCACGGCGGCGTCGTCACCCGCTCCGGTGGGCTCGGCGTGATGCGGCAGATGGTGGCGCACGGGCTGGCCGACCAGCCGACGGTCGCCGACCTGCTGCTCTCGGTGGCCCCGGCCCGGGTCAGGGCGCGCCCACGCCGAGATCGACCGGCTCGAGCGTGGCGCTGATGGAGCACGACGACGAGAAGACCCAGCTGCAGTACGCCGCAGGCGCTGTCCGAGTACGCCGACGCCGGCGGCTACGACCTCGAGGTCACCTGGGACGTCTGCACCATGGCCGGGCTCGGCCTGCCCTACGACCGCGCCAAGTACCGCGAGCTGCGCACGCTCTCGGGCGGCGAGCAGAAGCGGCTGGTGCTGGAGTACCTGCTCCGCGGGCCCGACGAGGTGCTGCTGCTCGACGAGCCGGACAACTACCTCGACGTACCCGGCAAGATCTGGCTCGAGCGGCGGATCCGCGAGTCGGAGCAAGACGATCCTCTACATCAGCCACGACCGCGAGCTGCTCAACAACACCGCCACCCGGGTGGTGACGGTCGAGCTCGCCAGGGTGACAGCGCGGGCAACCTGGTGTGGACCCACCCGGGCGGCTTCGCGAGCTACCACGAGGCGCGCAAGGACCGGTTCCTCCGCTTCGAGGAGATGCGCCGCCGCTGGGACGAGGAGCACGCGAAGCTCAAGGCGCTGGTGCTGATGTACAAGCAGAAGGCGGCCTACAACGACGGCCTGGCCAGCCGCTACCAGGCGGCCCAGACCCGGCTCCGGAAGTTCGAGGAGGCCGGCCCGCCGACCGAGCAGCCGCGCGAGCAGCAGGTGAAGATGCGGCTCAAGGGCGGCCGCACCGGCAAGCGCGCGGTGGTCTGCGAGGGGCTCGAGCTGACCGGGCTGATGCAGCCGTTCGACCTCGAGGTCTGGTACGGCGAGCGGGTGGCCGTGCTGGGCAGCAACGGCTCCGGGAAGTCCCACTTCCTGCGGCTGCTGGCGCTCGGGCGGCAGCGACCCCGACGTGGAGCACCAGCCGGTCGGCGACGTCCCCATCGAGCCGGTCCGCCACACCGGCCGGGCCCGGCTCGGCGCCCGGGTGCGGCCGGGCTGGTTCGTGCAGACCCACGAGCACCCCGAGCTGGTCGGCCGCACCCTGCTGGAGATCCTGCACCGCGGCGACGACCGCGACGGGCGCGACGGGATGGGCCGCGAGCAGGCGGCGCGCGTCCTCGACCGCTACGAGCTCGCGCACGCCGGCGAGCAGAAGTTCGAGTCGCTCAGCGGCGGCCAGCAGGCCCGGTTCCAGATCCTGCTGCTCGAGCTGTCCGGCGCGACGCTGCTGCTGCTCGACGAGCCGACCGACAACCTCGACGTCCAGAGCGCCGAGGCGCTGGAGGCCGGGCTCGAGGCCTTCGACGGCACCGTGGTCGCGGTGACCCACGACCGCTGGTTCGCCCGCGGCTTCGACCGGTTCCTCGTCTACGGCGCCGACGGCTCGGTCTACGAGTCCGACGGCCCGGTCTGGGACGAGGGGCGGGTCGTGCGCAGCCGCTGACGCGTCAACGCCCCGCGGCGCACATCTCGTCGCCGAGGGCGGTCCGCCAGTAGAGCACCTCGCGGCCGGACCGCCGTCGCAGCACCACTCCGGCGTCGAGCAGCACCCGAAGGTGGTTGCCGACCGATCCGAGCGGGAGCCCGGTGATCGCCGCCAGATGCGAGGTGCTGTGGGGCGTGTCGAGCTGTGCCAGCAGCGCGGCCCGGTTGGGGCCGACCAGCCGCGCCAGCCCGTCGGTGGTGCTCTGCGAGACCGGAGCCATCGCGCCGGTGACGGGGTAGACCAGCGCGTAGCGGAGCGGCTGGGTCCAGGCGACCCAGCTGCCGGCCGCGTGCACCGGGACCAGGAACAGGTCGGTGGCGTCGGCAGGTCGCGGGAGGGCCAGTCGTAGTCGTTGATCCGCAGCAGCCCGTCCCCGAGCCACTCCGTCCCCGGCGCCAGCCCGTCGACCACGCCGGCCCAGCCGTGGCGGGAGAGCCGCGACGTACGGGCCAGGATGTCGCCCTCGAGGACGCGCTTGCGGCGGGGCCAGTCGGGGGCGACCGCCGAGGTCCACACCCAGCGGATCAGTGCGGCGGTCTCCTCCCGGAGCCCGCCGCGCTTGAGCGACGGGGGCAGCCCGTCGGGATGCATCCACTCCAGCTCGCGCCGGATCGCGGCCTCGCTCCACCCGTCGAGCATGGCGAGCTCGTCCTCGAAGTCCGGGTCAGCATGAGGCGGCGCCATGGAGAGGAAGTCGGCGGTCCAGCCGGGTACGCCGCGCCGCCGCTGCCGCGACGCATGCTCGAGGAGGGTGCACCGGACGGGGTGGCGCGCGAGCATCGTGGCGAACGCCTCCTGGTGCGCGGCCCGGAACGCGCGCTGCCACGGCTCGACCGGCCGGTTCCGGATCGGGTCGAGCACCATCACCGCGGCCACCGTCTCCTGCAGCGGCGACACCGTGAACCGGCTGCGCGCGAGCAGGTCCGCCGGTACCTGCCAGGTCCCCATGTTTCGCCTCCTCGCGAAACATTATGCCGGACGGCGCGAGTGCGACAGCGTCGTACCGTGCGCACCTATCGCGAGCTCTTCACGATCGCCGAGTTCCGCGCGCTCTTCGCGACCCGCTGCCTGGCGGTCGGGTCGGGATCCCTCGCCTCGCTCGCGCTCGGCACGATCATGTACGCCGAGACCGGGTCGACCGTGCTCACCGCCCTGATCCTGTTCGGTGGGCCGCTCATCACCCTGCTCGGCTCGGCCACGGTGCTCGGCGCCGCCGACAGCATGCGGCCCCGGACGGCCCTGCTCATCGCCGCGGCGTCGGCGATGGTCGCCCACGCGCTGCAGGCGCTGCCCGGCCTGCCGTGGCCGGCGCGGTTCGTGATCCTCGCCGTCCCGTACGTCGTCACCTCGTTCACCGGCGGCACCGCGATGAAGGTGCTCGCCCGGGCCGTCGGCGACGACGGGTTCCTGCTGGGCCGCTCGACCCTCAACGCAGCGGTGGGCGTCTTCCAGATCGTCGGCTACGCCAGCGGCGGACTGCTGCTGGTGCTGCTCAGCACGGGCGAGCTGTTCCTCGTCGCCGCCGCGGTCAACGCCGCGCTGATCGTGGTCGTGTGGCGCGGCATCGAGGACCGCCCGGCGAGCGTCTCGTCCGTCGGCCTGGTCTCGCGCACCCGCGCGGTCAACCGGGAACTGCTCGGCTCGCCCGTGGTCCGGCCCGTCTACCTGTGCCTGTGGGTGCCGAACGGGCTCATCGTCGGCTGCGAGGCGCTGTTCGTGCCGCTGACGTCGTACGCCGGCTACCTGTTCGCGGTGACCGCGGCCGGGATGCTGCTCGGCGACGTGGTGGTCGGCCGCTTCGTGGCGCCCGCGCGGCGCAACCGGCTCATCGAGCCGCTGCGGCTGGTGCTCGCCGTACCCTGGCTGCTGCTGTGGTTCGCTCCACCGCTCGGCGTCGTGATGGCGGTCGCCTTCGTGTCCGCGATGGGCTACTCGGCCTCGCTGCCGCTGCAGGACCGGCTCCTGCGGGCCACCGGGGAGAGCGGCCGCGGCCAGGCGTTCGGGCTCTCGCTGAACGGGATGATGATCGGCCATGCCGGTGGCGCCATCATCGGCGGCGGCCTGGCCAGCGTGCTGCCGGTGCCGACCTCCATGGCGATCCTCGGCACCGCCTCCGTCGTCGTCACCCTGCTGCTGACCCCCGGCCTGCGCCGATCCTCCGTGCTGGTGCGCGCCGAGGACCTGGTGGCGTGATCAGCTGTCGGACTCCAGCGTGACCGTCGCGGTCTGCTCCTCGCCGTCGCGCTGGAAGGTGACGGTGACCTCGTCGCCGGGGCGGTAGGAGCGGATGGTCGCGATCAGCGAGTCGGCGCCGGTGATCTCCTGGTCGTCGACGCGGGTGATCACGTCTCCCGGCTCGAGGCCGGCGTCCTCCGCCGCCGAGCCGTCGGAGATCTCGCCGACCAAGGCCCCGTCGGTGATCTGCACGGCGGTGGAGGCGGTGATCGCGTCCTCCACCCCGATCCCGAGCCGGGCGTGGGTGGGCGTCTCGCCGTCGGCGAGCTGGTCGACGATCTCGAGCACGTCGTCGATCGGGATCGCGAAGCCCAGCCCGATCGAGCCGGCCTGGGTGTACGCCGAGCCGGTGGACCGGATCGAGGAGTTGATGCCGACCACGTGCCCCTCCATGTCGACCAGCGGACCGCCGCTGTTGCCGGGGTTGATCGCGGCGTCGGTCTGGATCGCCGGGTAGACGGTGGCGTTGCCGGCGGTGTCCGTGCCGACGTTCACCGGCCGGTCCAGCGCGCTGACGATGCCGCTGGTCACGGTGGCGTCGAGTCCGAAGGGCGAGCCGATGGCGACGACCTGCTGGCCGACGTCGATGTTCTCCGACTTCCCCATCGTGGCGGGGGTCAGGCCGCTGACGTCCTCGGCCTGGATCACGGCCGTGTCCGTGAGCGGGTCGGTGCCGAGCACGGTCGCGTCGGCGTGACTGCCGTCGGCGAACGACACCGTGATCCGGCCGCCCTCGCCGGCACCCGCGACCACGTGGTTGTTGGTCAGGATCTGGCCGTCGGAGCTCAGGATGATGCCGGAGCCGGACCCGCCGCCCTGGTCGGTGAGGACGTCGATCTTCACCACCGACGGCAGCACGGTGTCGGCCACGCTCTCCACCGAGCCGTCGGCCGCGGGGGCGTCGCCGGTGTCGACCACCTGCGCGGTCTGAAGGTCGCTGCTCGACGAGATGGGGGAGGAGTCGTCCTGGTAGGTCTCCCACGCGGCCGCGCCACCGACCCCGGCGGCGCCACCGACGACGAGAGCCCCCGCCACGACGGCAGCGGCGAACCCGGCCGCGCCCCTTCGAGCGTGACGGCTGGGGGTCGGACTGGAACGGGGGAAGGACACGGGTCTCGGACATGTCTCCACCGTGTCCAGCGAGCCTGTGAGGCGACTGAGAACGGGCTGGCCGGCGGTCAAGAATTGCGCGGTCAGACGAGGACCGGGCTGTCCTGACGCGCCCGATCGGCCTCCTCGAGCAGCGCACGCTGTGCCGCGTCGTAGATCTCCCGGGCGTGGGCGGCGGAGTCGCCGACGGCGGTCAGGCCCAGGCGCCCGCACTCGGTCACGCAGCTCATCATGTGGAGGACGACTCCGGTCTGCCGGGCGGCGTCGAAGTGCAGCCGACGGGTCGCCACCACGTCGAAGAGGTCGTCGACGGTGAGGGCTCGCAGCCGTTCGTCCTCCAGGTGGTCGGTGGCGACGAGGTGCTTCTCCTCGCCGGCGGCGGTCACGAAGCGGCCGCGGTCGCCGTCGTAGTGGCCGTCGGTGAGGTACTGCAGGGTGAGGAAGGGGTGGGTGGTCCCGCCCTTCCGCAGGTTCAGCTCGATCGCGTACGGCGTCCAGGTGCCGTCGTCGTCCCGCACCGTCACGAAGTCGACGGCGAACCGGCCGATCACGCCGAGTCCGGCGAGGTGACGACCGACGACCATCGCCGGCTCTGCGATGGCGGCGGCGTAGTCGGGGTCGGCGGGGAACACGCAGCCCAGGTAGGACTGACCGCTGGGCCCACCGAGCAGCTGGTCGTGGGTGGACAGCAGCTCGACGGTGCCGTCGGGCGCGGCCCGCATCTGCACGCTGGGGCTGGTGAGCACGGTCCCGCTGATGCGCTCCTCGACGATCCCGGCGCCGACCTCGAAGTCCTGCAGGTAGTCCGCCACGGCGAGGCCCGGATCCTCCAGGGCCATGGCCAGGACCCGCTCCCGGATCGCGCCGGGTTCGCCCGTGGACCCGGGGTCGGGCAGCCCGCGCAGGTCCACCACGGCGTTGCCCGACCCGGAGACGCCCTCGTTCAGCTTCACGATCGCCTCGGCGAGGTCCGGTCGTCGGCGTCGCATCTGCCGCAGGCCCCCGACGAGGTCGTCCAACGTCCGCAGGCCTTCCACACCGAGTGGGCACGGAACGCCGAGCTGCTCGAACATGCGCCGGCAGCCGGTCTTGCTGCCCAGCTCGGCCAGCCGGGGGTCGGCGCCGAACATCGGGATGCCGAGGCAGAGGGCCACGTCGCGCTCCAGCGCCGTGGTGTTGTAGGGGATGAGGTGGCTGCGCGACGGGTTGGGGATCAGTGCGCGGATCTCCCGCAGCACCCTCGGTCGGGACAGCAGCTTCGCGCTCAGCGGAGCCGTGGACGCGTCGGCCACGGCGACCATGGTCAGCCGGCTGCGGGCGTGGCGCGGGATGACTCCGGGCAGCAGCCCCAGGTAGTAGTCGATCACCGCCTCGGACACCGGGGCTGACGTCACGTAGACCATCCGCAGTCGCGGCTGTCGGAGCAGGAGCAGCAGGAACAGCGCGCGTTCCTCCATGGCCTGGACCAGGGTCCCGGTGTTCGCCGTGGACCGCTCCAGGCTGACGGAGGGTACGACGACCACCGACTCGTCGTCGTGGTCGAGCCGCGTGGCGGCCCAGACGTCCGACATCCCGCGCTGCAGGGCGTCGTAGGCGTGGTAGCGCTCGTCCTCGTCGAGGTCGGCAATCCGCCGGGTGGCCGTGCTGGTGCTCATGTCATCACCCCGCTGGGATCGATGGAGCGGATGTTGTGGACCCTCACCGGGCGGGAGAAGCCCTTGGGTCTGATGTCCCCGATCAGCTCGGCGTCGGCGCGGTCCTCGACGGCGGCGAGGACCCGGTCGGTCACGCACACCTGCCAGGCCTCCGCGTCGTTGCACAGCCGCGCCGCGAGGTTGGTGACGCTGCCGATGGCGGCGTAGTCGAACCGGCCCTCGAAGCCGATGCGCCCGAGCGTGGCGTAGCCCTGGGCGATGCCGGTCCGGTGGGTCAGGTCGTGGCCGTGCCGCTGCCAGCCCCGGGCCAGCTCTCGTACGGCGTCGCCGATGTCGAGGGACATGCGCACCGCACGCTCGACCGGGTCCTCGCAGGGAACCGGATCGTTGAAGAAGACCATGATCCCGTCCCCGGTGAAGCGTTCGAGGGTGCCCTCGTGCGCGTGGACGTGCGTGCCCACCACGTGGTGGTAGTCGCGGAGCACTGCCATCACCTCCTCGGGCTCGCTGGTCTCGGCGAACTGGGTGAACCCGTGGAAGTCGCAGAACACGACGACGATCTCCCGGCGGTGGGAGGCGAGCAGGTCCTGGTCGTCGACGACGAGGTCGGCGAGCTGCGGGGAGAGGAAGTGGCGCAGCCTCCGGGTGCGCTCGAGCTCCGCGACACCGTCGTCGACCCGGCGCTCGAGGAGGGCGTTCCACGACGCCAGCTCGTCCGCCTGGCGCTTGATGGTGTCGTGGTAGCGCTTGATCCGGGCGAGGGACGCGACCCGGGCGAGCAGCTCGGCCTGGTTGAAGGGCTTGGTCACGAAGTCGTCGGCGCCCGACTCGAGGGCGGCCAGCCGCTGCTGCTCGCCGCTCGCGGTGATCATCACCACCGGCAGGTAGGCGGTGTGCTCGTCCGCCCTGATCCGGCGGCACACCTCGTGTCCGTCCATGTCCGGCATCAGGACGTCGAGCAGCACCAGGTCGATGCCGGGCTCCTGCAGCCGGTGGAGAGCCTCCTCGCCGGACGAGGCGGCCACGACGCGGTAGCCGCGCGGGGTCAGGACGGCGTCCAGCAGGCGCCGGTTGGTCGCCTGGTCGTCGACGGCGAGGACGGTGACCGGATCGGCGGTCACGGCCGGCGCTCCTGCAACAGCTCCTCGACCCGAGCGACCAGGCCGCGCACGCTGATCGGCTTCTCCAGGTAGCCGTCGAAGCCGGCGCGCTGCGCCCGGGCGTGGTCCTCGGGCATCGCGGAGGCGGTGACGGCGACGACGGGCACGTGGGGGTCGAGTGGCCCGCTCCGGAGCTGCCGCATGGTCTCGGTGCCGTCGATCCCGGGTAGCTGCAGGTCCATGAGCACCAGCGCCGGGGGGAGCTCGGCCGCCACCCGGAGCCCCTCCTCCCCGGACGTCGCCGACACCACGTCGTACCCGGCGGCCCCCAGCACGTCGCGGACCAGCTTGAGGTTGAGCGGGTTGTCCTCGACGACGAGGATGCGGGCGGGACTCACGGTGCCTCCGTGGTGTGCGCGAGCGGATCGCGAGGGGTCAGCGCGCCGACGCGCTCCAGGGCGCCGAGCAGGTCCTCGCGGCGGACGGGCTTGAGCAGGTACTCCTCGGCGCCGAGCGCCAGCCCGCGGGCGCGGTCGTCGACCACGGTGGTGACGATGATCGGGATCCCGGTCGTGGCCGGCTCGGCGCGCAGCGCGGCCATCACCTGCCACCCGTCCAGGCGCGGGAGCCGGATGTCGAGGACCACGACGTCCGGGCGGAGCTCCCCGGCCATCCGGATCGCCTCGGCCCCGTCCTGGGCCCGTTCGAGCCGCGCCGACGTGCCCTCCAGGTAGGCGGTCATGAGGTCCAGCGAGGAGCGGTCGTCGTCGACGAGCAGCACGGTCTTGCGGCTCGGGTCTGGGGGAGCGACGGCACCCGGCTCGGGCTCGGGACGTGGTCGCACGGGGAGCGTGACGCCGAAGGTGCTTCCCTCCCCGAGCTCGGTCTCGAGCCACAGCCGGCCACCGAAGAGCTCCACGATGCGGCGGCACAGCGTCAGGCCCAGCCCGGTTCCCTCCTCGCGCGCCACCCCGCGACGGCCCTGCTGGAAGGACTCGAAGATGCGCTCCCGGTCCTCCTCGGCGACCCCGGCGCCGGTGTCGGTGACCGTGACCGAGAGCTGGTCGCCCTCGACCCGGGCGCGGACGTCGACGCGGCCGCCGTCGGGGGTGAACTTCACCGCGTTGGACACCAGGTTGAGGACGACCTGCTTGAACCGGAGCTCGTCCGCCTCGATCGTCGTCACGTCCTCGGCCACGTCCAGCGAGACGGTGATGCCATGACGCGCGGCGCGCTCCCGCACCAGGGACAGGACGTAGTCGAGCGCCGCGGAGACCTCGAAGGTGGAGGGCTCCAGGACCATCTGGCCGGCCTCGACCTTGGAGAGGTCGAGGATCTCGTTGAGCAGCTCGAGCAGGTGCCGGCCGGAGTTCCAGATGTCGCGGACGTACTCGTCCTGCCGTTCGTTGAGGTCACCGAACAAGCGGTCGAGGAGCACCTCCGAGAACCCGATGACGGCGTTGAGCGGGGTGCGGAGCTCGTGGGACATGCTCGCCAGGAACTCCGACTTGTGCCGGCTGGCCACCGCGAGCTCGGCCGACTTGATCTCGAGCTCCTGGAACAGCCGGGAGTTCACGATCGCGACCGATGACTGCGAGGCGAAGGTCTGCAGCAGCTCGACCATCTCCGGCGGGAACTCGCCGACCGATCGCCGACGGATCACCAGTACGCCGACGATGAGGTCGCCTCGGACCATCGGGATCGCCAGCACCGACCGCCAACCGTCCTCCCGGAGCACGTCGAGGTGCAGGTCGTGCTGTGCCGAGGACAGGTCCGCGACCTCGAGCGGACGGCGCTCGGTCACGGCGCGGCCCACGAGGGTCGTGGAGCGCAGGATGGTGGTCCGTCGGAGCCGACTCACCAGCGCGGGGCTGCTGCCGTGGGCCGCCCTCACCAGGAAGGCGTCGGCCCGCTCGTCGTACTCCATGATCGAGCCGCCGTCGGTCCCGGTGAGGCGCACCGCGTTGGTGACGATGCGGGTCAGCACCTCGTCGGGGTCGAGGATCGAGCTCACGGCCTCGCCGACCTCGCGGAGGGCCTCGAGCTGCTGCACCTTGCTGGCCAGGTCCGCTCCCCGGGCCTCCAGCGAACGCATCAGCTCGACCTGCCGGAGCGCGATCGCGGCCTGCGCCGCGAAGTCGTCCAGCAGGCGCATCTCGGTCCTGCTGAAGGGCTCGACCACCGTGCGCCACGCCGAGAGGACGCCGACCACCTCCTCGCCCAGCACCATCGGCGCGGAGACGAGCGTGCGGAACCCGCCGCGCTGCTGGAGGTCCTGCCGGCCGTACTCGGCGTCCGCCAGCACGTCCTCGATCTGCTGGGTCCGTTGATCCTCCACGACCCGGCCCATCAGGGACGCGCGGCTGCGCTCGACGGGATGGTCGGCGACGTACCGGCGGAAGTCCTCGGGGATCGCACCGGAGGTCCGCGACAGCCGGAAGACGCCGGCCTCGAGCAGGTAGAGCTGCGCTGCCTGGGCGCGGCACAGGCGAGCGGCCCGCTCGACGATCTTGTCGAGGATCTCTCCGGGGTCGGCGCCGGCGCGGCCGAGCGCCGCCAGGATCTCCTCGGTGGCCACCGCCTGTTCCCGGGCGTCGCTCAACTCCCGGTCGCGTGCCGTGTCGTCGGCAGCCTCCCCGGGGGTGCTCCACCTGCCTCCGGCCATCCCTACCCCCTTGGCCGCCCTTCATGATGCGCCCGGACGTCGGGTCGGGACAAGGCCCGTGACCCGCGGACCGTCCGACGCCGTAGCGTGCGCGCATGACCACCGCCCGGACCGTGCCCGTCACCACCGAGATGGACGGGGACGAGCTCGACGCGGAGGACGCCTGGCACCTGGTCCGGCGACACGGCGTACGCCGGGTGCTGGTCGAGTCGTTCGTGCGGTTCCGGTACGGCGACGGCTTCACCAACAGCCGCGCGCTCGCGCTCCAGACCTGTCTGGCCGTGGTGCCCTTCATGCTGGCGGTGACCGGCCTGGCGGCCGACATCGACGACGACCGGTGGGCGCGCGTGATGGCGGCGACCGTCAACGCGATCGCACCCGGTCAGGGGAACGACGACGCGCTCGCGGAGGCGGTCGCCGGCGGCTCGGAGGAGAGCGGCGAGATCGCGCTGGCCTTCGGGCTGATCTTCGCGCTGGTGTCGATGACGACCGCGATGGCGCAGGTGGAGCGCGGGACCAACCGGATCTACGGCATCCGGCGTGACCGGCCCGCGCTGCACAAGTACGGCCGGGCCGCGGTGTTCACCGCGCTGCTGGCCGGGCCGGTGGGGCTGGGCTTCCTGCTGCTGGTCGGTGGTGGCGCGTTCGGCGACGCGATGGTGGCCGAGGGCGCGTGGTCGGAGACCGGCGAGGACTGGTGGGACTGGGTGCGCTGGCCGGTCGGGCTGGCGCTGCTGGTCTTCGCGATCGCGCTGCTGCTCGACCACGCCCCGCGCCGTCGGCAGCCGGCGCTGTCGTGGCTGGCGCTCGGCTCGGTCGATCGCGGTGACGCTGAGCATGGTGGCGACCGGCGGGCTGGCGGCGTACGTGACGGTCAGCGCGTCGTTCAGCTCGACCTACGGCCCGCTCGCGGGAGTGTTCGTGCTGCTGCTGTGGAGCCTGCTCAGCGCGATGGCGTTCTTCTACGGCGCGGCCGTCTGCGCCCAGCTCGAGGCGCTGCGCGCGCACGTCCCGGAGCCGGCGTACGACGACCCGGGCCGCCCCGAGGAGGAGGTGCCGTCTGAGCGCCCTCCGGTGGGTTCAGGCCCAGCGCTCGGAGGCCGGCACGAAGTCGAGCGTGCGGTCGCCGGTGTAGATCTGCTTGGGGCGGGCGATCTTCTGCTCCTTGTCCTGGACCAGCTCGAGCCACTGGGCCAGCCAGCCCGGCGTCCGGCCGATGGCGAACAGGACGGTGAACATCTCCGGCGGGAACTGGAAGGCCTCGTAGATCAGGCCGGAGTAGAAGTCGACGTTGGGGTAGAGCTTGCGCTTGACGAAGTACTCGTCCTCGAGCGCGATCTTCTCCAGCTCCAGCGCGATCTCCAGCAGCGGGTTGGTGCCGGTGACCTCGAAGACGTCGTCGCAGGCCTTCTTGATGATCTTGGCCCGCGGGTCGTAGTTCTTGTAGACGCGGTGGCCGAAGCCCATCAGCCGCTCGTTGCCGTCCTTCACGCCCTCGATGAAGGAGGGGATGTTCTCCTTGGAGCCGATCCGCTTGAGCATCCGCAGCACGGCCTCGTTGGCGCCGCCGTGGAGCGGGCCGAAGAGCGCGCCGACACCGGCGCTGACCGCGGAGTACGGGTCGACCTGCGTGGAGCCGACCGAGCGGACGGCGTTGGTGGACGCGTTCTGCTCGTGGTCGGCGTGCAGGATGAACAGCACGTCGAGCGCCTTGACGAGCCGCTCGTCGGCCTCGAAGTTCTTCTCGCTCATCTTGAAGAGCATCGAGAGGAAGTTGGCCGTGTAGGACAGGTCGTTGTCGGGGTAGATGAACGGCTTGCCCTGCGCGTGGCGGAAGGACCAGGCGCCCAGCGTCGGCATCTTCGCGATCATCCGCACGATCTGCATGTGACGGTTCTCGGCGTCACCGATGTTGCGGGCGTCGGGGTAGAACGTCGACAGCGCGCCGACGGAGGCCATCAGCATGCCCATCGGGTGGGCGTCGTAGCGGAAGCCCTCCATGAAGGACTTGACGTTCTCGTGGACGAACGTGTGGTAGGTGATCTCGTGGACCCAGGCGTCGTACTCGGCCTTGGTCGGCAGCGCGCCGTGGATCAGCAGGTAGGCCACCTCGAGGAAGCTCGACTTCTCGGCCAGCTGCTCGATCGGGTAGCCGCGGTACTCGAGGATCCCCTTCTCGCCGTCGATGAAGGTGACCGCGCTGCGGCACGAGGCGGTGTTGACGAAGCCGGGGTCGTAGACGGCAAGACCCGGGTCGTCCTCGCTCTTGCGCCTTGATCTGTCCCAGGTCGGCGGCCTTGATGGTGCCGTCGGTGATCGGGACGTCGTACTCCTGTCCGGTGCGGTTGTCGCGGACGGTGAGGGATATCAGTCACCCGCCCAACCTAACGCCGGGCGCGGCGGGGTGCGAATCCGAGTCTTGCGAGGCGCCCGCGACGTTTGGACCGTACGTCGGCGCGCCGGTAATCTGGGCGGTCGCGACATCTGCCGCGTTCCGGCCCTCCCACGTGGGGCCGGTCCGCAGTCCCGGACTGAAGTTCGAGCCGGGCCGTGTTCGTCAGACGGCGCAGCACCACCACCGGGCGGCGACCGCCGGCCGGGACCACGAACGAGAAGGGCACACTCACGTGCGCACCTACAGCCCCAAGCCGGGCGACATCCACCGCGAGTGGCACGTCATCGACGCCACCGACATCGTCCTGGGCCGCCTGGCCGTGCAGACCGCCAACCTCCTGCGCGGCAAGCACAAGCCGATCTTCGCACCCCACATGGACGTCGGCGACTTCGTCGTCATCGTGAACGCCGAGAAGCTCGCGCTCTCCGGCGACAAGGCCACGAAGAAGCTCTCCTACCGCCACTCCGGCTTCCCGGGCGGCCTCACCGCCACCCCGGTCGGCGAGATCCTCGAGAAGGACGCTCGCAAGGTCGTCGAGAAGGCCGTCTGGGGCATGCTGCCCAAGAACAAGCTCGGTCGCCAGATCATCAAGAAGCTGAAGGTCTACTCCGGCCCCCACCACCCGCACCAGGCCCAGCAGGCCAAGCCGTTCGAGATCACGCAGGTCTCCCAGTGACTGCCAACGACAGAGGACTTGAGGACAACAAGGTGACCGAGAACAGCACCGAGGTCGAGGAGACCTTCGAGACCAACGAGCAGGGCGTCGCCTACAGCTCGGAGAGCGCCCCGGCCGCGGACGCGCCGGTCAACGTCCACGATCGCCCCCGCCGCCGCCACCGGCCGCCGCAAGCAGGCCGTCGCCCGCGTGCGGATCGTGCCCGGCACCGGCAACTGGACCGTCAACGGTCGCGCGCTCGACTCCTACTTCCCGAACAAGCTGCACCAGCAGGTCGTCAACGAGCCGTTCGCGGCCACGCGCCTCGAGGGCCGCTTCGACGTCATCGCCCGCATCCACGGCGGCGGCATCACCGGTCAGGCCGGCGCGCTGCGCCTCGGCGTGGCCCGCGCCCTCAACGCCGTCGACCTCGAGGCCAACCGCGCCGTGCTGAAGGCCGCCGGCCTGCTGACCCGCGACGCGCGCGTCATCGAGCGCAAGAAGGCCGGTCTGAAGAAGGCCCGCAAGGCGCCGCAGTTCTCCAAGCGCTGATCCGCTAGCGCGCGACCAGTACCTTCTGGCACATGGTGAAGCGCTACTTCGGCACGGACGGGGTCCGGGGCCTGGCCAACGGTGATCTCACCGCTGAGCTGGCCCTGGACCTTTCCGTTGCCGCCGCCCACGTCCTCGCCGACGCGGGCGAGTTCGAGGGTCACCGACCGTTCGCGGTCGTGGGCCGGGACACCCGGATCTCCGGGGAGTTCCTGGAGGCCGCGGTCGTCGCCGGGCTGGCGTCGGCCGGCGTCGACGTGCTGCTGCTGGGCGTGCTGCCCACGCCCGCGGTCGCGTTCCTGACCGAGAAGCTCGGCGCCGACCTCGGCGTGATGCTCTCGGCGTCCCACAACCCGATGCCCGACAACGGCATCAAGTTCCTCGCGCGCGGCGGGCTCAAGCTCGACGACGCCGTGGAGCTCGCGATCGAGCGGCGGATGGGGGAGCAGCGGCCGCGTCCCCAGGGCGGGACCGTGGGGCGGGTGTCGCCCGTACCCCGACGCCATCGACGACTACGTCGAGCACCTCCTCGACACGATCGAGCACCCGCTCGTCGGCATCAAGGTCGTCCTCGACTGCGCCGAGGGGGCCGCGTCGGAGGCGGGGCCCCGGGCGCTGGTCGGCGCCGGCGCCGACGTGAGCGCCATCCACGCGATGCCCGACGGCCTCAACATCAACGACAACTGCGGTTCCACCCACCTCGAGGCGCTGCAGGCCGCGGTGCTCCAGGACGGCGCGGACGTCGGGTTCGCGCTCGACGGCGACGCCGACCGGTGCCTCGCGGTCGACCACGAGGGCAACGTCGTCGACGGCGACCAGCTGCTCGCGATCCTCGCGCTGACGCTGCACGAGGAGGGCCGGCTCGCCAAGGACACCGTCGTCGCGACCGTGATGAGCAACCTCGGGTTCGTGCACGCGATGCGCGGGGCCGGGATCGGGGTGCGCCAGACCAAGGTCGGCGACCGCTACGTGCTCGAGGCGATGAAGGTCTCCGGCTACTCGCTCGGTGGCGAGCAGTCGGGCCACGTGATCATGAGCGACCACGCGACGACCGGCGACGGCATCCTCGCCGCGCTGGCCGTGCTCCACCGGATGGCCACGACCGGCAAGTCCCTCCAGGAGCTGGCGTCGGTCATGACCCGGCTGCCCCAGGTGCTGCTCAACGTCCCCGACGTCGACAAGGCGCGCGCCGACGACGACGCCGTGCGTGGCGGCCGCGGTGGCGGAGGAGGAGGCCGAGCTGGCCGGCACCGGCCGGGTCCTGCTGCGCCCGTCGGGCACCGAGCCGATCGTGCGGGTCATGGTCGAGGCGCCCACCGAGGAGCAGGCGCGCTCGGTCGCCGAGCGGCTCGCCGGCGTCGTACGCCGCCAGCTGGCGCTGTGACCGGTGCCGGGGCCTACAGCTTCCGCAGCCGCACGTAGCGCACCGAGTGGTCCTGGTCCTTGCGCAGCACCAGGGTCGCCCGGGACCGGGTCGGCAGCACGTTCTGGGTCAGGTTGGGGCCGTTGATGGTGTCCCAGAGCCGCTCGGCCATCGGCGACCGCCTCGTCCTCGCTGAGCGCGGCGTACTTGGCGAAGTAGGACTCGGGGTCGCGGAACGCGGTCTCGCGCAGCCGCTGGAACCGCTCGACGTACCACGGCCCGGATGTGCTCGGTGCGGGCGTCGACGTAGACGCGAGAAGTCGAAGAAGTCGCTCAGCGTGAGCCCGGCGCGGCCGTCCTCGCGGACCCGCGCCGGCTGCAGCACGTTGAGCCCCTCGATGATGACGATGTCGGGGCTCTTGATGACGACCTTCTCGTCGGGGACGACGTCGTAGACGAGGTGGGAGTACGTCGGCGCGAGGACCTCGTCCTTGCCGGACTTGATGTCGACCACGAACCGCAGCAGCGCGCGCCGGTCGTAGGACTCCGGGAACCCCTTGCGGTGCAGCATGCCCGCGCCGCTCGAGCTCGGCGTTGGGGTGGAGGAAGCCGTCGGTGGTCACCAGCGAGACGTTCGGGTGCTCCGGCCAGTGCGCCAGCAGCTGCGCCAGCACGCGGGCGGTCGTCGACTTGCCGACGGCCACCGAGCCGGCGAGGCCGATCACGAACGGGGTCCGGCGCGGCTGCGGCTGGTGCAGGAACGACTCCTGCTCGCGGTGCAGCCGGCCGGCGGAGGCGACGTACATGCTCAGCAGCCGGGAGATCGGCAGGTAGACCTGCTCGACCTCCTCGAGGTCGAGCGCGTCGCCCAGCCCGCGCAGCCGCGTGATCTCCGCGGCGGTCAGCGGGCTCGCGGTCTCGCGTCCCAGCGCCGCCCACGCGTCACGGTCGAGCTCGACGTACGGCGACGGCTCGCGGCCGTTGTCGTCGCCGGACCCGCCGCCGTGGGGAGACATGCGCGGCATTCTTGCAGCCGGACCACGCCCTAGACTCGCCCCATGTGCGGAATCGTCGGGTACGTCGGCCCCCAGCAGGCCCAGGAGGTCGTCATCGAGGGGCTCCGACGCCTCGAGTACCGCGGCTACGACTCGGCCGGGATCGCGCTGGTCACGGACGGCGCGATCGCCTCCGACAAGCGCGCCGGCAAGCTCGGCAACCTCGAGAAGGCGATCGCCGACAGCCCGCTGCCGGCGGCGACCACCGGCATCGGCCACACCCGGTGGGCCACCCACGGCGCGCCCAACGACCGCAACGCCCACCCCCACCTCGGGCGCACCGGCCGCGTGGCGCTGGTCCACAACGGGATCATCGAGAACTTCGCCGAGCTGCGCGCCGAGCTCGAGGACGCCGGCCACGACCTGCGGTCGGAGACCGACACCGAGGTCGCCGCCCACCTGCTGGAGGTCGAGGTGCTCGCGGGCGCTGACCTGACGACCGCGATGCAGGCGGTCTGCCAGCGCCTCGAGGGTGCCTTCACGCTGGTGGCCGCCGACGCCGAGGACCCGTCCCGCGTCGTCGCCGCCCGCCGCAACAGCCCGCTGGTCGTCGGCATCGGCGAGGGCGAGAACTTCCTCGGCTCCGACGTCGCCGCGTTCATCGAGCACACCCGCGAGGCGCTGGAGCTCGGGCAGGACCAGGTCGTGACCATCACCCGCGACGCGGTCGAGGTCACCGGCTTCGACGGCTCGCCCGCGGAGGGGACGCGCTACCACGTCGACTGGGACCTCTCGGCCGCCGAGAAGGACGGCTACGACTGGTTCATGCGCAAGGAGATCTACGAGCAGCCGCGCGCCGTGGCGGACACGCTGCTCGGACGTCGTACGCCGGCGGGGCTGCTGCAGCTCGACGAGATGCGGCTCTCCGACGACGAGCTGCGCGAGATCGACAAGATCATCATCATCGCGGCGGGGACGTCGTTCTACGCGGGCATGGTCGCGAAGTACGCGATCGAGCACTGGTGCCGGATCCCGGTCGAGGTCGAGCTGGCGTCGGAGTTCCGCTACCGCGACCCGATCCTGACCCGGTCGACGCTGGTCGTCGCCATCAGCCAGTCCGGCGAGACCGCCGACACCCTGCAGGCGATCCGCCACGCGCGCGTGCAGCGCAGCAAGGTGCTCGCGATCTGCAACACCAACGGCTCGACCATCCCGCGCGAGTCCGACGGCGTCATCTACACCCACGCCGGCCCGGAGATCGGCGTCGCGTCGACCAAGGGCTTCCTCACCCAGCTGGTCGCCTGCTACCTGCTCGCGCTCTACCTCGCGCAGGTGAAGGGCACCCGCTACGGCGACGAGATCACCCGCGTCTTCGACCAGCTCGAGCAGATGCCCGCCCACGTGCAGCGGATGCTGGAGCAGGACGAGGAGGTCTACGCGCTGGCGCGGCGGCACGCACACGCGAAGTCGGTGCTGTTCCTCGGCCGGCACGCCGGCTACCCGGTCGCCCTCGAGGGGGCGCTCAAGCTCAAGGAGATCGCCTACCTCCACGCCGAGGGGTTCGCGGCCGGCGAGCTCAAGCACGGGCCGATCGCGCTGGTCGAGGACGGCATCCCGGTGCTCTGCATCGTGCCGCCGCGCGGCCGCGACTTCCTGCACGGGAAGATGGTGAGCGGCATCCAGGAGGTCCGCGCCCGCGGCGCCCACACCATCTGCCTGGCCGAGGACGGTGACGACGCGATCACGCCGTACGCCGACGCGCTGATCCGGCTGCCGCAGGTCCCGGTGCTGCTGCAGCCGCTGGTCGCCGTCGTACCGCTGCAGCTGTTCGCGTGCGAGCTGGCCACCCAGCTCGGCCACGACGTCGACCAGCCGCGCAACCTCGCCAAGTCGGTCACGGTCGAGTAGGGAGCGACCGACATGGCCGTGCTGGGCGTCGGCATCGACGTCGTCGACATCTCGCGCTTCATGACGTCCCTCGAGCGGACGCCGGGGCTGCGGGAGCGGCTGTTCACCCCGGCGGAGTCGGTCCGACCGCCGGCGTCCCTGGCGGCCCGGTTCGCTGCCAAGGAGGCGCTCGCGAAGGCGCTCGGCGCGCCCGTCGGCATGGCGTGGCACGACGCGGAGGTCGAGTCGGAGGACACCGGGCGCCCGCTCCTCACGATCCGCGGCAGCGTCCGCGCCCGGGCCGACGAGCTCGGCGTCCACTCCGTCCACCTCTCGCTCTCCCACGACGCCGGTATCGCGTCCGCGGTCGTGGTGCTGGAGTCCTGATGGTGGCGGCGTGTGCCTGAGGGTGCGCTATGCCGCACTCTGAGGCACACGCGGCACTCCAAGGGCGATGAGATCGTGCGCCACGTCGCCGGTCTCGTGCCGCACCTCATACGCCGTGCAGCGCACGACTGTCCGCTCGCGGGTGGTGAGGCGTCGAGCCCGCTTCAGGTCGTCGCTCCAGTGCTCCACCTCCATGTGGAACGAACCGTCCACCTCCAGAACGAGGGTCGACCCGTCGGGAAGGTCCCACTCGCAGTCGGTCCATCGGCGCTTGCCGGAGCTGTCGAGCCGGGGGCGCTGCCGCGTGGGCGGCACCAGCTCGAAGCGGCGGCACAGCCGGATGACGTCGAGCTCGGCTCCCGACTGCGATCCGCCGGCGATGTCACCCAGGGTGGCTCGGAAGGCTGGAGCGCGGCGCAACGGGCGCAGCAGGTCGATCCACGTCAGCAGCCGGTCAGCCGAGGTGAGGCGCTGCTGGACCACGGCTGCCAGGACGGCATGGGCCGCGCGTGGAGGAGCGTCGTAAGCAGCCCACATCAGGACCGCCGGCTCCACCTGACACGTGGGCAGCCCCGTGCCGGGCTTGGCCAACAGTTCGAAGGGACGCCGCGACCGGAAGAAGTCGATCCCGTCGACCGGCTCGAAGGCGAGCTCGTCGTCCACCAGGACGGTGATGTCGTCGCGCTCCCAGCGCCGCAGCCCGAGGTGCTCGGCCGCGGTGAGACCACCCAGCAGGCTCCGCGGCCCGGCATGGAGTACTCCGAGCCAGCGACGCTGGTCCGTCGTCAGCTCGCCGGTGAACGTGCTGACGACCCGTGGGGTGCGCACGACCCACCGGCGTGCCGCGACGTGGTTGCGCACGTGGAAGCGGTCGTGCTCGAACGCGAGCAGCTGCCGCCGCGCCACCAGTCCGCACTGCTGCTCGATGAGCTCCCCGAGATCCACGGCGCCAAGCCTGATCGATGCCGGAGATCCGTGGGCCGGCTATCCACAAGCCCTGAACCCACCGGGGTCGCGTGTGCCTGAGAGTGCGCTCCAGCGCACTCTCAGGCACACGCCGCGACTAGGGTCGGGCGCATGCGACGCGCGCACACGGTTCCGCAGGTCCGGGACGCCGAGGCGGCGCTGATGGCGACGCTGCCCGAGGGTGCGCTGATGCAGCGGGCGGCGGCGGGGCTGGCCCACGCGGTGATCGACCTGATGGGCGGCGCGTACGGCCGCCGGGTGGTGCTGCTGGTCGGTGCCGGCCACAACGGGGGCGACGCGCTGTGGGCGGGGGCGATGCTGGCCCGGCGCGGGGTCGCGGTGGAGGCGTGGCTGCTCGCCGAGGAGGTGTACGCCGAAGGGCTGGCCGCGCTGCGGGCGGCCGGCGGCCGGGTGGCGGAGCCGCACGACGAGCACCGCGCCGACGTCGCGGTCGACGGCATCGTCGGCATCGGCGGCCGACCCGGGCTCCGACCCGAGGCCGTGGCCGCACTCGACCACCTCGCCGGCGTCCCGGTCGTCGCGGTCGACACCCCCAGCGGCGTCGACGTCGACACCGGCGAGCTGGCCGGCCCCCACGTGACCGCGAGCCTCACCGTCACCTTCGGCACCCTCAAGGTCGCCCACCTCGTCGACCCCGCGTCCGCGGCGTGCGGCGTGGTCCACCTGGTCGACCTGGGCCTGGACCTGCCGGAACCGGTCGTGGAGGCGCTCCAGCCCGCCGACGTGCGCCGGCTGCTGCCCCGACCCGCCCTCGACGCCCACAAGTACACCCGGGGCGTGGTCGGCGTCCGCGCCGGCTCCGAGCACTACCCCGGCGCCGCCCGGCTCTGCGTGGCCGGCGCCTCCTGCGGGTTGGTCGGCATGGTCCGCTACGTCGGCGACGCCGCCGAGGCCGTGCACGCCGAGCACGCCGAGGTCGTGGGGGAGGGCCGGGTGCAGGCCTGGGTCGTCGGCTCCGGTGGCGGCGACCGCGCGGGCGACGAGCTCCGGGCCGCGCTCGACGACGGCGTACCCCTCGTCGTCGACGCCGACGCCCTGAGCCACGTCGACGGCCCGCTGCCGGTCGGGGCCGTGCTCACGCCCCACGCCGGCGAGCTGGCGGCGATGACGGGCGCCGAGCGGGCAGACGTCGAGGCCCGCCCCCTCCACCACGCGCGGCAGGCGGCGGAGCGCTACCGGGCGGTGGTGCTGCTCAAGGGCCGCCACACGCTGGTCGCCGACCCCGACGGCCGGGTGCGCGCGACCACCACCGGCCTGCCCTGGCTGGCCACCGCCGGTGCCGGCGACGTGCTCGCCGGACTGGTCGGCGCGCTGCTCGCCTCCGGCCTCTCGACGTACGACGCCGCGTCGGTCGGGTCGTGGCTGCACGGGGCCGCCGCGACCGTCGCGTCGGGGGGCGGACCGATCCGGGCCGCGGACGTGGCACGGGCACTCCCCGAGACGGTGCGACTGGTCCTGCGGGCAGGGATGGAAGAATCAGGGGAATGAGCCGGGCCCGCGCGGAGATCGTCGTCGAGCTGCCGGCCATCCGCCACAACGTGCGCGTGCTGCGAGAGCACACCGGGTGTCGACGTGATGGCGGTCGTGAAGGCCGACGGCTACGGCCACGGCATCCTGCCCGCGGGCCGGGCGGCCCGCGAGGGCGGCGCCACCTGGCTCGGCGTGGCCACCATCGACGAGGCGCTCGTCCTGCGCGGGGGCGGTGACACCGGGCGGGTGCTCTGCTGGCTCGGCGTGCCGGGGGAGGACTACGCGGCCGCGATCGCCGCCGACGTCGACGTCACCGCCTACACCGTCGCCGAGCTCAAGGAGGTCGCCGCCGGGGTCCGCGACGCCGGCCGCCCGGCCCGGCTCCAGCTCAAGGTCGACACCGGCCTCTCCCGCGGCGGCGCCGCCACCGCCGACTGGCCGACCGTGGTCGGCGAGGCCCGCGCCGGTGAGGAGCGCGGGGACTGGACCGTCACCGGCATCTGGTCCCACTTCGCCTGCAGCGACGAGCCCGACCACCCCGCGAACGACGCGCAGGAACGCGCCTTCCGTGACGCACTCGCCGTCGCCGAGGCGGCCGGGCTGCGGCCGGAGGTGCGCCACCTGGCCAACTCCGCCGCCGCGATCCTGCGGCCGAGCGCCCGGTTCGACCTGGTCCGCTGCGGCATCGCGTCGTACGGCCTCGACCCTGCGCCCGGGCACACCCCCGACCTCGGACTGCTGCCGGCGATGACGGCGCGGGCGCGGCTGGCGCTGACCAAGGACGTCGCGGCCGGCGACGGCGTCTCCTACGGCCACACCTGGCACGCCGACCGGCCGACCCGCGTGGGACTGGTCCCGGTGGGGTACGGCGACGGGGTGCCGCGCCACGCCGGCAACCGGGCCGAGGTCCTGGTCGGCGGACGCCAGGTGCCCCGTGCGCGGCCGGGTCTGCATGGACCAGCTCGTCGTCGAGCTGGACGGTCCGGGTGCGGTCGAGGGCGACGACGTCGCTGCTGTTCGGGACCGGCCTGCTCGGCGAGCCGACCGCGCAGGACTGGGCCGAGTGGTGCGACACCATCAGCTACGAGATCGTCACCCGGATCGGCGGCCGGTTCGGGCGCCGCTACGTCGACGAGGGGACGCGGTCATGAGCGTGAAGGGTCGGCTCCTGCGGGTGGCCGCCTCCGCGGCCGGTGTCGCCGTCGCGGGCACGGCGGTCGGCGTCGCCCGGCGCCGCCGGATCATCGCCCACCGCGGGGCCGGGGACGCGACGCCGTTCGGCGACCTGCGGTCGACACCGGTCACGGTCGTCGCCGACGACGGCGTACCGCTCCACGTCGAGGTCGACGAGTCGCCCCGCTCGCCGATGACCGTGGTCTTCGTGCACGGCTACGCGCTCAACCTCGACTGCTGGCACTTCCAGCGCGCCGGCTACCGCGGCCTGGTCCGCGCCGTCTACTACGACCAGCGCAGCCACGGCCGCTCCGGTCGCTCGCGCGAGGGTCACGCCACCATCGAGCAGCTCGGCGCCGACCTGCTGCAGGTGCTCGACGACGTCGTCCCCGACGGCCCGGTCGTGCTGGTCGGCCACTCCATGGGCGGGATGAGCATCATCGCCCTGGCCGAGTCCCACCCGGCCCTCTTCGGCGATCGCATCGTGGGTGTCGGGCTGCTCTCGACCACCGCCGGCGGACTCAAGCCGCACCGGGTCCTGGTCCCGGCCGTGCCCTCGGGGCTGGGCAGCGCGCTGGCCCTGCGAGCCGTCGCCACCCTGGCCCGCGGCCACCGCGCCGTCGACGGCGTACGCCGCATCGGCAGGGCGGTGGCCACCGTGGTCACCGACACCTTCGCCTTCGGCGACGAGGTGCCGGCCAGCTACGTCGAGTTCGTCGACCAGATGCTGTCCTCGACGCCGTTCGAGGTCATCGCGGAGTTCTTCCCGAACTTCAGCTCGCTCGACAAGTTCGAGACGGTCGAGGCACTCGGTGCGGTCCCGGTGTCGATCATCTGCGGCACCGAGGACCGGCTCACCTCGATCGGCCACAGCCGCAAGCTGCAGTCCCGGATCCCGGGCTCCACGCTGCTCGAGTGCGAGGGCGCCGGCCACATGGTGCTGCTCGAGCGCCACGAGCAGGTCAACGCCGCGCTCGACCAGCTCTTCGCCGCCGCGGGGGAGCGGGTCGGCCGCCGGTGAGCGTCGAGATCCACCCGATCGGCCCTGACGACGCCGCCACGCTGCTGGACGCGGTCCGGCCCGCCTTCGAGGCGCGCCCTCCGCTGGATCCCCCGGCGGCCACGCTCACCGAGACCGTCGAGTCGTTCGCCGAGCTGCTCACGCACCGGGGCGGGCTGCTCGCCCGGCTCGACGGCGAGCCGGTCGGCGGGCTGGTCCTGGACCCCGTCGGCACCACGATGTACGTCCGCCGCTTCGGCGTCCTCCCCGACGTCCAGGGCCACGGCATCGCGGCCCGGCTGATCCAGGCTGCGGTCAAGGAGGCCGAGGGCTACGACGACCTCACCGTCGTCGCCCGGCTGGAGCTGCCCGAGACCGTCGGCTTCTGGGAGCGCCGCGGCTTCCGGGAGGTACGCCGCCAGGAGCCGAACGTCGAGCTGCGCCGGCCGCTCAACACCTTCCTGTTCGACGTCCCCGACGCCGACGCGATGCGCGACCTCGGTCAGTCACTCGCCGGGTCAGCTGCAGGCCGGCGACCTGGTGGTGCTCAGCGGCGAGCTCGGGGCCGGCAAGACGACGTTCGTCCAGGGTCTCGGCGCGGGCCTGGAGGTGCGCGGGCCGATCACCTCGCCGACGTTCGTGATCGCGCGGGTGCACCCGTCCCTGGTCGACGGCCCGGCGCTGGTCCACGTGGACGCCTACCGCCTCGGCGGGATCGACGAGCTCGACGACCTCGACCTCGACACCTCGCTCGACGACGCGGTGACGGTGGTCGAGTGGGGCGAGGGGATCGCCGAGGGGCTGGCCGAGTCGCGGCTGGAGCTGCGCGTGATCCGGGCGCTGGCGCACACCGACGGCGCCGAGGACCACGACCCGCGCCGGGTGCTGATGATGCCGGTCGGCCCCCGCTGGTACGAGCTGGAGGTACCCGAGTCCCGGCGGCCGCCGTTGGCGGCGAAGCCGGGCGAGACGCTGCTGGTCGACTTCTGGACCTGCGCCGAGGACGACCTGCGCGACCTCGACCGCGACGTGCCGCTGACGATGTCGATCCTGGTGCCCGAGCACGACGACCGGGTGCTGCTGGTCCACAACCCGCGCACCGCCGAGTGGGAGCTGCCGCTGGCGCGGCTCGGCGCGCGACGAGTCGCCGCGGGCGGCGGTCGTCGAGCAGTTCCGGGCCGCCACCGGCGGCGACCCCGGCGACGGTGGCGTTCGCGGGCGTGGCGACGATCCAGTACGGCCACCAGCGGCGGATCAAGCGGGTCGCCGTCTACCGCAGCGCGCTGCCCGGCGCCGCCGGGCTGCGCGCCGGCGGCGACGTCGACGGGATCGCCTGGTGGGACCCCGCGCGAGGACCACGCCGGGCTCTCCGCGATCGACGCCCACCTGGTCCGGGTGCTGCGCGGGTCATGAACCAGCCCTGATCTAGCCTGACCCCGTGCTGCTCGCCTTCGACACCGCCACGCCCTCGGTGACCGTCGCGCTCCACGACGGCACCGACGTGGTCGCCGAGCTCACCAGCGACCACACCATGAAGCACGGCGAGCAGCTCGCGCCGCTCATCGACCGGGTCATGACCGACGTCGGGATCGTCCGCCAGGACCTCACCGCGATCGCGGTCGGCGTCGGTCCCGGCCCGTTCACCGGGCTGCGCGTCGGCCTGGTCACCGCGCGGACCCTCGGCTTCGTGCTGGAGATCCCGGTCTACGGCGTGTGCACCCTCGACGTGCTGGCGGTCGAGGCCGTCGACACCGGTGCCGTGATCGGCGACTTCGTGGTCGCCACCGACGCGCGTCGCAAGGAGGTCTACCTCGCGTCGTACGACGAGGAGGGCAACCGGCTCACCGGCCCGGTCGTCGACCGGCCCGACGCGCTCGCGACCGACGCGCAGGCCGTGGGGGAGGGTGCCCGGCTCTACCCCGACCACTTCCCGACCGCGGTCGGCCCGGCCCGTCCCAGCGCGGGCTGGCTGGCCCGCACCGTGGCCGACGAACGCGCCGAGCTCAGCGACCCCGAGCCGCTCTACCTGCGCCGGCCCGACGCCGTCATGCCCGGGCCGCGCAAGCCCGCCTCGTGATCGACGCGGCCCGGGCCGACGACGTGGCCGCGATCGCGGCACTGGAACGGGTCTCGCTCGGGTCCCGACGCGTGGTCGGAGTCGCTCGTCCGGGAAGGGGTCGCGGGGAGTCTTCCGACCGTCCACTACCGGGTGTGGCGCGAGGCGGACCGCGTCGTCGGCTACGTCGTGGTGAGCGTGGCCGGTGACGTGGCCGAGCTGCAGCGGATCGCCGTCGACCCGACCCGCCGGCGCGGCGGCGTCGCCAGCCGGCTGCTCGCCGACGTCACCCGGCTGGCGCTCGCGGACGGTGCCGAACGGCTGCTGCTGGAGGTCCGCGAGGACAACGCCGGCGCCCTCGCCTTCTACGCCGCCCGCGGCTTCACCGAGCTCGCGCGGCGGCCGCGCTACTACCGGGACGGCGCCACGGCGGTCGTGCTCGAGCGACCGCTCACCGGGCCCGACGTGAAGGTGTGCACCACCTCGTAGCCCAGGCCGCGGTAGGTGCGCAGCGCGGGCTCGTTGTCGACGTACACCCCCAGCGAGGCGACGCCGGAGTCCGCCATCGCCGCCCGGGTGAGCGCCCGGGACAGCTCGCGCCCGAGGCCCCGGCCGCGGTGGCGCGGCGAGACCGCGACCGCCCGGACGTGGCCGGTGCCGTCCGGCTGCCGCAGCACCCCACCGACCGCGACCAGCTCGCCCGCGTCGCGGATCCCCAGCCAGGCCTCCATGCCGGGCGTCCCGGGGCGGGCGTGGGAGTCGGGGGCGACGACGTCGAGCAGTGCGGTGACGTCGTCGTCGCCGACCGGCACCACCTCGACGGTCGGTGGGTCGGGGAGGTGGGTGGTCCGCATCCAGTGCCACTGCCGGACCTCCGCCAGCGGCCACGCGACCGGGATGTCCTCGGCCGGCGCGGTCACCATCACCCGGTCGGGTGCGTCCACCCGCTCGGCCACCGACGCGAGCAGCCCGGGCAGGTCGCGATCGCCGAGGCCGGTGACCACCCGGACCGGGCCAGTCACCAGCGTCCGGTCCACGACGACGACCGCGGCGTCCCCGTCCTGCCAGGCGCGGTTGACCAGCCGCGGGATCGAGCTGGTGCCGGACGAACGGCAGGTGGTGCAGCTCCTCGACCCCCACGGCGCGCATGCCCCCATTGTCGTCGGCGATGATGGGGTCATGGACGCCCCCCTGGTGCTCGGGATCGAGACCTCGTGCGACGAGACCGGTGTCGGCATCGTGCGCGGTCACACGCTGCTGGCCGACGCGGTCGCCAGCAGCGTGGAGGAGCACGCCCGATTCGGGGGCGTGGTGCCGGAGGTGGCGAGCCGGGCCCACCTCGAGGCGATGGTGCCGACCATCGAACGAGCCTGCGACACCGCCGGCGTCCGGCTCCACGAGATCGACGCCGTCGCCGTCACCAGCGGTCCCGGGCTGGCGGGGGCGCTGCTGGTGGGGGTCGCCTCCGCCAAGGCACTCTCGGTCGGGCTCGGCAAGCCCCTCTACGGCGTCAACCACCTGGCCGCGCACGTCGCGGTCGACCAGCTGGAGCACGGGCCGCTGCCCGAGCCGTGCCTGGCGATGCTGGTCTCCGGCGGCCACTCCAGCCTGCTCAAGGTCGAGGACGTCACCGGTGGCGTCGAGCCGCTCGGCGCGACCATCGACGACGCCGCCGGGGAGGCCTTCGACAAGGTCGCCCGGCTGCTCGGGCTGCCGTTCCCCGGCGGTCCCCACATCGACCGGGCCGCCCGCGAGGGCAACCGCATCGCGATCGACTTCCCGCGCGGGCTCAGCGCGCGACGCGACCTCGAGCGGCACCGGTTCGACTTCTCGTTCTCCGGCCTCAAGACCGCGGTCGCCCGCTGGGTGGAGGCACGCGAGCGGGCCGGCGAGCCGGTCCCGGTCCACGACGTCGCCGCCTCGTTCCAGGAGGCGGTCTGCGACGTGCTGACCCGCAAGGCGATCGACGCGGCCGTCACGCACGGGATCGGCGACCTGCTGATCGGCGGCGGCGTCGCCGCCAACTCCCGGCTGCGGGTCATGGCCGAGGAGCGGGCCGCGGCCGCCGGCATCCGGGTACGGGTCCCGCGGCCGGGGCTGTGCACCGACAACGGCGCGATGGTGGCGGCGCTCGGCGCCGAGATGGTCACCCGGCGTCGTACGCCGTCAGCGCTCGACCTGCCCGCCGACTCCTCGCAGCCGGTGACCGAGGTGCTCGTCTGACCTGACCATGCGGTGACGACGCACGTCACCAGGCTTCGACACGCTCCGTCGCGGCTGCGATCAGTCGATGACCTGCGGCGCGGCGCCCTCGTCGTCGAGCCAGTCCTGGTCGTCGAGCAGGTGGTCCCGGCCGGTCGTGTCGTCGCGCTCGGACTTCCTGCCCCCGCGTCCCGCGGCCGAGCCGGCACCCGCCCCTGCGCGTCCGGCACCGCCCTTGCCCGCGGTGCCGCGCCCTCCGGCCTGGCCGGCCGCACCCGTCCGGCCGCCGGCACCGGTCGCGCCACGCACGGGCCGACGTCCCGCGGCCGGCGGTGCTGCCCGCGGCCGCGGCCCGGCCGGTCGTGGCTGCGCGGGTGGTCGACGAGGTCGCGCCGAGGGTGCGCGCGGCGCCGGTGCGGCTGCTGCTGCCGATGGCGCGGGCACCCGACGAGGTCGTGCTGCCGGCGGACGGTGGCGTGGAGCCACCGCGCACGCCACCGAGGACGCCGCCGGCTCCGCCGAGCAGGCCACCGCCGACGGCGCCGGCGATCCCGCCGACGGTGCTGCCGACGCCGCCGCTGGGTACCGGCGCGGGCGACGTGCCGCCGACCGCGGGGGTCGGCAGGGTGCTGCCACCCGGTGTCGGGCCGAGCGGGGTGCCGGTGGGACCGGGCGTGGTCGGGGGTCGTGCCGGTGGCCGTTGCCGGGCGCCGTCTCCGGCTGCCGTCGTCGGGGTGCAGGTCCAGGACCGGGACCGGGGCCGCGGGTGGGCGTGGTGCCGCCACCACCCGGGCCGCCGCCGGAGCCACCGCCGGGGGCGCCCGAGCCGCCCCCGCCGGATCGGCCGCCACCGGGGCCGGCGGGCTGGGGGACCGGGTCGGGCTCGCCGTGGATCGACTTCATGACCGCGGTGGACTGACGGTTCTGGTCGTCCATGGCCTGGTTGTGGCCCTGGGCGAGGGTCTCGTTGAAGCGGCGGTTCTTCTCGTAGGTGTCGGCGGCCGTGTCGTACTCCGCCTTCGCCTTGACCTCCTCGGGGGTCTTCGGCTGGCTCGGGCCGCTGTAGGTGCCGGGGTCGTCGAGCGGCTTCAGCTTCGCGCGGTCGTCCTTCGCCGTCTGCAGCGTGCGCGCCGCCTGGCGCAGCGCCCTGGCGCCCCGCTCGAGCTCGTCGGCCTTGTCGTTCATGCCCTGGGCCGAGGTCTGGAAGGCGCGGCGGATCCGGGGCCCGGTCTGCTCGCCGATCGCCTCGGCCGTGGCGGCCTTGGACTCCAACGCGACCGCGACGATCCGGAGGTTGGACGCCGCCGTCTCCCAGTCGCCCGCCGCGCGGCGCGGGTCACCGGGGGCGGCGCCGTCCACGGCGCGTTCGTAGCGGAGCTGCTCGGGGCCCTTGGTCATCGGTCACCCTCCGGCATCTCGCAGCTGGTGTTGGCGGCGAAGGTGCTCGGCGCGACGCACGCCGTACCCGCCTCGATGCTGGGCACCGGTGGCGGCGTCACGGCAGGCAGCCGCTGGCCGATCCGGAGCAGGCCGCTGGCGTTGTTGCCGTCCACCTCGTGCGCGTCCTCGCGGAGGTGCTCGACGTTCTTCTGGTAGGTGCGCAGGCCCTCGACCATCTGCGTCATCGCGTCGATGACGTGGTGGTGGGCCTTGCCGGCGTGGAGCCCGAGCTCGGCGGCGGTGGGCGCGTCTCCGTAGGAACCGGCGGGGGCGAGCTCGATCCGCTCGCCCTGCTTCACCGTCTGCTGGGCCTCGGTCAGCATGCTCAGGATCTGCTCGACCGTCTGGTCTTCCATGCCGGCGCCGGTCAGGACCCCTCTGACCCCATCGATGAGAACCATGGTGGCGTCCTACCCGCGTCCCGCACCGGTCAAACCTGCCCGGGAGCGATCCGGTCACGCTCGGTAGGGTCGCCCGGGTGAACCGCCTGCAGCGTCTCGGGGCCCTCGCGGGCCTGCTCGGTGTCCTCACCCTCGCCGGGTGCTCCGACGACGACCCCGTCGAGCCCGACCCCGCGCCGTCCGCCGGCAGCACCGACGCCTCGCCGAGCCCGACGGCGACCGAGAGCGCGGCACCGGCCGTCGAGCCCGCGGCAGGTCCCGAGATGGCCGGTGACAACGCCTCCATGCGCGCCCCGGAGGGCTACCGGGTGAGCGAGTTCGGCTTCGGCATCCTCAACGCCGACCAGGGCGGCACCACCCTGACCTTCGCCGACCTCGGCGTCGTGGCGGTCACCACGCCGCGCCAGCTGGCCGGCAACGGGTTGGAGAACTTCCGGGGTCGGCCCGAGGTGTCCTACGACGCCGAGCTGGGCGGGGAGCCGGCCTACGTGGCGGTGGGTCGCGACAGCTCCGGCCCCTACGTCGAGTACGGCGCGATCCGCGGCGGCAACGCCGTGCTGGTCTCCTTCGCGTTCCCGGCCCGGGCGCCGGAGGACGAGCAGGACGCGATGATCGCGTCCGTGCTCGCCTCCTTCAGCTGGTCCTGAACCGGCTCAGCTCCCGCCGAGCACGACGAACGACGGCGTCATGTCGTCCCCCGAGGCGTCCGGACCGAGCGCCACCTCCTGGCTCCCGTCGACGCCGAGCCGGACCACGCTCCAGCCCTCGTCGTAGGAGTACGTCGTCACCAGCAGGTGCTCGGCGTCCTCCCAGGTGCTGTCGCGGACGAAGCCACCACGGCCGGGTTCGACCCGCGCGACCTCCCCGCCGGTCGCGGGGTCGAGGATCGCGGCGTAGGTGTCGCCGATGCCGGACTGGTAGGCCGGGGCCGCGCTCAGGTGTCCGCCGCCCGGTGAGAACTGTCCGGCGGTGTGGTCGCAGGTCCCGAACAGCTGCTTGCCGCCGTTGCTCGCGACGACCGCGCTGCACGCGCCGCCGGCGCTGAGGTCGACGCTGGTGACCAGCGCGATCCGGCCGTCCTCGGCGGCGTCGGTGACCTCGACCGGGTCGCCGGCGACGTCGTTCACCTCGCCGGCGTCGGTCACCACCCGCGGAGCTCCCTCGGCCTGGTCGTTCAGGTAGACGGCGCACGTCGCCGCTCCCTCGGTGCAGTCCGGCCCGCCGACCAGGCGCACGGGCACGAGGCCGGTGGGGACCTCACCGAACGAGGTCACGCCCGACTCCGAGCGGACCACGAGCTCCCCCCGCGTCACGTAGGCGATGGCGCTGCCCTCGGCGTTGTGGGCGAAGCCGCTGTCGAGCGGGACGGTCTCCTCCACCTGGAGGTCCTCACCGAGGACGTCCAGCAACAGGTCGCCGTTGTCGTTGCGCAGCCCCAGCACGGTGGTACCGAGCACGGCGCCACCGTCGTAGGCCCGCGGGAGGCTGACCTCGGCGCCGTTCGGCAGCGTCAGCGTCGAGCCCGCGAGGAAGGGCACGCCGAGCGGTGACTCGGGGACCGGGTTCTCCGTGTCCACGAGTCGGGTGGGGCTCGGGTTGGCCGGCGGCGGCGAGGTGTCGGGTCCGCCGCCGAACGTGACACCGATCGGGATCGCGATCGCCAGCACGGCCACGGCGAGCGCGCTCCCGGCCGCGACGCGGCGACGGTTGCGGATGGTGCGGGCCGTGCCCTGCACGCTCTCCAGCGTCAGCGGAGCACCCTGCCAGTCGTCGGCCTGCGCGTGCAGCTGGCGGCTCAGGCGGGTGGTCAGGTCGTCGTTCATCGCTCCTCCTCCCGGGGGTGCTCGGTGGGGTTCAGGGTCTGGGGTGCGCGCTCGCGCAGGGTGGCCAGCGCCCGGCTGGCCTGGGACTTCACGGTGCCGACGGAGATGCCGAGGATCTCGGCGGTCTCCGCCTCGGACAGCTCCTCGTAGTAGCGGAGCACCACGACCGCCCGGGCCTTCCTGGGCAGCGTCTGGACCAGGTCCCAGAGCTCGCGACCGACGCCGCCGTCGTACTCGTCGTGGTGGGGCCGGTCCGGCAGCGTGTCGCTGGCCAGCTCGCGCCGCTTCCAGGCACGCCGCCACAGCGAGTTGTTCTCGTTGACCAGGATCCGGCGGACGTAGCCGTCGATCGATCCTTGCTCGCGGACCTTGTCCCACGACAGGTAGAGCTTGGCGAAGGCGGTCTGCACGAGGTCCTCGGCCGTGTGCCGGTCACCGGTGAGGAGGTACGCCGTGCGCATCAGGCTGGCCTGCCGTGCGTGCATGTACGCCGAGAAGTCGGCGTCACGGTCCACCACGGCTGCGTTGCCGGGCATGGCCACCCCCGTTCCTGCGAGTGCGTGCATCGGTTGCACCTCCATTCCATCGCCTCCAAGACGCGAAACGGCAGGCAGGCGGGTTGCAATCCAGCGAGCCGTAGGCTCGGGGCGTGAGCATCCCGGTGGAGATCGAACGGCTGGCCGAGGCCCTGGCCGACCGCGGGGCGGGCTACCTGCTGACCGCGTCTGCCGACGGCCGGGTCAAGGCCGTGACCGTGGAACCGACACTGATCGACGGCGTGCTGCACTGCCCGGCCAGCCGCGGCTCCGCGCGCAACCTCGACGCGCACCCCGCGGCCACGCTGCTGTTCCCGCCCACCGAGCCGCGCGGTCACACGCTGCTGGTCGACGGCACCGCGACCGCGGGCGACGACGGGATCCGGTTCACCCCCGCGTCGGCGGTGCTGCACCGGCCGGCGGACCACGCATGACCATCCCGGTGGCGGCCGACGAGGCGACGACGCTCCGCGCCTTCCTCGACCACTTCCGCGCCACGTTGCGCCGGCAGGCCGACGGGCTGACGCGACGCACAGCTGCGCACGCGGCTCGCGCCGAGCACCCTCCCGCTCGGCGGGCTGCTCAAGCACCTCGCGCTCGTCGAGCAGTTCTGGTTCCGCCACGTCCTGCTGGGCGAGGACGAGTCCGAGCCGTGGGCGTCGGCCGACTGGGACGCCGATCCCGACTGGGAGCTGACCTCGGCGGCCGCGGACACCGGTGCCGACCTGCGCGCTCTCCACGCCACCGAGGTGGCCCGCGCCGACGAGGCGATCGACCGGGCCCTGCTCGCAAGGCCTCGACTCCCTCTCGGCCCGGGAGCGACGCGGGAGGCCCTCAGCCTGCGCTGGATCCTGGTGCACATGTCGAGGAGTACGCCCGCCACTGCGGCCACGCCGACCTGATCCGGGAGTCGATCGACGGGCGGTGGACCTGTGATCCGACCCGCCACCGCCGACGACTGGCCGGCGATCTGGCCGATCTTCCGCGAGACGGTGGCCGCGGGGGAGACCTACGCCTACCCCGAGGACCTCACGTCGGCGCAGGCGAGCGAGCTCTGGCTGGAGCGCCCACCCGGCCTGACCGTGGTGCTGGAGGAGGACGGCCGGGTCCTCGGGACCGCGAAGATGGGACCGAACCGGCCCGCGCGGGGTGACCACGTCGGGACCGCGTCGTTCATGGTCGACCCCGCCGCGCGCGGTCGCGGCGTGGGGCGGCGGCTCGGCGAGTGGGTCGTCGGCGTGGCACCGCGAGCAGGGCTACCGCGGCATCCAGTTCAACGCGGTGGTCGAGACCAACACCGCGGCGGTCGCGCTGTGGCACTCGCTCGGCTTCGTCACCGTCGGCACCGTCCCGGGCGCCTTCCGGTCGCGCGAGCACGGCTACGTCGGGCTCCACGTGATGTGGCTCGACCTGGCCCAGACCTCGGCTAGTCCACGTCGGGGCAGGTCGCGTCGACCGTGCCCTCGAATCGTGGGCGAGCGTGCACTTGTCGGGTGCTGGACCAGGTCACGGCCCGCTCAGGCGACCCACTCCGGCGAACCCGGGAAGGTGCTCCTCCATGATCGCCCGGAACGGCGCCTCGGCCTCGAGCTGGCTGAGCACGCCGAGGCCGCCGAGCCAGGTGCGGTGGATGAGCAGGTACGACGTGGGCAGGTTGAGCTTGGTCGCGACCGTGAACGACGGGTTGCGGGGGTTGTTGACCCGCTCGAACTGCTCACGCATCCAGGCCCGGGTGAACCGGAACGTCTCGTGGCGGGTGGGCTCGATGAAGGGCGCGAGGTAGTCGAGCACCAGCTCCGGGTCGACCTTGGTCTGGTCCTTGATGAAGCCCTCCGCGCGGAGCCCGGCGACCAGCTCGTCGGCACCACTCTCGGCGGCCACCCGCATCAGCCGGCCCATCGCCTCGGGCAGCCGGCGCTCGGGCAGCCGGGCGACCGCACCGAAGTCGAGGACGCCGATCCGGCCGGGCGATCCGTCGGCGGCGGGCAGCACGCGGTAGTTGCCGGGGTGCGGGTCGGCGTGGAGCATCCCGGTGCGGCGCGGGCCCTCGAACAGGAACGTCACGAACAGCCGGCCGTAGTGGTCGCGCTCCGCCTGCGTCCCCTCGCGGATCACCCGCGACAGCGAGTAGGGGCTCTCGAGCCACTCGGTCACGAGCACCTGCTCGCCGACGTCGACCACCTCCGGTACGACGACGTCGCGGTCGTCGCGGAACGCCGCGGCGTACGCCGCCTGCGCCTCGGCCTCGAGCCGGTAGTCGAGCTCCTCGCCGGCCCGCGCCTGGAGCTCCTCGACCAGCGGCTTGATGTCGATGCCCGGGGAACACGGGGGCGATGCCGCGGGCGACCCGCGCGAGCTGCCGCAGGTCGGACATCAGCGCCTCGCCGGCGCCGGGGTACTGGACCTTGACGGCGACCTCACGGCCGTCGTACCAGCGACCGCGGTGCACCTGGCCGATGGAGGCGGCCGCGGCGGGGGCGCCGTCCAGCCACACCAGCTGGTCGCGCCAGCCGTCGCCGAGCGACCGCGCGATCTGCTCGCGGACGGTCTGGGTGGGCATCGGCGGCGCGGAGTCCTGGAGCGCGGTGAGGTGCTCGCGGTAGGGCGCCGCGACCTCGTCGGGCAGCGCCGCCTCCAGCACGCTGAGCGCCTGGCCGAACTTCATCGCCCCGCCCTTGAGCTCGCCGAGGGTGCGGAACAGCTGCTCCGCGGTGCGCTGCTGGACCTCGGTCAGCACCGCCTCGGCCGGCTTGCCCCCGAGCCGCTTGCCGAAGCCGAGGGCCTGCCTCCCGGCGTACCCCAGCGGCAGGGCGGCCAGGCGCGCCGTCCGTGCGGCGGCCTTGCGGGGCAGCTCGGGCATGGGTCCAGTGTCGCGTACCCGCGCGCGGCCCGCTCACGGAACGCCCGGCAGACTGGTGCCATGGCCCGCGCCCTCCTCCCCGCCGCAGCGGTGGCGCTGCTCGCGCTCACCGGCTGCACGAGCGACGCCGAGCCCGCCTCCCACTCCCACGCCGGCGGCGCGATCATCTCGCTGCCGGTCGGTGACGGGACCGAGTCCGAGCAGGTCGGCTACTCGCTCACCGGCGTCTCCCTCCCCGAGCGGGCCGGCACCACCGGCGACGTGCGGTTCCGGATCGAGACGTTCCGCGGCGAGCCCCTCACGCGCTACCTCGAGGAGCAGACCAAGGACCTCCACCTCTACGTCGTGCGCGAGGACCTCACCGTCTTCCGGCACCTCCACCCGACCATGGCCGACGACGGCACCTGGCGCGCGCCGGTCTCGCTCCCCGCGAACGGCAGCTACCGGGTCATCGCCGAGTTCGTCGCCGAGGACGACGGCGGCAACGGCGACCACGTCGTGCTCGGCGAGACGCTCGACCTCGGCCGGGGGACGGCCGCGGACCCGCCGCCCGTCGACGCGGCCGTGCAGGTCGAGGTCACCGAGCCGCCGGAGGTCAGCTCGAACGGCCGGATGACGCTGACGGTGAGGGACGCCGCCGACCGGCCGGTCCGGCTCGACACCTACCTCGGCACCCACGGGCACGTGACCGGCTTCCACCGCGAGACCGGGGCGATGCTCCACATGCACCCGCTGACGGCGCCCGCGGTGACCGAGGACGGCAGCAGCCTGGACTTCCACACCGAGATCGAGGACGCCGGCGACTACCGGCTGTTCGTGCAGGTGCGCGTCGACGGCTTCCTCCACACCGTCCCGGTCGACGTCGAGCGTCGGTCGGCAGCCAGTGCGAAACTGGTGCTCGGGTGTGCAACACCGGTGCGGCGTCACTGAGCCGGATTCGGCGCAGGTCAGCTAGCGACCTCGAACCGCACGGTGGTGACGGGGTGCTCGAACCGGCTCACCCGCAGCCCCACCTCGACCTCCCAGGTGCCGGCGCGGGGCAGCAGCACGTCGGCGGTCCAGGTGCCGGCGTCGGAGCTGGTGACCGGCACGCTGCCCAGGTCCAGGTCGCCCGAGCGCAGCTGGACCTCGGGCTCGCGCCGCGTCACCACGGGTTCGCCGCGTCTCGTCCTGCAGCTGGACCAGCAGCGTGTTGGGGCCCTGCTGCCGCGGTGACATCAGCACCAGCACCTCGAGCTCGGCCAGGCTGCCGTCCTGCACGCCGGTGCGCCCGGCCGGCACGTCGACCGGCGCAGGTCGCGGCGACTGGTTGACCAGGAACCCGGTCACGGCCAGCAGCACCGCCAGCAGCCCGGCCTCGACGCGGACCGAGCGGGTCATCAGCTCCGCGGCCCGGCCGCGGTCGGCGAACCCTGCGGCGGCTCGCACCCGTGGCAGCAGCCGGAACCGGTTCCAGCCGCCGATCGCCGCGACCACCAGCGCGAGGCCGATCTTGACCAGCAGCAGCCGGCCGTAGGCGGTGTCGAGGAACGCCGACCAGGAGCCCAGGATCCGCCACGCGAGCACGCTGCCGGTCGCGGCGACGGCGAGCAGCAGCCCCGCGGCGATCGTGGAGAAGCGGGCGAGCGTGGTCGACGGCGAGCTGCTCGCGGCCGGCCAGCGCGCGCAGCGCGAGGACCAGCCCGAGCAGGCCGCCGAGCCAGGTGGCGCCCGCGGCCAGGTGGACCGCGTCGGCGGCGATGAGCAGCGCCGAGGGCTGGTAGGAGCGGGTGTGGCCGACCAGCGGCGGTCCCAGCAGCGCCACCAACGCCCCGACCAGCAGCAGGATCCGCCGGTGCGTCACGGGCGCCCAGTCGGTGAGGGTCGCGACGACCACCCCGAGCCCCACCATGACCAGCAGCGCGGACAGGGCCTCGTCGACGACGAGGGCCGGGTCGAAGCCGCTGACCAGCGCGGACAGCTCGCCCCCCTGCGCGTAGACGGACGCGAGCGGGACCGCCACCAGGGCGGCGAGCGCGGCCACCCCGGCCGCGAGGCCGGCGATGGCCCGGATCCGCCGATGCACCCGCTCCCCGTCGTACGACGCCGGCAGGACCAGCACGAGGAAGACCGGCCAGTCCGGCGGCGACCAGGAGGCCGACGTACATCGCGCCGGCCACCACGCCCTGGACCGTGGTGACGGTGCCGCGAGGAGGTCGGCGGCGGCGGGTGGATCGGCGACGTCGTCGCTGCGCTCGCCGACGGAGAACGTCAGCGAGCCGGAGATCGGGTGGCCGTCGGCGGAGACCACGAACCAGCCGACGACGTAGGTCCCGCGTGCCATCGCCGCCGGGTCCTCGAGCTCGACGACGACGTCGGAGTCCGAGGTGCGGGCGGTGGCCGGCGACCGGCTGCCCCTCCGCGTCGTAGACGGTGATCTCCTGCGACGTCAGCCGGACCGGCTCGTTGAACGACAGCGTGACCTGCGACGGCGCCTCCTGGAGCAGCGCGCCGTCGGTCGGGTCGGTGCCGATGAGCTGGGCGTGGGCGGAGGCCGGTGAGGCGCCCGCCAGCAGCACCAGGCAGCCGAGCAGGAGGGCAGCCGCGAGCCGTGCCGGCCCGCGCCACCCTCCTGCCCCGCCGCGGTGCGTCATGCGGTCCTGCGCGTCCTCACCAGGGCGGTGCCGCCGGCGAGCAGGCCCAGCGCGCCCAGGCCGAGGCCGGCCCAGCCGAGCGCGCTGGAGTCGTCGTCGGAGACGCCCGCGGCCTCGGTGTCGTCGGTCGGCCGTCTCGGCGGCCGCGCCGTGGCCGTCGCCCTCCTCGGCGGCGGGCAGCACCTCGAACGACGGCGCCGGGTGCTCCAGCTCCTCGCCGTCCTGACCCGTCCTCCGGCACCTCGATCCAGTCGGTGCGGCCCTGCTCGCAGGTCTGGATGGTCGGGAAGGCCAGCGTCTCGCCGGCCACGTCGGGGACCTGGAACGACAGCTCGAAGGTGTCGCGCTGACCCTCGGGCAGCGGGGTCCGGGCGGTGTAGACGATCGAGCCGACCCGCTCGGTGACCTCGTTGCCGTGGGCGTCGGTCAGCGGCTCGTCGAGCTGCTGGATGTTGACGTCGAGGTCGTAGAGCGGGTTGCGGGTCGGCGTCACGGACAGCACCGACTCGGGGACCTGGATCTCGACCTCGGTGGTCGGCGAACCGTCACAGCCGTGCGGGACGCTCATGGTCAGGACCGTGTAGGAGCCGGCGTTGGCGACCGACGGGGTGCCGGTCACGTGGGCCCCGGCAGGGGCGGCCACGAGCGCGACGAGCGCGGTGGCGGCGGGCAGCGCGGCGAGGCGCGCGAGGGTACGACGAGTGGGCATGGTGGTGCCTCTTCCTGGTGGGTGGACGGGTGGTGGACGGCGTGCTGCGACGGCCTCCGGACGGAGGCTCAGGCGCAGGGCCGCCGTCGGGGGGCCGCGGCGGGGCGCGGCGACCAGGAGGACCAGGTGGGTGAGGACGTGGGGCGCCCGGGTGACGGGCGACGGGGCTCGCCGGCGGATGACCACGGCCGGCGCGAGCCGGAGCACGGTCACGACGACCACGGCGGCCCGGCCGCAGAGGTGCCAGACGACGGCGGTCAGCGCGGTGACGGCGGCGTGGGCCAGCAGCATCTGCCAGCTCCACGTCGGCCGGCGGCCTCGCGCGTGGTCCAGGTGCCCGGCGTGGTCGGTGGCCGACATCGCGAACGACGTGTGGAGCCCGGCCTGGGCGGCGGCGACCACCGGCAGCAGCGTCGACCGCGGGCACCGTCCCGCGCAGCACCAGCAGGCTGCCGCCGAGCACCAGGGCGGCCAGCGCGATCAGCGACGGAGCCGTCGGGCAGGTGCCCGCCGGCCCAGGTGTGGGCGCCGACGGCTCCCGCCATGACCAGGACGGTCGCCGCGAGCGCACGCCAGCCGGCGTACGGCGCTCGTCGCGATGTCGACCGTCATGGTGGTGCAACGATAGAGGGATGGTGGAGTTCCGCGTGGTCGATCCGGCATCGGGTCCGGCGCGGTGGGCGATGGGGGAGTACTTCGCCGAGATCACGGCCCAGTTCGGGTTCGAGGTCGGCACCGCGCTCGACGACGCCGCGACGGCGTACGCCGCACCGCGGGGCCGGTTCGTCCTCGCCGGGCCGGACGAGGCGCCGCTGGCGTGCGGTGCGGTCCAGTTCCTCGACGCCGACCGCGCCGAGATCAAGCGGATGTGGGTCTCGCCCGACGCCCGCGGCCGCGGCGTCGCCCGCGCCCTGCTCGCCCACCTCGAGGCGCTGGTCCTCGAGGCCGGCCGCACCGAGTCGCTGCTGGACACCAACAGCTCGCTCACCTCGGCGGTGTCGCTCTACGAGTCGAGCGGCTACCGCTCGGTCCCGGACTACAACGGCAACCCCGACGCCGACGTGTGGTTCGCCAAGACGCTCGTCAGCCAGCCGAGGGTCAGCCAGAGCCCGATCGCGCCGGGCAGCAGCCCGAGCGCGAGCCAGGGCGACAGGATGCTCTTGCCGTGGATGGCCGGAGCGGCGGCGACCGCCATCACGCCGAACGCGGCGGCGATCACGTTGAGCCCGACCTGCGCGCCGGGTCGCGGGTCGTCGAGGAAGACCGCGGCCAGGATCAGCCCGGCGGACAGGTGCAGGATCGTGGTCACCGCGAGCGCCGACATCACCCAGCGCTGCACCCGGGTGAGGTTGCTGCTGGTCCCGCGCCGCGCTGCGGACCGGGCGCGGCGCGTTCGGGTCCATCAGGTGCCTGCGGACGGGGGGCTGCGACATGCGCTCCATTCTCCTCCGATCCGCTCGGTGCCGGGGGCGCCGCGAGTAGAGTCAGCACCCCTGACACGGTGGTGAGGTGGGGCGCATGGAAGCGGCCCCGACGACCGGATCGCCGAGTTCCGCCGGCTGCACGCCGACGGGTGCTTCGTGATGCCGAACCCGTGGGACGCCGGGAGCGCGCGGGCCCTCGAGCAGCTCGGCTTCCCCGCGCTGGCGACGACCAGCGCCGGCTTCGCGTGGACCCTCGGCCGCGCCGACACCCAGGCGACCCTCGACGAGGTGCTGGCGCACCTGCGCAGCGTGGTCGACGCCGTCACGGTGCCGGTGAACGCCGACTTCGAGGGCGGCTACGCCGTCGAACCGGACGAGCGTCGCCGCGAACGTGCAGCGGGCGGTCGACACCGGCATCGCCGGCCTGTCCATCGAGGACTCCACCGGCGACCCGGCCGAGCCGCTCCACGACCACGACCTCGCCGTCGCGAGGATCGCGGCCGCCCGCCGCGCGATCGACGACAGCGGCACCGGCGTGGTGCTGACCGGCAGGTCCGAGGGGTTCGTGGTGGGGCGTCCCGACCTCGACGAGACGATCCGGAGGCTGCAGGCCTACGCCGAGGCCGGCGCCGACTGCCTCTACGCCCCGCGGATCGACCAGGTCGCGCACGTGGAGGCGATCGTCTCGGCTCTCGCGCCCGAGGCCGGTGAACCTGCTGATCAACGCCCCGTTCATCACGGTCGCCGAGGCAGCCGAGCTCGGCGTACGCCGCATCAGCGTGGGCGGCACCCTGGCCCGGGCCGCCTGGGGCGGCTGGCTGGCGGCCGCCCGCGAGATCGCGGACTCCGGCACCGTCACCGCGTTCACCGACCTGCCGAACGTCGACGCGCTCCTGGGCCCCTGAGCGACCCGGACCGCACCTCTCAGAACGCTCCGGCCGGGTCGGCCAGGAACGCGAGGTCGTCCGGCTGGTCGATGCGATAGCTGCCCCCGGCGTTGCAGTTGAAGTTCATGCCGAACGACGTGACCGCCACGATGATGTTCTGCGCCTCGATCGCCGGCGTCGTGTCGTCGAACGTCGGACCACCGGAGTCGCCGAAGCACGTGCCGCCGTCGTTCTGGGCGTGGGAGAACATCACCGAGATGTTCTTGAGGCCGTGGGCGCCCTGGAAGCTCACGAGCCTCTGGTCGACCTTCCGGCGGGTGTCGCCGCCGACGGAGAACTTCGGCCCGCTGTCCTCCAGCCCGTAGCCGACGGACTCGAAGCAGCGCCGGCTTCCTTGGCCTTGTCGGAGTAGAACCTGTCCAGGTAGTTCCCTCCGGCAGCGAGCCGTACTCCCGGAGCTGGATCGGCTCGCTCAGCTCGACGACGCCGAGGTCGTGGAGCAGGAACGCCGCGTCGACGTACTCAGGGTGGGTGAACGTCGACTCCGCCTCGGCCCACTCGCGCTGGCGTCGAGGATCGCGGACCAGGCGTCGTACCGCTCCTGGTTGCGGTCGGGGACGAACGTCGAGCTCGGCGGCAGCACCGAGAAGTCGGGCGCCTCGGCCACCGAGAACCAGATGTCGGTCCCGCCGTGCAGCGGGTCGCGGGGGCGACGCCCTCCAGGCCGACGTCGAAGGTGCAGTGGCCCGCGGTGACGACCGTGTCGGCGTCGATCAGCGTGCCGGTGCAGGTGAACCAGCCGCCCGGGTCGTCGAACCGCGAGTCGACCGCGTTCGGGACGTAGAACAGCAGCTCCCCGACGTACGGGTGCTCCCCGCATCCGGGGTCCCGCCGACGATCGCGTGCGCGGGCAGGGTCGGTGCGACCAGGGCCGCCCCGGCGACGACGGCGACGATGCCGCCCATCAGCTTCTTCATGCGTGGACTCCTCAGCAGGGACATGGTGGGTGTTCCTGCACCGTAAGGACGAGGCCTTGCGGTTTCCCGGAGCCCCAGCCTCAGTCCTGTGCGTCGGGCCGGGGCTTGAACCGGCGGACCTCCTGCGGCCAGCCGCACCCCTCCGCGACCTTGCCGGCCCACATCCGGGCGGTCTCGAGGTCGGGGACGTCGACGATCGTGAGCCCGCCGAGGAACTCGGTGGTCTCGGCGTACGGCCCGTCGGTGACGACGAGGCCGCCGCTGGTCGCGTCGGCGCTGAGGACCGGCCCGTCCTCCTCCAGCCCGCCGGCGTAGACCGAGCACGCCGGCCGCCTCCATCTCGTGCACGACGGCCATGCTGGTCGGCACCGCGGCTGCGGAACCACTCCTCGGTGTGGTCGCCGACCCACTGCTGGTTGAAGTAGATGAGGTACTCGGTCATGTCTGCTCCTCCTCGCCGGCGGACCCGGTGTCCGCCGCCCACCCTACGTGCGACGAACGGCGACGGGCCGGATCGACACGTCAGTCCGGGGAACTTCACGCCGGTGTTGGCGTGGCACCGGTAGCCGAACGGGTTCTTCGCGAGGTACTGCTGGTGCGGGTCCTCGGCGTAGTAGTACGGCGTCTCGCTGGCGGGCCGGACCTCGGTGGTGATGTCGCCGAGCCGGCGGCGGGCGAGCTCGTCGCCGTAGACCTTGGTCAGCTCGCGGGCGGTCTGCTCCTGCTCGGGGGTGGTCCAGTAGATCGCGGAGCGGTACTGGGTGCCGACGTCGTTGCCCTGCCGCATGCCCTGCGTGGGGTCGTGGACCTCGAAGAACCGCTTCACCAGGTCGGCGTACGAGACGACGGTCGGGTCGAAGACGACCCGGATCGCCTCGGTGTGGCCGGTCCGGCCCGAGCAGACCTCCTCGTACGTCGGGTGCGGGCTGTGGCCGCCGGCGTAGCCGACCGACGTCGACCAGACGCCCGGCAGCTGCCAGTAGATCTCCTCCGCGCCCCAGAAGCAGCCGAGGCCGAAGATCGCGACCTCGTGCCCGTCGGGCACCTCGTCGCTGACGACCGGGGTCTTCAGCACGACGTGGTCGCCCAGCGTCCACGGCCGCGCGTCGCGGCCGCGCAGCGCCTCCTCGGCGGTGACCAGGTCCGTCTTCTTGTTCAGGCCGAACATCGGTGCTCCTCGTCCGGAGGCGGTCGGGTGGTGCCTCCAGTCTGTCCAACAGCCGGGGGCCGCCCAACCTTCCCGCCATCGCCGAGACGGTGCTGGGTAACGGACCGTCGAGCGCGCTCCCGGGCCGTTACAACGGCCCGGGAGCGACATGAACGGTCCGTTACCCGGCGGGCAGACCACCGGAGACCGGCCGACCACCGCCGACAGTCCGGAGGCACCGGCTGAGTAGGGTCGACCACGTGACCCAGGAGCATGCCCAGAAGGCTGGATTCGAGACCCGCGCCATCCATGCGGGCTACGAGCCGGATCCGACCACCGGCGCGGTGATCCCGCCGATCTTCGCGACCTCGACCTACAAGCAGGACGGCGTCGGCGGGCTGCGCGGCGGCTACGAGTACAGCCGCTCCGCCAACCCGACCCGCACCGCGCTCGAGGGCGCGTTGGCCGCGGTCGAGGACGGGGAGCGCGGCTTCGCGTTCGCCTCCGGCCTCGCCGCCGAGGACACCCTCGTCCGGAGCGTGTGCGCCCCCGGCGACCACGCGGTCATCCCCGACGACGCCTACGGCGGCACCTTCCGGCTGTTCGACAAGGTCGAGAAGGTGTGGGGGCTCGACCACAGCCCGGCACCGGTCTCCGACGTCGACGCGGTCCGCGCCGCGATCAGGCCCGGTGAGACCAGGCTGGTCTGGGTCGAGACGCCGACCAACCCGATGCTCACCATCGGCGACATCGAGGCGCTCGCGGCCGTGGCCCACGACGCGGGCGCGCTGCTCGTCGTCGACAACACCTTCGCCTCGCCCTACCTCCAGCAGCCGCTCGTCCTCGGCGCCGACGTGGTGGTGCACTCGACGACCAAGTACGTCGGCGGTCACTCCGACGTCGTCGGGGGTGCGCTCGTCGTACGCGACCACGACCTCGCGGAGCGGATCACCTTCCACCAGAACGCGATCGGCGCGGTCGCCGGGCCGTTCGACTCGTTCCTCACCCACCGCGGCCTCAAGACGCTCGCGGTCCGGATGGACCGCCACTGCGACAACGCCGAGGCCGTCGTCGACTTCCTCTCCCACCACCCCGCGGTCAGCCAGGTCGTCTACCCCGGCCTGCCCGACCACCCCGGCCACGCGATCGCCAGCCGGCAGATGAAGCGGTACGGCGGGATGGTCTCGTTCCGCGTCAACGGCGGCGAGGAGCACGCGCTGCGGGTCTGCGAGCGGACCCGCGTCTTCACCCTCGGTGAGTCGCTGGGCGGTGTCGAGAGCCTGATCGAGCACCCGGGCCGGATGACCCACGCCAGCGTCGCGGGCACCGACCTCGAGGTGCCGGCCGACCTGGTGCGGCTCAGCGTGGGCATCGAGACCGCCGACGACCTGCTCGCCGACCTGGACTTCGCCCTCGGTGGCTGAGGTGATCTGCGTCGACTTCGGGTCGACGTTCACCAAGGCCTCGCTCGTCGACCTCGCCGACGGCCGGATCGTCGCCGCGGCCAGCCACCCCACCACGATCGCGACCGACGTCCTGGAGGGGTACGACGCCTGCCGGGCCGCCCTGGCAGCGGCCGACCCGCGGGCGGCCGACGCGGCCGTGCTGGCCTGCTCGAGCGCCGGCGGCGGGCTGCGGATCGCCGTGCTCGGCAACGAGGAGCTGGTCACCGCCGAGGCGGGCCGCCGGGTCGCGCTGTCCAGCGGCGGCAAGGTCGTCGGGGTGTTCGCCCACGGGCAGGACCTGACGGGCCTGGGCGAGCTCGCGCCGGACGTGGTGCTGCTGACCGGCGGGACCGACGGCGGGAACGCCGAGTCGCTGGTCGAGGGCGCCGGCGCGCTCGTCGCCGCCGGCTGGACCGGACCGGTCGTGGTCGCGGGCAGCGTCGACGCCCGCGACGAGGTGGCCGGGATCCTGGCCGACCTGCCGCACGTCCTCACCGACAACGTCGTGCCCCGGATCGGCGTGCTCGCGCCCGAGGGTGCCCGCGCCGCGATCCGCGAGATGTTCCTCGCCCACGTCATCGGGGGCAAGCACCTGAGTGCGAGCGACGACTTCCGGCAGATGGTGCGCGGGGCGACCCCCGACATCGTGCTGGCCGGGGTCGAGCTGCTGGCGCGCGGCCTCGACGAGGACCGGCCCGGCGCCGGCGACGTCGCCGTGGTCGACATCGGCGGCGCCACCACCGACGTCCACAGCGTCGTCGCCCTCGACCCCGAGACCCAGCCCGAGGGAGGGGGCGGGCTCTCCCGCGAGGTCGTCGCGCTCACGCCGGTCACCCGCACCGTCGAGGGCGACCTCGGCATGCGCTGGTCGGCCCTCTCGACCGTCGAGGCGGCCGGGCTGACCGAGCTCGCCGCCCCCGCCAGCATCCGCCGCGACCGGCCCGGCTACCTGCCCGAGGACGACCGCGAGTCCGACATCGACGAGCAGATCGCCCGGGCCGCGGTCGACCTCGCGCTGCGGCGCCACGCCGGCCGGTCCCGCGTCGTGGTCAGCCCCGAGGGCCGGGTCCTCGAACGCACCGGCAAGGACCTGCGCGAGATCGACCTGCTGATCGGCTCCGGTGGCGTGCTCCGGAACGGGCGGCCCGGCGTCGCCGACCGGGTGTTCGCCGAGAGCCTCGGCCCCGACCACGAGGGCGGGTGGCAGCTGCCGCGCGCGCCACGCGTCGTGGTCGACCACGACTACGCGTTGTGCGCGATCGGGCTGCTCGCCGGACCCGAGCCCGAGGCGGCGTACCGGCTCGCCCTGCGGCTGTCCGGGGACGACCGCGGGTCCGAGTAGCGTGTCCGCCGTGAACAGCGAGCCGGAGGGGGAGCGGGAGGCAGCCGAGTCGCGACAGCGCTTCGCCGAGCGGTTCGCACAGCAGTGGGCGCTGGCCCGGGCCGAGCGCCGACCGGCGCCGCCGCCGCCGATCGAGGCCGGCACCACCAACCTCGCCCGCGGACAGGTGCCCTACGGCGTCGACCTCGCGGCCGCGTGGGCGTGGCGCTTCCTCGTCATCGCCGCCGCCACCTACCTCGTGCTCCGGCTGATGGCGTTCTTCTCCGTCATCGCGGTGCCGGTCGCGATCGCGCTCCTGGTCGCCGCCCTCGTCTCCCCGCTCGTGGACCGGATGCATCGCCTCGGCGTCCCCCGGGGGCTCGCGGCGGGGCTGGTGGTGCTGGGAGGCCTCGCGTCGGTCGGCCTGCTGCTCACGTTCGTGGGCACCCAGGTCGCCGCTGGGGCCGACGGACCTGTCCGACTCCGTCGTCGGGGGCATCGACGAGATCAAGGACTGGCTCAAGACCGGCCCGCTCAACGCCAGCGACTCCCAGATCAACGACGCCCTCGGCGGACTCCAGGACACGATCACCTCCAGCACGGCCGAGGGGGGCGTGGTCAGCCGCACGGTCGAGGTCGGCACCGCGCTCGGTCACGTCCTCGCCGGCATCTTCGTGGTGCTGTTCTCGACCTACTTCTTCCTCGCCGACGGCGACCGGATCTGGGCCTGGCTGGTCCGGCTCGCCCCGCGTGCGGCCCGGGAGCGCGTCGACACCAGCGGCCGGGTCGCGTGGCAGAGCCTGACCAAGTTCGTCCGCGCGACGGTCCTGGTCGCGGCCGTCGACGCGGTGGGCGTCATGATCGTCGCGGCCGTCCTCGGGGTTCCGTTCGTGCTCGCGATCGGCATCCTGGTGTTCCTCGGCGCGTTCGTGCCGATGGTCGGTGCGACCGTCGCCGGCACCGTCGCGGTCCTGGTCGCGCTGGTGGACCAGGGACCGATCACCGCTCTGCTGATGCTCGGTGGCGTGATCCTGGTGCAGCAGATCGAGGGCCACGTGCTGCAGCCCTTCCTCATGGGCCGGTTCGTGTCGGTGCACCCGCTCGGCGTCATCCTCGCGATCGGCTGCGGCGTGCTGACCGCGGGCATCGTCGGCGCCCTCATCGCCGTGCCCCTCGCCGCGGCCCTCAACGCGGTCGTCCAGCACCTCGCCGGCTTCACCGAGGTGGGGTCGGACGATCCGGTGGAGGAGCTCGACGAGGACTACGACGAGACAGGCGACACCCCACCGGAAGGAACCCCGTCGTGACCGAGCTGCCCACGCCCGCCGACCTGCAGGCGGCCCGCGAGCTGCTCGCGGGAGTCGCGGTGCTGACCCCGATGGAGGAGTCGCGCTGGCTGTCCGCGATGGCGGGCGGCCCGGTCAGCCTGAAGTGCGAGAACCTCCAGCGCACCGGGTCGTTCAAGGCCCGGGGCGCCTACGTGCGGATGGCGCGGCTCACCGAGGCCGAGCGGGCCAACGGCGTGGTGGCGGCCTCGGCCGGCAACCACGCCCAGGGCGTCGCGCTCGCCGCGCAGATGCTCGGCATCCAGGCGACCGTCTTCATGCCGGAGGGCGCACCGATCCCCAAGGAGAAGGCGACGCGGGGCTACGGCGCCCACGTGGTCTTCCACGGCCGCTACCTCGAGGACGCGCTGGTCCGGGCCCGCGAGTTCGCGGCCGAGACCGGCGCGGTGCTGATCCACCCGTTCGACCACCCCGACATCGTGGCCGGGCAGGCCACCTGCGGGCTGGAGATCCTCGAGCAGGCACCCGACGTGGAGACCGTGCTGGTCCCCACCGGCGGCGGCGGGCTGCTCGCGGGCATCGCGCTGGCGGTCAAGGAGCGCCACCCGCACGTCCGCGTCGTCGGCGTCCAGGCCGAGGGCGCCGCCGCGTTCCCGGGCTCGATCGCCGCGGGGGCACCCGTCTGCGCTGGAGTCGATGCAGACCATGGCCGACGGCATCGCGGTCGGCATGCCGGGCGACATCACGTTCCACGCCGTGCAGAAGTACGTCGACGACATCGTCACCGTGTCCGAGGAGTCGCTCTCGCGGGCACTCCTGGCGCTGCTGGAGCGGGCGAAGATGGTCGTCGAACCGGCCGGTGCGGCCGCGGTCGCGGCGCTGCTGGAGCAGCCCACGGCCTATCCCGCCCCGGTGGTGGCGGTGCTCTCCGGCGGCAACATCGACCCGCTGCTGCTCGGCAAGGTGATCCGGCACGGCATGGCCTCGGCCGGGCGCTACCTCTACCTGCGGGTCTGCATCCCCGACCGGCCCGGCGGGCTGGCGCGGCTGCTGGCCGAGCTCGGCGAGGAGGGCGCCAACATCCTCGAGGTCTCCCACGAGCGGATCTCCGCGGTCCTGGCCGTCGACGAGGTCGAGGTGCGGATCCAGATGGAGACCCGCGGCGAGCCGCACGCCGAGCAGGTCGTCACCCGGCTCCGCGAGTGCGGCTACCGCATCTTCGAGTGAGGTCGAGCCAGGTCACTCGGTGAACGGGACGGCGTCGATGACCTCGATCTTGAGGGTCTTGCCGTTGGGGGCGTCGAAGTCGACGGTCGAGCCGCGGGTCGCGCCGAGCATGGCCGCGCCGAGCGGGGACTGCGGCGAGAAGACCTCGATGTCCGGGTGGTCGTCGTCGATCTCGCGGGCGCCCAGCAGGAACGTCTCGTTCTCGTCGTCGCCGGCGTAGCGGTAGGTGACGACCTTGCCGGGGGACACGACGCCGTCGTCGGCGGAGGTCTCGGTGGTCGCGTTGCGGAGCATCTCGTCGAGCTGGAGGATCCGCGCCTCGATCTTGCCCTGCTCGTCCTTGGCGGCGTGGTAGCCGCCGTTCTCCTTGAGGTCACCCTCGTCGCGGGCAGCGCTGATCCGCTCGATGATCTCCTGGCGCTGGGGGCCCTTGAGGTCCTCGAGCTCGGCGGTGAGCCGGTCGAACGTGGTCTTGGCCAACCACACCTGGGTCGGCTGTGCGGGCTGCGTCATGGGTGTCTCAACTTCCTGGGGACAAAAGCAAAACCCGCCGGGCGCCTCCGAGCTGTTGGGGACGGCCCTGCGGGGTGATTTTCGTCGAGTTTACCGTGTCGACCCGCGGAACGCACAGGTCGTCGAGCCGCGGAGCCCCTCAGCGGGGTCGCGGCTGGCCCGGAGCGGTGCAGCCCAGCAGGGTCACCGTGGTCGCCAGCCGCTCGGTCCGGATCGTGACGTCGTTGCGGCCGTCGACCGGCTCGAAGGCCAGCTCGCCGACCGTCGAGTGGTCGTCCGCGAGCGCCCGCAGCGTGCAGCTGGCGACCACACCCTCCTCGAGCGACACGGAGACGACGGCGGTGGCCCGGTTCTCGTCGACGATGTCGTAGCCGACCATCTCGGACCCGACCGCGGGGGTGGCGTGGAACAGCGTCGTCCACACCAGCCACCCGGCCAGCGCGGCGACGGCGAGCACGGTGACGGCCACGACGATGCGGCGGCGTACGGGCGAGGGGGCGCCGTACCGCTCTGCGAGGTCCGTGGTCACCTGTCGATCCTCTCACTGCCCTGTCCCTAGACTTCCGGCCATGCCTCGAGCACCCCCGGTCCGGCTACCGGCTCATGCACGTCCACGCCCACCCCGACGACGAGTCGAGCAAGGGTGCGGCGTCGACGGCCCGCTACGTCGCCGAAGGCGTCGACGTCCACGTCGCCACCTGCACCGGCGGCGAGCGCGGCTCGATCCTCAACCCGAAGATGGAGCGCCCCGACATCCTCGAGAACATCACCGAGGTGCGCCGGCAGGAGATGGAGCGGGCCCGCGACATCCTCGGCGTCCGTCAGGACTGGCTCGGCTTCGTCGACTCCGGCTGGCCCGAGGGCGACCCCAAGCCGCCGCTGCCCGAGGGCTGCTTCGCGTTGGTGCCGGTCGAGGAGGCCGCCGAGCCGCTGGTCCGGCTGATCCGCGAGTTCCGCCCCCACGTGGTGACGACGTACGACGAGCGCGGGGGCTATCCCCACCCCGACCACATCGCGTGCCACCGGGTGTCGGTCGCCGCGTTCGAGGCCGCCGGGGACCCCGACGCCTACCCGGACGCCGGCGAGCCGTGGCAGCCGCTCAAGCTCTACTACCACCACTCCTTCAACCGGCCGCGGATGCAGGCGATCCACGACGCGATGCTCGCCCACGGGCTGGAGTCGCCGTGGGGGGAGCGGCTCAAGGAGTGGAAGCCGGAGCCGGAGTGGGACGCCCGGATCACCACGAAGGTGCCGTGCGCCGACTACTTCGGCGTCCGCGACCAGGCGCTGCTCGCCCACGCGACGCAGATCGACCCCGACGGCCACTGGTTCGCGGTGCCGCGCGAGCTCCAGGCGCAGGTGTGGCCGACCGAGGACTACGAGCTGGTCGTCAGCCACGTGGACGCGCCCACCCCCGAGGACGACCTCTTCGCCGGTATCCCGACGCCGCTCTGAGGCGCGGGACCTGAGACACTGGACCCATGCCGCTCCTGCTCGTCCTGGTGAGCTTCACCGACACAGCTCCCGAAGGGCCCCGAGCCCGAGGACGTGAAGGCCGGCTGGACCGCCTTCGCGGTGTTCCTGCTGCTCGGCGTCGCCCTCGTGTTCCTGATGTTCAGCATGGTCAAGCAGCTGCGCAAGGCGCAGGCCGCGAAGGACGCCGGCGTCTACGGCGACACGGACACGGAGGACGCGGCCGACCGGCCGCACGGGTCGCGCACCGACTGACGATTCGACCTCCGGGCGCCGGGTCCGTACGGTCTTCGGATGCTTCGACGAATCGTCCCCCCGCTCGTCGCACTGACGCTGGCGGTGACCGCGCTCGCGGCCCCCGTGGCCGCGGACGACCCGCTGGACGTGCTGGCGCCGCCCAACGAGAAGAAGCCCCCGGCCGAGCGCGCGGACCGGACGTTCAAGGTCGCCAGCCTCAACATCCTCGGCAGCCAGCACACCCGCGGCGGCGACCACGAGCGGACGGTCCGCACCGCCCGGCTGGTGCGCAAGCGCCACGTGGCCGTGGCCGGCCTCCAGGAGGTGCAGGAGGACCAGCACCGCTGGTTGAAGGACGGGCTTCCGGGCTACCGGATCTGGCCCGGCACCCGCTACGGCAACCAGGGGATCCGGCTGCAGATCCTGTGGAAGAAGCAGCGCTTCGACCTGCTCGACCACGGCAGCATCACCACCACGTTCAGCCACCAGCAGCGACCGATCCCGTGGGTGCGGCTGAAGGACCGGCAGACCGGCCGGGCCTTCTCGGTGATCGACGTCCACAACTCGCCGGACACGCAGGAGGCCGACCGCGACGCGGCCACCCGCGCGGAGGTCGACCTCTACCGCCGGCTGCGTGACCGCGGCCCGGTCGTGATCGTCGGCGACATGAACGAGCGCGGCGAGTGGTTCTGCAAGCTCTCCGGCGCGACCGACGCCCGGGCGGCCAACGGGGGGCGTCACCGCGGCGGTTGCCGACCGCCCTCCCCGACGTACGTCGACTGGCTGATGGGCGGCGGCAGCTACGACTGGCGCCACTACCGGGCCCGCGAGACGCGGGTCAGCGACCACCTGCTGCACACCGCCGTGCTGCGGTGGGGACGCGGCTGAGGCTCAGCGTCGGGTGAGGCGGACCAGGCAGTCCCAGGCGGTCGCGGACGCCTCACCCCCGTGGTCGTCGCCGACCACGACCTGGCGGGCCACCCGGCCCGCCCGCTCCACCTCGACCTCGATCCCGTCGAGGTCCGCCAGCACGTCCTCGGCGGTCATCAGCACGGCCAGGTCCTGCGGACCACCGGTGCCCTCGGTGAGGTTCGTGGAGTCGTGCGCGACCAGCAGGAAGGTGCCGCCGGGCCGCAGCGACTCGACGGCGTGCCGGTTGGCCGCGCGGCGCTGCGCCGCGGGCAGCTGGAGGTAGGCGATGACCACCAGGTCGACCGGCACCTCCGGACGCCACTCGGTCGCGTCACCGACCACCCACTCGACGTCGGTGTCCCCGGCCAGCCGGGCGCCCTTGTCGAGCGCGACCGCCGAGAAGTCGACCGCGGTCACCTGCCAGCCGCGCCGGGCCAGCCAGATCGCGTTGCGGCCCTCGCCGGCGGCCAGGTCGACCGCGCGCCCGGGCGGCAGGTCGGCCAGCTCCTCGGCGACGGAGCGGTTCGGCTCGGCCGACCACACCATCTCGCTGGCGGCGTACCGCTCGTCCCAGGCCTCGGCGTCCATGGACCGATTGAAGCAAACCCCTCGGGAGTGAGGAATATGGTCGCACGGCCGCACGTTCTGGCGAGTGATGATTCGATCTTCAACTAAGAGGGCAGGAGCGCGCGCATGATGCAGTTCGGGATCTTCACGGTGGGCGACGTCACGGCCGACCCCACGACCGGCCGCACGCCCACCGAGCACGAGCGCATCAAGGCCCAGGTCGAGATCGCGAAGAAGGCCGAGGAGGTCGGCCTCGACGTGGTCGCCGTCGGCCAGCACCACAACCCGCCCTTCGTCGCGTCGTCGCCGACCACGACCATGGCGTGGATCGCCGCGCAGACCGAGCGGATCATCCTGTCGACCTCGACGACGCTGATCACCACCACCGACCCGGTCCGGATCGCGGAGGACTACGGCACGCTCCAGCACCTGACCGACGGCCGGATGGACCTGATGCTCGGCCGCGGCAACACCGGGCCGGTCTACCCGTGGTTCGGCAAGGACATCCGCGAGGGCATCAACCTCGCGATCGAGAACTACGCGCTGCTGCACCGCCTGTGGAGCGAGGACGTCGTGGACTGGCAGGGCCGGTTCCGGACGCCGCTGCAGGGCTTCACGGCGACCCCGCGGCCGCTCGACGGCGTCGCGCCGTTCGTCTGGCACGGCTCGATCCGCAGCCCGGAGATCGCCGAGCAGGCGGCGTACTACGGCGACGGGTTCTTCCACAACCACATCTTCTGGCCGGCCACGCACACCCGCGACATGGTCGCGCTCTACCGGCGCCGGTTCGAGCACTACGGCCACGGCGGTGCCGACCAGGCGATCGTCGGGCTCGGCGGGCAGGTCTTCATGCGCCGCAACAGCCAGGACGCGGTCGCGGAGTTCCGGCCCTACTTCGACAACGCCCCGGTCTACGGTCACGGCCCCTCCCTGGAGGAGTTCACCTCGCAGACGCCGTTGACCGTCGGGTCGCCGCAGGAGGTCGTCGAGCGGACGCTGGGGTTCCGGGAGTACGTCGGCGACTACCAGCGCCAGCTGTTCCTCATGGACCACGCCGGCCTGCCGCTGAAGACCGTGCTCGAGCAGCTCGACCTGCTCGGCGAGATCCTGCCCGACCTGCGGGCCGGCTTCGCCGAGGGCCGCCCGGCGCACGTCCCGGACGCGCCGACCCACGCGGCCCGCGTCGCGGCCGCGGACGCCTCGACCACCGACACCTCCGAGGAGGCCAGCGCATGACCCGCCTCGTCGTCGTCTCCGCCGGCGTGGGCGTCCCGTCCGCCACCCGGCTCCTCGCCGACCGCCTCACCCAGGCGGCCGTCGCAGCGCTGGGCGGTGACGTCGAGGTCGACGTCGTCGAGCTGCGGCCGCTGGCGCACGCGCTGGCCGACCACGTGCTGACCGGCTTCCCGGGCGCGGAGCTGGAGGCGGCCATCGAGCAGCTCCGGGCCGCCGACGGCGTGATCGCCGTGTCACCGGTGTACGCCGCGTCGTACAGCGGCCTGTTCAAGATGTTCGTCGACGTGCTGGAGCCCGACGTGCTCGACGGCACGCCGGTGCTGATCGCCGCCACCGCCGGCACCGCGCGCCACTCGCTGGTGCTCGACCACGCGCTGCGGCCGCTCTTCACCCACCAGCGCGCGGTCGTCGTCCCGACCGGCGTCTTCGCGGCGACCGACGACTTCGGCACCGACGCCGACCTCTCGGGCCGGATCGCCCGCGCTGCCGCCGAGCTCGCGACCCTGGTGGGCCCGGCCCACGTCGCCGCCGCGCCGGTCCCGCGCCGGCTCCGGCTCTCGGCCGCCGGCGACCCCGTGCCGTTCGAGCAGCTGCTGCGCCAGGCCTCCGCCCGCCGGCTGACCTACGGACCCGGGGGTCCGGCGGGGACCGCGTCGGATCCGCGACAGCGGGGCCGGGGGCTGACCGAGGGGATTGACCACCGCGACCTCGTCCATCGAGTCGAGGATGTTGCGCAGGTTGATCGCGAGTGCGCCGTGGACCGGCCAGTTCTCCGCGAGCGCCCCGGTGGATGCCTCGTCGACCAGGCTCTCCAGCTGCTCGCGGACGACCGCGATCTCCTCCGGGCTGGCGGCGGAGACCGCCCGCCCGGCCGCCGTCAGCAACGGCGTCCAGCCCTCGGCGAAGGCGGGGTCCCACGTGGAGCGCCGGGCGTTCTGACCGCCGAGGGTGCGGGCCATGCTGCGGGTCTCCGCCACCGCCTGCTCCAGCCGGTGCAGCAACCCGTGCCACTGCTGGGGGTCGCGGAACTCGCCCGCGGACCGGCGCGGGTTCATCCGGGCGCTCTCCCGGGCCTGGCGCACCAGCGCCCAGGCGTGGTCGATCTCGCCGTCGAGGTCCCGGCTGCGTTCCACCCACTCCTCGACGTCGGTGCGTCCTCCGGCGAGGCCGGTCCCGATGTCGACCAGCAGCTCTCCGATGCCGTCGTCGATCCGGTTCATCGCGAGGATCGCCGTACGCCGGCGCAGGGGTGGCCAGACCGCGAAGTTCACCAGCAGGCCCACCCCCACCCCGATGCCGGTGTCGAGCAGCCGCGAGAGCAGCAGGGTGTCGTCGGTGAAGCCGGTCGTGAGCACGACCAGGGCGGTGGTGGCGATGGTGGTGACCTCGGCTCCCAGCCACGGCAGCGACCCCATCGCGAGCGCGAGCACGAGGAGCACCGCGACCGCGACCGTGTCGAGGCCGAGCAGGTTCCCGACCAGGGAGGCCAGCAGCACCGCGACGACCGTGCCGGCGACCTGCCGCATTCCGCGCGAGAAGGTCCGGTAGACCGTGCTGTGCACGACCAGCAGCGCCGCCCACGGTGCGAGGAACGGCTGGGGCAGCTCCAGCACGCTCGCGGCCACGACCCAGGCGATGACCGCCGCGACCACCGTCTTCACCAGCTGGAGCACGTCGTTCCAGAAGATCGGGTCCTCCAGCCGCCCTCCCCATCGCCCTCCCATGGGCGGAGCCTACGGCCGGCGGCCGAACACCCGCCCGAACCAGCCCCCGGTCTCGGACCTCGGGTGGCCGGGGCAGCGGGCGTCACGTGGGATGCCGGCCATCACCTGGTTGACGTGCTGGCCGCAGCCGGCCCAGGTGGCCAGGCCGCAGGTCTTGCATCGGACTGCTCGGCACATGTGGTGCTCCGTATCTGTGAGGAGGGTTGGTCAGCCGTGGGAGAAAGTGATGGTGGGCAGCACGCGGGTGAGCCAGCGGGGCGTCCACCACGCGGCCCTGCCGGTGAGTCGGAGCATGACGGGCAGCAGCACCAGCCGGACCAGGAAGGCATCGAGCAGGACCGCGACTCCGAGCACGATGCCCATCTCCTTGGGCGGCAGCGGTCCGGACAGGGCGAAGGTGAAGAACACCGCCACCATCACGGCACCGGCCGCGAAGATGACCCGACCGGAGTGGGCCAAGGAGCCGACCATCGCCTCGCGGGGGTTGCCGGAGCGCTCGAAGTGCTCCTTGGCCGAGGCCAGCAGGAAGACGGTGTAGTCCATCGCGATCGCGAAGATCATCGCGAAGAAGAACACCGGCGCCCACGCGTCGAGGAATCCCTGCGACTCGAAGCCGAGCAGCCCGGCGCCGTACCCCTCTTGGAAGACGAGACGCGCGACACCGAAGGCCGCTGCGGTGGAGAGCAGGCTGGCGAGGGTGCCGAGCAACGAGATCAGCGGAGCCTGCAGCGCGACCAGCAGCAGCAGGAAGCCGAGTACCAGGACGACGCCGATCACCAGTGGCGTCGAGTCGTCGAGCTGAGCCTCGAGGTCGAGGTTCTCGACAGCGGCTCCGCCGACGAGGGCGGTGTCGGGGAGGTCGGCGCGCAGCCGGTCGACCGTCTCTCCCAGTGCGGCGTCGGACGGGTCGACGGTGGGCACAGCCTGGATCAGCGCCAGCCCGCTGCCGTCGCTGGCGGGCTGGGCGGGCATCGCACCCGCGATCCCGGGGTCGTCGGCCAGCGCCACCGTCGCCGCGCGGGCGTCGGCCGCATCGACGACGACCTGGAGGGTGCCGGGGGCGCCCTCCCCGAAGGATTCCTGCACCTGGTCGTAGCCCACCCGGGCGCTGGCGTCCTCGGGCAGGACCTGGATCGACGGCATGGCGGTCGTGAGCCCGGCGACGGGGGCTGCGAGGGCGAGGAGGACGACCAGCGAGCCGAGTCCGAACGCGACCGGCCGCTTCCAGAGGCGCTCGCCCCAGGCAGCGAACCGGGCCGAGCGGTGCTCGCCGGTGTGGACCCACGGCAGCGCGAAGCGGTTGATCCCATGGTCGAGCGAGAACAGCACCACCGGGAGCAGCGTCAGGGTGGCCGCCAGGACGAAGACGACGGCGAGCATGATGCCACCGGCCATCGATCGGAACGCCGGTGACGGCACCAGCATCACCGCGGACAGTGACACCAGCACGGTCGCGCCGGACAGCAGAACCGCCTTGCCGGCCGTGTCCATCGTCTCCGCGATCGCGGCCCGCGGCGTGGAGCCGTGGCCCATCCGGGCGGCCCGGTAGCGGACGACGAGGAACAGGGCGTAGTCGATCCCGAGCGCGAGGGCGAACATCATCGCGAAGTTCATCGCCCAGATGGACACGGGCACCAGCTCGTTGATGAGCACCAGCGAGCCCGCAGAGGCGACCAGGCCGGCGAGGGTCAGGATCAGCGGCAGCCCGGCGGCCACGAGAGCGCCGAATGCCAGCACCAGGATCGCCAGGGTCACCGGCCACGAGAACATCTCCGACTTCAGCATCGCGTCGAGGTTGGCCTCGTTGAAGTCGGACCAGAGCAGCGAGGCGCCGGTCGGGTTCACCTCCACGCCGTCGCCGGAGAGCGCCTCGAGCTCGCCCTTGAGGTCGTCGGCGACCCGGACCATCTCGTTGGGGTCGGCCCCGGCGCCGGCCAGGAGCACCGCGGTGCGGCCGTCCTCGCTCAACGAGGCGCCGGGTTGAGGGGCGATCACGTCCGCGATCCGGGGTTCGTCCTCGAGGATGGAGGTCGCCTCGGCGAGCACCTCGCCGGCCCGCCCCTCGGTGACAGGTCCGTCCGTGCTGTGCACCACGACCTGGATCGCGGAGCTCGCGTTGCCGCCGAAGCTCTCCTGGGCCAGCTCGCGGACCGCGACCGACTCGGAGCCGTCGGCCTGCCAGCCGGCGCCGGAGAGGTTGGCCTCGACCTTCGGAGCGAAGGCGCCGAGGCCGACGATCAGCAACAGCCACACCACCGCGGTGAGGCGTCGGTGCCGGGTGACCCCGACGCCGAGCCGGCCCAGCGGCCCGGGTCGGTGGGCCAGGTCGGGGTCGGTCGCCGCGTGGCGGTGGGTGGTCGTCGACGTCATGCGAGGGCTCTCTCTGTCAGGGGCGGGGGCGGGCGGAGTCGCTCAGGCGAGTGCGGGCAGGGCCTGGGTCGCGGTGAAGGCGGCGACCACGAGGACGAGGGCTGTGAAGGCGGCGGCGAGCCGCCGGGCGTCGGTGCTGGCCGCCAGGCGGGCGCCGGCGAGGCCACCGACCATGGCGGCCGCGGTGAGCGCCAGGACCAGCCACCAGTCCGGTGTGACGCCGGAGCCTGCGCGCGCGAGGAGGGCCACGCCGCTGGTCATGGTGATGACGACGAGCGAGGTGCCGGCGGCGTACTCCATCGGGATGCTGAGCGCCAGCAACAGGGCGGGTACGACGAGGAAGCCGCCGCCCACGCCGAGGAACCCGGTGAGCAGCCCGATCACGGTGGCGGTCACCAGCACCTTGAGGGCCCGCGGGCACTGGCAGGCGAAGGTGGGTGAGAACGTCAGGATCGGTTCGAGCGCCGGGCGGTGGGCGTGCTGGCCGGGCGCGGTCCGGCCGCGGCCGCGCCACTGCCGGACGGCGAGCACGCCGCCGATCACCAGCATCAGCGCGGCGAACGCGCCCAGCAGCACCGGTTCGGGGACGGCAGCGGCGGCGCCCGCCCCGGCGACGGCACCGCCGAGGGCCACGGCGCCGAATCCGACACCGCGTCCCAGCAGCACGTGACCAGCGCGGTACGCCGCGACCGCGGCGACCAGGGAGGTCGCCCCGACCACGACCAGCGAGCCGGTCGTGGCCTGCGCCGGGCTCTGGTCGAGCAGGTAGACCAGCGCCGGCACCGCCAGGATCGAGCCGCCACCCCCGAGCGCACCGAGGCTGAGCCCGATGACCACCCCGGCGGCGAGCGCGAGGACGAGGGTCACGCGGCGGACCCCACCAGGTGGAGCCCGACCTGCTCGGCGTTGTCGAAGGTGTCGTCGACCGCGACCAGCGAGCGGCCCGCGGCGTCGAGCATCGATGCCGCCACGGACGCGCGGTAGCCGCCGCCGCAGTGCACCCAGACCTCACCCGCCGGGACGTCGGCGAGCCGGTCCCGCAGCTCGTGCAGCGGGATGTTGACGGCGCCGGCGATCCGGGCCGACTCGTGCTCGTCGGTGCGGCGCACGTCCAGCACGACCACCTCGCGGTGGTGGCGCACCTGGGCGAGGTCCGCGAAGGTGCCGGTCCGGAACGAGCGCAGCGGGCGGTCGCTCCACCGGTCGGGTCCGCCGGTGGCGTGCGCGGCTGGACGGTCGATGCCGATGCGCACCAGCTCGCGCTGGGCCTCGGCGACGTCCTCGGGGGTCTCGCCGAGCAGCGTGATCGGGGCGCCCCAGGCGACCAGCCAGCCGAGGTAGGTGGCGAAGCCGCCGTCGAGCCCGAAGTTGAGGGTGCCCGGGGCGTGGCCCGCCGCGAACGCGGTGCGGTGGCGGAGGTCGACGACCCACTCTCCGGCCTCGACCCGCTGGCGCAGCTCGGCGGCGTCCGCGAGCTCCGGCGGGGAGAGGTCGGGCTCGGAGGGGCCGTCGGCGTTGGCGGGCGCCATGTGGGCGTAGTACGCCGGCCACGCGCCCAGGCCGGCCAGCAGCTCCTCGACGTAGGTCTGCTCGTCCTGGGTGAGGGCGGGGTTGGCCCGCCGCTCCTGGCCGATGGTCGACGAGGTCGCCTCCGACTGGGTGGCCGCGCAGAAGGAGCCGAAGCCGTGGGTGGGGTAGACCTCGGCGTCGTCGGGCAGCAGCTCGGCCAGCCGGTGGGCCGAGGCGTGCTGGTGCCGGACCAGGTCGTGGGTGTGCTCGGGGCCGAGCAGGTCGGGACGGCCGGTGGCGCCGTACAGCAGGGAACCGCCGGAGAAGACGCCGACCGAGCGGTCGAGGCCCGCGTCGAGCTCGCTCAGCGCGTAGGAGAGGTGGGTGAACGTGTGGCCGGGGGTGGCCAGCGCGGTGACGCGCATGCGTCCACCCACCTCGACGACCTGTCCGTCCGCAACGGGGGTGCGGGTCGAAGGACACGTCGTCCTCGCCGTTGACGAGGTACTGGGCACCGGTGCGCTGCGCGAGGGCGAGCCCGCCGGTGACGTAGTCGTTGTGGATGTGGGTCTCGAAGACGTGGGTGAGCCGGACCCCGTGCTCCTCGAGCAGGGCGAGCACCCGGTCGATGTCGCGTTGCGGGTCGACCACGAAGGCGACCTCGCCGTCGTGCACGAGATAGCTGCGGTCGCCGAGGCTCGGGGTCTCGATGGGGACGACGGTCAGCGAGGTGGTCACAGCCCGACCCCCACGGCCCGGCCGGAGGTGATCCAGCCACGGGTGCCTCCGGCGACCGACACCGCGTCGAACCCGGCGGCACGGAGCAGGTCCGTCATCACCCTGGAGCGGTTGCCGCTGGCGCAGATGACGTGCAGGCGTCCGTCGCGGTCGAGCTCGCCGAGTCGGGACGGCAGCTGGCCCATCGGCATCAGCACGGCGCCGGGCACGTGACCCTCGGCGTACTCGCCGAAGTCGCGCACGTCGACGGTCACTCCTCGCTCGCGCTCGGCGGCGAAGGATTCGATGGAGATCTCGGGCGTCTGGTCAGGCATCGCACTTCCTTTCCTCCTAGGATACCCTAGGGGGTATCGATGTACGGAAGCAAAACACCCTAGGGGGTATTCCCCGATCCAGGAGCTGGTCATGACCTACACGTTGAGCACGACGGTCGCACTGCCGTACGCCGAGGCGGTCGAGGCCACCCGCACCGCTCTCGACGAGCAGGGCTTCGGGATCCTGACCGAGATCGACCTGGCCGCCACGCTCAAGGCCAAGCTCGACGTCGACCTGTTGCCCCAGGTGATCCTGGGCGCCTGCCGGCCTCCGCTGGCCTACGAGGCGCTGCAGGTCGACCCCTCGATCGCGGCCGTGCTGCCGTGCAACGTCGTGGTCCGCTCGCTCGACGACACCACCACGCGGGTCGAGGCGTTCGACCCGGACGCGATGATGGGCCTGTCCGGCAACGGGGCGCTCGACAACGTGGCCGCCGACGCCCGGCAGCGCATCACCGCGGCCCTGGCCGCGCTCACCGAGGAGAACTGAACTGATGGAGCTCGATCCCGCCGGCATGGGTCCGGTCATCAACCGCATCAAGCGCGCGCAGGGCCAGCTGGCCGGTGTGCTGCGCCTGATCGAGGAGGGGCGTGACTGCGAGGACGTCGTGACCCAGCTCGCCGCGGTCTCCAAGGCCCTGGACCGGGCCGGGTTCGCGATCGTCGCGACCGGGCTGCAGCAGTGCCTGACCGCGGGTGACTCCGTGGACAGCGTCGACGTCAAGAAGATGGAGAAGCTCTTCTTGTCGCTGGCCTAGGTTGAAGGCATGACCCGCACAGCACTCGTCCTCGGCAGCGGCGGCATCACCGGCATCGCGTGGGAGCTCGGCATCCTCGCCGGGCTGGCCCGGGCCGGGGTCGACCTGACCGGCGCCGAGCTGGTCGTCGGCACGTCCGCGGGCTCGGTCGTCGGCTCGCAGCTCGCCTCCGGGCTCCCGATCGAGGACCTGTACGCCGAGCAGCTCAGGCCGGCCGACGCGGAGATCGGTGGCCGGATGTCCCGGATCGCGATGCTCAAGCTGGTCCCGCCGTACGCGCTGCCGGGCAGCGGCCGCGACAAGCTCCGCCGGGTCGGCACGGTGGCCATGAAGACCCACGCGCCGGGCTCGGTCGACCGGGTGTCGGTGATCCGCTCCCGGGTCCCCGTCAACGCGTGGCCCACCGACCGCGACCTGCTGATCACCGCGGTCCAGGCCGAGACCGGCAGGTTCACCGTCTTCGAGCGTGGCTCGGGCGTCGACCTGGTCACCGCCGTCGCGGCCAGCTGCGCGGTCCCGACCGTCTGGCCGCCGGTGGCGATCGACGGTCACCACTACGTCGACGGCGGCATGCGCTCCACCGCCAACGTCGACCTCGCGGCCGGCGTCGAGCGGGTCGTGGTGCTGGCGCCGCTGCCACGCTCGCTCTCGAAGCGGACCTCCATCCGAAGCCAGCTCGAGCGGGTCGGGCCGCGCGAGTGGTCGGTGGTCACCCCCGACAACCGGGCGCTCGCCGACTTCGGCAAGAACCTCCTCGACCCGGCCAAGCGCGCGGACGCCGCTCGCACCGGGCTCCGCCAGTCCGAGGCCCTCGTCGACGAGCTCCGGCACGTGTGGCTCGGCTGATGGCGAACCGACTGGCCGACGCGACGTCCCCCTACCTGCTCCAGCACGCCGACAACCCCGTGGACTGGTGGGAGTGGGGGAGCGAGGCGTTCGAGGAGGCGCGGCGGCGCAACGTCCCGGTGCTGCTGAGCGTCGGGTACGCCGCCTGCCACTGGTGCCACGTGATGGCGCACGAGTCGTTCGAGGACGAGGCGACCGCGGCCTACCTCAACCAGCACTTCGTCAGCGTCAAGGTCGACCGCGAGGAGCGGCCGGACGTCGACGCGGTCTACATGAACGCGACCACCGCGATGACCGGCCACGGCGGGTGGCCGATGACCTGCGTGCTCGACCACGACGGCAACCCGTTCTTCGCCGGCACCTACTTCCCCGACCAGCCGCGGCACGGCCAGCCCAGCTTCCGGCAGGTGCTCCAGGCGATCAGCGACGCGTGGCTCAACCGCTCCGACGACGTGGCGCGGGTCGCCGCCCAGCTGCGCGACCACCTGCGGCAGCCGCTGGCCGCCGCGGCCGCGCCGGTCGGGCGCGAGGTGATCACCGAGGCCGTCGGCGTGCTCGCCCGTGAGTACGACGCGGAGCGTGGTGGCTTCGGTGGCGCCCCCAAGTTCCCGCCGTCGATGGTGCTGGCGTTCCTCCTCCGGGAGGGGTCGGAGCAGGCGCTGGAGATGGCGGGCGGGACGCTGGAGGCGATGGCCCGCGGCGGCATCCACGACCAGCTCGCCGGCGGCTTCGCGCGCTACAGCGTCGATGCCGACTGGGTGGTGCCGCACTTCGAGAAGATGCTCTACGACAACGCGCTGCTGCTGCGGGTCTACGCGGAGTGGGGCACTCCCGTCGGGACCTGGGCGGCCGAGGGCATCGCCGACTTCCTGCTCGAGGAGCTGCGCACCGCCGAGGGCGGTTTCGCCTCGGCCCTCGACGCCGACTCCGAGGGCGCCGAGGGCACCTACTACGTCTGGACGCCACACCAGCTCGCCGAGGTGCTCGGGCCCGACGACGGTCCGTGGGCGGCGCGCTGGCTCTCCGTGACCGACGCGGGCACGTTCGAGCACGGCTCCTCGACGCTGCAGCTGCGCGACGACCCCGACGACCTCGAGCGCTGGTTCGACTGCCAGCGGAGACTGCGCGAGGCCCGGACGCACCGCGAACGGCCCGCCCGTGACGACAAGGTGGTCGCCGCCTGGAACGGGCTCGCGATCAGCGGGCTCTGCGTGGCCGGCACCGTGCTCGGGCTCCCGCACCACGTCGAGGCGGCGGTGGCGGCCGGTGAGCTGCTCACCCGCGTCCACCTCGTCGACGGCCGGCTCCGCCGGGTCTCCCGGGACGGCGTCGTCGGCACCCCGGCCGGCGTGCTGGAGGACTACGGCTGTGTGGCGGCCGGGTTCCTCGACCTGCTGCAGGCGACCGGCGACCCGGTGTGGCTCGAGCGCGCCGGCGCCCTCCTCGACGTCGCGCTCGACCGGTTCGCGGACGGAGCCGGCGGGTTCCACGACACCGCTGACGACGCCGAACAGCTCGTCGCGCGACCGCGCGACCCGTCCGACAACGCCTCGCCGAGCGGGCTCTCGTCGATGGTCCACGCCCTGTCCGCGTACGCCGCCCTCACCGGTTCGGGCCGGCACCGCGACGCGGCCGAGGCCGCCCTGGCGACCGTCGCGGCCATCGCGCAGCGGGCGCCCCGCTTCGCCGGCTGGTCGCTCGCCGCGGCCGTCCCGATGCTGGACGGGCCGGAGGAGATCGCCGTGGTCGGCCCGGCCGGACCGGAGCGGGACGCCCTGGCCGCGGCCGCCCGGAAGCGGCTCGGCGCGGTCGTGGTCGTGGCCGACGGGCCGCGCGAGGACATCCCGCTGCTCGTCGGCCGCACCGCCGTCGACGGCCGCCCGGCGGCGTACGTGTGCCGTGGCTTCGTGTGCGAGCGTCCTGTCACGGACCCGGATCTGATGCGAGTCTGAGGGGATGGCGATCCAGTCCCCCAGCCGGCCCGACAACTTCTCCTACGAGGCGGGCGCGGGGCCGGGTGAGGTCTGGCCGGCCGGCCCTGCGTCGATCACGCTGCGGCGCGTCACGACCACCAAGAAGGTGCTGTGGCGGACCCGGGTGCGCGAGGAGTTCGAGCTGGTCGAGCCGCTCCAGTACGACGCCGCGGACCTGGGGGTCAGGATCACCGTGCCCCGCGCGGGCGTGCCGTTCCGCACCGACCTCACCTCGGTGCCGTCGTGGTTCACCTGGCTGGTCCCGAAGTCGGGGGAGCACCTCCCGGCCGCGCTGATCCACGACGGGCTGGTGCCCGACCGGGGCGAGAAGGAGCCGACCTACTCGACCGAGCCGCCGACGACCATCGACCGGATCGACGCCGACCGGGTGTTCCGCGATGCCATGCGCGACACCCGGGTCGGCCTGATCCGGCGCTGGCTGGTGTGGGCGGCGGTCTCGGCGGCCTCGCTCTTCCTGGGTCCTCGCGTGGGGTGGGCCTGGTGGAAACGGGCCTATTTCGCCGTCCTGGTCGTGGTCTGGTTCGCGACCATCGGCTACCTCGGGGTCAGCGCGACCGCCGACCTGGCCGACCGGGAGGTGGTCCTGCTCCGGGACCTGCCGTGGATCGTCGAGGACGACCTCTGGAAGGCCATGGTCACCGGGCTCGCCGGCGCGATCGCGGTGCCGTTCCTGTTCTCGTGGTTGTGGCTGCGGTGGTGGAACGTGGGCGTGATCGCCGGCGTCGCCCTGGCTGCGTTGATCCACGTCACCGCGGCCGTCGCGGTCGTCGCGGCGGTCTACCAGGTGGCCGAGTGGGTGACCCGACGGGCTCGAGCCGCTCGCCCTCACGATCGGGTTCGGCATCCTGCTGGCGTCGTTGGCACTCTTCCTCGGCTCCGTCCTCTGAGACCGAGGGGCGCCGAGGTCAGCGCAGCGAGTACGTCGCGAGCGAGACCCCGACGTAGTGGCTCGCGAAGGCGAGGACCGTGAACGTGTGGAACACCTCGTGGAAGCCGAACCAGGTCGGCCAGGGGTCCGGGCGCCGGAAGCCGTAGACGACGCCGCCCAGCGTGTAGAGGACACCGCCGAGGGCGACCATGACCAGCGCCGCGACGCCGTAGGACGCACCGGTGCGCGAGAGGCCGTCGGCGAACTGCGGCAGGAAGAACACCGCCGCCCAGCCGAGGGCGATGTAGATCGGGGTGTAGAGCCACCGGGGGGCGTCGGTCCAGAACACCCGGAAGGCCACGCCGAGCAGCGCGCCCGACCACACGGTCGTCAGCAGCACCGTCTGGGCGGTGCCGTCGAGGAAGATCAGGGTGAAGGGCGTGTAGGACCCGGCGATGAGGATGAAGATGTTGGAGTGGTCGAGCCGCCGCAGGAAGTTCCACGTACGGAAGGACCACGTGCCCCGGTGGTAGATCGCCGAGCACGTGAAGAGGATGAGTGCCGAGCCGACGAAGACCGTCGAACCGAGGCGGGTGTCGGGGGTGGGGGACAGGGCGATCAGCACGATCCCCGCGGCCAGCGCCAGCGGGGCGGTGCCGAGGTGGAGCCAGCCACGCAGCCTCGGCTTGATGTCCGCCTTGAGCTCGGCGAGATTCTCGACGAGGTGGTCTGCGAGGTGGTCGAACCCGTGCCTCACCGTGTCCTTCATCCGACCAACGTACGGCACACACCCGGGTAACAGCGAGGATCGGGACGCAGGTCACGCGCGGCCGGGCAGGTTTACCATCGGTGGGTGTCGACGATGAACCGGGCCAAGGACGCCGTACGCCGGCGGCTCTACCCGGCCTACGAGGCCCGCATGGTCCGCTCGCTGCCGGCCGACCAGCTCCCCAAGCACGTGGGCGTGATGCTGGACGGGAACCGGCGCTGGGCCAAGGCGGTCGGGCGTGACACCGCCCACGGTCACCGGGCCGGAGCGGCCAACATCGAGCCGCTGCTCGACTGGTGCGGGGAGGTGGGGGTCGAGGTCGTCACGCTGTGGCTGCTCTCCACCGACAACCTCAACCGTGCGTCGCATGAGCTCGAACCCCTGCTCGAGATCATCGAGGAGGCGGTGGCGAGCCTGGTGCAGCAGCAACGGTGGCGGCTCCACCCCGTGGGCGCGCTCGACCTGCTGCCGGCCGCGACGGCAGCCCGGCTCAAGCAGGCCGAGGAGGACACCCGCGACGTGGACGGCATGCTGGTCAACATCGCGGTCGGCTACGGCGGCCGCCGCGAGATCGCCGACGCCGTCCGGTCGCTGCTGACCGAGCAGGCCGCGATGGGCACCAGCCTCGAGGAGCTCGCGCAGGTCATCGACGTCGAGCACATCGCCGACCACCTCTACACCAAGGGCCAGCCCGACCCGGACCTGGTGATCCGCACCTCCGGCGAGCAGCGGCTCGGCGGGTTCCTGCTGTGGCAGAGCGCCAAGTCGGAGTTCTACTTCTGCGAGGCCTACTGGCCCGACTTCCGGCGCGTGGACTTCCTCCGCGCCATCCGCGCCTACGCGCAGCGCGAGCGCCGCTTCGGTTCCTGACCGCGGGCGTCGGACGGCGTTCACCCTGCGTTCGGGCGTGTCGGCCCGGAAGCCGTTGACGGCAGGCGTACTTTCACAAGCATCAGGCGAGCGGGGAAGCCCGCCTGAGCTGGGAGGCAAGTTCGTGAGGACTCACGACCGTCGCACGAGGCGGCAACCCCGCTTCGCGCGCGGGGGCCGGCACTCCGGTCCACCCTGCTCGTCCCGGTCCGACTACGCGTAACGGGGACCGGGCGAGGAGTGCGCGCGCCGGTTCGTGAGGGGTGACATCGTGCCGAACACGGCCAGCAAGACCAAGGCGCCCGCCTCCAGCAAGTCCCGCACCCAGCAGGCCCCGACACCCACCGGCCGCACGTTCGTGCTGGACACCAGCGTGCTCCTGGCCGACCCGGCCGCGTTGCGCCGGTTCCACGAGCACGAGGTCGTGCTCCCGGTCGTGGTGATCACGGAGCTGGAGGCCAAACGGCACCACCCCGAGCTGGGCTACTTCGCCCGCTCCGCGCTCCGCTTCCTCGACGAGCTTCGGGTCACCCACGGCCGGCTCGACGAGGCGGTCCCGATCGGGGAGGAGGGCGGCACGGTCCGGGTCGAGCTGAACCACACCGACGCGGCGTCGTTGCCGTCCGGCTTCCGGCTCGGCGACAACGACACCCGGATCCTGGCCGTCGCCTACAACCTGGCCAACGAGGGGCACGACGTCACGCTGGTCTCCAAGGACCTGCCGATGCGGATCAAGGCCTCCGCCGTCGGCCTGGCCGCGGAGGAGTACCGGGCGGAGTCGATCAGCGACTCCGACACCGGCTACACCGGGATGTCGGAGATCGACGTCGCTGGCGCCGACCTCGACGAGCTGTACGACGACGGCACGCTCGACCTCGAGGCGGTTCGTGACCTGCCCTGCCACTCGGGTCTGGTCCTGCTCTCGGAGCGCGGCACGGCGCTCGGTCGGGTCGGTGCCGACAAGCAGGTCCACCTGGTGCGCGGCGACCGCGAGGTGTTCGGCATCCACGGCCGGTCCGCCGAGCAGCGGATCGCGCTCGAGATGCTGCTCGACCCCGAGGTCGGCATCGTGTCGCTCGGTGGCCGCGCCGGCACCGGCAAGTCGGCGCTCGCGCTGTGTGCCGGGCTCGAGGCGGTGATGGAGCGCCGCCAGCACCAGAAGGTCGTCGTCTTCCGCCCGCTGTTCGCGGTGGGTGGCCAGGAGCTCGGCTACCTGCCGGGCTCGGAGGCCGAGAAGATGAACCCGTGGGGCCAGGCGGTCTTCGACACCCTGAGCGCGGTCACCTCTCGCGAGGTGATCGAGGAGGTGCTCGACCGGGGCATGCTCGAGGTGCTGCCGCTGACGCACATCCGCGGTCGTTCCCTCCACGACGCCTTCGTGATCGTCGACGAGGCGCAGTCGCTCGAACGCAACGTGCTGCTCACGGTGCTGTCGCGGATCGGGGCCAACTCCAAGGTCGTGCTCACCCACGACGTGGCCCAGCGGGACAACCTGCGCGTCGGTCGCCACGACGGGGTGGTGGCGGTCGTGGACCGGCTCAAGGGCCACCCGCTGTTCGCCCACGTGACCCTCACGCGCAGCGAGCGCTCGCCGATCGCCGCCCTGGTCACCGAGATGCTGGAGAACGTGACGCTCTGAACCGCCGCCACCGGCCCCCGACCCCGTCCCCGGACGGGGCATCGGGGGCCGGTGGGGCGTGAGGGGTTGATGTGGCGCCGTGTGGCGAGGATCGCCCCACGATTTTCCTGTGTTCGGTTTGCATACCCCCCGTTCCTCCTGCAAGGTGGCTCGTGATCGTTTCGTGACCTTGGGTGTTCGGGCACCTCCGGTACGTCCTGGTCCGACCCCCGTCGTCTAGCCCCGAGACCCCCTCCTTCATGCCCCCTTCCTTCATGCCGCCTTCCAGCAAGCCCTCTTCCAGCAAGCAGAAGCACGTCCCCCAGCACCGCAAGGCCCGCTCGCGCACGTTCGCGCACCAGGCGCCGCGGATCGTCGTACGCAACGCCGCCCTGCTGTCGACCGCCGCCGTGGCCGCCACCGGCGTCGCGGTGGCCAACGGCGTCACGGCGGGCTCCGTCGCGTCCAGCAGCCAGCTCGGTGCCTCGCTCGGCGGCTCCGGCGGGCGAGCTGAGCCAGGCCGAGCTCGCGGACCGCGCCGCGACCGTGTCGCGCTCGGACAGCCGCGACCGCACCGACGCCACCAAGGAGGCTGCGCTCGCGCAGGAGCAGGGCGGGGTCGTCACCCGTACCGAAGCGATCTCGCAGGCCGACCCGCGCGACATCGGGCGGGCGCTGCTGCCGGAGTACGGCTTCTCTGCCGACCAGTTCCCCTGCCTGGACTCGCTCTACGTCAGCGAGAGCAACTGGCGCATCGACGCCGACAACCCGACCTCGTCGGCGTACGGCATCCCACAGGCGCTCACCTCCATGCACGACCTGCCCGCCGACTACTACACCTCGGCCGAGGCCCAGATCCGCTGGGGCCTGGAGTACATCCAGGACTCCTACGGCTCCCCGTGCAGCGCCTGGGAGTTCAAGCAGGCCAACAACTGGTACTGAGCCCGGCGGTGCCTGTGTCCGACTTCCGCGCCGACCGGGTCGGCAGCGCCCTCGCAGGCACCAACCCGACCGTGCTCTGTCGTCTCGACGCCGGCTTCGCGGTGATCGCGTGACGTCCAGCACCTGCCGGGCTACTGCGTGCTCATCACCGACACCCCGGGCATCGACCAGCTCACCGACCTCGACCCCGCCGCGCAGGTGGCGTTCCTCGACGACGCCGCGCTGCTGGCTCGGGCGGTGTCGACCGTGTGCCGGCGACGCGATCCGCAGTTCCGCCGGATCAACGTCGAGGTGCAGGGCAACACCGACGCGTTCCTCCACGCCCACGTCACGCCCCGCTACACGTGGGAGCCCGACGACATCGTGGGGTGGCCGGCTGCGCTGCACCACTGGACCGGCCGGGTCTCCGAGGAGCACCGGCTCGGTCCTCAGCACGACGACCTCCGCGCCGAGCTGTCGTCGGCGATCGATGCGGAGGTCGCCGCCCGGACGAGCGCCCCACGCGGATAGTCCGGGTCCACTGGGTGGCCACGCGGTGGCCATGGGGAACCGGGCTGCCTACCATGGACAACCCCCCGCTCCCCCCGACCCCCCGAAGGACCCCCCAGATGTCTCGCCTCCCCGGGCGACTGGTGTGCTGCCTCGTCGCCGTCCTCACGTTGTCCACCCTGACCGTCATCGCGCCGGGCACCACCGCCCAGGCCGACCAACCTCGTGGCTACGGCCCCTCCGACCCGTTCGACGACTCGATCCTGCCCGACGACGGACCCCAGCCGCAGGTGCGCGACCAGGCCATGATCGTGCGCACCAGGCACGGCTATCGCTTGATCGCGTCCAAGCAGAACTCGCGTCTCAGGATCACACTGACCAATGGCGGCCGGTTGCGCTTCCGGGACCGACGTACACCGTCGTGGAAGTCACTGCCGGAGGCGTGCACCCGCCAGCGGGTGAGCCCCGGGATCGCGGCGACCTGCCGCGTCCCTGGCGACACCAGCGCCAAGGACCCCACTCTCCTCGAGGTGCGCCCCCGGCTGGGGAACGACTACGTCGACGGACGCGGCCTGCCGGCCCGCTTCGAGATGGCCATGCTCGCCGACGCCGGACGCGACACGCTGTTCGGCGGTCGCGGCAACGACTACCTCGGCGGTGCGATGGGTCGCGACCGCGCCCACGGGGGACCCGGCAAGGACTGGATCCGGGGCGGCGACGGTCACGACCGGCTCCGCGGCGGCGCGAACAGCGACTGGATCAACGGGATGGCCGGACGCGACGGGATCAACGGAGGCAGCGGGCGGGACCGCGTCTTCCCCTGACCCTCCCTGCCACCGTCCTCAGGGGCGGGTCATCGGGCTGACGTCGAGCAGCCTCGTCGAGCTGCTCCTCGGTGATCTCGCCGCGCTCGACGTAGCCCATCGCGACCACCGTCTCGCGGATCGTGGCACCGTCGGCCATCGCCTGCTTGACGATCTTCGCCGCCTCCTCGTAGCCGATGACCCGGTTGAGCGGGGTCACGATCGAGGGCGAGCTCTCGGCGTAGGCGCGCATCCGCTCGGCGTCGGCGGTGATGCCGTCGACGCAGCGCTCGGCCAGGGTCCGGGAGGCGGTCGAGAGCAGCCGGACCGACTCGAGCACGTTGCGCGCGATCACCGGCATCTGGACGTTGAGCTCGAAGCTGCCGCTCGCCCCGGCCCACGCGACGGCGGCGTCGTTGCCGACCACCTGCGCGCAGACCATCAGCGTCGCCTCGGGCAGCACCGGGTTGACCTTGCCGGGCATGATGCTCGACCCCGGTTGGAGGTCGGGGAGCCGGATCTCGGCGAGGCCGGTCGTCGGCCCGCTGGCCATCCAGCGCAGGTCGTTGCAGATCTTGGTGAGGCCGACCGCGATCGTGCGGAGCACGCCGCTGAGCTCGACGAGCGAGTCGCGGGTGCCCTGCGCCTCGAAGTGGTCGCGGGCCTCGCGGAAGGGTTGGCCGGTCAGCTCCTCGAGCGCCGTGATCGCACGCGGTGCGAATCCCTCGGGGGTGTTGATGCCGGTGCCGACCGCGGTGCCGCCCAGCGGCAGCTCGCGCACCCGGGGGAGTACGCCGTCGAGCCGCTCGCCGCGCCAGGGCCAGCGTGGCGGCGTACCCGCCGAGCTCCTGGCCGAGCATCACCGGGGTCGCGTCCATCAGGTGCGTGCGACCGGACTTCACCAGGTCGCGGAACTCCTCGGCCTTCGCGACGAGGCTGTCGTGGAGCACGGCCAGCGCCGGCTGGAGGTCCTCCACGACCGCGAGCGTCGCGGCGACGTGGATCGCGGTCGGGAAGGTGTCGTTGCTGGACTGGCTGGCGTTGACGTGGTCGTTGGGGTGGACCTCGGTGCCGCTCCGGCCGGCGAGCGAGGCGAGCACCTCGTTCATGTTCATGTTGGAGCTGGTGCCCGACCCGGTCTGGAAGACGTCGACCGGGAAGTGGTCGCCGTGGTCGCCGGCCGCGACGGCGGCGGCCGCCTGCTCGACCGCGGTCGCGAGGTCGGCGTCGAGCACCTCCAGCTCGCGGTTGGCGCGCGCCGCGGCCTGCTTGACCAGCGCCAGCGCCCGCACCAGCCGGGGCTCGAGCGGGGTCCCGCTGATCGGGAAGTTCTCGACCGCTCGCTGGGTCTGCGCCCGCCAGAGCGCGTCGGCCGGGACGCGCACCTCGCCCATCGAGTCGTGCTCGGTCCGGTAGTCCTGGTTCATGGCCGACCGAGGCGAGGCCTTGCCAACACGTAACAAATGAGTTACCAATGAGCCATGGACGTGTACGCCGCCCTCGCCGACCCGGTGCGGCGCAGCCTGCTGGTGCGGCTGGTCACCGGTCCGGCCCGGGTCGTCGACCTGGCCGCCGACCACCCCATCAGCCGGCCGGCCGTCAGCCGGCACCTGCGCGTGCTCGCGGACGCCGGGCTGGTGACGGTGGAGGACCGGGGCCGCGAGAGGCACTACGCGCTCGACCGTGCCGGTCTCGTGCCCGTCCGGCACGCTGCTGTCCGACCTCGCGATGCCGGTCCACCTCGACCCGCGCGTGCTCGACGGTCTCGACCTCGAGGTCCGCCGCACCGTGCGCGAGCGCGTCCTCCGCACCACCGCCGCCCCCGACGAGGAGACCGCATGAACCAGCCCGCACCGACCGGCCGCCGCGAGCACCGCGACGGCAAGGAGTTCCTGGTCATCGAGCGCCGCTTCACCGCGCCGATCGAGTCAGTCTGGGCGGCGGTGACCGAGCCGGAGCGGCTCGCGCGCTGGATCGGCACCTGGACCGGCGACCCCGCGAGCGGTGCCGTGGACTTCCGGATGCTCTACGAGGGGGAGGGGCCGGCGACCGAGGTCTTCACGATCCTCGAGTGCGAGGAGCCCCGGCGGCTCGCGGTGACCTCCACCGTGCCCTTCGACGAGGGGCGCCTCGTCGAGTGGCACCTCACGCTCGACCTGACCGAGGCAGCCGGCGTCACGACCCTCGCGTTCGGCGCAGTCCGTGCCCGAGCCGGCGATGGCCGAGAGCGTCGGGCCCGGCTGGGAGTACTACCTCGACCGCCTGGTCGCCGCGGAGTCCGGCGGTGACCCGGCTTCGCTCGACTTCGACGACTACTTCCCGTCGCAGTCGGGGCACTACCGGTCCGCGTTCTCCTGACCGACCCGGCCGACGACGAGCCAGTACTCCTCGTCGCGGTCCTGCAGCCGCACCGGCTGCGGGTGCGCCGCCACGTCGTCGAAGACGGCCGACATCGTCTGCTGGAGCCCGGGTGCGTCGTCCATCGACCAGATCGCGAGGCTGCCGCCGGGCCGCAGGATCCGCCGCGCCTGGCCGAGGAACTCCGGCTCGTAGAGGCGGGCGTTGCTCTCGTGGACCAGGAAGTTCGGTCCGTTGTCGACGTCGAGCAGGATCAGGTCGTACGACGCGTCGTCGGCCTCGGCCAGCGCGACGGTGACGTCGGCGACGACCGGGTTGGCGCGGGCGTCGGCGAGCATGGTCCGGCCGTGCGGGATGGTGCCGTCGCGCATCCAGCCGACCAGGGCCTCCTCGATCTCCACGACCGTGCAGCGCTCGACCCGCTGGTCGGCCAGCACCTGGTGCATCGTGAAGCCGAGCCCCATCCCGCCGACCAGCACGTCGCGGGGATCCTCGACCAGGTCCAGCGCAGCGCTGGCCAGCGCCAGCTCGCTGGTGAACTCGGCGTTGTCCATCACGAAGACGCCGTTGGCGCGCAGCTCGAGGACGGCCGGCGCCGGCGTCGTCGCGGCGCTGGCGCAGCACCAGCTCGCCACGCTCGGACTCGGCTCGCGCCACCTCGACGTACTCCACGGCCGCTCACGCTACGTGGCCCACGCACCAACGATCGCATCCGCTGACGCGGCTGCGATCAGTCGAAGATCTCGCTGAGCCAGCTCTCCTTGCGCTTCTTGCGGTAGGGCTGGTTGCCGTACTGGCTCGGCTGGGCGTAGCGCTGGTCGTGCTGCTGGCGTCGCTCGTCGCGCTCCCGCTCGTAGCTGCCCGGCGGCGGCGCGGCAGGCGCGGGGGCGCTGGCTGGTGGTGCGGTCTGGGCGAGCGAGCGCTCGATGATCTTGTCGAGCTCGCCGCGGTCGAGCCACACGCCACGGCACTCCGGGCAGTAGTCGATCTCGATCCCACCGCGCTCGCTCATGGTCAGCGTGGCGCCGTCGTTGGGGCACTTCATGGGTTCTCCCGTCGTCGTGGGAGCCAACGACCGGTCACGACGAGAGGTTCCCGACCGAGCCTTACTGGGCCGAGCGGACCCGGATCCCGGTCAGCGGGACGGTGACGGTGCCGGAGGGGTCGGTGAAGAAGTCGTTGCCCTTGTCGTCGACCACGATGAAGGCGGGGAAGTCCTCGACCTCGATCTTCCAGACCGCCTCCATCCCGAGCTCCTCGTACTCGAGCACCGAGACCGACCGGATGCAGTCCTGCGCGAGCCGCGCGGCGGGCCCACCGATCGAACCGAGGTAGAAGCCGCCGTGGGTGGCGCACGCCTCGGTCACGGCCTTGCTGCGGTTGCCCTTGGCCAGCATCACCATCGAGCCGCCGGCGGCCTGGAACTGCTCGACGTAGGAGTCCATCCGGCCGGCCGTGGTCGGGCCGAACGAGCCCGAGGCCATGCCGTCGGGCGTCTTCGCCGGTCCGGCGTAGTAGACCGGGTGGTCGCGCAGGTACGACGGCATCTCCTCGCCGGCGTCGAGCCGCTCCTTGATCTTGGCGTGGGCGATGTCGCGCGCCACGACCAGCGGCCCGGTGAGCGACAGCCGGGTCTTGACCGGGTGCTTCGACAGCTCGGCCAGGATCTCGGCCATCGGCCGGTTGAGGTCGATCGGCGACGACCTCGCCGCCGGAGATCGTGTCCGCCGTACCGGCGTCGGGCATGTAGTGCGCCGGGTCGGTCTCGAGCTGCTCGAGGAAGACGCCCTCGGCGGTGATCTTGCCCAGCGCCTGCCGGTCGGCGGAGCAGGAGACCGCGATCGCGACCGGGCACGACGCGCCGTGGCGCGGCAGCCGGACGACCCGCACGTCGTGGCAGAAGTACTTGCCGCCGAACTGGGCGCCGATGCCGAAGGCCTGGGTGAGCTTGAAGACCTCCTCCTCGAGCTCGAGGTCGCGGAAGCCGTGGGCGGCGGGGGACCCCTCCGTCGGCAGGTGGTCGAGGTAGTGGGCCGAGGCGAGCTTGGCGGTCTTCAGCGCGTACTCCGCCGAGGTGCCGCCGATGACGACGGCGAGGTGGTACGGCGGGCAGGCGGCCGTGCCGAGCGCGCGGAGCTTCTCGTCGAGGAACTCCAGCATCCGCTGCGGGTTCAGGATCGCCTTGGTCTCCTGGTAGAGGAACGACTTGTTGGCGGAGCCGCCGCCCTTGGCCATGAACAGGAACTTGTAGGCCGGCTCGTCGCCCGGTACCGAGTAGAGCTCCACCTGCGCGGGCAGGTTGGTGCCGGTGTTCTTCTCGTCGTACGTCGTGAGCGGCGCCAGCTGGGAGTAGCGCAGGTTGAGCAACGTGTAGGCGTCGTACACCCCGCGGGAGACGGCCTCGGCGTCGTCGGCCCCGGTGAGCACGCCCTCGGTCTTCTTGCCCATCACGATGGCGGTGCCGGTGTCCTGGCACATCGGCAGCACGCCGCCGGCCGAGATGTTGACGTTCTTGAGCAGGTCGAGGGCCACGAAGCGGTCGTTGCCGGAGGCCTCGGGGTCGTCGATGATCCTCCGCAGCTGCGCGAGGTGGGCCGGCCGGAGGTAGTGGGCGATGTCGTGCATCGCCTCGGCGGTGAGCCGTCGGATCGCCTCGGGGTCGACCTTGAGGAAGGTGCGGCCGTCGGCCTCGAACGTCGAGACCCCGTCGGTGGTGACGAGGCGGTACGGCGTGTCGTCGGCGCCGAGCGGGAGCAGGTCGGAGTAGCGGAAGTCGGGGTCGCTCACCCGACGCAGGGTAGTCGCCACCGGTTCATATGTCGCACTCTTGACGGTCGTTGAAGAGGGGCCATACGTTGCCGGGATGGACCTGCTGCCGTCCGCACACGTCGACACGTTCTGCCGCGACCACCTGCCGCCGGCCGAGCTGTGGCCCGAGCTCAGCTTCGACCTGCCGGAGCTCGCCTACCCGGACCGCCTCAACTGCGCCACCCGGCTGCTCGACGACGTGATCGCCGAGCACGGCGCCGACCGGCCGTGCCTGCACGCGCCGGGCGCGGAGACCTGGTCGTACGCCGACCTGCTGGCGGCCTCGAACCGCGTCGCCCACGCCCTCGTGGACGACCTGGGCATCGTCCCGGGCAACCGGGTGCTGCTCCGCGGCCCCAACAACCCGTGGCTCACCGCCTGCTGGTTCGGCGTGCTCAAGGCCGGCGCCGTCGCCGTGACCACGATGCCGCTGCTGCGTGCGGGCGAGCTGGCCACGATCCACGAGATCGCCCGGCTCGACCTCGCCCTGGTCGACGCGCGGTTCGTCGAGGGGACCGAGGGGCTGTCCGGGGAGCTGGGCGTGCGGGTGGTCCCCTTCGGGGGCGCCAATGAGGGTGCCAGTGAGCTGGACACGCTGCTCGCGGACAAGCCGGTGACCCACGACGACGTCGCGACCGCGGCCGACGACGTGGCGCTGCTGGCCTTCACCTCCGGCACGACCGGCCGACCCAAGGCCACCATGCACTTCCACCGCGACGTGCTCGCCATCTGCGACACGTTCTCGCGCCACGTGCTGCGGCCGACTCCCGACGACGTGTTCACCGGGACCCCGCCGTACGCCTTCACCTTCGGGCTGGGAGGCGTGCTGCTCTTCCCGCTCCACGCCGGGGCGTCGACGGTGCTGGTCGAGAAGGCGACCCCGGTCGAGCTGGCCGCGATCATCGACGAGTACGCCGTGACGACCTGCTTCACCGCGCCGACCGCCTACAAGGCGATGCTGGCCGCGGGCGCGACGCTGCCGTCCTTGCAGAGCGCCGTGTCGGCCGGGGAGCACCTCCCCGCCGCCACCTGGCAGGCGTTCCGCGACGCGACGGGGGTGCGGATCATCGACGGGATCGGTGCCACCGAGATGCTGCACATCTTCATCTCGGCCGCGGGCGACGACATCCGGCCGGGTTCGACCGGCCGGGCCGTGCCGGGCTACTCCGCCACCGTCCTGGACGCCGACGGGGCCGAGGCCCCGCCGGGCGAGCCCGGACGGCTCGCGGTGAAGGGCCCGACCGGGTGCCGTTACCTCGGGGACAGCCGGCAGCGCGGCTACGTGCACGACGGCTGGAACATCACCGGCGACACGTTCAGCCGCGACGAGGACGGCTACTTCTGGTACCACGCCCGCAGCGACGACATGATCATCTCCTCGGGCTACAACATCGCCGCCCCCGAGGTGGAGGAGGCGCTGCTCAAGCACCCGGAGGTCACCGAGTGCGCGGTGGTGGGGGTGCCCGACGAGGCGCGCGGGTCGTTGGTCAAGGCGTACGTCGTGCTCGCCGCACCGGCGGTGGACGGCCCCGGGAAGGTGCGCGAGCTGCAGGACTTCGTCAAGGCCGAGATCGCGCCGTACAAGTACCCCCGGGCGGTCGAGTTCGTCGACGCCCTGCCGAGGACCGCCACCGGGAAGCTGCAGCGGTTCCGGTTGCGGCAGGATGCCTGACCGCGTGGACCAGGCACCGCGGCAGCTGATCCTGTCGCTCTACGGCCTCTACGCCCGCGACGAGGGGAACTGGCTCTCGGTGGCGGCGCTGATCTCGCTGATGGCCGACCTGGGCGTCGACTCGCCGGCGGTCCGGTCGTCGGTGTCGCGGCTGAAGCGGCGCGGGGTGCTCGAGCCTGCGTCCCGGGACGGCCAGGCCGGCTACGTGCTGTCCGCCGGCTCCCTGGCGGTGCTGCGCGAGGGTGACCGACGGATCTGGTCGCAGCCCCGGGCGACCGCCGCGGACGGCTGGCTCGTGGTGGTGTTCTCCGTGCCGGAGTCCATGCGGGAGCGTCGGCACGCGTTGCGCTCGCAGCTGAGCCGACTGGGATTCGGGACGGCCGCCCCGGGGGTCTGGGTGGCTCCCGCGACCTTGTACGAGGAGACCCGGCGGGCGCTGGACGAGGCCGGCCTGACGGCCTACACGGAGTTCTTCCGGGGCGACCACCTCGGCGCCGGCGACGTGGCCGCTCGGATGCGGGAGTGGTGGGACCTGGACCAGCTGACCGGCCTGTACGCCGACTTCTGCGCCGCGTGGCGGCCGGTCGCCCGGGACCGGTCCGCGTGGCCGCCGGAGCGCGCCTTCGCGACGTACGTCCCGATGCTCACCTCGTGGCGCCGGCTGCCCTACCTCGACCCGGGCCTGCCGCTCGAGCACCTCCCGGCCACCTGGCCCGGCATCGAGGCGGGGGAGCTGTTCGCGTCGTTGGACGCCCGGCTCCGCGAGGACGCCCACACCCACGCCCACACGATCGTGCACGGCTGACCGACAGCTCGGGTCACCACCCGCTCAGGAGGACCGTCACCAGGATGAGGAACGCGGCCGCTGCGCCGAACACGGCTGCGCCGTAGCAGACCAGCGCGATCTGCCACCTCCACTTCAGCTGCAGACCGTCGTACAACGTGTAGCGGAATCGGTGCGCGGCGTGCACGAGCATGACCGGGAAGATCCCGACCAGCACCAGGAACGTCAGCGGATTGCCGAGGATGCCGAGGAGGTGGTCCCGGGACGGTGGAGTGATCCAGCCGAGCGGGAACGCGAGCGCGAACAGGAACGCCAGCACCGGAAGGAACATCGCGGCGGTCACCCCGCCACCGCTGAACGTCAGCCACACGAGCGGTTCGATGCGTCGCTTGCTCATCGGAGCACCAGCCACCAGACGAAGGCGGACACGACCGCGAGCCCGACGTACTGCGCGCCGATGATCAGGAATCCCGGCACCCGACGTCCGCGCACCTGAAGCGCCATGCGCCTGCGGAGTGAGGCTGAACCACGTCACCGCGTGCAGCACGATGAACACGAAACCGACCACGTTGACCACGACGATCACGGGGGACGCTGCCCAGTCGAGGAAGTCTTCGTACGCCGCCTCCGAGTTGCCGACCGCGCGGACGAGCAGCAGCAGGAACAGCACGAACCACGCCACGAACAGCGAGCTCAGCTCGCGCATCACGAACACGAAGTACGTCCGCTTCCGCACCCACCACCAGGTGGAGATCGGACGCCGCAGGGTGAGGTTCTCGCTCATTGCCTTCCCCGGGGCAGGAGGAACGCCTTGACCGTCTGCTGGGCCGCCTTGAGCTTGTACCGCTGGATGGCGCCGGCAGGGTCCACGTGCTTGGGACAGACCCGCGTGCACTCGCCGACGAAGGTGCACCCCCACACGCCCTCGTGCTCGATGAGGACGTCGAGGCGTTCGCGGGCGCCGTGATCTCGGGAGTCCAGGTCGTAACGCTCGGCCAGCGCGATCGCCGCCGGTCCGACGAAGTCCGGATCGAGCCCGTAGACGGGGCACGCCGCGTAGCAGAGCATGCAGTTGATGCACATGCTGAACTGCTTGTAGGCGTCGAGCTCCTCGGGTGTCTGGAGGTACTCGCCGTCGATCTCCGTGACGTCGTCGTCGCGAATGATCCACGGTTTCACCCGGGGGAGCTTCTCCATGAAGTCGGACATGTCGACGACCAGGTCGCGGGCGATGGGGAAGTTCGCCAACGGCTCCACCCGGATCGGGCCGGGCGCGTAGTCGGACAGGAACGCGCCACAGGTGAGCCGGGGTTCCCCGTTGACGTTCATGCCACAGCTGCCGCAGATCCCCATCCGGCACGACCAGCGGAAGGCGAGCGTCTGGTCGATCTCGTCCTTGATGTGGTTGAGACCGTCGAGGACCGTCCATTCCTTCCGCAGCGGGACCTCGTACTCCTGCGGCAGCGGTGGCGTGTTCTTGTCCGGTCGCCACCTGGTCACGCTCAACTTGATGGTGCCCGCCATGGCTACCTCCCGTAGACCCGTTCACCCGGAGGCCAACGGGTGATCGTCACCGGCAGTTCGGAGACCCGTGGCGACCCGTCCGGGTCGCGCTCGACCAGCTGGTGGGTGAGGAACTTCGTGTCGTCGCGTTCGGGAAAGTCGAGGCGTTGATGGGCGCCGCGCGACTCCTCCCTGCGGAGGCCCGAGGCGAGCATGCACTCGGCCACGTCGAGCATGTTGCTGAGCTCGAGCGCTGCCACCAGCTCCGTGTTGAAGCTGTGACTGGTGTCCCAGATCCCGACCCTGGTCGAGCGCTCCTGCAGCTCGCGCAGCCGATCGGCCCCGGCGGCCATCTCGGTTCCGGTGCGGTAGATCCCGGCCGACTCCTCCATCGTCGTCTGCATCTCGGTCCGGATGGGGGCGACGGCATCGCCTCCCGGCGGCGTGCTGAGGAGCCGCTCGAGGCGTCGTACCTCGTCAGAGATCTGGGCGGCGACGGCCGCTGGGACCGGACCGGCGCTCGCGGCGTACGACGCCGCCGCCCGTCCGGCACGGGCACCGAAGACCAGGCACTCCGGGAGGGAGTTGGAGCCGAGGCGATTGGCGCCGTTGATGCTCACGCACGCTGTCTCTCCGGCGGCATACAGGCCGGCCAGGGGCGTCGCTCCGTCTATGTCGGTGTGGACCCCGCCCATCATGTAGTGGACCACGGGGCGGACCGGGACCAGCTCGGTCACGGGGTCGATCCGCTCGTACTTCAGGCACAGCTCTCGCACGAACGGCAGCTTGGTGTCGATCAGCTTCTCGCCGAGGTGGCGCAGGTCGAGGTGGACGATCGGCCCCCACTCCGAGTCCAGGGCCCGGCCCTTGGCGACCTCGTGCACGAATGCCTGCGAGAGGCGGTCCCGGGGACCCAGCTCCATGCTGCGCAGCTGCGGTTCCGGCGTGGGTGTCCCGAGGTCGTAGTCCTGCAGGTAGCGGTAGCCGTCCTTGTTCAGCAGCCAGCCGCCCTCGGCCCGGGTGGCCTCGGTGATGAGGATGCCGGTGAAGGGGAGCCCCGTCGGGTGGTACTGGACGAACTCCGCGTCCTTCATGGGGACGCCGGCCCGGTAGGCGAGGGCCATGCCGTCGCCGGTGTTGATGTTGGCGTTGGTGGTGAACGGGAAGACCTTCCCGCACCCACCGGTGGCGAGCACGACGGCTCGCGCGGTGATGGCCCTGATCCGACCGGTGGCCAGCTCGACGGCGACGACTCCGTGCACGCGCCCCTCGTCGACGAGCAGGCGAGTGACGAACCACTCGTCGTACCGCGCCATCCTGGGGTACTTCAAGGAGGTCTGGAAGAGCGTGTGCAACATGTGGAACCCGGTCTTGTCGGCCGCGAACCAGGTGCGCATCCGCTGCATGCCGCCGAACGCACGGACCGCCACCCGGCCGTCCGGTTGTCGGCTCCACGGGCATCCCCAGTGCTCGAGCTGCAGCAGCTCGCGCGGCGCCTCGTTCACGAAGGCCTCGATGGCGTCCTGGTCGCCCAGCCAGTCGCTGCCGGAGACGGTGTCGTAGGAGTGCTCGTCGAGGGTGTCGCCCTCCGCGATCACAGCGGCCGCGCCGCCCTCGGCAGACACCGTGTGGCTGCGCATCGGGTACACCTTCGACACGACGGCCACGTCGAGTCCCGGTTGGGTCTCGGCGATCGCGATGGCGGCCCGGAGGCCAGCTCCCCCTCCCCCGACGAGGAGCACGTCGTGGTCGGCGACCACCACGTCGTCACTCACCCCGGAGCTCCTCGTCCACCAGCACCTTGCCGCGGTGGTCCACGATCTGTCGGTGAACGCTGCCGTCGTGGAACTCCTCGCGGTGACTCATGCACCCGCAGGAGTAGGTCACGTCCTCCGTGTAGAGCCCCTGCAGGTCCTCGGTCGTCGTTCGCTCACCGTCCCGCAGATGCCGGCAGGGCGCGAGCGCGGAGTCGAAGCGCGTGACGGTGGTGGTCACAGAGCACCTCCTCGCAGTAGGTCCCTGCACCAAGGGTGCCCCTCCGGGCCGGGCCTGGGAAGAGCCGGCCGCGAAGGCGAGCCTGTCGCTAGCCTCCCGCGACGAGCCGATCCATCGCACTCAGGAGGCAGCCCGGCGCCTCGTGCCAGGTGAAGTGGCCCGCCCCCGGCTCGAGGTGCGACCAGGCGCCGGGGATGCGGCCGGCACTCTCGATGCCGGCGCTCGGTGGCATCGGGCTCAGCTCGCCGACGATCACACCGAACGGGACCGTGATGCTGGGAAGCGACGACTCGAGCTCGGGCAGCCGGGCCTGCAGGTCGGCGAACAGCCCCCGGTTCGCCGGCTGGGAGAACTCCACGCGCGGCATCGAGGGGGCTGCCGCAGGATCGGCGAAGTACGACGGCCAGAACAGTGAGAAGGCCTCGACGTCGTCCTCCGGCGTCGACTTGCCCGCCGTGTCCTTCTCGTCCAGCTCGCGGGCGCGATCACGGTCGGCCTCAGGCACGCGCGCGAGCATCTCGGCCCCGAACGCCTCCGCCCCGCCGTCGCCGACCGCGCCCAGCGGGTCGACGGACAACACGCCGGCCAGTCGGTCGGGGATGCCCACCGCAGCGTGGAACACGAGGTGGCCTCCCCACGAGTGGCCCATCAGGTAGGTGGTCTCCCACCCCAGCCCGTCCAGCACGGCGACGATGTCGGCCACCGCCTCGGCCACCGTGAACTCGCCCTGCTCCGTCGACGGCGCCAGACCGCGTTGCTGAAAGGTCGCGACCTGGTACCGGGCAGCGAGCTCCGCCACGGCATCGTCGAGGTAGTCGTAGTTCATGCCCGGGCCGCCATGGATCGCCAGCACGCGCGGTCCCTCGCCGGTGACCCACCCCGACAGCTCACCTGTGGGCGTGGCGACCGTGAACCGGGTTCGCTCCATGAGCGCAGCGTAGGGCGGCACCGGGAGGAGGACGCACGCACCACGCGCGTCGCAGGGGCACGGAGCTTCGCTCCTCGACGGGAGGCTGGGGCGCGGTCCACACTGCTAGACGGGTGATTCCGAGGGGTGCCGGTCGAGCGACGCGGGAGGAACCGATGGTGAAGGTGGCCGCCGTGCAGGCAGCTCCGCTGTTCCTCGATCGAGAGGCGACCGCGGACAAGGTGTGTGCCCTGATCGGGGAAGCCGCGGATCAGGGCGCGGAGCTGATCGTCTTTCCCGAGTCCTTCATCCCCGCCTATCCGGACTGGGTCTGGCGCACTCCGGCGTGGCGGGATGCCGAGTTCGTGCAGCGCCTCTACGCGAATGCGGTCAGCGTCTCCGGCCCCACCCTGCAGCGAATCGGGGAGGCGGCGGCCACGGCGTCGGCGTACGTCGTGATCGGCGTCACCGAGATCGATGGCGGCACCTTGTACAACACCCTGCTGTACCTGGGTCCGGACGGACGCCTGCTGCAACGGCACCGCAAGCTCATGCCCACGGGTGGGGAGCGGACGGTGTGGGGAATGGGTGACGGCTCGGAGCTCGGCGTCGTGAGCACACCGTTCGGCGTGGTCGGGGGACTGCTGTGCTGGGAGAACTACATGCCGTTGGCGCGGGCGGCGATCTACGCGCAGCACTGTGACATCTACCTGGCACCGACGTGGGACAACAGCGACACCTGGGTGGCCACGTTGCGTCACATCGCCAAGGAAGGCGGGCAGTTCGTCATCGGCGTCGCGCCGCTGCTACGCGGCTCAGACGTGCCCGAGGAGCTGCGCGGGACGCTCTACGGCGGGGAGGACGACTGGATGTCCCGCGGCCACACCACCATCGTCGCTCCCGGCGGTGAGGTGATGGCCGGGCCGATCCTCGAGCGCGAGCAGATCGTCGTGGCAGACCTCGACGTCGCCGCCGTGCAGGCACAACGGAGGATGTTCGACCCGGTGGGCCACTACGCGAGGCCCGACGTCTTCAGCCTGCACGTCGACACGCGTGCGAAGAGCCCGGTCGTCTTCCACGGGGAAGCGCAGCCCTGACCCCTGCCGACCACGTCATGCAGAAACGGCCGCGCGCACCTGGTCCAGCATCGCCTGCTCGCGCTCGCTGACCTGTTGTGCGCCGAACCCCACGAAACCGCCCTCCTTGGCGGCATCGGCAGATGCCTGCGCAGCGGTGACGAGCCACCGGCCGAAGGCAGCTGTTTCCTCGGGCTCGGCCCGGGCGGCGACCAGCGCGTGTACCGCGCGCAGCTCCTCGAGCACCTGCTCTCCCGCAGGAGGTCCGTCCCCCGACGGCCTGTACCCGCGGAGCGGGCTGCGCTTCTCCTGCGTCATCGCCTGGATCTCGAGCGCCACCTCGGCCAGCAGCTGCTCGCGGCTCGGCGGGTTCGTGGCGCTCTTGAGCGTCGCGATGGTTTCCTTCGTGGCCTCTATCGGGCCGCCGGGATCGGCGAGCGAGATCGCCATCCCGGCCACGAACGGTGCCCGCGTGATCCGGGACCATTCGTCCTCGGTGAAATCCTTCTTCGTCGTCACAGCAGGCTTCCTCCCTCAGGTCGGGCGTTGCAGCGCTGGACTCCCAGCGCGCAAGCGCAGGTCTCAGACAACCGTGTGACCGTCGAGGGATCACCGGCTCATCCCGGAAGGGTGAACACGACGTTGTGGCCGCGCCGGCGTCGGTCAGCTCCCGCCGGCGGGCAGGGGCTCGAGCATCACGTCGGGGTTGTCCCGTGCGGTGACCTTGGCGCGCCACTGGTCGACGAACAGCGCCAGTCGCGTGCCGTCACTGCGCTCGAGGACCTCGACGCCCCGGATCCCGGCCAGCGCCGCGGCGCCGGCGGCGTCGGTCAGCCGGGCGACCTGGTAGTCGAGCCGGGAGAGCCGGATCGGGGCGTTGAACTCGTTGGTCATCCGGTCTTCGACCACCTCGAACTGCATCGGACCGACCGCAGCCAGGACGGGGCTCTGGTCTCCGCGCAGGTCGGACCGCAGCACCTGCACGACGCCCTCCTGGTCGAGCTGCTCGATGCCGCGGCGGAACTGCTTGTAGCGGCCGATGTCGCCCGCGTTGGCGGTCACGAAGTGTTCGGGGGCGAAGCTGGGCACGGGTGGGTACTGGATGGGGTCGCCGACGTACACCGTGTCCCCGACCCGGAGGGCCTGCGCGTTGACGAAGCCGATGATGTCGCCCGGCTCGGCGCTCTCGACCGACGTCGTCTCCCGGCCGAAGACCGCCTGGGCGAACTTCGTCGCGAACGGCCGCCCGGTCGTGGCGTGTGTGACGACCATGCCGCGTTCGAACGTGCCGGACACGACCCGGGCGTAGGCGAGCCGGTCCCGGTGGGCGTTGTTCATCCCGGACTGCACCTTGAAGACGAACGCGCTGAAGTCGTCGGCGACCTGGCGGACCGAGCCGTCGACACCCGGGGTCGCGCTGGGGTCCGGAGCCAGGTCGAGCAACAGGTCCAGCAGCTGCGCGACGCCGAAGTTCTGGAGGGCCGAGGCGAACATGACCGGCGTGGTCTCCCCGGCCAGGAAGCGCTCCTGGTCGTGGTCGGCCTCGTCGAGGGTGAGCAGCTCGTGCTCCTCGACCGCCGCCGCCCACAGGTGCGCGTCGGTCTCCTCGACCAGGTCGGGGCCCAGGCGCTGCTCGGGAGCCCTGGTGGCGCCACCGGCGGTGCGGGTGTACTTCACGAACTCGCCCGTCCGGCGGTCCAGGACACCCCGGAAGTCGCCGGCCTCACCGACGGGCCACGTGAGGGGAGTGGGGCGAAGCTTGATCTTCTCCTGGATCAGGTCCATCAGCTCGAGCGCCGACAGCCCGGGACGGTCCCACTTGTTGATCACCGTGATCACCGGGATGCCGCGCAGCGCGCAGACCTTGAAGAGCTTGAGGGTCTGCGGCTCGAGCCCCTTGCCGGCATCGACCAGCATCACCGCGGAGTCGACCGCCGACAGCACGCGGTAGGTGTCCTCGGAGAAGTCGCTGTGGCCGGGGGTGTCGACCAGGTTGATCACGTGGTCGCGATAGACGAACTGCAACGCGGCCGAGGTGATCGAGATGCCCCGCGCCTTCTCCATCGCCATCCAGTCGGACACCGTGGCGCGCCGGTCGCCCTTGCCGTGGACGGCTCCCGCCTCCGTGATCACCCGGGCGTGCAGGGCGAGCGCCTCCGTCAGGGTGGACTTGCCCGCGTCGGGGTGGCTGATGACGGCGAAGGTACGGCGGGGGCGGGTGTCAGGCACCGCGCGAATCTACCGGCTCAGGTGACGATGTCCTGCGTCGTCGACTCGTCAGAGCGCGCCGCCACCCGGGCCCGGCCCTCCGCGCGGCGCTCCACGAACCGGGCGGCCTGGGTGTCCAGGCCCTCCAGGAAGGTGGCGAGCTCGTCGCGCGCCCGCTCGCCGACCTCGCCGAGGTCGGTGCGGTCGAGAACCCCCCAGTGCCGCAGGATCGGCATGATCACGTCGTCGTGATGCAGCCGCAGGTCGTAGATGCCTGCCTTGGCGATGATCATCGAGTTGCGACGGAAGCCGGCCATGGTGGCGCCGGGCATCTCGAAGCCGATGACCTCGTCGGCGATCGCGCGCATGGTCTCGTCGGGGGCGATCTCCAGGGCGGCCGCGACGATGTTGCGGTAGAAGACCATGTGCAGGTTCTCGTCCTTGGAGATGCGGGCGAGCATCCGGTCGGCGACGGGGTCGTGGGTGACCTTGCCGGTGTTGCGGTGCGAGACCCGGGTGGCGAGCTCCTGGAAGGACACGTAGGTCACCGCCTCCAGGGAGGTCTTGTCGCCGGAGTCGTAGCCGGACGTCATGTAGTCCATCCGGGCGCGCTCGAGCTCGACCGGATCCACTCCGCGGGTCACCACCAGGTAGTCACGCATGGCGATGCCGTGGCGGTTCTCCTCGGCGGTCCAGCGCCCGACCCACGTGCCCCAGGCGCCGTCGCGCCCGAACCTGGTGGCGATCTCGCGGTGGTAGGAGGGCAGGTTGTCCTCGGTCAGCAGGTTGGTGATCATCGCCGCCTTGGCGGTCTCCGACAGCCGTGACTGCTCGGGAGACCAGTCCTCACCGCCCAGCATCGCGAAGTCGCGACCCTCGCTCCACGGGATGTAGTCGTGGGGGTGCCACTCCTGCGCCAGACCGAGGTGGCGGTCGAGATTCTCGGCCACGACCGGCTCCAGCGCCTCCAGCAGATGGTTCGCAGTAGTCACGGGGTGTGCTCCCTCGTTCGGCTTCACTCGAGAGTACGCCGACTTCGCGTGCCGTCGGGGTCCGCACGGCCGCCACTTCCTATAGTCCGTCCAAGGAGGTTCCTCCATGACTGCTCCGACCTGGCACCACGGCGTCACCGCGCGCTGGTGGGCCGAGTTCAACACTTCCGGCCCGGAGATCGAGTACTTCCGGAGCTACGTCGAGGCCGGCCAGCCAGCCCTCGACCTGGCCTGCGGTACCGGCCGGCTGCTGCTCCCCTACTGCCGCGACGGCCTCGACGTGGACGGGTGTGACGTGTCAGCGGACATGATCGCCCTGTGCCGGGAGTCGGCCGAGCGCGAGGGGCTCGCGCCGAGCCTGTACACGCAGCCGAAGCACCAGCTCGATCTCCCGCGTCGCTATCGGACGATCTTCATGTGCGCCGCGCTCGGCGTCGGCAGCACTCGAGCGGAGGAGATGCAAGCGCTCGACCGCGTCTTCGATCACCTCGAGCCGGGCGGCATGTTCGTCTTCGACAACGAGGTCCCCTACGCGGACGGGAACGGCTGGGAGCTCTGGCCGGCGGCTGGTCGCGAGACCCTTCCACGCGAGAGTCGGCCGCCGGGGAAGCGGGATGTCGCCGCCGATGGGACCGAGTTCGAGCTCCGATCTCGGGTGCTCGACCTCGACCCGCTCCAGCAGCGGATGAGCATGGAGATGGAGGCCTTCATGTGGCGCGATGGTCGGCTCGTCGCGCGGGATGAGCAGCTTCTGACGCTGACCTTCTACTTCAGGGACGAGATCGTGCTGATGCTCGAACGGGCGGGCTTCGTCGATGTGACCGTCAAGGCCGCGCTCACCGACGCCGAGCCCACCGCTGCCGACAACTTCCTCGTCTACACGGCCCGACGACCGCCGGGGCCGGGCTCCGCCTGATCAGTCAGGCGGCGGCCGTAACGCGGGGCACGGAGCCCTCGTTGACCAGGCAGGCTGTGATGGTGCAGCCGTTGGGATCGGCGAGGGGGGATCGCCATGGCTCGAGCATGGACCGGGATCAGGATTGCCGCGGCGTGCGCGCTGTTCTCGGCATTGACCTTGGCAGCGGGACCGGCCCAGGCAGGCGTCGGCGACCTCGTCGACGGTGCCGTGGGCGGTGCGGGCGGAGGGGCGCTACGCGATCCGGTGGGGGACACGGTGCGGGACACGGTCGGCCGGGTGACCGACTCCGCTGACGCCGTTCTCGAGGACACCGTGCAGGAGGTGACCGAGCCGGCGAGCCGGCCCCTTCAGGAGGCGCCCTCGGAGGCTTCGTCGAAGCCTGCGCCGCAGGAAATGGAGGCGCACGACGGGCACCCCGTCCGGGAGCGGGCGCGCGGCGACTCGACGGACCGTCCCCTGGTCGCTGTGCGCGGTGTGCGACCGGTGGCCGCCGCGCCGACACCGCATGTCGTTCACCCGTGCGAGTCCGGGAGCCTGGCCGCTCGGGACCTTCGCCGCTGTGCGCGTGCAGGAGTGCCCCTCCCCGGGCTGGGGGCTTCCCGAGGATCCTCCCGCTGGCCGGTCTCGTGATGGTCGGCTCGGGGCTCTTCCTGGTCGCCCGCGGGCGGCGTCGCGGCACCTGCGTCGGCCCGGCCAGCTGAGGCCTTCGGCCGTGCTGCTGCGATGGGTGCGAGCGAGCGGGCGGGTCGGCTGCGCGCTGATCGTCGCCGGAGTCGCGGTCCTGGGCCACGTCGGCTGGGAGCTCTACGGCACGACCTGGCTGGCCCAGCGCGAGCAAGCCCGTACGGTCGAGGCGACGGAACGGCTCTGGGCCAGCGACGAGCGCCGATCCGTCTCGAAGGAGGACCGCACGCTGGCCAGGGACGTGATCGCGCTGGTCCGCATCCCGGCCCTGGGTGAGGACTACGTGGTCCCGGCCCACCGGGGCACGGACGACGACACCCTCGAGCGCGGCTTCGGGATCTTCGACGACTCGTCCGGACCGGGGGCCGAGGGCAACTTCGTGCTCGGAGGTCACCGGATCACCGACGGTGAGCCGCTGCGAGGGATGCCATCACTCGAAGCCGGGGACGAGATCATCGTGGAGACCGCGGACGCCACCTACCGCTACGTCCTCGACACGGACGGCGACTCCACTACGGTCGGCACCGAGGAGACCTGGGTGACCGAGCCCGACCCGGTCGATCCCGAGACCCGTCGGCCGGTGTCGGACCTCGTCGGCTCGACCAGGCTGCTCACCCTCGTCACCTGCGCCGAGATCTTCCACACCGATGACCGACTGGTCGCATTCGGTCACCTGGTCGTGCGAGGCCGCTAGCCGCTGATTGCTCGACCTGCCTTGACCACGGCGGCCGTCGGCGCCGACGCTGGGGCAGGGAAGCGAGGTGCTCATGCGACACCTGACGAGGCCGCCCGAGGGCGCCGACGACGAACAGCTGGCCGGGCGGAGACGCGACCGCGCGGAGTACACGGCGAAGGGGAAGCTCCGGACCTCGGTGTACGAGAGGGAGATGGAACAGCTGCAGGAGCAGCTGGTCATGCTGCAGTACTGGATCCAACGGCAGGGCCTCAAGGTCCTGGTCATCTTCGAGGGGCGGGGCTCCGCGGGGAAGGGTGGTGTCATCAAGACGATCACCGAGCGGACGAGCCCCCGAACGGTGCGCGTGGTGGCTCTGCCCAAGCCGACGGAGCGCGAGCAGACCCAGTGGTACTTCCAGCGGTACGTCGCCCAGCTGCCCGCTGCCGGGGAGATGGTCCTGTTCGACCGGAGCTGGTACAACCGCTCGAACGTCGAGTGGGTGATGGGATTCTGCACCGAGGCCGAGCACGAGGAGTTCCTGCGCAGCTGCCCCGAGCTCGAGCGGATGCTGGTCCGGTCGGGAATCGTGGTGCTGAAGTACTGGTTCTCGGTGAGCTTCGAGGAGCAGCGCAAGCGGTTCGAGGCGCGCAACGCCAAGCCGCTGAAGCGCTGGAAGCTGACCGAGATGGACCTCGCCGAGCACGAGCTCTACGTCCGGTACTCGATGGCCAAGGACACGACCTTGCAGTACACCGACATCAAGCAGGCGCCCTGGTACGTCGTTCCGTCCGACGACAAGCTGGCAGCCCGGCTCAACTGCATCCACCACCTGCTCAGCCAGTTCGACTACGAGGACGCCGCCCCTGACGTGGTCGACGCTCCCGGACATGCGGGAGGAGCCGTACCTCAGGCCACCGATGCACGAGCAGACCTTCGTGCCCCAGCTGTTCTGAGTCGAGCATGGATCCGGGACGGCTCCGAGGGAGCGTGGAAGAGGGCTTGTGGCCCGTGGTCGAGACCTTCCTCGGGTCGCACGCGGTGGCAGGCCTGGCCGTGGCGGTGGTGCGCGAGGAGGAGGTCGTCTCGCGCGGGTTCGGCTTTCGCGACCTCGGCAGCCGCGCGCCGATCACCCCCGAGACGATGTTCCACCTGGCGTCGGTGTCCAAGCCCTTCGTCGCGACCGCGATCGCGTCCCTGGCGACCGATCGGGAGGCCGGTGGGCCCCTCCTCGACCTGGATGCCCCGATCATCGACTGGGTGCCTGAGTTCACGCTGGCAGACGGTCGGGCAGGGGAGGTCACGCCCCGCCGCCTGCTGAGCCACTCGAGCGGTCTGCCCGACGTCACGGAGTACGGATGGCACGACCCCCAGCTCGGCGACGACGCCCTCAGCGAGTTCGCTCGCAGCCTGTCGGGTTGGCGGCTGCAGGCGGAGCCCGGCTCGACGTTCTCCTACTCCAATGCCGGGTTCGAGCTGCTCGGGCTGCTGCTGTCCAGGGTCACGGGTACGACGTTCGAGGAGGCCGTCCGGCAGCAGGTCCTGACCCCGCTCGGGATGCGGCACAGCACCTTCCTGCGCGCCGAGGTGCCCGGGCACCTGGCTGCGTCACCGCATGTGGGGATGCCACTGACCGTGCCGGGGAGCGCCTATCCCTACACCAGGCGCCACGCCCCCAGCTCGACCCTGCACTCCAACCTGGCCGAGATGTGTCGCTGGATGGTGGCCCACCTCGAGCCGGCCGACCCGCGGTGGGCGCGGCTGGACGCCGGGCTGGTCGACCTGATGTGGCAGCCGGTGATGCCGGTGGGTCGCCCCCCGTGGGAGGAGGCGGTGGCGCTCGGCTGGGCCGTGGGCAGCTACCGCGGGCACCGGACCCTGAGCCACAGCGGCATGGACCCCGGGTTCGGGTCGAAGCTCGTCCTGGCTCCTGAGCGGCGTACCGGGGTTGTCGTGCTGGCCAACTCGAACACCGTCCCCACCGGTGCCCTCGCGGCGGCCGCGCTCGACGTCGCGCTCGCCGACGGGGACTCGGGGGTGGCGGCCGTGCGCGCCCTGCTGCCTCCGGTCGTCGGCCCGGTCGCCGCGACGCTGGCGACGGCGGGGCCGGACGCCGCGACAGCGGCGTTCCACCGACTGGCTGCCGTCGAGCCGGCCGAGCTCGACCTCGACGACGAGGGGTTCATCGACGCCGTGTGGGGAGCGATCGAGCTGCACCGCACGAGTCTGGTCTGGCCCCTCCTACGAGTGTGGACCGAGGTGCGTCCGGACTCGTCCGCCGCCTGGACGATGACCGGGTGGGCCCATGAGGTGGACGGGCAGCTCGACCTGGCCAGGAGCATGCTCCGACGCGCGCTCGACCTCGACCCGGAGAACGACGAGGCCGCGCAGATCATGAGCAGCCTCCCTCCGGCCCGGTCGCCCGAGGCGGATTGACCTGGACGAGGACGCGGGGTTCTGATGGGAGGGAAGAAGAGGCTCTCGGGGTAGCAGTGACCAGGCACCATCGAGAGAAGGGGGACACCATGTCCAAGTACCTCATCAAGGCGTCGTACTCGCCCGACGGGATCAAGGGCCTGATGGCGAAGGGCGGCTCCGCTCGCGCGGACGCGATCCAGCAGCTGGCGTCGGGGGTCGGGGGCTCGGTGGAGGCCGTCTACTTCACGTTCGGGTCCGACGACATCGTCGCCATCGTGGACGCTCCGAGCCATGAGGCGATGGCAGCCATCGCCGGCACGGTCGGCCAGACCGGTGCGCTCAGCTCGTACGAGACCGTCGTGCTGCTGACGCCGGCGGAGATCGACGAGGCCGCGAACATGACGGTCGACTACACGCCGCCGGGCGGCTGACGACCTGGCGACGGCAGCACCGCGAAGCCCTGGACCTCGACCACGGCCTCGACGTCCCAGAGCCGGGACACCCCGATCCCGGCCATCGCGGGGTAGTCGGTGCCCACCAGACGCTTCCAGACCGCGCCGATCTCGCGGGCGCGGTCGCGGTAGTCCTCCATGTCGACGATGTAGATCGTCAGCGAGGCGAGGTCGGCGGGGGAGCCGCCGGCCTCGGCCAGCGCGGTCAGCAGGTTGGCGAGCGCCTGCTCGAACTGCGCGACCACGCCTCCGGGAACGATCGTGCCGTCGGCGGCCATGCCGGTCTGGCCGGCGAGGAAGACTGTGGTGCCGGTCGCGACAACGGCGTGCGTGAAGCCGGAGGGGGCGGCGAGTGAGGGCGGGTTGACGCGCTTCACGACTGGACGGCACCTCCGTCGACGTTGAGGCCCTGGCCGTTGATCGCGCCGTTGTCGACGCACAGCATCGCCGCCGACGCGACCTCCTCGGGAGTCACCAGACGCCCGATCGGCTGCATGTTCGCCAGGATCGACCGGGCGTCCTCGGGGGTGCGGCCGGTGCCGGAGGAGATGTGCGCGACCGACTCGTCGGTCATCGGGGTGTCGACGTACCCCGGACAGATCGCGTTGACCGTGACGCCGGAGCGCGCCACTTCCGTCGCGGCGGTGCGCACCAGTCCGAGCACGCCGTGCTTGCTGGCGGTGTACGCCGCGATCCGGGCGCCGCCGGTCTTGCCGGCGATCGACGCGATCACGACCACGCGGCCCCACCCGGAGTCGACCATGCCGGGGAGTGCCCGGCGCAGGCAGCGGAACGGCGCGGTCAGGTTGAGGTCGAGCATCCGCTGCCAGTCGTCGTCCGACGTCTTCACGAGCGGCGCGGACATCGCGGCGCCGGCGTTGACCACCAGGATCTCGACCGGACCCCACGTCGCCTCGACGCGGGAGAAGGCCGCCTCGAGGGCGGCCGGGTCGAGCACGTCGGTCGGGACCACGAGCGACTCGCCGGGCAGCCCGGCGGCGACGTCCTCGAGCGACGAGGCGTTGCGCGCCACGAGCGCCACCCGGTGTCCGGCGGCGGACAGGGCAGCGGCACAGGCGGCGCCGATGCCCTGCGAGGCGCCGGTGACCAGGGCGACCCGGCTCATCGGCCGGTCCACTCGGGGGGCCGCTTCTCGTTGAAGGCCGCGTGGAACTCCGCGTGGTCCGAGGTCGTCATCAGCAGCGCCTGCGTCATCGCGTCCAGCTCCATCGCCGCCCCGATCGGCATGTCGAGCTCGCGGGTGATCAGGGACTTGGTCTGGGCGAAGGCGAGGGTCGGTCCGTCGGCCAGCCGCCGCGCGAGGGCCGCCACTGCCTCGTCGAGCGAGGCGTCGTCGACCAGCTGCGACACCAGGCCGTAGCGGTCGGCGGTCGCGGCGTCGATGGTGTCCCCGAGCATCAGCAGCTCCGTGGCACGGCCGGCACCGACCAGCCGGGGCAGGAGGTACGCCGCACCCATGTCACCGCCCGAGAGCCCCACCTTCGTGAACAGGAAGGCGAAGCGCGCGGACGTCGAGCAGACCCGGAAGTCGGACGCGATCGCGATCACCGACCCGGCACCCGCCGCGATCCCCTGGATGCCCGCGACGATCGGGACGGGGCACTCACGCATCGCCTTGATCACGTCGCCGGTCATCCGCGTGAACCCGATCAGGTCGCGCGGGTCCATCGTGATCAGCTCGCCGATGATCTCGTTGACGTCGCCGCCGCCGCAGAAGCCCTTGCCCTCGCCGCGGATCACCAGCACGTCGGTGTCGCCGCGGTGCGGCAGCTCGTGGAGCAGGTCGCGCAGGTCGGCGTACGACTCGAAGGTGAGCGGGTTCATCTTCTCGGGCCGGTCCAGGGTCACCGTGGCGACCCGGTCCTCGACCGCGAACCGGAAGTGCTGCCAGTCCTCGGTGATCGGGACGCTGCCTCGGTAGCGGGTCACGTCGACTGCCCTTCTCCTGTCGGTCCTGCCGGTCGCGGACCAGGCCGCGGCCGATGATCGTGCGCTGGACCTCGGACGCGCCCTCGTAGATGCGCGGCGCCCGCACCTCACGGTAGAGCCGTTCGAGCAGGTGTCCCTGCTGGAGGCCGCGCGCGCCGTGGATCTGCACCGCCTGGTCGACGACCCACTGCGCGGTCTCGGTCGCGAACAGCTTGGCCATCGCGGCGCTCCGGGTGACCTGCGCGGCCGGCGCGCCGGCGTCGTACGTCGAGGCGGCCGCCCGGACGAGCAGCCGTGCGGCCTCGGTGCGGGTCGCCATCTCGGCCAGCGTGTGCTCGACCGACTGCTGCCGGACCAGGACGTCGCCGTAGACCTCACGGGTCAGCGCCCAGTCGAGGGCGGCGTCGAGCGCGGCCTGGGCCATCCCGACCGCGAACGCGCCCACGCTCGGGCGGAACAGGTCGAGGGTGCGCATCGCCACCGCGAACCCGCCGCCGACCTCGCCCAGGACGTCGGCCGCGGTGACCCGGACCCCGTCGAAGTCCAGCCGCCCGATCGCGTGCGGGGCCAGCAGGTCGAGCGGTTCACCGGAGAGTCCGTCGGCGTCGCCCGGCACGGCGAAGGCGGTGACGCCCCGGGACCCGTCGGGCCCGGTCCGCGCGAACACGGAGTAGACGTCGGCCTCGGGTGCGTTGGAGATCCAGGTCTTCTCGCCGTGCAGCCGCCACGACCCGTCGCTGTCGGGGGTCGCGGCCAGGGACAGGGCCGCGGCGTCCGACCCGGCGCCGGGCTCCGAGAGCGCGAAGGCGGCGACGGCGGTGCCGGCCACGACCCCGGGGATCCAGCGCTCCACCAGCGACGGCGGACCGGCCTGGAGGATCGGATAGCTGCCCAGCCCCTGCAGGGCCAGCGCGGTCTCGGCCTCGGTCGTGACGGTCGCCAGCGTCTCGCGCAGCAGGCAGAGCTGCAGCGCCGCGGCGTCGCCGGGCGGCTCGTCGGGGGCGCCGCCGAAGAGTCCGCGGAGCAGCCCGTGCTCGCCGAGCGCGGCGAGCAGCGGCCGGTTGACGGCGCCGTGGACCGGCTCGATCGCGAGCAGGTGGTCGGTGGCGACCGCGCGGATCCGGGCGACGTACTCCTGCTGCTCGTCCGTCAGCCCGACGCCCATGCTCGCGACCGTATTGCGCCTTGACAACTTCCGTCAAGAACGCACTATGTTGGCGATCATGCGGATCGCGGTGGTCGGCGGCGGCCCCGGCGGGCTCTACTTCAGTGCCCTGGCCCAGCAGCTCGGCCAGCGCGACGCGGACAGCGTCACGACATCACCGTGTGGGAGCGCAACGCCGCCGACGACACGTTCGGGTTCGGGGTGGTGTTCAGCGACGAGACGCTGGGCGGCATCGAGCACGCCGATCCCGAGGTGTTCGCCCGGATGCAGCGGGAGTTCGCGGTCTGGGACGACATCGACGTCCATGTCGCGGGCGAGGTGGTCACCAGTGGTGGCCACGGGTTCGCGGCGATGTCGCGACGGCGGCTGCTCGAGATCCTCCAGGACCGCTGCCGCGACCTCGGCGTGACGCTCCACCACCGCACCGAGGCGCCCGACGTCGACGAGCTCGCCCGCACCCACGACCTCGTCGTCGCCTGCGACGGGCTCAACTCGGGCATCCGGGCCACGGTACGCCGACACGTTCCGGCCGACCCTCGAGGAACGCGACTGCAAGTACATCTGGCTCGGCACCGACAAGGTCTTCGACGCCTTCAAGTTCTTCATCGCCGAGACCCCCGCCGGCGTGATGCAGATCCACGGCTACCCCTACGACGACCACGGCAGCACGTTCATCGTCGAGATGACCTCCGCCGTCTGGGAGAAGGCCGGCTTCGCCGAGCTCGCCGACCGCCCGTGGGCGCCGGGGGAGTCCGACGAGCGCTCGATCGAACGGATCCAGGAGCTCTTCGCCGACGTCCTCGGTGGGCACGAGGTGATGGCCAACAACTCCCGCTGGATCAGCTTCACCACGGTCCGCAACGAGCACTGGGTGCACGCCGAGGACGGGAAGGGGAGCGTGGTGATCCTCGGCGACGCGGCGCACACGGCGCACTTCTCGATCGGCTCCGGCACCAAGCTCGCGATGGAGGACGCGCTGGCCCTCGCGGCCTGCCTGCACGAGGAGGAGTCGCTCGCGACCGCGCTGGCGACGTACGAGACCGAGCGGAAGGCCGTGGTGCTCTCCACCCAGCGCGCCGCGCAGGCCAGCCTGGAGTGGTTCGAGAACCTCGACCAGTACGTCCACCAGGACCCGATCCAGTTCGGGTTCAACATCATGACCCGCAGCCGCCGGGTCACCTACGAGAACCTGCGGCTGCGCGACCCGGAGTTCGTGGCCCGCTGCGACGCCTGGTACGCCGACCACGTCGGTGCGGGCGACGTACGACCCCCCATGTTCCAGCCCGCCCGGATCGGGGAGCTCGACCTGGTCAACCGGGTCGTCGTGTCGCCGATGGACATGTACGTCGCCGTCGACGGTCTGATCTCCGACTTCCACCTCGTCCACCTCGGCGGCAAGGCCCTCGGCGGCGCCGGCCTGGTGATGACCGAGATGGTCTGCGTGTCGCCCGAGGGCCGGATCACCCCCGGCTGCGCGGGGCTGTGGGACGACGAGCAGCAGGCGGCGTGGCGACGGGTGACCGACTTCGTGCACACCACGACGTCGGCGCGGATCGGCCTCCAGCTCGGCCACTCCGGCGCCAAGGGCTCGACCAAGTTGATGTGGGAGGGCATCGACCAGCCGCTCGAGGAGGACAACTGGGAGGTCGTCGCGCCGTCGCCGGTCGCCTATCGCGACGGCGTCAACCAGGTGCCTCGCGAGCTCACCCGCGGCGAGATGGACGCGATCCGCGACGAGTTCGTCGAGTCGGCGCGACGCGGTGCCGAGGCGGGGTTCGACCTGCTGGAGCTGCACTGTGCCCACGGCTACCTGCTCTCGGGCTTCCTCTCCCCGGTGACCAACCACCGCACCGACGAGTACGGCGGCGACGTCGACGGTCGGCTGCGCTTCCCGATCGAGGTGTTCACCGCGATGCGGGAGGTCTGGCCCGTCGAGCGGCCGATGACCGTGCGGATCTCGGCCACGGACTGGGTCGACGACGGCCAGAGCCTGGCGGACGCGCTGGCCGTCGCCCGCGCGTTCGCGGACGCGGGGGCCGACGCGATCGACGTCTCGACCGGTCAGGTCACCGCGCGCGAGCGGCCGGCGTTCGGCCGCTCCTACCAGACGCCGTACGCCGACGCGATCCGCAACCGGCTCGGCGTACCGACGATCGCGGTCGGGGTCATCTCCTCCTACGACGACGTGAACTCCATCCTGCTCGCCGGCCGCGCCGACCTCTGCGCCCTGGGGCGTTCGCACCTCTACGACCCGTCGTGGACGCTCCACGCCGCGGTCGAGCAGGACTACGACGGGCCCGGCGCGGTGTGGCCGCTGCCGTGGCTGGCCGGCCGCCGCAAGCCACAGACCGGCCGCTCCGACGGCCCCAGGCCGCGGCTGGAGCTGATCCGCGAGGGCGGCTCCGGGACCCGCCACCGTCGCTGGCGGCCGGGCGCCGACCACTGGCTGGCGACTAGGCTGGCAGGCATGGGGGAGTTCGAGAGGCGCGACCCGTCCCGGCTGCGGATCTCCGACGCCGACCGCCACAAGGTGGCCGAGCTGCTGCGCGACGCGGCCGGCGAGGGGCGGATCGACCTCGAGGAGCTCGACGAGCGGCTCGAGGCGACGTACGCCGCCAAGACCTACGCCGACCTGGTGCCGATCACCATCGACCTGCCGGCCCACCCCGGCGAGCAGACCCCGGTCCCGGTGCGGGAGACGCTGCCCGCGACCGCCGGCACGTTCGACACCTCGTTCGCCATCATGGGCGGAGTCAGCCGCAAGGGTGCGTGGCTGGTCCCACCGCGGCACACCGCGTTCACGCTGATGGGCGGGGTCGACCTGGACCTGCGGGAGGCGACGTTCGCCGCGCGCGAGACCGTCGATCTACGCCAACGCGGTCATGGGCGGGATCGACATCTGTGTCGACGCCCGCACCCACGTGATCGTCGAGGGCGTCGGGATCATGGGCGCCTTCGAGCAGGGCCGCGACAAGGTGCCGGCCGAGATCACCGCGGACTCACCCGTCGTGCGGGTGAAGGGGATCGCGTTGATGGCGGGCGTGACCGTCACCCGCAAGGGTCCGCCCGGCCAGCTCGCGCCGCAAGCTGCTCGGCGGGGACTGAGGGGCGCTCGCGAGGTCGGGGCTCAGCCGGCGTCGTCCTGCTCGCGGCCGACGTCCTCGGCCGCCTCCATCGCGTTCGCGTCCGGGACCCTGCCGGCGTGCTCGGCGTCGAGCGTGAGGTTCTCGCCCGTGGCGGGGTCGAAGAGGTGCATCTTCGCGGTGTTGACCCAGATCTCGGCCTCGTCGCCCTCCTCGATCCGGCTCGCGCCGTCGAGGGAGATGACCAGCTGGGTGCGCATCGACTCGCCGTCGAGGTCCTTCTCGAGCTGCGTGAGCTGGTCCTGCACCTCCGGCGGCGCCTCGAAGGGGACGTAGGCGAACGGCTGGTTGCCCAGCCACTCGCACGACGTCGACCTTGGTCCGGAACGTCGAGCCCTGACTGCGGCGCGCACGTCGATGACCGAGGCGTCCTCGAAGTGCTCGGGCCGGATGCCGGCGATCAGCAGCCCCTTGCCGCGCGCCCGCTCGGCCCTCTCGGCGGGGATCTCGACGGTGCCGATGGGCAGCTTGACGCTGGTGCCCGTCGAGCTCGGCCGGCAGGAAGTTCATCGGCGGTGAGCCGATGAAGCCGGCCACGAACAGGTTGCCGGGGTTCTCGTAGAGCTCCCGCGGCGTGGCGAGCTGCTGCAGCACGCCCGCGCTTCAGCACCGCGACCCGGTCGCCGAGCGTCATCGCCTCGGTCTGGTCGTGGGTGACGTAGACGGTGGTGATGCCCAGCCGCTTCTGCAGCCGCGCGATCTCGGTGCGCATCTGGCCGCGCAGCTTGGCGTCGAGGTTGGACAGCGGCTCGTCGAAGAGGAACGCCTCGGCGTCGCGCACGATCGCTCGACCCATCGCCACGCGCTGGCGCTGGCCGCCGGAGAGGTTGCCCGGCTTGCGCTCGAGGTGCTCGTCGAGCTCCAGGGTCTTCGACTCGCGTCGCGGACCTTCTCGTCGATCTCCTCGTCGCTCATCTTGGCCAGCCGCAGCGGGAAGGCGATGTTCTCGTAGACGGTGAGGTGCGGGTAGAGCGCGTAGTTCTGGAAGACCATCGACAGGTTGCGGTCGCGCGGCGCCAGGTCGTTGACCGCTCGCCGCCGATGACCATGTCGCCCGAGGTGATGTCCTCCAGGCCGACGATCATCCGCAGCAGCGTGGACTTCCCGCACCCGGACGGTCCGACGAGGATCATGAACTCCCCGTCCGCGACGTCGATGCTGACGTCGTTGACCGCCGGAAAGCCGTCGCCGTACTTCTTGACGATGTTCTTCATGTCGATGGCAGCCATGGGATCAACCCTTCACTGCGCCGGAGGTGAGGCCGGCGACGATCTTGCGCTGGAAAATCAGGACGATGATGATGATCGGAACCGTGGCGACCACGGCGCCGGCGGCCAGCAGCGATGCCGGCCGGTTGAACGGGTCGGCGCCCGACGAAGAACGCCAGCGCGGCCGGGATCGGTCGCGCCGCCTCGGTCGAGGTGAGCGAGATGCCGAAGACGAAGTCGTTCCACGCGAAGAAGAACGTCAGGATCGCGGCAGTGAAGACGCCCGGCGCGGCCAGCGGCACGATCACCTTGCGGAACGCCTGCCACGACGTCGCCCCGTCGACCTGCGCGGCCTGCTCCATCTCCCACGGGATCTCGCGGAAGAACGCGGACAGCGTCCAGATCGCCAGCGGCAGCGTGAACGACATGTAGGGGATGATCAGGCCCGGCCAGGTGTCGTAGATGCCGAAGGTCCGCCACATGTCGAACAGCGGACCGACCAGCGAGACGACCGGGAACATCGCGATCGCCAGCGCCATGGTGAGCACCAACCGCTTGCCCCTGAACTCCAGCCGAGCGATCGCGTACGCCGCCAGCGTCGCGAGGATCACCGAGAGCACCGTGGCGATCAGCGAGATGCCGATGGAGTTGAAGATCGCCCGGCGGAACTGCTCGTTGTCGCAGGACGTCGTGGTAGTTGTGCCAGCCTGCGCCGCTGCCGTCGGCGGGGAGGAAGCCCGGGCTGCCGTTGGTGATGGCTTCCTGGGACTTGAACGACAGCGAGATGATCCAGACCACCGGCAGCAGGCACCAGCACCAGGATCAGCGGGCAGCCGACGACGATGCCGATGCGGTCTTGGTCTTCATCTCATGCCTCCTGCCGCGCCGAGGCCAGGTCGACCTTGAACACCTTGACGATCAGAAAGGCCACCAGCAGCACCGACAGGAACAGCAGCACCGACAGCGCCGAGCCCATGCCGAGCTGGAACTGCTCGATGGTCTGCCGATAGGTCAGGAAGCAGATCGACTCGGTGTCCTCCGCACCGTTGGTCATCACGAAGATGTTGTCGAAGATCCGGTAGGCGTCGAGGGCCCGGAACAGCACGGCCACCATGATCGCGGCCTGCATGTTCGGCAGGATCACCTTCCAGAGCCGTTGCCACCAGGTGGCGCCGTCGACCTTGGCGGCCTCGAGCATGTCCTCGGAGACCTGGGCCAGTCCGGCGAGCAGCAGCAGGGACATGAACGGCGTGGTCTTCCAGATCTCCGAGACCAGATCGCGATCATCGCGGAACCCGTCTCGCCGAACCAGTTGAAGTCGTCGCCGATGAACGGTAGCCAGCCGTTGACGAAGCCGTTGTTGGAGGAGAACGCGAACTGCCAGGCGAAGCCGGAGACGACGGTGATGATGCCGTAGGGGATCAGGATCGAGGTGCGGACGATGCCTCGCGCGAAGATCAGCCGGTGCATGACCATGGCGAAGGCGAAGCCGATGACCAGCTCGATCGCGACGGTGACGACCATGTAAACACCGTGATGCCGGTGGTCTGCCAGAACAGCGAGTCGGTCAGGGCGGTCAGGTAGTTCCCCAGCCCGACGAAGTGCGGTCGTCGGGCGCGGTGAGCCAGTAGTTGAAGACCGACAGCCAGATCGCCCGCAGCATCGGGAACGCGGTGACGATCAGCATCAGCATGATCGCGGGTGCCACCAGCTTCAGGCCGAGCCTGTTCTCGGCACGAGAGCGGTCGCTGAGTCGACGGCCTGCGTGGCTGGTTCGGTCCTGGCGGCGGTCGCGGCGCGGTGGTCACAGCAGTGCCTTTCCTTCAGGACGGCCTGCAGGAAGTCGGCCGATCCTTCGGTGTGGTGTCCGGGTCCACCGAGTGGGCGAGTGCCAGCGGACTGGATGGCGCTGGAGACCAGGCCGTAGAAGGCGCTCTTCGGTCGCGGGCCGCCTTGGTCGACGCTGGTCGCGCTACAGCTCCACCAGGTCCGCGGGGTAGAGCCGTCCTTCACTCCGGCGCTTCGTAGACGGATGCTGGAGGGCATCAGGCCGTCGGTCAGCGCGAGGTCGACCTGCGCCTCCGGGCTGGTGACGCACTCGGCCGCCTCCATGGGCGAACTCGGGGTGGTCCAGAAGGCGCCGACCCCGATGTCGATGCCGCCGATCGGTGGCTTGGACGCCTCGCCCTCGACGGTCTGCGGGTAGCGCGCCCAGCCGAGGTCCTTGAACTGCTCCTCGTCGGCGGGACCGCCGGGCTTGCCGACCGTCCCTCGTAGTTCTTGTAGACGAACGTCCAGTTGGTCATGAACTCACCGGCTCCCTCCGCGGGGAACATCTGCCCGAGGCTCGTGCCCTCGTTGGACACCGTGAAGTCCGGCTGGGCCGCGCCGGAGTCGGCCAGCTTCTCGATGACCTCCGCGGCGGCGCGTCCGGCCTCGGAGTCGATCGTCGACGCTCGGCTTCGCTGCCCGCTACGGTGTCGGATGAGGATCGCGCCGCCCGCGCCCTGCACAGCGCGTTGATCCACACGACATACGCCTCGTAGCGGTTGGCCTGGACGCCGACGGTGCCCTCGTTGACGCGGCGGCCTGGATGACCTGTCCCAGGTGACCGGCTGGGTCATGTCGAGACCGGCGGCCTCGGCCAGCGACTTGCGGAACCAGAGGACCTGGGTGTTCGCCCACAGCGGGAGCGGCGAAGACCTCGTCCTCCCAGATACGGTGTCGGCCGCCCCGGCGAGGACGTCGTCGTCGCGGACCTCGTGTCGGCCTCTCGCCCTCGAACGGCTCGCCAGCCAGCCCGCGTTGGCGAACTCGGCCACGAAGACGGGGTCGAGGTTCATCAGGTCGGTGGAGGAGTCCTCGGCCGCGAGCCGGCGGGCCAGCTGGGTGCGCTGGTCGGTCGCGCTGGTGGGCAGCATCTGGATCGCGATGTCGTAGTCATCGGTGCTGCACTGCTCGGCCACGTGTTAAGGTGTCGACGCCCGTCGGGGTTGATGTACCAGTTGAGCGTCGGCTTGCCGGAGTCGCCGCCGCAGGACGCCAGCAGGCTCGTCACCAGCACCAGGCCGACGCCACCCACCAGACGTGAGGGCGGGGGTCTCGACGGCCTGCGCCGCTTCACCTCGGGACCTTGCCGTGGCTGTGCCATGCCTGCCTCCCTCGAATCGTCAGTCCCACGTCTAGTCCCTGCCGAGGGCGCTTGTCCAGAGGGCAGGTCCCAAGACATCGTGCAACCAGCCGGTCGGCCCCTGATGAGGTCATCGGTCGCGAGGCGGGCCGGTCGAGGACCGGACCACCAGATCGGACTCTACGGTGCGGGCGGTGTCGCCCGGGACCACCCCGGCGAGCAGGTCCAGCACCAGCTCGCTGGCCAGCCGCGCCTGCAGCGCGACGTGCTGGTCGACGGTCGTGAGGTCGAAGAGGCCGGCGAGCTCGGTGCCGTCCACGCCGACGACCGACATCTCCTCGGGCACCCGGACACCTCGCAGGCGCAGGGTGTGCATCGCACTGATGGCGATGTCGTCGGAGTAGCAGAAGACGGCGGTGGGCGGGTCCGGCAGGGCGAGAAGCCGGGCCATGGCGTCGGCGCCGGCCCGCACGCTGTAGGGCTCGGTCACCACGAGCTCGGGTGGAGCGGCGAGCCCGTGCGTGGCCATGGCGCGGGCGTATCCCTCCCGTCGGTGGACGTCGCTGGTCCAGCGGCCGCCCTCGGTGTCACTGGTGCGGATCATGCCGATCCGGGTGTGCCCGAGCCCGATCAGGTGCTCCACGGCGGTCACGCCGATCCCGATGTCGTCGACCGCCACCGACGGGAAGTCCCGCAGCCGGGCGCCGGCGACCACCACCGTGACGCCCAGCAGGTCGATCCGCCGCTCCTCCTCGGGCAGCATCGGCAGCGCCACCATGAACACCGCGTCCACGTTGCGGCGGGTGGGCAGGTCGCGGAAGAACCTCGCGAACCAATGCTCAGTTCATCTATTACCTCTTCAACATTCACACTCAAGATTAGTGGCAGCTCCACCTATGTTGAAGGGACACGGTCGCTTAGTAGTTCACTTGGGTATAGGACGGCTATATTTACCCCTTCATCTAATTTAAAACCATCCACAATATATGTAGCTACTCTTACAACAGGAGTTCGGGATCAAGCCGGCAATGCAATGACTATTCCCAAATCATGGTGGTTTATTACTGCTTCCTCGGCCGATGTTGATTTCTCAGATTCATTTGATGCATCATATTCGTTTACTCAAAACGGGCAAGTATCGCCAGATGGTAAGTGGAAAATGAAATATCTCAGTGGTGGAAAAACAGCAAGTGCGAACGGAGTTTTAACAACATATCCTGCATCAGCTAGTGCGCCGACCGAGACTTTCTCGACGTTAGTGATGTCCACCCAGAAATTCCACAATTTTCAACTTGATCTCGACATGCGAACTAACAAGCAGTTACGGACGGGTAGTGCACCTAACTCTTGGGAGACAGGATGGATATTCTTTAGATATACAGACGAAGCACCTCGCTCAACCCATTTTTATTGGGTTTTGTTAAAAACCAATGGTTTTGAGTTTGGAAAAAAAGATAATGCACCAGGAGACTCGACTTTGGAGAAGCAAATATTTCTAAAGACAGGACAGAATCCAACCGTTGAAATTGGTTCGTTCCAGCATTTAACTGTCAAGGCAGTAGGCTATCATTTTACTATAGCAGTCGATGGTCATACAGTAGTAGATATCACAGACGCAAAAGTTAACGATCCCTCAAAGATGTCAGACGGTGTCCTAGGACTCTACGAAGAAGACAGTTCAGCCTCGTTTGATAACGTAAAATTAACCAAACTGTCCTAAACAGGACTTTGCAAAGGTGAAGACTTTAGTAAGCAAATTTCCCCTACTTAAGAATTCTTATCTCCCTCTTTAATCAACATTGAAATGGGGAATAATTTTCTCTGACATAATCTTTACCAATTCTTTTCTATTCGGGCTCGAATTAGTTAATACAATCTCGGTAAATCCTACATCAATATACTTCTGGAGTTTCTTTATCGCTTCCTCCGCGCTCGTGAAAACAACTAACTTATTTTCCACGGTGTCATCGCCAATAATCTGACCATTCTCTTCTATCTTTCTAGGATCGTGCATGTCTACATCGAAAAATGCCTTGATCATCGAACCTCTCCAAAATCTAATAGATTGGATAGCCCTTCCCTTATCTTCATTGTATGATGCTGGAATAAACAATATTTTATCCAAGGACTCGTAATTTTTACCAGAGATTCGAGCACCTTCTGCCAAGGCAGGGAATAATTTATTCCTTATTATTTCAATATCTAGTTCATTAGTAACGAAGCCTTCAGCCTCCTCCCCTGCAAGTTTAGCACTCTGCTCACCCAGGCCAGAAATATAAAGGGGGATTGGCTTAGCAGGTTTGGTATATAGTTTGGAGTCTGTTACCCAATAATAGTTCCCTCTAAAATTAACCCAGTCTTCAGTCCACAGTTTTTTTATTAGGTGTAATGCCTCCCTTAACCTTGCAAACCTTTCAATACCCGAAGGCCACTCATTACCACTAGTTACTTCGTTTAGAGCCTCTCCGCGACCTATTCCTAGAAATACCCTATTAGGAAACATATATCCAAGTGTAGCAAACACTTGAGCCACGATGGCTGGATGGTATCTTAGTATGGGAGCAGTTACACCTGTACCTATTGAGATATGCTGTGTTTTGGCCAAGGCTGCTCCTAGCCAAGGCCAAGCGGCCCCCCTGAAGCCCCGGTATCCCACCAAGGCATATAATGGTCACTAGTCCAACATCTTTCAATTCCGTATTCGTCCATGATTATAACATCATTTAATAAATCAGTTGGATTGACTTGTTCGTGAGCTGCCTGTATACTAAGTCTTACCATTAGTTAACTGGTGCAGCACATACGATATAGCAGTTTTCGACTTTATGATGTCATTATTTCCTTCAAATGGTTGCGTTACATATATCGGTTAAAAAAGAATGGAACTTGTATCCTGCTTGGTTCCGCAATTCGTTGAATATCGAAGTATGCAATGTATAATACTAAATCTAGCGTATCCATCCCTCTGCTAGCATGACCTGAATGCTATATGTTCCAAAACTTCGATTGGTTCATGGAGAAAAAAGGAAGGTAAAAAAGGAGTCGTGGAGGGGGTATTACACCCTACATTAATTACGAATGAAATGAAGTGTAATTATTTGCTGTTGCAGTTCATTTGATTGGCTCCGCCAATTCTATAATTATTCCCTCTGCCCGCGAACGTAGCATAACTTGAAACTTCATCGTAGTGTTGTACCTCGCTAAAGACTTCCATGCCCTGCTTTTTCAATCGGGCGACATGAGCTTCAATATCTTCAACGACAAAGGCAATATGGCGGATACCGGAGTATTTGCCAGCGGCTGTCGAACAGTGCTTTCATCGGACGGTGTGTAAAATTGGATTAGCTCGATATTTGCCTCGCCATCCGGCGTTCGGAACATGGCATAAGCATTTTTAACATTTTTAAGCCCGACTATTTTATCCAGCCACTCGCCTTCCAGTTCGCCTTCCCCCTGCAACTCAAGTCCTAAAAAAAAAAAACTCTTTAGCCGCACAAAGTTTTTACGATTATACCCACATGGTCGATTCGATGAACCCTCACACCCTGTACCTCTTGTTCCTGAATTTATATAAAAGCTCTGCCGGAACTAATGTAGATTAGTATAAGTATACTGGTTTTCTCAATAAGGAAAAGACAGAAACATCATAAGAATCCTTGCTAAACGTCCTGATGCGATGTTACCAAATAAGCTAAAGAATATTTTCGGAAGAATTAGTAACGATAAGTATTTACGGCTTCATCCAGTCTTTTACCACACTATATTCATAGCAACATCGTCACTGATTGTCCCAGTCAGAATATTTTAAAACCAATATATCCCCAGTGATCGTATCCCAATACTTTTTGCTAGTTTCAATAACAAAAAAATACTACAATGTCGCAAGGATATGTCTCGAGTAGTCGTATATCAGTTGTAACAGAAAAGTCTATGCTTATAAAAGTGTCGCTAAAAAATAGGTGCGACTTCTAGAACATGTTATTTACCTATTCCTATCGCTTTCCCTATCCCTTCAGCTGAATTTTGTTAGGGGATTACTTTGATTGGCTGTTTGATTGGCTGTTTGATTGGTCATACTTGTGTTGTTAGTCTGGTTGTCTGTGGCGTTGGATTCAGCAGACATCTTCTCAGATATAGATGCGTTAGGATTTCCTATTGGCGTGTTGTTTGCCATTATCTCACTGTTGTTTCCTAAAACTTGGGTCACTTCTTCTTTTGCACTTCCAATACCTTGAGACACATTTGCGTTTGTGCTTTGGTTACTTTCTTGAATCGTTATCTGCTGATTGACTGTATGCAGACGTGAATAACAAACAAGACATCGCTCCTGACACAAGAAACAGGGCGACCATATAGTCGTTCCACCCTCGAGTATTTTGAGCATTCTACCACCTGCGAATGTTGCCAAAAGCAAATGTTACTATATTATCTGGGAAGACTTATGGATAAGCTTGCCGATGAAAGTGTATTACAAAATACATCGATGGTCATTTGAGTGTTGCTGAGGGTACGGGATCGGGAGTAATAAGACGTAAGAAATGGTTTTGAATTGACGTTCAAGCTTCTACGCCACGTGAATGCATGGAGGGATGAACACGAATGAAACTGGTAGTTCAGACCTGGATTTTCGACTTTAAATTTGAGTTTAAAACAAATGGATCAAAGACATTATTGACCCTGGAACAACACTGAAAAACTCACAATCT